>JANNIY010000208.1:0-10687 GCA_031405455.1 Deltaproteobacteria bacterium | reverse complement strand
CGTGACGGTTGGCACCGTGTTTGAGCGTTCCAAGCTTCCCCTCCATAAGTGGGTTCTGGCGACTACCCTGATGTGCGCCAGCAAAAAGGGCATTTCGGCGCACCAGCTCCACCGCATGCTCGGGATCACGTACAAGACGGCTTGGTTCATGGCGCACCGGATTCGCGAGGCGATGCGCGAGTCGAATCCCTCTCCGATGGGCGGGTTCGGTGCCGTGGTCGAAGTCGATGAGGTTTACCTCGGCGGCAAGATCCGCCGGCCGCACGGAACGCCGCGCAGCAAGCGGCTTCTCGCGGAAGGCGACGTTAAGCGTCCCAAGCGCTGGGGACGTCGCACCAAGAAAGAGAAGGTCGTCACGCTGGTTGAGCGCGGTGGCCGCGTCCGCTCGTTCCACGTTAAGCGTGTCACCACCAAGAACGTTGAGCGGATCCTCGAAGCTCAACTGAGCGAGCGCTCGACCCTCATGACGGATGAATCGACCGTCTACACCACGCTCGGAAACGACTACGCGCGACACGAGACGGTCAACCACAGCCTCGGCGAGTACGTCCGCGGCGACGTCTACACCAACACGGTCGAGAATTATTTCTCGATCCTCAAGCGCGGTCTCAACGGTGTTTACCAGCATTGCAGCTCGGATCACCTCAAGCGCTACGTCGGCGAGTTTGACTTCCGCTACAGCAATCGCGGCGTGACAGACGCGGAGCGCACCGACGCTGCGCTGCTCGGTATCGAAGGGAAGCGGCTCACCTATCGTCAACCTGCGCAAGCCTAAGTAAGAGCCGATGCCCGAGTCACTTACGGAACTGACCGTCCAGGTAAACGCAAGGTCAATTACGCAATACCCCGAGCTGGCGGTGCGAATCGGAATCATCGCATCGACATGGGCAGAAGTAGAAGATTGGCTAGCTCGCCTCTTTATCCTTGGCATGCAAACCGAGCCGGCGGTAGCAGCGGTTGTTTTGGGAAATGTGTTCAGCATCCATGTGAGGTTGAACATCATCAGAAGTACTCTCGGCCTACGTTTTAGAGAAAGTGATCTGCAACCGTTTGGTCGTCTCAGTGAACGAATCAGCAAGGCTTCCGGTGATCGAAACAGAGTTGTTCATGGAATGTGGACAACTCATAAGGACCACCCCAACGCGCTGTTGCGCCTTGCCGGGATTACCGATCCAAAGCTTTCGATCGACAAATACGTGCTAAACGACTTTCTAACGATCGAGCACCGTCTAGTTGGGTTACACTTAGATCTGACAGAATTCTATTCAGCTCTCGTCTCTTCTCCGCCGCTGACAGACGAAGAACGGACAGCACTACACTGGCGCGCGACTCCGCTTCCTGAACCCACAGGCGAGACGGACTAGCCATACAGTGGTGGATTTCATAAATGAGCGCGCAGATCAGGGCCGCATCATGAACGACCGCCGGCTCTGCTAAACTCTCTGCATGGCTCACCCGCACCAACCCGAGCCCCGCCAGCCCGTCCCCTTCGACGAAGCCCTCGCTCGTCTCCTGCAATCGCCCCCGAAGCACAAGAAGGCCAAGCCTCGCCGCAAGGCGAAGCCGGCTAAGAATCCCAGCAGCGTCTAGATCCCTCACGTCAGTCTCCCTGGCGGACCGGCGCGCGAGCGCTTAGGTCCGTCATGTATACAATCCCGGACTTGACGGGAAGGCGAAAAAAAGACGAAACTCAGGGCGTGGTCCCCGCCTCCCCCCCCTGCCCGCTCGTGGCTCGCCGCGTGGCGGATCTGCTGCGCGAGCTCGGCCCCCAGCTGCGCCTGGGCGGCGCGCCCGCGGAGGCGCTCGTCCACTGCCCGACGGGCATCCCCGAACTCGATCGTCTGCTGGGCGGCGGCTTCCCGCGCGGGCGCCTCACCGAGATCGCAGGTCCGGGTTCCTGCGGGCGCACCTCGCTCGCGCTCGCCCTGCTGGCCGAAGCCACGCAGGCCGGAGAGGTCGTCGCCGTGGCCGACGGCGCCGACGCCTTCGACCCCAACTCGGCGCAGGCCGCCGGCGTCGTACTCGAGCGCGTGCTGTGGATGCGCGCCCGACGGCCGCGCGAAGCGCTGCGCGGCGCCGAGCGCCTGCTCGCAGCCCGCGGCTTCGCCGTCGTGCTGCTCGATCTCAGCGCGCCGGGGCCGCGTGTCGCAGCGGCGAGCTGGCTGCGCTTGGCGCAGGTGGTGGCCACGACGAGCACGGCGCTCGTCGTGCTCTCGCTCGCGCGCGCCGCGGGCAGCGCGGCCGAGATCGCGCTCGAGCTGGCGCCGCTGCGGCCGTGCTTCACGGGTACACCGGCGCTGCTCGAGGGGCTCGAGACCGAAATTGCGCTGGTGCGCCGGCGCACCGGCCCGTCTGCGCGCGCCATCTCGGTGCGCCTGCGCGGTCGCCCGGCGGCATGAGCCCGCAAGCCCGCGAAGCGGGCGCGCAGCGAGGCGCAGCCGAGCGAAGCACGGGCTCCCGTGAAGCCCGCATCGCCTGCTGCCTGGTGCCCGATCTCCCGCTCGCGGCCCAGCTGAGAGCGGAGCCCGAGCTCGCGGGCCTCCCGCTGGCGCTCGCTTCGGGCCCGGGCCCGCGCGCCGAGATCATCGGAGTCTCGCCCGAGGCATCACGCCGTGGTGTACGCAGAGGCAGCTCCATCCCGCATGCGCGTGCCGTCTGTAGCGAGCTGCGGCTGCGCGTCCTCTCGCCAGCCCTCGAGCAGACCGCACGCGCTGCGCTGCTCGATGCGGCGCTCGGCTGCGCCCCGCGCGCCGTGCTCGTGCCGCGCGCCTCGGGCGCCTACGCCAGCGAAGCCGCCGTGCTGCTCGACGCCTCGGGGGTGGCCGCGCTGTTTCGCTCCGAGGCCGGCTTCGGCGCCGCGCTCGCCGCGCGCGCGGGCGCGCTCGGCTTGCCGGGCTGCATCGCCGTCGCCTCTTCGCGCAGCGTGGCCCATCTCGCCGCACGCCGGCTCGCCGCCAGCGCGACGCAGCCCGGCGAGGTCTGCGTGTTGCCGCCGGGCTCCGAGAGCGCGTGGCTGGCGCCGCTGCCGATCGATCTGCTCGACCCGGGCGATGCCCTGGCCGAGACGCTCACACGCCTGGGCGTGCGCACGCTGCGCGATCTGCTGCGGCTCCCGCGCAGCGCTCTGGGCGCGCGCCTGGGCGCGCCGGTGCTGCGGCTGATCGCGCTCGCGCGCGGCGAAGAGCCGGAGCTGCCGCTGCCCGTCCCCGAGCCCTCGCATCTTTCCGAAGCCATCGATCTCGAATTCGCGTTGGAGCAGCTCGAAGCGCTGGCCTTCGTGCTCCAGGGCCTGCTCTCGCGTCTGCTCGCGCGGCTCGAAGCGCGCCGGCTCGCCTGCGGCGAAATCGGCCTCGCGCTCTCGCTCGCAGGCGGCGGGCGCGATGCGCGGCGCATCGGCCTCGCCGCGCCGACGCTCGACCTGCGCGTGCTCGTGCGCCTGCTGTGCGCCAGCCTCGAAGCGCAGCCGCCCGCCGCCGCAGTCGTCGCCGTCGCGCTCGAAACCGAGGGGCGCCCCCTCTCCCTCGATCAACTCGATCTCTTCCGCCCCGCCGGCCCCGCCCCCGCCGCGCTCGGCCGCACCCTCGCCGAACTCGCAGCCCTGTGCGGTGGCGAGCGCATCGGCGCCCCCCAGGTTGCCGACGACCACCGCCCCGACGCCTTCGCCCAGGTGCCCTTCCGGGCCCCTGGGCGCGGGTTGCCCGCGCGCGCGCAACCCGCCAACAGCGAACGCAGCACAGACGCGGAGCCAGGGCTCGCCGTGCGGGCCCTGCGCCCTCCCGTCGCAGCCGAGGTCCACACGCAACACGGCCGGCCCGAGTGGATCCGCAGTCCGGTGGCGAGCGGCCGGGTCGTCCAGCTGGCAGGCCCCTGGCGCACGACCGGCGGCTGGTGGGCGCGCGAGCAGCGCTTCGCCTACGACTACTTCGACGTGCAAACCAGCGATGGCAGCGTCGCACGCCTGCGCTTCGACCATCTCACGCAGCGCTGGCAGATCGATGGGCTCTACGATTGAGCCCGCAGCTTGACCCGGCGGCGCGTCGTGGCTACACCGCAGTATCCCCAGCGAAGGACCCCCATGACCCCGAATACCCGCATCCGCCTCCAGCCCGATCATCGCTTCGCCTTCCTGCAGGGCTTTCTCAAGAGTCCGAAGCAGGTGGGCTCGATCATTCCGAGCTCGCGCTTCCTTGAGCGCCGCATCGTGCGCGCCGCCGAGGTCGCAAACGCCTCACTGGTGGTCGAGCTGGGCCCCGGTACGGGGGGAACCACCCGCGCACTGCTCCGCGCGATGTCACCGACCGCGCGCTTGCTCGCCATCGAAATCGATCCGCGCTTCGTCGAACTGCTGGGCCGCACGCGCGATCCGCGCCTGATCGTTCACGAGGGCAGCGCTTCCGAGATCGAAGCCGCGCTGAAGCACCACCAGCTATCGGCGCCCGACGTGATCCTCTCCGGCATCCCGTTCTCGACGATGACGCGCAGCGTGGGCCAGCAGATCCTGCGCTCCGTCTACGATGCGCTCGAGCCCGGCGGCCTGTTCGTCGCCTACCAGGTGCGCGACCGCGTCGAGAGCCTCGGGCGCAGTGTCTTCGGGCGCGCGCAGGTGCAGACCGAAATCCTGAACATGCCGCCGATGCGCGTCTATCGCTGGCAGAAGGGCCACCGGCGCGCGGACTTTCAGCCCGACGCCTAGTGTCCCGAACCGGGCTGCTTCGGCTCATTCCTGATTCGGAACACTAATCTGATTCGCCCCGCTTGCGCTGAAGCGAGAGCCCCGCGCGATCCACCTCGCGCGCCGTGCCCTGCACCACCGCTTCCGGACCGAAGCGTTCCCGCAGCGTGTCGAGCGCGCGGTTCAGGCGATCGCGACGCACCAGCGTGCCGGGCGGAGCAAACAGCGCGAGCTGGGCTTCCGCTGCGGGAACCAGGTTTGTGGCGCCGACACCGAGCAGCCGCACCGGCTCGCTCAGGCTCGCGCGCGCGAGCAGCCGCCGCGCCGCCTCCGCGATCGCAGCGCCGTCATCGGTGGCGTTCGCGAGTGTCTCGCGGCGCGTGAGCACCGGATAACCGCGCGGCCCCGCCGAGCGGCGCCTGCCGAGCTTCAGCTTGAGCACGACACTGCGCGCGCGCAGCGCATCGCGGCGCAGGCGCCGCGCCACGGCTTCCGCGTGGGAGACGAGCGTGCGCTCGAGCACCTCGCGTTGCGTGACATCCTCGGCAAAGGTGTTCTCTTCGCTATAAAAAACCGGCTCGCGCCAGGGCTCGACCTCGCGCAGGTCCTCGCCGCGCGCGAGCTGCGCCACTGCCAGGCCCCACGATCCGAGCAGCGCCTCGAGATGCGCGGGATCCGCATTGGCGAGCTCCCCCACGCTGCGCAGCCCGGCGGCCTCGAGCCGCGCCTGCGCCACCGGCCCGACGCCCCAGATGCGTCCGACGGGAAGCGGCGCGAGGAAATCACGCACGGATTCGGGCGGCACTTCGAGCAGGCCATCGGGCTTCGCAACGTCGCTCGCAATCTTCGCCACGAGCTTCACGGGCGCGATGCCGACGGAGCAGGCGAGTTCGGTTTCGGCGCGCAGCTCCGCACGCAATCGCTGCGCGAGCGCCTGCGGCGCCCCGAACAAGCGACCCGTCCCGGTGATGTCGAGGAAGGCCTCATCCAGCGAGAGGCCTTCTACGAGCGGTGTGAAGCGGCGAAAGATCTCGAAGATCCGGCGCGATTCGCGCGTGTACTTCGCCATGTCGCCGGGAATGAAGGCGCCGTCCGGGCACAGACGCCGCGCGAGCCCCGTGGGCTGCGCCGAGTGCACGCCGAACCGACGGGCCTCGTAGCTGGCAGCCGAGACGACACCGCGCGGGCCGGTTCCGCCGACGATCACCGGGCGCCCCCGCAACTCGGGCCGATCGCGCTGCTCGATCGACGCGTAGTAGGCGTCCATGTCGGCATGCAGGATCACGCGCATCGTGCGCCGGAGTCTACCGCGGTATGCTGGCCAGCCTTTCCCATGGCGGAGGCAGGGTGGCAGCGGCGAAAGCGACGCAGACCGGCGGACTCGCGGCGGACGTGCGCTGGGATCTTTCGGATCTCTACACGAGCCCTGAGGATCCGCGCATCGAGTCCGATCTCGCGAAGGCGCAGGTCGCTGCGCAGCGCTTTGCCGAGCAACACCGGGGAGGCGTCGCGCGGCTCTCCGCCGCAGCGCTGGCGCTCGCGCTCGACGAGCTCGAGACGATCGGCGAGCTCTCCGCCCGCCCCGCCTGCTACGCGCAGCTGCTTTTCGCGGCGGATACGGCCGTGCCGCGCCACGGGGCGCTCATGCAACACGTGCAGGAGCGCGCGAGCGAGATCCGCAACACGCTGGTCTTTTTCGAACTCGAATGGGTGGGGCTCGAGGACGCGGCCGCGAACGCCCTGCTCGCCGCGCCGGCGCTCGCGGCGCGCCGGCATTTTCTCGCCTCCATGCGCCGCCACCGCCCGCACGTGCTCGCCGAGAACGAAGAGAAGCTGATCGAGGATCTCGCGAATACCGGCCGGCGGGCCTTCAGCCGGCTGTTCGACGAAATGGTGGCGGCGCTGCGCTTCCAGGTGACGCATGCGGGAGAGACGCGCGAACTCGGCGAGGAGGAAGTGCTCTCGCTGCTGTATTCACCCGAACGCGAGCTGCGCCGCGAGGCTGCGCGCGCGCTGACGCAGGGCCTGCGCAGCAACTCCCGGCCGCTCGCCTTCATCTTCAATACGCTGCTCCAGGACAAGGCCGTCGACGATCGCCTGCGCCACTTCGAGACGCCGGCGGCTTCGCGCCATCTCTCGAACGAGATCGACGCCGCGAGCGTCGATGCGCTGCTCGCCGCCTGCGACGGGCGCCATGCGCTCGTCGCCCGCTACTACCGCCTCAAGGCGCGCCTGCTCGGCCTGCCGCAGCTCGAAGATTTCGACCGCTACGCGCCGATCGCCGAGAAGGGGAACACGCGCAGCTGGGACGAGGCGCGCGCGATCGTCGAGGCCGCCTACCGGGATTTCTCCCCCGAGCTGGCCGACATTACGGGCGCCTTCTTCCAACGGCGCTGGATCGATGCCGAGCTGCGCGAAGGCAAACGCGGCGGCGCGTTTTGCGCCTCGACGCTTCCGAGTGTTCACCCCTACGTGCTGCTCAACTACACCGGCAACCAACGCGACGTGATGACGCTCGCCCACGAACTCGGCCACGGCGTCCACCAATCGCTGGCGGCGCCGCGCGGGCTCTTCGAGCAGGACACGCCCCTCACGCTCGCCGAGACGGCGAGCGTGTTCGGCGAAATGCTGGTGTTCCGGCGGCTTTTGCGCGAGGAATCGGACCCCGAGGTCCGGCTCGCGCTCGTGTGCGGAAAGATCGAAGACGCCTTCGCCACCGTATTCCGGCAGGTCGCGATGACGCGCTTCGAGCAGACGCTGCACGCCGCCCGTCGGGCGGAAGGCGAGCTCGACATCCCGCGCGTGAACGAACTCTGGCTCGCCGCCAACCGCCCGATGTTCGGCGATTCGGTCGCGCTCTCGGACGACTACGGCTGGTGGTGGCTCTACATCCCCCACTTCGTGCACTCCCCCTTCTACTGTTACGCCTACGCCTTCGGCGAGCTGCTGGTGCTGGCGCTCTTGCGCCGCTACGACGAGGAAGGCGCCGCCTTCGTTCCGAAGTATCTCGAGCTGCTGCGCGCGGGCGGCTCCGACACGCCCGAGCGTCTGCTCTCGCGCGTGGGCCTCGAAATCGGCGACCCGGGCTTCTGGGATGGCGGGCTCGCGCTGCTGGAAGATCTCGTGGCGCAGGCGGAGAAGCTCGCGGGCGGCTAACGGGCGCGCGCGGCCAGTGTCGTGGAGCCGCCGGCCTGGCAGCATTCTGGCCGTGAGGATGCGATGAGCAGACGCGATGGCCTCGGCGCACTCCTCCTGGGCGCCACCCTGTTTCTAATCTACGCAGCTGGCGCCTGCCCCACCATCTACGTCGGAGACAGCGGCGAGCTCGTCACCGCCGTCCACCTGGTCGGAATCCCGCACCCGACGGGTTATCCGCTCTACGTGCTGCTCGGAAAGCTCTGGACGCTCGGGCTCCCCTTCGGATCGATCGCGTGGCGCATGAGCCTCTTCTCTGCGGCCTGCGCCGCGGGAGCTTGCGTGGTGCTCTTCCTGTTCCTGCGCAAAACCGTCCGGCTGGATCCGATCGCCGCGCTGCTCGCGGCGCTGTTGCTCGCCTTCGCTCCGAGTTTTTGGGCCGAGGCCAACGTGCAGCGCGTGTACGCGCTGAATGCGCTCTTCGTCGTGCTCGCAGCCTGGGCCGCCTGGCGCTGGAACGAAGAGCGCACGGGGGCGCCGACTCGCCCTGGCCTGCTTTGTTTGCGGGCTCGGCGCGACCAATCATACCTTCCTCGCGGTCGAGGCAATTGCGCTCGGACTCTTCGCGGTGTCGGTCGAGCCTTCGCTGCTGCGCCGTCCGCGCCAGACCCTGGGCGCGGGCGCGGCAATGCTCGCGGGCCTGGTCGTCTATGCCTATCTCCCGTTGCGCTCGCAGGCGAATCCGCGGCTCGATTGGGGCGATCCCGAGACGCTCGAGCGCTTTCTCGACGTCGTCCTGCGCCGCGACTTCTGGGACCGCGCATGGATCGAGGGGCCGGGCGATCTGCTGCCGATCGCCGGGGATTGGGCTCGCAGTCTCGTCGTCGAGTCGGCCTGGGTCGGCCCGGGCCTCGCAGCGCTCGCACTTGCTGCCGCGCGCCGCCACGGCTGGCCCGTTCTCCTTCCCGTGCTGGTGATGCTCGGCAACCTCGCATCGCTCGCGCTGCACGGGTCGCGCTCGGACCTCTTCATCTGGCATCGCTACTACATTCCTTCCTACGCAATGCTCGCGCTGCTCGCCGGTCTCGGTTGCCAGGTGCTGATCGAGCGGCTGCCGCGAGCGCTGCGCCTGTTGCCGCTCGCGTTGCCCACGTTGCTGCTCGTCACCGGCTGGAGCAGCTTCGATCGCAGTCGCTATCGCGTGTCGGAGGCCTTCGCGGAGGAAGTGCTGCGCTCACTCCCGCCCGGAGCGCATCTTTCGGCGAGCGACGACAATGTCCTCTTCACGCTCCTCTATCTCCATCTGGTCGAGGGACGGCGCCCGGACGTCGACCTCGTGATGGCGGGCGTGGGCGAAGCCGACCTGCCGCCGCTGCGCTTCGATCCCGAGCAGGATCCGCTCTTCTTCACCCACCATCCGAACTGGAGCCTGCCCGCGCTCGAGGCGGTGCCCATCGGGACGGTGTTCCGGATCGCGCGCACGGGCGGAGCGCCCCCCGAGCTGGTGCTTCCCGCCGGCCCCCTCACCGGCGAAGGCGATCCGCGCGTGCCCAAGGACTACCTGACGCAGAATCTGATCGGGCACTTCCACTACATGCTGGGTGTCACGTTCGAGACGCGAGACTGGCCACTTGCGCGCCGCGAGCTCGAAGCAGCCGCACGCGCCGCGCCCTCGAACGACGTGCTCTTCTACAATCTGGGACTCCTCTACGAGCGAAACGGGCTGCTCGACGACGCGGTCGGCGCATTCGAGCGGGCGCACGCGATCAATCCACGTCACCTTCCCAGCGGAGACCGCCCGCGCGCGAGCGACCGTCTCGCGGAGCTCGCGGCCAAGAGGCGCCCGTGATCCGCAGCATTGGACTCCTGCTCTGCGCGCTCTCACTCGCCGTCGCCTGCTCGTCCTCCAATTCCGAGCGCGGTCGCGTGATCGTTCTCGGTCTCGACGGCGTCGATCCGCAGGTCGTCGACCTGTTGCTCTCGGAGGGCAAGCTCCCGAACTTCGCGAAGCTGCGACAGGGCGGAGCGTATGGGCGCTTCGTCAGCAGCAAACCGCTGCTCTCCCCCATCCTCTGGACGACGATCGCGACGGGCAAGACTCCCCTCGAGCACGGGATCTCCCACTTCGTGGCCGTCAACGCAAAGACCGGAGCGGAGCTGCCGGTGACGAGCCAGATGCGGCGCGTGAAGGCGCTCTGGAACGTGCTCTCCGATGCCGGGCGTCAGGTGGCCGTGGTGGGCTGGTGGGCCACCTGGCCCGCCGAGAGCGTGCGTGGGGCCATCGTGAGCGACCACACCTGTTACCACTTCTTGTTCGACGCGGGGGCGAGCGGCAGCAGCGATCCGATCGGTGTGACCCACCCGCCCGAGCTGATGGACGCCATCGCGCCACTCGTGCGACGCCCGGGCGATCTGACGCCCGAAGAGCTCGCGCGCTTCGTCGACATCACGCCCGAGGAGATCGCGCGGCCCTTTGACTTCCAGGACGACTTCAGCCACTTCAGGTGGGCGCTCGCCACCGCGCAGAGCTACCGGGAGATCGGCCTTCAGCTCTGGAAGCAGCGAGATCCCGACGTGCTGCTCACCTACATCGAGGGCGTCGATTCGACCTCTCATCTCTTTGGGCACCTCTTTCGCCGCAGCGAACTCGCGGGCCCGCTCGCCGAGCAGGGCCGGCGCTACGGCCGGGCGGTGGAGGAGATGTATGCCTACGCCGACGAGATCGTGGGCGCGTATCTCGCGGCGCTCGACGGCGACACCACGTTGATCGTGCTCTCCGACCACGGCTTCGATCTCGGTGTGTTGCACGAGGATCCGAGTCGCGCGCGCGATCTGCGGCGCGTGAGCGAGCGCTTCCACCGCATCGAGGGGATTCTCTAC
>JANNIY010000207.1:0-15167 GCA_031405455.1 Deltaproteobacteria bacterium | reverse complement strand
GGAAGGCACCGAGATGGTGATGCCGGGAGACAACGTGGAAATGGTGGTGGAACTGATTACGCCGATCGCGATGGACAAGGAGCTGCGCTTCGCGATTCGCGAAGGCGGCCGCACGGTCGGCGCCGGTGTCGTGTCCGAAATCTTGGAATAGGACCTAGGCGCGTAGCACAACTGGTAGTGCACCGGACTCCAAATCCGGGGGTTGGGGGTTCGAGTCCCTCCGCGCCTGCCAGACTGAACGGTTGAGGGCGGGAGCGATGCAGTGGAACCCGGTGGTTTGGGTGAGTGATACGAGGCAGTACCTGTCCGATGTTCGCGTCGAGTTCCGCAAGATCACGTGGCCGACGCAACAAGAGGCGACGGCCGGAACGATTGGTGTGGTGGTGGTCGTCGCGCTGATTACGGCGGCGCTGTCGCTGGTGGATCTGGTGCTCGGTCAGTTGATGCGATTCGTGGTGCCCTGAACGAGGTCGGAGCCCCCCTTCGGAGACTCGATGGCGAAGCAGTGGTACATCATTCATACGTATTCGGGGCACGAGGCGAAAGCCATGCGTGCCCTGCTCGATCGCGCCAAATCCATGGGCAAGGAGGAGTTCTTCGACGAAGTGCTGATCCCGGAGGAGACCGTCGTCGAGATGGTCAAGGGGGAGAAGCGCACTTCGAAGCGGAAGTACTTCCCGGGTTACATCCTGGTGCACATGGAGCTGACGGACGAGACCTGGCACATCGTCCGTGGCACGCCGAAGATCACCGGCTTCGTGGGAGGCGACAAGAAGCCCCCGCCGATCTCCGACGAGGAGGTCGCGCGGATGACGCAGCAGATCAAGGACGGCGCGGCGAAGCCGAAGCCGAAAATCCTGTTCGACCAGGGCGAGAACGTCCGCGTGGTCACGGGACCCTTTGCGAACTTCTCCGGCTTCGTCGACGAGGTGATGCCCGAGAAGGAGAAGCTGCGCGTGATGGTGCACGTCTTCGGACGCGCGACGCCGGTGGTGCTCGATTACACGAACGTGGAAAAGGCCTGAGGGACGAAGAGCCGTGGCAAAGAAGATCACAGCGATCGTGAAACTCCAGTGTCCGGCCGGAGCGGCCAATCCGTCTCCGCCGGTCGGGCCCGCGCTCGGCCAGCACGGCGTGAACATCATGGAGTTCTGCAAGGCCTTCAACGCGCGGACGCAGGACAAGCAGGGCTTGATCATCCCCGCGGTGATCACGGTCTACTCCGACCGCTCGTTCACGTTCGAGCTGCGCACACCGCCGGCCGCGATCCTGCTCAAGCGCGCTGCGAAGATCGCCAAGGGCTCGGGCGAGCCGAACCGCACGAAGGTCGGCAGCGTGACGAGACAGCAGCTCCGGGAGATTGCGGAGCTGAAGGCGCCCGATTTGAACTCGAACGACGTCGAGAACGCCATGCGCATCGTTGCGGGAACGGCGCGTTCGATGGGTCTCGACGTGGTGGAGGGCTGAGGACGTGGCCGGCAAGCGCTACAAGACGGCAGCAGAGACGATCGATCGCAACCGCAGCTACGCGCTCGCGGAAGCGGTGGGGCTGATCAAGGCGTATCCGCCGGTGAAGTTCGACGAGAGCGTCGATCTCGCGATCAATCTCGGGGTCGATCCGAAGCACGCGGACCAGATGGTGCGCGGCACGATCTCGCTGCCGCACGGCATCGGCAAGACGACACGCGTGCTCGTGTTCGCGAAGAATGAGAAGGAGAAGGAGGCGCGCGAGGCGGGCGCCGACTTCGTCGGCGGCGAGGATCTGGCCAAGAAGATCCAGGAAGAGAATTGGTTCGAGTTCGATCGCGTGATCGCGACGCCCGACATGATGGGCGTGGTGGGCCGGCTCGGAAAGGTCCTCGGTCCGCGCGGCGTGATGCCGAACCCGAAGCTCGGGACCGTGACGATGGACATTTCCCGCGCGGTGCGCGAGCACAAGGCGGGCAAGCTCGAATATCGCGTCGACAAGGCGGGCACGATCCATCTGGCGATCGGAAAGCTCTCCTTCGACGCGGCGAAACTGGTGGACAACATCCAGGCGCTCCTCGATGCGATCGTCCGGGCCAAGCCGGCGACCAGCAAGGGCATCTACCTGAAGAAGATCTCGCTCTCGACGACGATGGGGCCCGGCCTGCGCATCGATCCGGCGAGCTGCGTAACCGCGCAGGCGGCGTAGAGGAGCGAACGGTGCTGACGCGAGCCCAGAAAGTCGAGCAGGTTGACGAGCTGAAGGAGAAATTCTCCCGCGCGACGAGCGTGTATGTCGCGGATTTCCGTGGCGTCGGCGTGCAGGCGATGAACGCCCTGCGCCGGCGGATCCGCACGGAGGGGCGCGGCGCCTACGAGTATCGCGTCGCCAAGAACTCGATCCTGCGGCGCGCCGCGGAAGGTTCGAGGCTGGCGGAGATCGCCTCGCACTTCGAAGGGCCGACCGTGATCGCGCTCTCGTTCGGCGATCCGGTGGGGCTCGCGAAGATCCTGACGGAGTTCCAGAAGGACAACGAAAAGCACCAGCTGCGCGGCGGCATGCTCGACGGACGTCCGGTCGACGTCGCCGCAATCGGGACGCTCGCGACGTTGCCGTCTCTCGATGCGCTGCGCGGAAAGATCATCGGTTTGATCCTGGCCCCGGCGACGCAAATCGCCCGGCTGGTGGCCGAACCGGGCGCTCAGCTCGCAAGGCTCATGGAAGCACGCCGGAGCGGACTCGAATCCGGAGGCGCGTGAACATCGATCCGGGTCGGCGGCCGGGAGGCCGCGCGATCCGAACGGCGGGGTAGCCCGCCGCTCGAACCGGCGGGCTGCCCCGCCAGAACTGCCCGGGAAACCCCGGGTCAAACTAGGAAGGGTGTCGAGGAAATGGCTGATCTCAACTCAATCGTCGAGTCACTGTCGGGCCTCACGATCATGGAGGCCGCGGAGCTCGCGAAGCTCCTGGAAACCAAGTGGGGCGTTTCGGCGGCTGCGCCGGTCGCCGCCGTGGCTGCGGGCGGTGGCGCCGCTGCTGCGGGCGCCGCAGAGGAGAAGGACGAATTCACCGTCGTGCTCCTCTCCGCGGGCGACAAGAAGATCCAGGTGATCAAGGAAGTGCGCGCCGTGACGACGCTCGGCCTCAAGGAGGCCAAGGATCTCGTCGAGGGCGCGCCGAAGGCGATCAAGGAAGGCGTGACCAAGGACGAGGCCGCCAAGATCAAGGCCCAGATCGAGGCTGCCGGCGGCCAGGTCCAGATCAAGTAACGGGAACCTGCTGATGCGCCGAGCGGCCTGGGCCGCTCGGCGCGCACTCAGCGTCGACCCGTTGCGCGAGCATCGCCCTTTCGAACTGGAGGCCGAGACGAACCCGTGAACGCCATTCCCTTTTCGGAGAACGTCCCGCGCATCCGCAGGAACTTCCTCAAGATTCCCTCGATCCTCGACATTCCGGATCTGATCGAGATCCAGAAGCACACGTTCGAGCGATTCTTGCAGGCGAACGTCGAGCCGGAGAAGCGCGAAAACGCCGGCCTTCAGGCCGTGTTCCAATCGGTGTTCCCGATCAAGGACTTCAACGACTCCGCGTCGCTCGAGTTCGTGGGATACACCCTCGAGGAGCCGAAGTACGACGTGCAGGAGTGTCTCCAGCGGGGGATGACCTACGCGGCGCCGTTCAAGGTCACGATCCGGCTCGTGGCGTGGGACGACAGCGAGGGTTCGCAGGCGATCCGCGACGTGAAGGAGCAGGAGGTCTACTTCGGGGAAATCCCGATCATGACCGAGAACGGCACCTTCATCATCAACGGCACCGAGCGCGTGATCGTTTCGCAGCTGCACCGATCGCCCGGCATCTTCTACGACACCTCGACCTCGAGCACCGTCACCGCGGCCGGCAAGCGCATCTACTCCTGCCGCATCATTCCCTATCGCGGCTCGTGGCTCGATCTCGAGTTCGACCACAAAGACCTGCTCTACGCGCGCATCGACCGCCGCCGGAAGATCCACGGAACCGTGTTGCTGAAGGCGCTGGGCTACAGCTCCGAGGAGCTGCTCGCCTACTTCTACAAGCCCGAAATGATCCGGATCGATGGCAAGAAGGTCATGAAGAGCGTGACGCCCGATCTGCTGATCGGACAGCGTTGCACCCGCGAGGTGAAGGACGACGCAGGCAACGTGCTCGTCCGCAAAGACCGCAAGTTCACGAGCGTCGCGGTCCGCAAGATCGTCGAAGCCGGTATCGAATGGATCCAGGTGGGTCCCGACGATTTGATTCGCACCGACGCCGTGAAGCGCGTCGCGCCGGTCGACATCGTCGACGAGACGACCGGCGAAGTGATCATCGAGTGCAACGAGGACCTGACGCAGGCGCACCTCGACCAGCTCCGTGAGCGCGGCATCAACGAGTTCCCGTTGCTCTACCTCGATCCGTTGATCACGGGCACCGCGCTGCGGGACACGCTGCTCGCCGACAAGACGCTGACCACCGAGGAAGGGATCATCGAGATCTATCGTCGCCTGCGGCCGGGAGACCCGCCGACGGTCGACACCGCGACGAACCTGTTCCGCAACCTGTTCTTCAATCCCGAGCGTTACGACCTCTCGCGCGTCGGGCGCTTGAAGGTGAACCACAAGCTGGGATTCGATCCCGACGAGCGCGTGGAAGCGCAGGCCGGCGGCGCCAACGCTGCGAAGCGCGAGATCTCGCTGCGCGAGCTCCCGACGCTGCGGCGCGAAGACATCCTCGCCGCCTTCAAGTACCTCGTGGAACTGAAGAACGGGGCCGATCCGACCAAGCGCATCGACGACATCGACCACCTGGGCAACCGGCGCGTGCGCGTCGTGGGAGAGCTGCTGGAGAACCAGTATCGCATCGGTCTGGTGCGCATGGAGCGCGCGATCAAGGAGCGCATGTCGCTCCAGGAGATCGAGACGCTGATGCCGCACGATCTGATCAACTCCAAGCCCGTGTCTGCGGTCGTCAAGGAGTTCTTCGGGTCGAGCCAGCTCTCGCAGTTCATGGACCAGACGAATCCGCTCTCGGCGGTGACGCACAAGCGCCGGCTCTCAGCGCTCGGGCCAGGCGGACTCACGCGCGAGCGCGCGGGCTTCGAAGTCCGCGACGTGCATCCGACCCACTACGGGCGCATCTGCCCGATCGAGACGCCCGAAGGTCCGAACATCGGACTGATCGCGTCGCTGTCGACGTTCGCCCGCGTGAACGAGCTGGGCTTCATCGAAACGCCCTACCGCGTCGTCAAGGACGGCAAGGTGACGAATGAGGTGAAATACCTGACGGCGCTCGATGAAGAGCGCCTCGCGATCGCCCAGGCGAACGCGGTGGTCGACGACGAGGGCCGCTTCACCAAGGACGTCGTGCAGGCGCGCAAGGCCGGCGAGTTCGTGGTGGTACCCCCCTCCGAAGTCGACATGATGGACGTGTCGCCCAACCAGCTGGTGTCGGTGGCGGCCTCGCTGATCCCGTTCCTCGAGAACGACGACGCGAACCGCGCATTGATGGGCTCGAACATGCAGCGCCAGGCGGTTCCGCTGATGCGGACGCAGGCGCCGCTGATCGGCACGGGGCTCGAAGCCGTGGTTGCGCGCGACTCCGGCGTGACCGTGGTGGCCAAGCGTGACGGCGTGGTGGAATCGGTCGACGCCGGGCGCATCGTCATCAAGCCCGACGAGGACGACGGTGTCGGCTCGAACGTCGACATCATCAACCTGATCAAGTACCAGCGCTCGAACCAGAACACCTGCATCAACCAGAAGCCCATCGTCAAGCGCGGCGCCCGCGTGAGCAAGGGCCAGGTGATTGCGGACGGCCCGGCCACCGAGCAGGGTGAGCTCGCGCTGGGACGCAACGTGGTCGTCGCGTTCATGCCCTGGGGCGGATACAACTTCGAAGACTCGATCCTGATCTCCGAGCGCGTGGTGAAGGACGACTCCTACACCTCGATCCACATCGAGGAGTTCGAGTGTGTGGCCCGCGACACGAAGCTCGGCAAGGAGGACATCACCCGCGACATTCCGAATATCGGCGAGGACGCGCTGCGCGATCTCGACGAGTCCGGGATCGTGCGCATCGGCGCCGAGGTCGGTCCCGACAACGTGCTCGTCGGCAAGATCACCCCGAAGGGCGAGACCCAGCTCTCGCCCGAGGAGCGGCTGCTGCGCGCGATTTTCGGCGAGAAGGCCGGCGACGTGCGGGACACTTCTCTGCGGGTGCCGCCGGGCGTTTCCGGCACCGTGATCGGCGCGCAGGTCTTCTCGCGCCGCGGCGTGCAGAAGGACGAGCGCGCCCAGGCGATCGAGGAAGCCGACATCGAGCGGCTGCGCAAGGATCAGGAGGACGAGGTCCGCATCATTCGCGGCAGCGCGATGCGCAAGGTGCGCGAGCTCATGCTCGGCAAGCAGGCGGCGAATCGCGTCGGTGACGAGCGCAAGAAGCTCAGCTGGATCGACGCGGGCCAGACGCTCACGAGCGAGATCCTCGATGAGATCCCGATCCGGCGCTGGCGCGACGTGCAGATTGCGGACCCGCGGACCCAGGAGCAGATCGACCGCATCCTCGCGAGCGTCGAAGAGCAGGCGGGCGTCATCAAGGCGGTCTTCGACGAGAAGATCGCGAGATTGCGCAAGGGCGACGAGCTGCCTCCGGGCGTGTTCAAGATGGTGAAGGTGTACCTCTCCATCAAGCGCAAGCTCTCCGTCGGCGACAAGATGGCGGGGCGCCACGGCAACAAGGGCGTGATCTCGCGAATCCATCCCGAAGAGGACATGCCGTACCTCGCCGACGGGACGCCCGTCGACATCGTGCTCAATCCGCTCGGTGTGCCCTCGCGCATGAACGTCGGGCAGATTCTCGAAACGCACCTCGGGTGGGCCGCCCTCGGTCTCGGACAGCGGGTGAATCAGCTGCTCGAGGAGCACGCGCCCGATCCGGAGCAGCTGCGCGCCAAGCTCCAGCATCTGTACGGCGACGAGCGCATCGCGAAGCTGATCGGCGAGGCGAGCCCCGAAACGGTCGTTGCCCTCGCGCAGGACGCGCGCCGCGGCTTCCACATGGCGACGGCCGTATTCGACGGCGCCAAGGAGGAGACCATCCGCGGCGAGCTCTCGCGCGCGGGCCTGCCGGAAACGGGGCAGACGGTCCTGTTCGACGGGCGCACCGGCGAGCCGTTCGACGGCGAGGTGACGGTGGGCGTGCTCTACATGATGAAGCTGCACCACCTGGCCGACGACAAGATCCACGCGCGGAGCATCGGGCCCTACAGCCTCGTCACCCAGCAGCCGCTCGGTGGCAAGGCGCAGTTCGGTGGTCAGCGGCTCGGCGAAATGGAAGTGTGGGCGCTCGAGGCCTACGGCGCGGCGTTCGCGCTCCAGGAATTCCTGACCGTCAAATCGGACGACGTGCTCGGCCGCACGCGCATGTACGAATCGATCGTTCGCGGGGAGAACGTCCTCGAGCCCGGGTTGCCGGAGAGCTTCAACGTGCTCGTCAAGGAGCTCCAGGCGCTCAGTCTCGACGTCGAACTCCTCGAAGACAAGAATTAAGGGAGGGGTCTGCCTTGCGCGATCTCTACAATCTGTTCGAGAAGCCGAAGGACCCGCTCGCGTTCAACGCGCTGCGCATTTCGATCGCCGCTCCGGAGAAGATCCGCGAGTGGTCGTTTGGAGAGGTCCGCAAGCCGGAGACCATCAACTACCGGACCTTCAAGCCGGAACGGGATGGGCTCTTCTGCGCGAAGATCTTCGGACCGGTCAAGGACTACGAGTGCAACTGCGGCAAGTACAAGCGCATGAAGCACCGTGGTGTCGTGTGCGAGAAGTGCGGCGTCGAGGTGATCCAGAGCAAGGTGCGGCGTGAGCGCATGGGCCACATCACGCTGGCCACGCCCGTCGCGCACATCTGGTTCCTGAAGTCGCTGCCGTCGCGCATCGGCAACATTCTCGAGATCTCGCTGCGTGATCTCGAGAAGGTCCTGTATTTCGAGTCGCACATCGTCACGAATCCGGGCGAAACGGATCTCGAGAAGGGCGAACTGCTCAACGACGAAGCCCTCGCCGAGGCGCGCGATCGCCATGGCCGCGAGGCCTTCCAGATCGGTATCGGCGCTGCGGCGATCCGCGAGCTGTTGGCGTCGCTCGATGTCGAGGGGGAGTGCAAGCGTCTGCGCTCCGAGATGCGCGAGGCCACCAGCGAGGCGAAGCGCAAGAAGATCTCGAAGCGCCTCAAGGTGCTCGATGCGTTCCGGGAGTCGGGGAACAAGCCCGAGCACATGATCCTCGAGGTCATCCCGGTGATTCCGCCCGATCTGCGGCCGCTGGTGCCGCTCGATGGTGGACGCTTCGCCACGAGCGACTTGAACGATCTCTATCGCCGCGTGATCAACCGCAACAACCGGCTCAAGCGGCTGCAGGAGCTGAATGCGCCGGACGTGATCATCCGCAACGAAATGCGGATGCTCCAGGAAGCGGTCGATGCGCTGTTCGACAACGGCCGGCGGGGCCGCGTGATCACCGGGCCGTCGAAGCGCCCGCTCAAGTCCCTCTCGGACATGCTGAAGGGCAAGACGGGCCGCTTCCGTCAGAACCTGCTCGGCAAGCGCGTCGACTATTCGGGGCGTTCCGTGATCGTGATCGGGCCGGAGTTGCGCCTGCACCAGTGCGGGCTCCCCAGCCGCATGGCCATCGAGCTGTTCAAGCCGTTCATCTATTCCAAGCTCGAGCAGCGCGGCTACGTCACCACCATCAAGGCCGCCAAGAAGATGGTGGAGAAGGAGCATCCGGAGGTCTGGGACATCCTCGCGGAGGTGATCCAGGAGCATCCGGTGATGCTCAACCGCGCGCCGACGCTGCATCGCCTGGGAGTGCAGGCGTTCGAGCCGCTGTTGATCGACGGCAAGGCGATTCAGCTGCATCCGCTGACCTGCGCCGCGTTCAACGCCGACTTCGACGGCGATCAGATGGCCGTGCACGTCCCGCTCTCGGTGGAAGCGCAGATCGAAGCGCGGGTCTTGATGATGTCGACCAACAACATCCTCTCGCCCGCCACGGGTCGGCCGATCATCGGGCCGAGCCAGGACATCGTGCTCGGTTGCTACTACATGACCCGCGAACAGCCCGGCGCTCGCGGTGAGGGCATGCGTTTCTCCAACCCCGAGGAAGTCCGCAGCGCCTACGACGCAGGGGAAGTCGACCTGCATGCGGCGATCAAGGTGAGAATGGCCGGCAAGATCGTCGACACGTCGACGGGCCGCATTCTGCTGGGCGAAATCGTGCCGCCCGAGATCCCCTTCGAGATCATCAACCATGTGATGGACAAGAAGGCGCTCGGCGAGCTCATCGACCAGGCCTACCGTCGCCTCGGCAACAAGGCGACCGTGTTGCTCGCCGATCGTTTGCGCAGCCTCGGCTACCAGTACGCGACCCGCGCCGGTGTCTCGATCTGCATCGACGACATGAAGATTCCGGTCGACAAGGAACGCGTGATCGCGGCTGCGAACGTCGAAGTGCAGCAGATCGAGCAGCAGTACCAGGAGGGGCTGATCACCGACGGTGAGCGCTACAACAAGGTCATCGACATCTGGGCGAACGCGTCCGAGCGGATTGCCTCGCAGATGCTGGATGCGCTCGGCACCGAAGCCGTGGTGGGAGAAGACGGAGTTTCGCGCCAGATTCGGAGCTTCAACTCGATCTTCATGATGGCCGACTCGGGAGCGCGCGGCTCCCAACAGCAGATGCGCCAGCTGGCCGGCATGCGCGGTCTGATGGCGAAGCCGTCCGGGGAGATCATCGAAACGCCGATCACCTCGAACTTCCGTGAAGGGCTCTCGGTTCTCCAGTACTTCATCTCGACGCACGGCGCGCGCAAGGGTCTCGCGGACACCGCGCTCAAGACCGCGAACTCCGGCTACCTGACGCGCCGGCTGGTCGACGTCTCGCAGGACGTCATCATCCGTGAAGAGAACTGCGGCACGGTCGACGGCATCGAAGTCGGCTCACTCGTCGAGGGCGGTGCGATCATCGAGGCGATCGGCGAGCGCATCCTCGGGCGGGTGGCGCTCGAGGACGTCAAGGACCCGCTCACCGACGAGGTGCTCTCGCGGGCGGGCGAGGAGATCGACGAAGACAAGGTCCGCATCATCGAGAATGCCGGCATCGAGAAGGTGATGATCCGGTCGGTGCTCACCTGCGAAGCGACCTTCGGTGTCTGCACGAAATGCTACGGGCGCGATCTCTCGCGCGGCGAGCTCGTGAACATGGGGGAAGCGGTCGGCGTGATCGCGGCGCAATCGATCGGCGAGCCCGGAACCCAGCTCACGATGCGGACGTTCCACATCGGCGGCACGGCGACACGCCGCGTCGAGCAGTCCCACGCCACGGCGACGAGCGAAGGCGAAGCGCGTTTCACGAACCTGCGTACCGTGCTGGATCGCGAGGGCCGGCGCGTGGCGATGAGCCGCAACGCGGAAATCGGGATCTTCGACGCGACGGGCCGTGAGCGGGAGCGCTACCCGGTCGTCTACGGCGCGCACGTGCGCGTGAACGATGGCGAGCGCGTGAAGAGCGGGACGATGTTGATCCAGTGGGATCCGTTCGCCAATCCGATTCTCTCCGACGTGACGGGGACCGTGAAGTTCGGCGACATCATCGAAGGCTCTACGATGAAGGAGCAGGTGGACGAGTTCACCGGTCTCTCGTCGAAGGTCATCATCGAGTCGCGCGACCCCGACTTGCGGCCGCGCATCTCGATCAAGGACCCGAACAACGCGACGATCGCGCGCGCATTGCTGCCGGTGGGCGCGAACCTGGCGGTCACCGATGGCCAGGAAGTGGCCGCGGGCGACGTGCTCGCAAAGATGCCGCGCGAGACGACGAAGACGAAGGACATCACGGGAGGTCTCCCGCGCGTCGCCGAGTTGTTCGAAGCCCGCAAGCCGAAGGATTTCGCGATCGTGTCCGAGATCGATGGGGCGATCTCGTTCGGCGCCGACTCCCGCGGTAAGCGCCGCGTGATCGTGACGCCCGATCTCGCGGGCGCGGAGCCGAAGGAATATCTGATTCCGAAAGGCAAGCACATCAGCGTTCACGAGGGCGACCGCGTGCGCTCGGGCGAAGCGTTGATGGACGGTTCGTCGAATCCGCACGACGTTCTCAAGATCAAGGGTGAGAAGGAGCTGGCGAAGTATCTGGTCGACGAGGTCCAGGAGGTCTATCGCCTCCAGGGCGTGCGCATCAACGACAAACACATCGAAGTGATCGTGCGCCAGATGCTGCGGCGCGTGCGGGTGAAGGAAGTCGGAGACACGGACTTCCTGCTGGGCGAGCACGTCGAGAAGATGGTCTTCGAGGAGACCAACCAGCGGATGCAGGCCGAGGGCAAGCAGCCGGCGGTGGCGGAGCCGCTGCTGCTCGGAATCACGAAGGCCTCGCTGTCGACGGAATCGTTCATCTCGGCGGCCTCCTTCCAGGAAACCACCAAGGTGCTGACCGAGGCCTCCATGTGGGGGAAGGTCGATTACCTGCGGGGCCTGAAGGAGAACGTGATCATGGGTCGCCTGATCCCTGCGGGAACGGGAATGGCCCGCTACAACAAGATCGGGATCCACATCGATGCGCCCGAGGAGATGCTCGAGGGCCCCGAGGAGGATCTGGTACCGGCGCCCGCACCGGCTCCGGCCAGTGCGGCCAGCGACGGACTTTCGTTGGGGGCCGGCAGCCCTGGTGACGCTTTCGATGTCTAGAGGCGGTCTCCGATAGTTTCGTAGGAGTTTCGCCTTTAGGAAGCGTTGACAGGGCACCGAAGCTCGCTAAGATGCGACGGTTTTTGGGTCTTGGCCGCTGCCCTGCGGTCCGCCCCCAGTCAGCCGAAGTGGAGTTGCCCGAGGAGTCATCCTCCGGTCCCTTCGTCGCCTTGGGGTGGAGCAGGGCCGTGGTGTCTTTACGCTCTAATCGGAGGCCGGATGCCGACGATCCAACAGCTCGTTCGTCGCAAGCGCACGCGGCCCCGCACGCGCTCCAAGTCTCCGGACTTGTTGAGCTCGCCGCAACGCCGCGGTGTCTGTCTGCGCGTCTTCACCGCGACGCCGAAGAAGCCGAACTCGGCGCTGCGAAAAGTTGCGCGCGTGCGCCTCACGAATGGTCGCGAGGTCAACGCCTACATCCCCGGTGAGGGACACAATCTCCAGGAGCACTCCGTGGTGCTCGTGCGCGGCGGCCGCGTGAAGGATCTTCCGGGCGTCCGCTACCACATCGTGCGCGGCACGCTCGACACCACCGGAGTGACCGACCGACACCGTAGTCGGTCGAAGTACGGGGCCAAGCGGCCCAAGTGAACCCTCGAGCGGCCGGCCGGACGTCGAGTGACGTTCCGCCTGGCCGCTCGCGTCTATTGGATGCGGAATGCCCCGACGACGAGACGTCCCGAAACGAAAGCTCCAGCCCGATCCGAAGTACAAGGATCGCATGGTCGGGCGCTTTACGAACATCATCATGTTCGGCGGCAAGAAGAGCACCGCGGAAGGCATCGTTTACGGCGCGTTCCACGTCATCGAGTCGAAGACCCGCAACGACCCCCTGGCGATGTTTCGACGCGCCATCGAAAACATCCGTCCGAGGGTCGAGGTGAAGTCGCGGCGGGTGGGTGGCGCCACGTATCAGGTGCCCATCGAAGTTCGCCCCGAGCGGGCCACGTCGCTGGCGATGCGCTGGCTGTCGCAGTACGCGCGGCAGCGCCCGGGCAAGAGCGCGCGCGAACGGCTCGCCGACGAAATCATCGACGCCGCGAACGAGCGCGGAGAAGCCGTCAAGAAGCGCGAAGACACGCACCGCATGGCGGAGGCCAACAAGGCCTTCTCTCACTACCGCTGGTAGTGAGATCGCGGGGCGAGCTGCCGTCGGGCTGCAGGCGCCGACGGAAGGGCAAGTAAACGGACATGGGCCGCACCGCACCTCTCGAGAGAACCCGGAACATCGGCATCATGGCCCATATCGACGCCGGCAAGACGACGACCACCGAGAGAATCCTGTACTACACGGGCGTCAATTACAAAATGGGCGAAGTGCACGACGGCGCGGCCACGATGGATTGGATGCAGCAGGAGCAGGAGCGCGGCATCACCATCACGTCGGCGGCGACGACGGCGTTTTGGAAGGATCATCGCATCAACATCATCGACACACCGGGCCACGTGGATTTCACGATCGAGGTCGAGCGCTCGCTGCGGGTGCTCGATGGCGCGATCGGCGTCTTCTGTGGTGTGGGCGGCGTCGAGCCGCAGTCGGAAACGGTCTGGCGCCAGGCCGACAAGTATCACGTTCCCCGCATCGCGTTCGTGAACAAGATGGATCGCGTGGGTGCGGATTTCGATCGCGTGGTCGGCATGATTCGTGATCGCCTCGGCGCGAATGCGATTCCGATCCAGCTTCCGATCGGCGCCGAGGATGCCTTCTGCGGCGTCGTCGATCTGCTCGAGCAGAAGGCGATCTACTGGAACGACGAGAGCCTCGGCGCGGATTTCGAAGTGAAGGAGCTGCCGGAGGAACTCGTGCAGGCAGCGACGCAAGCGCGCGAGGTGCTGGTCGAGGCCGCCGCGGAGCTCGACGAAGTGCTCGCGGCGCGCTTTCTCGACGACGAACCGATTGGCCCCGATCCGCTGCGCAAGGCGATTCGCGAGGCGACGCTGCGCATGAAGATCGTCCCGGTGTTGTGCGGCGCAGCCTTCAAGAACAAGGGCGTGCAGCCGCTGCTCGACGCCGTGGTGGATTTTCTGCCCTCGCCGCTCGACGTTCCGCCGGTCGAGGGCCAGCATCCGCACACCGGCGCCCTCGAGCGGCGCTCGGCCGATGACAATGATCCCTTCGCGGCGCTCGCCTTCAAGCTGACGACCGACAAACACGTTGGGCATTTGACGTACATCCGGGTCTACTCGGGACGCGTGAAGCCCGGCGATCAGATCCTGAACGCGAGCCGTGGCAAGAAGGATCGCGTCGGTCGCCTGCTCCAGATGCACGCCAACAAGCGCCAGGAGATCGCCGAGGCGTTCACGGGCGACATCGTGGCGGTCGTGGGGCTCAAGGCCGCCGTCACGGGTGAGACGCTGTGCAGCGTGCAGCACCCGATCCTGCTCGAGTCCCTTCAGTTCCCGGAGCCGGTGATCGCGATTGCGATCGAGCCGAAGACGAACGCGGACATGGATCGCCTCTCGACCTCGCTCGCCCGCCTCGCGCAGGAGGATCCGTCGTTCCGGGTCCACGTCGATTCCGAGACGGGCCAGACCATCATCTCGGGCATGGGCGAGCTCCATCTCGAGATCATCACC
Source organism: Deltaproteobacteria bacterium (assembly GCA_031405455.1). Classification (GTDB taxonomy): domain Bacteria; phylum Myxococcota_A; class UBA9160; order UBA9160; family SMWR01; genus DATBRV01. Next base: position 867 of record JANNIY010000207.1, on the reverse strand, counting down.
GACCGGTTGCTGCGCGAGTTCGGCGTGGGGGCCAACGTCGGACGCCCGCAGGTCTCCTACAAGGAGACGATCACGGCGCAGGCGACCGCGGAGGGCCGCTACATCAAGCAGACCGGCGGCACCGGGGATTACGGCGTCGTGAAGCTCAGCGTCGAGCCGGGCCCGACGGGATCAGGCTTCGTTTTCGAGAACGCGATCCGCGGCGGCGCGATTCCGACGGAATACATCCCGTCGGTGCGCTCGGGCTGCGAAGAAGTCATGCAGAGCGGGCCGCTCGCGGGCTATGCCGTCGTCGACGTGAAGGTGCGCCTGCTCGACGGCCAGTACCACGACGTCGACTCGTCGGAGCGCTCTTTCAAGATCGCGGGTTCGCTCGCCATGAAGGATGCGCTGCGCGCCGCGAGTCCGGCGCTGCTCGAGCCGATCATGAGCGTCGAGGCCGTGACCCCCGACGAATTCGTCGGCGCGGTGCAGGGGGATCTCGGCAGCCGTCGCGGCGAGATCACGGGTTTCGATACGCGGGGCAACGCGCAGGTGGTCCACGCGAATGTTCCGCTCGCTACGATGTTCGGGTACGTGAACCATCTGCGTTCGATGACGCAGGGGCGCGCGACCTACACGATGCAGTTTGCGCGTTATGCGCAGGTGCCGGCGGCCGTCGCCGAGGGAATCGTCTACCGCTGATGCAGCCGCGCACGGCTCGGCCGTGACGGCGCGAGGGGCAGGGCAATGGCCAAGGGGAAGTTCGAGCGCAAGAAGCCTCACGTGAACGTGGGGACGATTGGTCACGTGGACCACGGCAAGACGACGTTGACGGCGGCGATCACGCAGCGGCAGAGCAAGAAGGGGTTGGCGGAGTTCACGCCG
>JANNIY010000206.1:0-8546 GCA_031405455.1 Deltaproteobacteria bacterium | reverse complement strand
GGAAGGCACCGAGATGGTGATGCCGGGAGACAACGTGGAAATGGTGGTGGAACTGATTACGCCGATCGCGATGGACAAGGAGCTGCGCTTCGCGATTCGCGAAGGCGGCCGCACGGTCGGCGCCGGTGTCGTGTCCGAAATTCTCGAATAGCTGCGAGTGCAGGCTGCTGCGCGCGGTGGTTGGATGACAGCGGAGTATTGAATGGTGCAAGACAGCGCGTCACAGAAGATCCGGATTCGCATGAAGGCCTACGACTTCAAGCTGCTCGATCAGAGCGCTGGGGAGATCGTCGATACGGCCGTGCGCACGGGTGCGCGCGTCGCTGGCCCGATTCCGCTGCCCACTTCGATCAACAAGTACACGGTGCTGCGCGGGCCGCATGTGGACAAGAAATCGCGCGAGCAGTTCGAAGTGCGCACCCACAAGCGCTTGATCGACATCCTCGACCCGACGCCGCAGACGGTCGACGCGCTGATGAAGCTCGAGCTCGCCGCCGGCGTCGACGTGGAGATCAAGCTGTGATGTGCGGCTTCACCGAGAGCGGGGCGTAGCGTATGGCGACCGTCGACGTCGTCACTGCCGGAAACCAGAAGACCGGATCGGTCGATCTCGACCCGTCCATCTTCGAGGCGCCGGTGCGACGACATCTCTTTCATGCCGAGGTGCGGCGACAGCTGGCCAAGCGCCGACGCGGCACACACAGCACGAAGAATCGCGCCGCCGTCTCGGGCGGCGGAATCAAGCCCTGGAAGCAGAAGGGCACCGGACGCGCACGTCAGGGCACGATCCGGGCGCCGCAGTGGGCGGGCGGCGGCGTGGTATTCGGGCCGGTGCCGCGCTCCCATGAACATGCGCTTCCGAAGAAGGTGCGGCGCGCGGCGCTGCTCGGGGCGCTCTCGCACCAGCATCGCGAAGGCAACATCACGGTCGTCGATTCGCTCGGCTTGTCGGAGTACAAGACCAAGCGGATCACGAAGCTCCTGAGCGACCTGTCGCTGGCGGATGCGCCGGTCCTGATCGTGATCGCTGCGGAGGATCCCTTCGTCGAGCGCTCGGCGCGCAACCTCCACCACGTGAGCGTGCTGCGGGTTGCCGGACTGAACGTCTATGACGTGCTTCGACACCGCAAGCTGCTGCTGACGAAGGCTGCCGTGGCGGCGATTTCCGAGCGGCTGGGCGCTGCGAGCGGGGAGGCTGCCTCGTGAACCTGCATCAGGTGATTCGCCGCCCGGTTCTCACGGAGAAGAGCAACATCGCGCGCGAAGAGCGCAACATCGTGACGCTCGCCGTCGATCCGCGCGCCAACAAGAACGAGATCCGCGAGGCCGTGGAGACCCTTTTCGCCGTGAAGGTGGTCACGGTGCGCACCATGCGCATGCCGCGGAAGTCGAAGCGGGTCGGGAAGTTCATGGGCCGCAAGGCCGAGTGGAAGAAGGCGATCGTGCGCCTGGCAGAGGGCCAGACGATCGAATTCTTCGAGGGAGTGTAGGGGCGCCGAATGGGTGTGAAGAACTACCAGCCTACGTCTCCCGGACGGCGCGGCATGAGCGTCTCGGATTTCGCCGAGATCACGCGCAAGAAGCCCGAGCGCTCGCTGCTCGAAGGGCGCACGTCGAAGAGCGGCGGCCGGAATGCGCACGGGCACACCACGTCGTGGCATCGGGGCGGCGGGCACAAGCGTCGCTATCGACGCATCGATTTCCGGCGCGACAAGATCGGGATTCCGGCGCGCGTCGCGGCGATCGAGTACGACCCGAATCGTTCTGCCAACGTGGCGTTGCTCAACTACAACGACGGCGAGAAGCGCTACATCCTCGCCCCGAACGAACTGAGCATCGGTGACGTCGTGATGTCGGGGCCGGACGCCGAGATCCGGCCGGGCAACGCCCTGCCGCTCGCGAAGATTCCGCTCGGTTCGGTGGTCCACGCCGTCGAGATGAAGGTCGGCAAGGGCGCCCAGCTCGTGCGGGCGGCGGGCGTCGGCGCGCAGCTGATGGCGCGCGAAGGCAAGTATGCGACGTTGCGCATGCCGAGCAACGAGCACCGGCTGATCTTCGCCGATTGCATGGCGACGATCGGTCAGGTCGGCAACACAGAGCACGAGAACCGCAGCATCGGCAAGGCGGGGCGTTCGCGCTGGCTCGGCAAGCGCCCGAATGTGCGCGGGGTCGCCATGAACCCGATCGACCATCCGATGGGCGGTGGCGAAGGCAAGACCTCGGGTGGGCGTCATCCGTGCACGCCGTGGGGCATTCCGACGAAGGGGCACAAGACGCGCCACAGCGTGCGTACCGACAAGTACATCGTGAAGCGGCGAGGGAAGTAGTCGATGGCACGTTCACTCAAGAAGGGTCCGTTCGTCGACCCGAGTCTTCAGCGGAAGGTCGATCGCGTGATCCGCTCCGGCACCAAGCAGGTGGTTCGGACGTGGTCGCGGCGATCCATGATCACGCCGGAGTTCGTGGGGCTCACGTTCCACGTGCACAACGGCAAGCTCTTCGTCCCCGTGTTCATCACGGAGAACATGGTGGGACACCGTCTCGGCGAGTTCTCTCCCACGCGAAAGTTCACGGGGCATGCCGCGACGCGGAAGGTGAGGCCGGTCGCTTGATATGGAAGTCAAAGCCAAGCTCATGAACTACCGGATCAGCGCACGCAAGGCGCGGTTGCTCGCCGACGCGATTCGCGGCAAGAGCGTGGACGAGGCCCTCGCCCTCCTCGATCTCTCCGTGAAGGCGTTCGCGAAGCCGTTGGCAAAGCTCGTGCGTTCGGCGCTTGCCAACGCCGAGGAACACAATAACCGCGACAAAGCGGGTATCGATCTCGATAATCTGAAGGTCGGAACGATCTTCGTGAACCAGGGCGCGAGCATGTGGCGCGTGCGAGCGCGCGCGCAGGGCCGGGCCGCCTGGATCCAGCGCAAGACGAGCCACGTCGAAGTCGTGCTCGCCGAGGAGTGAAGATTGGGTCAGAAGGTCCATCCCTACGGTTTCCGGATCGGCACGCTCTATGGCTGGCAGTCGAACTGGTTTGCGACTCGCCGCTATTCGGAGCTGCTGCACGAAGATCTCGCGCTTCGGAAGTTCATCAAGAAGAAGCTCTTCCACGCGGGCATCTCGAAAGTCGTGATCGATCGCACCGGCGAAAAGGTCGTGGTGAACATCCACACCGCGCGTCCGGGGATCCTGATCGGCAAGCGTGGCGCCGAGGTGGAGACCCTGCGCGCGGAGCTCGGCAAGCTCTCCGCGAACAAGGAGATCTTCATCAACATCAAGGAGATTCGGAAGGCCGAGCTCGATGCGCAGCTCGTCGCGGAGAACGTCGCATTGCAGCTCGAGCGCCGCGTGGCGTTTCGCCGCGCGATGAAGAAGGCGATGACGTCGACCATGAAGTTCGGCGCCGCGGGCATGCGGATCCAGTGTTCGGGCCGGCTCGGCGGCTCCGAAATGGGTCGCCGCGAGTGGTACCGCGAGGGCCGGGTTCCGCTGCACACGCTGCGCGCGGACATCGACTATGGCCTGGCCGAGGCGAAGACGACGTACGGATTGATCGGCGTGAAGTGCTGGATCTTCAAAGGTGAAATCGCGGACAAGGAGATGCGCAAGGCGGCGCTCTCGCAGCGTGTCGGCGAGGAGCAGCCGAGGTAGCCATGCTCCAGCCCAAGAAGGTCAAATGGCGCAAGCAGCAGAAGGGTCGCATGCGCGGCAAGGCGTATCGCGGCTGCAATCTCGATTTCGGTGATTACGGCCTCCAGGCCGTGGATCGGGCGCGGGTGACGTCGCGCCAGATCGAAGCGGCACGGATTGCGATGACGCGCCACGTGAAGCGCGGTGGCAAGGTCTGGATCCGCATCTATCCGGACAAGCCGGTGACGAAGAAGCCGGCGGAGACCCGGATGGGCAAGGGAAAGGGCAACCCCGAAGAGTGGGTGGCCGTCGTGAAGCCCGGACGGATCCTCTACGAGATGGAAGGCGTGCCGCTCAAGGTGGCGCAGGAAGCGCTGCGCCTGGCGGCGCACAAGCTGCCCATGAAAACGCGCATGGTGAGTCGCGAGGATCGACATGAAGGCGCGTGAGATTCGGGAATTGACCCTCGAGGAGCTGGCGGTCAAGTCGCGCGAATTGCGCGGCGACTTGTTCAATGCGCAGGTGAAGCGCGCGACCGGCCAGCTCGAGAACACGGCGAAGCTCGAAATGCTTCGCCGCGATATCGCTCGCGTAGAGACTGTTCTGCGCGAGAAGCGCGGGGCGTGACGTGAAGAATCGAGGCATGCGGCGGACACTGGTCGGGTTGGTCGTGAGCGACAAACTCGACAAGACGGTGGTGGTGCAGGTGGAACGCCTGATCCAGGACCCGCGTTACAAGAAATACGTACGGCGTTATTCGAAATTCCTCGCACACGACGAGACGAACGCATGTGCGGTCGGCGATCGCGTGCGCATCGTCGAGCATCGTCCGATCTCCAAGCGCAAGCGTTGGATGGTGCAGGCGACGATCGCCGCGGCCGTACGGGTCTAGCGGGGAGCCCATGATCCAGCAGGAAACCGTATTGCAGGTTGCGGACAACTCGGGCGCCCGAAAGGTGGCCTGCATCCGCGTTCTGGGCGGGTCGCGGCGCCGCTACGCATCGATCGGCGACGTGATCGTCGTATCCGTCAAGGACGCGATCGCGAACGGCCGCGTCAAGAAGGGCGAGGTGCGCAAGGCGGTCGTGGTGCGGACGAAGAAGCAGGTGCAGCGATCCGACGGCTCCTACATCCGCTTCGACGACAATGCCGCCGTCCTGATCGACAACAATCGCGAGCCGGTGGGCACGCGCATCTTTGGACCGGTCGCCCGGGAGCTGCGAGGGCACAAGTTCATGAAGATCATCTCGCTGGCTCCGGAGGTGCTGTAGATGGCGCCGCGGATGCTGGAAATCTATCGCCAGGAGGTGATTCCGAAGCTCTCGACGGAGTTCGGCTACGGGAACGTCCACCAGGTTCCCCGCTTGCTGAAGATCGTGGTGAACGTCGGCCTGGGAGAGGCCACCGCGAATCCGAAGCTGCTCGAGAAGGCCGCCGAGGAGATGGCCCTGATCACCGGCCAGAAGCCGGCGACGCGCCGCGCACGCAAGTCGATCGCGAATTTCAAGCTTCGCGAGGGCCAGGCGGTGGGATGTAGCGTCACGTTGCGCCGCGCGCGCATGTGGGAGTTCTTCGACCGCCTGGTGAACGTCGCGCTGCCGCGCGTTCGCGATTTCAAGGGCCTCTCCGCCAAGGCGTTCGACGGGCGGGGGAATTTCACGCTCGGGATCCGGGAGCAGATCATCTTCCCGGAAATCGAGTACGACAAGATCGACCGGGTCACGGGGATGAACGTCACCCTGTGTACGTCGGCTCGCAACGACGCCGAGGCACGCGCGCTGCTCGCGCACCTCGGCGTGCCGTTCCGGCAGTAACGGAGAAGATCGTCATGATGACCGACCCCGTCGCCGACCTGCTCGCGCGCATCCGAAATGCAGGCAAGGCGCACCACCCCGAGATCGTCTGCCCGTCGTCGCAGCTCAAGCTCGCGATCGCGAAGGTGCTCTCGGCCGAGGGCTATCTCGGCGACGTCCGCGCCGAGAAGCGCGACGGCAAGGAAGTGCTCGTGATGCGCGTCCGCTACGACGGATCCGGACGCGCGATGATCGCGGGCCTGCGCCGCGTGAGCCGCCCGGGGCGGCGCGTCTATGTCGGCAGCGACGCGATCCCGAAGGTTCGCAGCGGCCTCGGCGTGGCGGTGCTCTCCACGTCGAAAGGCGTGGTGCCCGATCGCGAAGCGCGCGAGGCGTCCGTGGGCGGCGAATTGCTCTGCGAGGTCTGGTAGCGATGTCACGCGTCGGTCGAAAGACGATTCCGATCCCGAACGGCGTCACCGTCGAAACGGTGGGGGGCGACGTGCGTGTGAAGGGTCCGAAGGGGACGCTCACGGAACGCATGCCGCAGCGAGTGGCCGTCCAGGTCGACAAGGGAATGGTTTCGGTCGTTCGCAGCGCCGAGGACAAGGACACGCGGGCGCTTCACGGGCTCGCGCGCGCCCTGATCCAGAACATGGTTCGTGGCGTCGTCGAACCGTTCGTGAAGGAGCTCGAGATCCAGGGCGTGGGATACCGCGCCGACGTTGCGGGCAAGACGCTCAAGCTCTTGTTGGGATTCTCGCACCCGGTCGAACTGCCGATTCCGGACGGTCTGAAGGTCGCCGTCGACAAGAACGTGATGATCCGGGTCGAGGGGATCCACCGCCAGCAGGTGGGCCAGTTCGCCGCTGATTTGCGGTCGATTCGTCCCCCGGAACCCTACAAGGGCAAGGGGATCCGCTACGTCGGAGAGAGAGTGCGTCGCAAGGTCGGCAAGGCCGGAGCGGCGTGAGGAAACCATGCGAGCCAAGCAAGCCAGCGGAAAACTCACGAAGATGGCTGCGCGCAAGGCGCGGGTGGCCGGGCGCATCGCGCGCAGCGAGCGCACGCGGTTGACCGTGTATCGCAGCGCCAAGCACATCTATGCGCTGCTCGTCGACGCCGAAACAGGTCGCACGATCGGTTCCGTCTCGACGCGCACGAAGGCGCTGGCGGAGGGTCTCGGGTCGACGGGAAACGTCGAGGCCGCCAAGCGCGTCGGCAAGGCCGTCGCAGAGCTCGCACGCGAGAAGCAAATCGACGCCGTCGTGTTCAACCGCAACGGCTTTCTCTACCACGGCCGCGTCAAGGCGCTGGCCGACGCCGCGCGCGAAGCCGGCTTGCAGTTCTAGGGTGACACCAGATGGCGACGATTCAGCTCAATCCGAATGACTTCGAGCTCACGGACCGCGTGGTTCACATCAATCGCGTGGCGAAGGTCGTGAAGGGCGGTCGCCGCTTCAGCTTCAGCGCGCTGATCGTCGTGGGCGACGGCAATGGCGTGGTCGGAACGGGCTACGGCAAGGCGGGTGAAGTTCCCGAAGCGATTCGCAAGGGCATCGAGCGCGCGCGCAAGGGGCTGGTCCGGATTCCGCTTCAGGACGGCACGCTGCCCCACGAGGTGCTCGGCCGTTTCGGTGCGGCGCGCGTGTTGCTGAAGCCGGCCTCGCCCGGCACCGGCGTGATTGCGGGCGGCTCGGTGCGCGCCGTGCTCGAAGCCGCGGGCGTGCGCGACGTGCTCACGAAGAATCTCGGCACCCACAATCCGAACAACGTGGTGCGCGCGACGATGACGGCTCTGTGCGAACTGCGGGATCCGAAGGAACGGGCACGGGAGCTCGGCCGCGCATGAGCAAGGAAAAGCGCGTTCAGATCAAGTGGGTGAAGAGCAGCATCGGCTACAACCGACGGCAGCGCGCGACGCTGCGCGGGCTCGGGCTGCGCCGCTTGCAGCAGACCGTGAAGGTCGAGGATACGCCCGCGGTGCGCGGCATGATCCACGCCGTGAAGCATCTGATCGCGGTGGAGGAAGTTTGATGTTGGATCATCTCGAACCGCGGCCCGGTGCGCGGCACCGCACCAAGCGCGTCGGCCGCGGACCCGGCTCCGGCCACCGCAAGACCGCAGGCCGCGGCATCAAGGGCCAGGGCAAGCGCTCGGCGGGCCGCGAGACGCCGCGCCAGTTCGAAGGCGGCCAGATGCCGCTCGTGCGGCGCATGCCGAAGCGGGGCTTTCGCAGCCACCGGGTCGGACGCCCGCAGATCGTGAACCTCGCCACGCTCGCGGCCTTCGCCGAGGGCGCGCGCGTCGATGCGGCGGCGCTCGTCGCGCGCGGGCTCGCAAGGGCGCGCGGCGGACCGGTGAAGGTGCTCGGAAACGGCGATGCGCCGCGAAACCTGATCCTGGCGGTGAGCGCCGTCAGCGCCGCGGCGCGTGAGAAGATCGAAGGCGCAGGCGGAAGGATCGAAATCGTCGAATGATCGGCGGCATCCAGAACATCGGACGGATCACGGAGCTCCGGCAACGGATCTTCTTCACGTTCGCCTTGCTCGCGGTCTACCGGGTAGGGGCGTTCATCGTGACGCCGGGGATCAACCCGGACGTGATCAGGAGCTTCTTCGAGCAGATGCAGGGCACCGTCTTCGGGCTCTTCAGCCTGTTCTCGGGGGGCGCCCTCGAGCAGCTTTCGATCTTCTCGCTGGGCATCATGCCCTACATCAGCGCCTCGATCATTTTCCAGCTGCTGACGGTCGTGATTCCGCAGCTCGATGCCGTGAAGAAGGAAGGCGAGGCGGGCCGCAAGAAGATCAACCAGTGGACCCGCTACGCCACGATCGTGCTCGCGATGTTCCAGAGCTTCCTGATCGCCGTCGCGCTCGAGAACGGACAATTCGGCGAGGGGGCGGTCCTCCACCCCGGACTCGGCTTCAAGTTGATGTGCATGATCACGCTCACCTGCGGCACGGCCTTCATCATGTGGCTCGGCGAGCAGATCACGGAACGCGGAATCGGCAACGGCATTTCGCTGATCATCTTCGCCGGCATCATCATTCGAATTCCGTCGGCCATCGGACAGCTCTTCCAGCTGATCCGCACCGATCAGTTCAGCATCTTGCAGTCGGTATT
>JANNIY010000205.1:0-2729 GCA_031405455.1 Deltaproteobacteria bacterium | reverse complement strand
TGTCGTTCACGCGGCAGTTGTGCGCGTCGATCGCGCTCTTCACCTGCAAATAACCCGGCCAGCCGTAGAGCGGGATGAAGCCGAGCCAGAACTTCTTTTGCGGGGCGTTGTCGAAGAAGGGGCCCCAGCCGTTCAGGTAATACTCGCCGATCCCTGGATGGGCGATCGAAAACCAGGTGGCGGAATCCGGGTTGCGATTGCCCGGGCAGCGCCGGCGCGCGGCATCGGCGGGCGCGGCGGCAGCGAGGATTGTCAGCATGGCAAGCAGCGAAATCAACACGCGCTGGGGGGAATTCACGTTGAGCCTCCGAGGATGGGGGGAACTTGCTCGGGGAGACCGCAGTCTAGCGCATTGACCGCTTCGAAACCGAGCGCGGCGGCGCCTCGCGATCGAACGGCTCGCTGGCTCTGCCTATGTTATATAGCCGCGATCAACGTTTCTCTTCGGAGGTTCGTCATGAATCCGCTTCGCCACTCTGCCGCCTGGATGCTCGCCCTGCTCTTTCTGGCCGGATGCGCGTCGACCAAGGTGACTGCGCGCGACGAGTACCAGGGCGGCACGATCGCCCGCCCGAATCGGATTCTCGTGGTCGACTTCGGATCGACCCCCAGCGAAATTCCGCCCGAATCGTCCATCGCCGGTCAAGTCTACGAATCGAGCACCCCGCCGACACAGGAGCAGCTCGAACTGGGCCGTCAGTTGGGAGCGGCGGTCGCCACGGAACTGGCCGGGGACATCGCGGAGATGGGGCTTCCGGGCGTGCGCGCTGCGGACCAGCCGGGGCCGGATCCCGGCGATCTCGTGATCATGGGCTACTTCCTGTCGATGGAAGAAGGCAGCGCGATCAAGCGCGTGCTGATCGGCTTCGGGTCCGGCGCGGCTGATTTGAAGACGTTCGTCGAGGGCTACGTGATGACGGAGCAGGGCCTGCACCGACTCGGTTCGGGGGAAATCAACTCCGGCGCGCGCGGCGGAACACCGGGCGTGGTGCTTCCGATCGTCGTCACCATCGCCACCGCCAACCCGATCGGCCTGATCGTCGGCGGCGCCGCAAAGGTGGTCGGAGAGGTGAGCGGTACGCAGAAAATCCAGGCTTCGGGCAAGCGCACCGCCGACCTGATCGCCAAGGAGCTGCGCCCGAAGTTCGAGGAGCAGGGCTGGATCGCGGCGGAGTAGTCGCCGGCTATTCGAAGAGCGGCAGGTACTGCGCGTAGCCTTCGGCTGCGAGCCGAGCGACCGGCACGAAGCGCAGCGCCGCCGAGTTCATGCACCAGCGCTTTCCCGTCGGAGGCGGGCCGTCGTCGAAGACGTGGCCCAGATGCGAATCGGCGTGGACGGAGCGGATTTCGGTGCGCACGACGAAGAACTGCCGGTCGCTTTCTTCGCGGACGTTCTTCGGCTCGAGCGGGCGCGTGAAGCTCGGCCAACCCGTGCCGGATTCGAATTTGTCGAGCGAGCTGAACAACGGCTCGCCGGAGACGACGTCGACGTAGATGCCGGGCTGCTCGTTGTCCCAGTAGCTGTTGTTGAACGGCCGCTCGGTGGCGGCCTTCTGGGTGACGTCGTACTGGAGCGGCGTCAGGCTGCGACGCAGATCCGCGTCGCTCGGCTTCTGGAAGGTCGCGGGGCTCCAGGCCGGCGCAGTCTTCGCGGGCGCTTCCGCCGCAGCGGCGCTCGCTGCGACGAAGCCGAGGCCTGCCACCGCTGCCAGAACGATCTTTCGCGTCGCCTTCATCACTCGCTCCCCCACAGCGCCTGCAAGCGCTGATCCCGCCCGCAGTTCCAGCGATAGAGCTTGTAGCGGGCGGGATTCTTCACGTGATACTTCTGATGATATCCCTCGGCCGGGTAGAACGGGCCGGCCGCAACGATCTCGGTGACGATCGGACGCTCGAAGCGCTGCGAGGCCGCGAGCGCGTGCTTCGAGGCATCGGCGAGACGACGCTGCCCGGCGTCGTGCACGAAGATCGCCGTGCGGTATTGATCGCCGTGATCGCAGAACTGCGCGTCGGCCGTGAGCGGGTCGACGTTTCTCCAAAACACGTCGAGCAGCTTCTCGTAGCTGATCTTCTGCGGGTCGTAGACGATCTGCACGGCTTCCGCGTGGCCGGTTCCGCCCGCAGAGACCTGCTCGTAGCTGGGGTCTTTTGTCCTACCCCCCGTGTAGCCGACAGTCGTCGAAACGACGCCCGGCAACGCTTCGAACGGCGGTTCCATGCACCAGAAGCAGCCGCCCGCGAAGGTGGCGGTGGCGGTTCCAGATTTCCCGGCAGCGCGCGCCGGCGCGGGCGCCAGCGTGAGCGCTGCCGCTGCCACGGCGAGCGAGCCGCCGAGCAGCATCCAAACCACGAGTCTGCGGGTCTGCCATCGCATGGAACTCGATCTCCCCCTTGCACGACATCCCGCGCCGCTGCGGACCGTGGCGATTGGATGCCGGAAGCGCGTGGAGGATACGTCGATCTGAACGCGGCGGTTACGCGCCCACGCCGCGCTGCGACGGCGCGGGGCTCGCCTCGTCCGAGTACTCGCCGGAGGACGCTTGGCAGCGACACCTCCCCCAAGGCACAATGGCCCGCGGAGGCTCCCGCCATGGCCCACGATCTGTTCTCGACGCCCGAACACGAAAGCTTCCGCCTGACGGCGCGGCAGTTCGTGGAGCAGGAGATGCGGCCGCGGGCGCGCGAGTTCGATGCGATGGGCCGCTTCGACAAGAGCCTCTACAAGCGCA
>JANNIY010000204.1:0-6129 GCA_031405455.1 Deltaproteobacteria bacterium | reverse complement strand
CCTTAGACCCGGCCACTTCTCGGCAGCTTCCTGAACGCGATTTTCGCCGAAAACCCGTTGGCCGGCAGCCAGCGCCGGCGTGATTTCTTCCGCTGATTTGGTCTTGGAGACCGCCACCAGCGTCACCGAACCGGTCTTTCTGGCGTAATCGGCCGCAGAGCGCGTGATGCTGGCGCGGATCCCCTCGAGGTTTTCCGCGACGTTACTGGTGCTGTTTTGCGCGTCTGTCATGCAAATCTCCCGCATCTGCCGCTTGCCCGCCGCATTACGGGCGTGTTCAACGTGAATCTTCGTTGACCGCAAAGGCGGAATGATGTCCATACCCAATCGAATTTGTCGTTGTCGCCGGCCCGGACGACGTCTACGTCTCGCCGTCGCAGATCCGCCGCTTTGCGCTGCGGACGGGCGACACGATCGTGGGGCAGATCCGGCCGCCGAAGGAGGGCGAGCGCTACTTCGCCCTGCTCAAGGTCAACTCGATCAACTTCGAGTCGCCCGAGAAGGCGCGCCACAAGATCCTGTTCGACAACCTGACTCCCCTGTATCCGCAGGAGAAGTTCAACCTGGAGGCGAAGTCGGGCGGGCTCACGACGCGCATCATCGATTTGATCGCGCCGATCGGGAAGGGTCAGCGGGCGCTGATCCCCTCGCCGCCGAAGGCCGGCAAGACCATGATCCTCAAGGACATCGCCAACGCGATCGCGGAGAACCACCCCGAGGTGGTGCTGATCGTGTTGCTGATCGACGAGCGGCCCGAGGAAGTGACCGACATGCAGCGCACGGTGAAGGCCGAGGTGATCTCCTCGACCTTCGACGAGCCGGCGACGCGGCACGTGCAGGTCGCGGACATGGTGATCGAGAAGGCGCGGCGCCTGGTCGAGCATCGACGCGACGTCGTGATCCTGCTCGATTCGATCACCCGGCTCGCGCGCGCCCACAACACGGTGGTTCCGCACTCGGGCAAGATCCTCTCGGGAGGCGTCGATTCGAACGCGATGCAGAAGCCCAAGCGCTTCTTCGGCGCGGCGCGCAACATCGAGGAGGGCGGCAGCCTGACGATCGTCGGCACCGCGCTGATCGACACCGGCTCGCGAATGGACGAAGTCATCTTCGAGGAGTTCAAGGGCACCGGCAACAGCGAGATCGTGCTCGATCGCAAGCTCTCGGAACGGCGCACCTACCCGGCGATCGACATCAATCGCTCGGCGACGCGCCGCGAGGAACTGCTGCTGCCGGAGGCGACACTGAACCGCATGTACATCCTGCGCAAGGTGCTGTCGCCGCTCAACCCGGTGGACTCGATGGAGTTCCTGGTCGAGAAGATCAAGGCGACGGATACCAACGCCGAGTTCCTACAGTCGATGAACTCGTAACGCGGGGGCCTTCGCCTGCACGACTCGACCCGCGGAGCGTGAGATGTCGGGTCTACTCGAGAGCATCAGCGGGTTCGAGGATCGCGCGCGGCGCCTCGAACAGCGTCTGGCCGACCCCTCGGTCGCCAGCGCACCGGGTGAATACGCGCAGGTCGCGAAGGAGCTCGCGGGTCTGCGCCCGCTCGTCGCCGCCGGATCGCGTTACCGAGCCGCGCTCGCACACCGCAGCGACGCGCGCGGTCTCGTCGAAGACCCCGATCCCGAAGTGAGTGCGCTCGCGATCGGCGAGCTCGCCGAACTCGACGCCCAGGTTGCGACGCTCGAACGGGAGATCCGTCTCCTGTTGGTTCCCCGGGATCCCAACGACGAGAAGAACGTGATCCTCGAGGTCCGCGCCGGCACCGGCGGGGACGAGGCCGCGCTCTTCGCGGCGGATCTGCTGCGCATGTACACGCGCCACGCCGAGCGGCGCGGCTGGAAGCTCGAGCCGCTTTCGATCTCGCAATCGACGGGCGGCGGCGTGAAGGAGGCGATCGCTTCGATCACGGGGGATCGCGTCTACAGCCGCCTCAAATACGAGCGGGGCGTACACCGCGTCCAGCGCGTCCCCACGACGGAGGCGCAGGGCCGCATCCACACCTCGACCGTCACGGTCGCAGTGCTGCCCGAGGCCGAAGAGGTCGACATCCAGATCGACCCGAAAGAGCTGCGCATCGATGTCTTCCGCTCCTCGGGGCCTGGCGGCCAGAGCGTGAACACCACGGACTCTGCGGTGCGCATCACGCATCTGCCGACGGGCACGGTGGTGCAATGCCAGGACGAGAAATCACAGCACAAGAACAAGGCGCGGGCGCTCAAGATCCTGCGCTCGCGTCTGCTCGAGTCCGAACAGGAGCGCCAGGCGGGCGAGCGCGCCAGCGCGCGGCGCGCACAGGTCGGCAGCGGCGAGCGCAGCGAGAAGATGCGCACGTACAATTTTCCCCAGTCCCGGCTCACGGATCACCGCGCGGGCGTCACCCTGCACAAGCTCGAGTCGATCCTCGATGGGGATCTCGAAGAATTGCTGGATGCCATCCACGTCGAGATGGCGGCGCGCAACGAAGCCGAGCGGAGCCCCGGGTGACGCAGCCGCAACCCGAAAAGATCTGGACGATTCTCGAGCTGCTGCGCTGGACGGCGGATCACTTCACGAAGCAGGGGATCGAGACGGCGCGGCTGGATGCCGAGTGCCTGCTCGCGCATGCGCTCGGCGTCGATCGCCTGCGGCTCTACGTCGAATTCGACAAGCCACTTGCGCCCGCCGAACGCGCCGGCTTCCGCGAGCTGGTGCGCCAGCGCTCGGAGCTGAGGATTCCGGTTTCCCAGCTCGTGGGACGCAAGGAATTCTGGTCGCTGTCGCTCGCGGTGACGAAGGACGTGCTCACGCCGCGCCCCGAAACGGAGACGCTGATCGAAGCGGCGCTCGAGCTCGCGCCGGAGCGCGACGCCGAACTCCAGATCCTCGATGTCGGCACCGGCTCGGGGGCGGTGGCGCTGGCCCTGGCGAGCGAGCGCCCGAAGGCGCGCGTCACGGCGACCGATGTCTCGACTGCGGCGCTCGCAGTCGCGCGCGGCAATGCGGAACGGCTCGAGCTGTCCGGTCGCCTGCGCTTCGTCGAAGGCAGCCTTTTCGAGCCGATCTCGGATGAGCGTTTCGATCTGGTGGTGTCGAATCCCCCCTATCTGTCGAACGCCGCGGGGGTGGTTCACGCCCCCGAGCTGGCCCACGAGCCGGCCATGGCATTGTTTGCCGAAGAGCAGGGGCTGGCACTGCTGCGGGCGCTGGCCCAGGGGGTTGGCGCGCACCTGTTGCCGGGCGGCGCCGCGGCCTTCGAGGTGTCACCCGAACAGGCCGATCGCGTCGCGGGCTGGTGCCGCGAAGCAGGCCTGCTAGACGTGACGCAGCGGCGTGATCTGGGGCGGCGGGTTCGCGTGGTTTCCGGGCGAAGGAGCTGACGCCGGGACGCGGACGCCGAGAGGGGGGAAGACATGGATCGCATCGTCGTTCACGGTGGCGCGCGCCTGTGCGGTGAGGTCGCCGTCTCGGGTTCCAAGAACTCCACGCTCGCGCTGATGGCGGCCGCGCTGCTGGCGGATGGCGAGACCGTGCTGCGGCGTGTGCCGCGCCTGCGCGACGTCGATGCCATGCTCGAGCTGCTGCGCGCGCTGGGTGTGGGCGCCGAATGGGACGCCGCGGATCCCCACACGCTGCGCATCGACGCGCGGCGTGTCACGAATCTCGTCGCGCCCTACGACATCGTTCGCAAGATGCGCGCGTCCTTCATGGTGCTGGGCCCGCTGCTCGCGCGCTTCGGCAGCGCCCGCGTCTCGGAGCCGGGCGGCTGTGCGATCGGCGTGCGGCCGATCGACCAGCACTTGAAGGGACTCGAAGCGCTCGGAGCGAAGATCCGGCTCGATCACGGCTACGTCGAGGCGGCGGGTGCGCCGCTCGTCGGCGCGCGCGTCGCGTTCGACATGAACACGGTGAATGGCACGCAGAACGTGATGATGGCCGCCACGCTCGCGCGGGGTGAGACGGTGATCGAGAACGCTGCGCGGGAGCCGGAGGTGACGGAGCTCGCGGGCGTGCTCAACCGGATGGGCGCCGAGATTCTCGGCGCCGGCGGCGATCGCATCGTCGTGCGCGGCGTGACCTCCCTGCGCGGAATCCAGCACACCGTGTCGGCCGATCGCATCGAAGCGGGAACGCTGGTCGCGGCGGCGCTGATCACGCGCGGCAACGTGCGCATCACGGGCGTCGATCCGGGCAGCCTCGAGTCGACGCTCGAGAAGCTGCGCGAGACCGGCGCCGAGATCGCGGTCGATGGCGACGCGCTCACCGTGGTCGGCGAGCGTCCGCCTCGCGGGATCCGCGTGGTGACCGCCCCGTTCCCCGGCTATCCCACGGACATGCAGGCGCAGATCATGGCCCTCTTATGCGTGGCCGAGGGTTCGAGCGTGGTGACGGAACGCGTCTTCGAGAACCGCTTCATGCACGTGCCCGAGCTGCAGCGCCTGGGCGCGGACATCACGCTCTCGGGTCGTTCTGCGCACATCCGCGGCGTCCCCCGCCTGATGGGCGCGCCGGTGATGGCGACCGATTTGCGCGCGTCCGCCGGCCTGCTCGTGGCAGCGCTCGCAGCGGAGGGTGACACGGTGGTGAATCGCGTCTATCACATCGACCGCGGCTACGAACGCATCGAAGAGAAGCTGCGCTCGCTCGGCGCAATCGTTCGACGGGAGGAATCGTGATGGTGGCTCGCAACCCGGCCGCGGCGTCCAAGGGCCCCCTCCCGGTTTTGTATAGCGATGCGCCTGGCTTCGAGGCCGCCTTCGCGCGCCTGGTGAATCGCCGGGAGGAACGGGCCGAGGAGATCGAAAAAACCGTTCGCAAGATCGCCGAGCGGGTGCGCGATGGCGGCGATCCCGAACTGCTCGCCTGCGTGCGCAAGTACGATGGCGCGCGGCTGGACAAGCTCGAGGTCACGCGCGCGGAGTACGAAGTGGCCGCCGAGACCATCGATCCGGCGGATCGCGCGGCGCTCGGCAAGGCGGCGATGCGCGTGCGCGAGTTCCACCGCAAACGCATCCCTTCGAGCTGGGAGGTGCGCGAGGAGGGCGGCGCTTCCTTCGGCATTCGCGTGCGGCCGCTGCAACGCGTGGGCATCTACGTCCCCGGCGGCAAGGCCACCTATCCGTCGAGCGTGATCATGAACGCCGTGCCCGCCTCGGTGGTCGAGGTGCCGGAGATCATCATGGCGACCCCGGCGCAGCCCGATGGTTCGTTGCGCCCCGAGGTGTTGATGGCGGCGAAGGTCGCCGGCGTGCACCGCATCTTCAAGATGGGCGGAGCCCACGCGATCGCGGCGCTCGCCTACGGCACCGAGACGGTTCCGCGCGTCGACAAGATCGTCGGCCCCGGCAACGTGTACGTCGCGGCTGCGAAGCGCTTCGTGTTCGGTGACGTCGCGATCGACGGCGAGGCCGGGCCGACCGAGGTGTTGATCATCGCCGACAAGACCGCGACACCCGCCTGGGTCGCAGCCGATCTGCTGTCGCAGGCGGAGCACGACGAAATGGCCTGCGTGACGCTCTTCACGCCGGTCAAGGGCCTCGTCGCGCGCGTTCAGGAACAGATCGCGCGCCAGCTCAAGACGCTGGATCGGTCGGCGATCGCCCGCAAGGCGCTCGGCGCCCGCAGCGCGATCGTGGTTGCCAAGGATCTCGCGCAGTGCCTCGCGCTCGCCGATCGTTACGCGCCCGAGCACCTCGTGCTCGCCGTGGACGACGCCGAAACCGTCTCGAAGCACGTCCACAACGCCGGCGCTATCTTCCTGGGGCACTACACGCCGGTGGCCGTCGGAGATTATCTCGCCGGTCCGAACCACGTGTTGCCGACGGGGGGAACCGCGCGTTTCTCCTCGCCGCTCGGTGTCGAAGATTTTCTCAAGCGCTCGAGCGTGATGCGCTTCGAGCCGTCGAAGCTGCGAGAGCTCGGCGCAGACGTGATGCGACTCGCTGCGCTCGAGGGGTTCACGGGGCACGCGAAATCGGTGGAGATGCGGCTGCAGAAGATCCGGCGGGCGCGGCGCGAGCGCGAAGCCGCGCGCGACGCGGAGGCGGAAATCGAGATATGAGCGAACGCAATGAACGCAAGGCGGCGGTCGAGCGCAAGACGCGCGAGACCGAGGTACGGGTCTCGATCGATCTCGACGGC
>JANNIY010000203.1:0-30399 GCA_031405455.1 Deltaproteobacteria bacterium | reverse complement strand
TCCGGAGTCCGCCGCAGCGAGTCTCGAGTCGCCCGAAGCGATCTTCCGTCGCCTGGCGCAGGGCTGACGTCGGCCACAACGCCGAACCGCTCCCATGGGATCTGCTGATCGCATTGGCCATCGCCGCGGGGCGCGCTCGTGTCGGCGGGCTGTGGCGAAGCGCCCTGTGCAAGAAACTCCATGCACTGGCAGGGTTTTACAGCTCGCCAAGCCGCGCCTACCCCAAAGCGCGCAATACGCAGAAGCTCACCCAAATGGGGGACGCTGAAATCGAATTTGGAGTGCAAACTGGGAATCAGGGCGAACCGGCCGGAAGTGGAGGGGTCGAGCGGAGCGGGAAGCGGAGAGGGCAGCGGCCCTCTCATTCTTGGATTGAGCCCCCGCCAGGGCAAGCGCCGGGTCGACCTCGACGCAAGCAACGAGACGAAAACCGCATCCTGTCATTCCTCGGGGCCCGTTCGAAAGAACGGGCCCCACCCTTTCCCGGAACTGCGCTGCATGCCCTGCGCGCCGCGGGTCGCCTATACTGATTCTCGTCGGAGCTGATGCAACGGTTGCGTGCCGTGACGCGTGGTCATCGACTCTGACAGAGATCGGATCAGATGAGTCTGGACGAGCGCGCCCTCCCGCTCATCGAGAGCATCTACGCCTCAGCCATCGAGCCGGGCGGCTGGAGCCGACTTGCGCTCGATCTCTCGGACGCATTCGGCAGGGCGAGCGTCGCCATCGCGATGCCGCACCCGGACTCGGATCTCCCCTTCAACACCTTCGAGGCGCATCTCACGAGCGAGATGAAGCCGATCTTCCTCCAGCACATGATCAAGGGGCTGCCCTGGGGTCCTCCGTTCACCGGCGCGGTCAAGGGGCGCTTCGCGTTCGCGAGCGAGCGAATACCCGATCACGAACTCGCAGCGACGGACTTCTATCACGAGTTCATGGAGCCGCAGGGCCTCGCACCCGAGGGCCCCATCCTGCACGAGATCGCGACCGGCATCGGCGGCAAATTCGCAGGCATCATGGTCTACCGTCGCGTGGGCTGCCGGCCATTCGATGAGGGCGACATCGCGCTCGGCAATCAGCTCGTCCCGCATCTCGAACGGGGCTTCGGGGTCTACAGCCAGCTCGGCAGCGTGCGCCGCGCGCGCGTCGCCCTCGCCGAGATCCTCGACCGTTTGCCAACGGGGGTGATCGTTTTCAACGCACGCCACGTTCCGGTGATCGTGAACCGCAGCGCCCGCCGGATCCTCGACATGAACGACGGGTTCTCGATCGATCGGGGCCGCCCGCACCTCGCCGACCGCCGCGAGGATGGCGTCTTCCAGACCCTGCTCGGCAAGGCCTGCGAAGCCGCGCTCCAGGGCCGGAGCGCCGTGGGCGACGTGATGCAGGTCACTCGGAATTCGGGACGACGCGCATTCGCGTTGATGGTGGCGCCCCTGCTCGACGCGCCGCCTGGCAGCGCCAAGGGAGAGGCGGTGGCGTTCGCCTTCATCGCGGACCCGGATGCCGGCCCCGTCACGACCACCGAGGTGCTCGAGCAGCTCTATTCGCTCACCCACGCCGAAGCCGATCTGGTGCGATTGCTCTCGGAAGGCCGCTCGCTCGACGAGGTCGCGACCGAGCGCGGCGTCACCATCAATACGGTGCGCAGCCAGCTCAAACAGGCGTTTTCGAAGACCGACACCAAACGCCAGGGAGAATTGGTCCGCCTGGTCCTCACGGGAGTCACTTCACTCCAGGACTGAATGAGCCGCCAGGCACGCCCGCTTCCGATGACGCACGCATCCGCCCAACCGCTGCCGCGCCGAACCCAGCCTACGCTGCGATGACGACGGCCCCGAAGCTCACCGAGAGCATCACCGCGCGCCTGCGCCATGAAATCCTGGTCGGCACCTACAAGGCCGGCGAGCGCCTGCCAGCGGAACGCGACCTCGCGAGCCGACTCGGCGTGAACCGCGGATCGGTCCGCGAGGCGCTGAAGAAGCTCGAGCAGATGGGGCTCGTGGTGATCCGCCGCGGTGACGGTGCGACCGTGCGCCACCTGCACGAGGCGAGTATCGAAATCGTGCGCCACCTGCTGATCGTCGACGGCGTCGTGAATCGCCGGCTGCTCGAGCAGGTTCTGGACGTCCACGAGATGCTGGTCGCCGGAGCCGCCCATCTCGCCGTCGAGCGCGGCAGCCCCGAAGATCACCGGCGCGCGCGGGAGCTGCTGCAGCGGCTCGTCGATCCCGGCGTATCCGTTGCGGAGCGCCCTGCCCTGTTCGACGCGCTCGTCGACCTGATCACCGAGGCCAGCGGAAATCTCGTGGTGCGGCTCGTGCGCAACGTGATTCGCCCGGCGCTGGCCGAGCGCCTGGACGCAGTCGAGCGGCGGCTCGCCGCGGAGCCTCGGGATCTCGACGCCCGCGTCCGCGAGATCGATGCGGCAATCGAAGCCGGCAATGCCCCTGCGACCGCGGCGGCCGTGCGCGCGCTGGTGCGGGAGCGCCGCGAGCGGCTGCTTCGGGCGCTCGACGAGGTCGAGGCCTGACGCGCGCCGTGCGCTGCGCGGACCGCGACGCCGCTACAGATTCTGCCTGAGTGCCGCGATGCGCTCGTCCAGCGGCGGGTGCGTCATGAACAGGCGCGCGAGTCCGCTGCGCGTGCGCCCCGACACACCGAACGCCGCGAGCTGATCCGGCAACGGCTGGGGTGCGACGCCGGCCTTGAGCCGCTCGAGCGCCGCGATCATCTTCTGGGTTCCGGCGAGACGCGCGCCCCCCGCATCGGCCCGGAACTCGCGGCGCCGCGAGAACCAGTACACGATGATGCTCGCGAGAACGCCGAGCACGAGTTGCGCGACGATCGAGGCGATGAAGAATCCGGCACCGTGGCCTTCTTCGTTGCGGAACACGACGCGATCGACGAACGAGCCGATCACCCGCGAGAAGAACAACACGAAGGTGTTCACGACGCCCTGGATCAGGGCGAGCGTCACCATGTCGCCGTTCCCGATGTGACTGATCTCATGCCCGAGTACCGCCTCGACTTCGTCCCTTCGCATCGAGCGCAGGAGGCCGCTGCTGACGGCGACGAGGGCCGCGTTGCGACGCGCACCGGTGGCGAATGCGTTCGGCGCGTCGGATTCGAAGATCGCGACCTCGGGCGTGCGGATGCCCGCAGCCTGCGCCTGATGAGAAACGGTCTGAAGCAGCCATGCCTCGGCATCGTTCGCAGGCTGGCTGATCACGCGCGCACCCGTCGCGCGCTTGGCGATCCACTTCGACAGCAGCAGCGAGATGAAGCTGCCGCCCATGCCGAAAACGAGGGCGAAGATCAGCAGCGCGCGATGATCGAGGCCGCTCCCCTGCTCGTCGAGGATGCGATCCACGCCGAGCAGGCGCAGCGCGAAGCTGAGCACGAGCAGAATCGCGATATTGGTGAGGAGGAACAGGAAGACGCGCTTCACGGGTGGCTCCTTGGAGTCCTGGTTTGTCGTCGAGGAGCAAGGATGAGGTCCCGGTCTGCTTCCTGCAAGAGGGCGCTGCGACGGAGATGCGCTGGGATCGAGCGGTGTTTCACACCGGCCTTGCGCCAGCGCCAGGCGGCGTGATCAGAGCGCGCGCGGATGCCGGCAGCGCAGGTCCGATGGATTGCGACGCAGGCCTACGGGGAACCGGCGGGGGCAGCGGGCGCGCTCGAGGCGCCGCGGTTCTGCTCGATCTGGATGAGGCGCTGCTCGAGCTTTTCGAAACGCTGCTCGCCCGAGTTCAGGTTCTCGAGCCGCGCTGCGGCTTCCGACCCGGACGAGCGTTCGAGCGAGAAGAGGCGCGCGAGCACGTCCTGCTGTAGTGCGGCGCCCTCCTGGTCCTTGCGGTCCTGGCGCGCCTCGAGGTTGTAGAGGCGCTCGTGAATCGAATGGATATCCGCCAGCGGTGCCGACGCCGTGTCGCCGGCCGCTGCGTGCGTCACGCTGGCCAGGCGCGGTCCGGGCGCGCTCTCGAGCCGCGATACGCGGGCTTCGAGCGCGCGCGCTCGTTCCTCGGCCCGACGTGAATCCGCCTCGGAGCCGCCAGCGGGCGCGCCTCGAACCGCCTCGACGACGCGTTGGAGCGCGAGGAGATCGGCGCGCAGACTGGCGTTCTCGGCGCGCAACGAAGCGAACACGTCGGCGTGCAGGCCACTCGTCTCGGCCGCCACCCGCTCCGCAACGGGAGCGGCCGCAGGAGAAACCGGCCGTGGGGACATCAGCGTGGACACGAGCGCGAGTCCCGCGAGCATGGCGACGCCTGCCAGCCACGGCAGCAGCTCGCGTCGCACGAAGCGCCTGAGAAAGCGCGCCTCCTGCGCCGACACTTCGATTCCGTCCGCCGGCCGAACTTGTGACATGACGCTTCCTCATCGTCCGCCGGCAACTCCGCCTGAGATCGGAAGCGGCGCGATTCCGCCCGGCTTTCGCGCCGCGACGCAAACCTCCAGCGCGGCTGTAGCTCCGCCTCTTCTAGTCAGGGCGCGTCAAGGGCTCCGGCGGGTCCGCCGATCAGTCCGAGAACCGGGGGAGTGCGCGGCGTACTTGCCTGGGGGGGGTGGTGTCTTTGCGGCGCAGCGGTGTACCCGTCATCGATCGGGTGATCGGTGGGCTCGCGCCCGGCTTGCCGCTGGTGCTCGCGGGGCCGCCCGGTTGCGGCCGCACGGTGCTGGCGCTTCAGCTCACCGCGGCGGCGCTCGCAAACGCCGACATCGTCGCGTTGCTGTCCGCCGAGCCGGCGCCGCTGCTGCTGCGACAGGCGGAGAGCCTCGGGTTGGCGCTCGAACCCCACGTGCGGTCGGGCCAGCTCCTGCTGCTGGAACTCGACCCGCGCGCACCGGCGAGTCTGCAGGCCGCGGGCAGCAAGGTCTTCATCGAAGCGATTCGAACGGAACATCCTTCTGTGTCTCTGATCGTGATCGATCCCATCACGGCGCTGACGAGTGGGCTGATCGAGGAAGCGCCGCTGCGGCTGCTGGCGCGCGACCTGATCGCGGCGACGCCACACACCACGCTGGTGCTGACCGTCGAAACGGAGCGGCCCGGAACCGATGCCGCGGTCGAGCGCGTGCTCGCCGAGGTCTGCGGCACGTCGCTCGCGCTGGCCCGCCGGAAGGACGGACGTCGCACGCTGCGCGTCACCAAGACGCGCGCAGGCGCAGGCGCCGCCGAGGCCGTCGAGTTCCGCATCGGAGCGAGCGGCGCGGAATTGATCCGTGAGATCGCGGCGGAGACCGACGTGGCGCCGCGCCCGTTCGCAACCCCGACCCCCGCCAGCCCGGCCCCGCAGGCGGCCGCGGTCGCGCCGGCACAGGACGCAGCCGCGACCCGCGAGGCGCAGCCACGCGACTTGAAGCGCCACGCGAAGGCGGAGCCGGCCCGCATCCTCATCGTCAATTCCGACGACGCGCTTCGCTCGCAGCTCGAGGGCTGGCTCGAAGAGCACTATCAGGTGTTTGCGACCACGGAAGGGTTCGAGGCCCTCAGCCTGCTCGTCGAAGAGAAACCCGACGCGATCCTGCTCGAGATCTCCATGCCGCGCGTGACCGGCTACGAGCTGCTGGCCGCGATGCATCGCGTGGCACCCACGACCCCGATCCTCGTCCTCACGGGTGAGCTGGTCCGCCCCGGCAACCGCCTGGTCCCGCTCGTGCTCGGCGCCGCCGACGTGGCCGTGAAGCCGATCGAGCGATTCGTGTTGCTCCACAAGCTCGAAACGTTGCTGCGTCTCGAGGGGCCCCCGCCGCAGCTGCTCGACCCCGCCGAGGCGCAGGCGCTCTTCGGTCTCTCGGGGCGCAAGCGGGTGCTGACCTCGGCCGATTTCCGCGAACGCCTCGCGCGCGCCGTCGCTTTCGGCGAACGCTTCGACGTGCCGTCCACCCTGCTCGCGATCGAAACCCCCGCGGCCGATCTACTCGATCAGCTGCTCTCGGTATCCGAAGCCGCACTCCGCTTCGAGGACGCCATCCTGATCGTCTCGAAGCGACGCGCTCTGGTGTTGCTTGTGGCTGCCGAGTTGGCGCAGGCCACGCTCGTGAGCGAGCGTCTCCAGACCCTCCTGGCCCGCGAGTCCGGCCGCAGCGCCCGCTTGCGCTGGAACGCCAGCGACGCCGGCGCCGTCAGCGAACAGACGGACTGGCGCGACCTGTTCCGCGCCCTCGACGCGACGACGGAAGATCCCGCGTCATGACACGCGCCACATGGCTCGCCGGCGCGCTCATGGCGCAGCTCGCCACGAGCGCGGGCGCCGCGGGTGACGCAGCCACGCTCGCGGCCGCTGCGACGGAGGATCCGCGCGTAGTCGAGGCGGATGCCCTGTTGGCCGATGCCGCCGGCTTTCCGCGCGCGATCGAGCTCTACCGCGCGGCGCTGGCGGATCGTCCCGACGCGCAGGACGCGCGCCTGCGCCTGGCCCGCGTGCTCGCCTGGAGCGGGCGCTATGACGAAGCCCTCGCCGAATACGATCGGCTGCTCGCCGAACCTTTGGCGCCGCCCGGGCTGCGCGTCGAGCGCGCCGAGGTGCTCTCCTGGGCGGGGCGCCTCGATCCCGCGGCAGCGGAGTTTCGCGCGCTGCTCGCAGCAGACCCGGACGATGCGCGCGCAGCGCGCGGGCTGGCGCGAGCCAACAGCTGGTCCGGCCGGCTTGCAGAAGCCGATCGCAACTACAAACGCGCACTCGAGCTCGCACCCGACCGCGAGGCGACCGCCGAGTG
Organism: Deltaproteobacteria bacterium; assembly: GCA_031405455.1. Classification (GTDB taxonomy): domain Bacteria; phylum Myxococcota_A; class UBA9160; order UBA9160; family SMWR01; genus DATBRV01. Next base: position 23,676 of record JANNIY010000203.1, on the reverse strand, counting down.
GGGCGCCCTGCGCGCGGGCTTTCCCCCGACCGCAAACTCGAAAGTCGAGTGGTACGACGACAACGACGACTACCAGCGCACGGCCTCCTCGGTCGGAGCCGGCTACTACTGGGATCCAGACACACACTTGCGTACGCAGCTTTCGTTCACGAAGATCGAACATCCCGTGGACACCCCGCTTCCCGGGCTGGCCGACCACGATCGCGGCTGGGGCGGGACGGTCGGGGTGCGCCGGCAGCTGCTGGAGCAACTCGAAGGAGAGCTCGATCTCGGCGTGCGCGTCTGGGAGAAAGCCGGAGCTTTTCCGCTCGCCCGCGCCGGCCTGCAGTACACGACGGATTCCGCGCTCGTGCTGGGGGGCTTCGTCGATTCCGGGGATTTCCTGACCCGCTCGGACTCGGTTGCGGCGGTCGAGGACGGCATCCAGGACACCACGCTGGGTCTCTCGGGCTGGCGTGCGTTCGGCAAACACTTCGAGGGCTTCACGGAGCTGCAGAACAGCTTTCTCAGCGATTCGAACACCCGACATGCGACCGGCGCGACGCTCTCGTGGCGGCCGTGGACGGAGCGCGCCTTCCAGCTCCACGCCGGTGTCGGCTGGCTCGGCTACACGCAGAGCACCGACCTCTACTACGACCCGAGCTCGGATCTCGAGGGCACGCTCGCCGCCACGCACACCCTCAGCCTGCACGATCGCCTCGAACTCAAGCTGCGCGGGGCCTTCGGCTGGGGGCTCACCCACCAGGACGGCGCCAGCGCCAACGGCCCCGGCTATCAGCTCGGGGCGGATCTCGCCTGGCGAATTGGGCGCTTTCGCGTGTCACTCGTCGCGGGCCGTTCGCAATCCCAACGCGCCAGCAGCTACGTCTCCCATCGGGCGGGCGCAACGCTCGGCATGGATTTTTGAGCATGTCGCCGAATCTGCGCCCCGGTTACGCGCTCGCGCTGCTCGCGACGCTGTTCGTTCTCGTGATCGCGTCGGTCGGCATCTACGAGATCCTGCTCGAATTGCGCTTCGACGTCGGCAACCTCTTCGTCCGCTCCTCGATGCTCGCGCTGTTTGCGTTCCTGCTGCTGTTGATCCTTCGCTACTTCGGCTTGCTGTGGTTTTCGTATCTCGCCCACCTCGAGCGCGATCGTTTCGTCTACGACGCGACCTTCCTGCCGCTGGTATCGATCCTCGTCCCCGCCTACAACGAAGGCGCGGTGATCCAGGGCTCGATCCGCTCGTTGATGAAGCTCGACTACCCGCGCTACGAGATCATCGTCATCGACGATGGCTCCCGGGACGACACCTACCAGAAGGCCTCCGTCTTCGCGGGCATGCACGGGAAGATCGAGGTGCGTGTGATCCGCAAGAAAAACGCCGGCAAGGCGCGCGCCCTCAACACCGGGATCGCGGCGGCTCGCGGCGAGTTCGTGCTGTGCATGGACGGGGATTCCGCGCTTCACCCGGGAACCTTGCGCGCCGCCATCCGGCACCTCGCGAACCCCGACGTCGGCGCCGTCGCCGGCAGCGTGAAGGTCGTGAACCGCACGAACCTGCTCTCGACCCTACAGGCGCTCGAGTACGTCGAGGGCCTCAACATGGTGCGCGCGGCGCAGGGCTTCTTCCGGTTGGTGAACATCATTCCGGGGCCGATCGGAATCTTCCGCGTGCGCGCGTTGAAGGGCGTCGGGGGTTACGATCACGATACGTTCGCAGAAGACTGCGACTTGACGCTCAAGCTGCTCACCGAGGGCTGGCAGATCCACTATGAGCCAGCCGCCATCGCCTACACCGAGGCGCCCGAAAAACTCCTCGACCTGCTCAAGCAGCGCTATCGCTGGACGCGTGGAATCCTCCAGGCGATTCGCAAGCACGGCCACAGCCTCGTCTCACCGCGACATAAGGGCTTCGGCGTCACGCTCACGCTCTGGTACATGATCTTCGAGGGCATCGCGTGGCCCTCCGCGAACGTCTTTGCGCACGTGCTCTTTGCTTTCGTCGCCACCCAGTACGGCGCGGCGCTGCCGCTCGTCTTGTGGTGGGCACAGCTCACCGTGCTCGACCTCGCCGCCGCGCTCTACTGCGTCGTCGTCGAGGAGGAGAGCATGAAGCTCGTGCCCTACGCCATCTACTACCGGGCCTTCTTTGCGCTCACGATCGACGTTGCGAAGCTGTTCGCGACCTTCGAGGAGTTGTTCCGGCTGCGCATGGATTGGGGCAAGCTCGAACGGATTGGAAGGATCTGACGTGGAACTCGTCCCCTACCTCTCCGCAGTGATCCTGATCGCAACGATCGCGACGATCCTGCTCGCCGTCGTTTCGTATGCCGCCTTCAAGCTGCGCGACAAGCGCCGTCCCAAAGGCAAGACAGCGCCGCCGGTGTTCTTCCGCCGCTATCGCCCCGACGATGACGAGGCGCCGCGCAGCCGCGCCGGCGTGAAACCTTCGTGATGGAGTCCGGGGGCAATCGGCTGTATGCGGCGTTGATGATCTCGAGCGCCGGAACGCTCGCCGTGATGGGCCTCGCACTGGCGCTGCTGACGATCGGGGCCGTGATCGGCCCCTTCCGGCTGTTTGCGCCGGCCCCGGATTTTCCGTCTCTCGGTCTCGGGTTGTGGCTGGCGCCCTCGACGCAAGCGGCGGCGGCGGCGGAGCGCGAGCGCCGCGTGGACGCCTGGCGCAGCGCGGTGTCGGGCACGGCCGAGCTCGTCGTCGACCGCTCGCTCTCGGCCTTTCTCGATGCGGGCGTGCGCGTCGTCACGCTGCCGGATGCGAGCGCCCTCTCCGAACCCGAGTGGCTGTTGCTCGAGGGGTTTCTCGCCGGGGGCGGGGGCGTGATCCTCACCGGAAGTGTCGGCGTGCAAGACGCGGCGGGCGAACCACGCGGAACCGCCTTGATGGAGGGCCTGCTGCGCATCAGCCACGTCTCGCTCGCAGCGCGCGGCGGCGTGCCCACGCTCATCCGTGGCGAGCGCGGTCCGCTCGCGGCGGGGCTGGCGCCGGGACAACCACTCACGCTGCTGCCGGCGCCGCTGCTGCCCGGCATCGACGATCCGCGCGCCGATCTCGCCTGGCTCGGGAACGAGGGCGCGGGACGCGCCGCCTCGCGGCGCCTTCGCGTGGGCGCAGGCCGCCTGGTCTGGCTCGCCGCGGGCCCGGCGGAGGTTGCAGTCGCGCGCGCTGACACGCCGGGCGGAGACATACGGCGCGTGGTCGCAGCGGCCTACGCCTGGGCGGCGCGCGAGCCCTTTGCCGAGGTTCTCGCCGCCACGCCGGGCGGCGCAGCGCGAAAATCGGATCCTGCTTTCGATTCAGGCCTGCGCGATCGCATCGCCGTACGCGTCGGACGCACGGGTCCACAGCGCAGCCTGATCGAGGTCAGTAATCGCGACGCGACGCCGATCGCCGACCTGCTGCTGCGGGTGTACCTGAATACCGAAACGGTCGACGTCGATGTCGAGCGCACCACGCTCCAGCAGACGCAGCCCCACCCGAGCTTCAACCGGGCCGAGAATCGCGTCGATCTGCGCCTGCCCGAGCTCGCCGGGGGGGAGAGTCAGTCCTACACACTCGACATCGCCCCGCTCGCGACCGACGCTCCCCCGCGAAACGCGCGAAACTGAATGGAGGCCGAGATTCCCCGCATGCGGCGTCGAACGCTCGCCCTGTCGCGTCTGATCTTCGGGCTCGTCGTGGCGGCGACCGCACTGAGCGCATTCGCCAGCGAACACGCGATCGTCACTCACGATCGCGACGGCGAGTTTGCGCCGCGCTGGCGCGAAGGAAGATTCGAATACGGCGGGGACGGCGTCCGGCACTGGATCCGCGGCACGACGCCGGGCGACGGGACCATCGCGCTGCTCGCGACGCGCACACCGTATGATCCGCCCTTCGACTTCCGCGGCAGGTTCCCGCAGGTCGAGATCAAGGTCGAAGACATCGGCCGGCTCGCGGGAATGGAGTTCCGGCTCTCCTCCGACGGGATGCATTCCGACTATTTCGCGTTCCAGGTGCCACTGTTCGCGGACGCCCCCTACAACCTGCTGCAAGCGGGCGAGTGGCAGACCCTCAGCTTCAGCTTCGGAAATGCGCGCGTGGTGGGCGCGCCCGATCGCGCGCGCATCGATTCCGTCGGCTGGGTGCTGCGGGACAACGCCGATCCGAGCGGCGCGCGTCCGCTCGTCGCCTATTGGGGCGGGCTCACGGCCGTCGACGAGGCGCCGCAGGGGGTCGTGAGCCTCACGTTCGACGATGGCTACGACGAGCACTTCGAGCTCGCGGCGCCGCTGCTCGCAAAGCACAGTTTCCGGGGCACGGCCTATGTGATGCCCGACCAGATCGGCCAGCCCGGCTACATGAAACTCGAGCAGGTCCACGAGCTGCGCGAGCGTTTCGGATGGGACATCGCCGCCCACCACTTCACTCCGTTCACCGATTTCACCGCGCCGGAGCTCGCGGCCGTGCTGCAACGCACGCAGGCGTGGTTCGAGAAGCAGGCGCTGGGTCCGGGCGCACGGCATCTCGCCTATCCGCTCGGCAAGCAGGATCCCGTCACGGTGGTGCCCCTCGCGCGCCGGTTCTTCGACACGGCGAGGCTCGCGTCGGGCGCGCCCGAGACGCTGCCGCCGGGAGACGCGTATCGTCTGCGCGCGATGAACATCACCCGGGATACGAAGCCCGATGAGATCCGCGCCGCGGTGCGCCGCGCTCGCGAGAACCGCGAGTGGCTGATCCTGATGTTCCACTGGCTCGTAGAGCAACCCGAGTGGATCACGCAGTATGCGATCGGCGACTTCCGGCGCGTGCTCCAGGCGATCGATGACGAAGGCATCGCGGTGTGGCCGGTGAGCCAAGTCTGGGAAGAAGTCCGTACGCTGGCGAAGAAACCGCGAGCGCCGGACTCGCCCGCGGCCGCTCAACCGCGGTAGCTTCACGCTCATGGCCCAGGCCGATTGGACTCCTGGCCGGGCGACGCCGCAGGGAACGCAACGCTTCGCCGCGCGTTTCCCCGACCGGCCCGGCCACTTCCGTTGCCCCGATCGCCTCAGCATTTCGAGCTTCGGGCTCGGTATGCGCAGCGGCGAGATCGGCGGCGTCGACGACCTGCTGTATCGCCAGGCGGTCCCGGAGCTGATCCAGGGCGGCGTGAATCTGTTCGACACGGCGCTGTCCGACCGCATGCAGACCAGCGAGCGAGCGCTCGGGGTCGCGCTCGCCCGAGCGATTCGCGAGGGCCTGGCGGCGCGGGATGAGATCGTCGTCGTGACCAAAGGCGGCCTGCTCACGCCCGACCCCGATCACGCGCGCAGCGCAGCCGAAGCGCGCCGCTACCTCGTCGCCACCTACCTCGAGTCGGGACTCGTGCCTCCGGAACGTCTCGCCGGCGGCACGCTGTGTCTCGAGCCGGCCTTTCTATGCGACCAGATCGAGCGCAGCCGACGCAATCTGCGGCTCGAAACGCTCGATCTATTTTGCCTCGAACAACCCGAGATCGCACTGCGCGAGTTCGGCGGCCAGCAGTTTCAGCACGTGATGTGCCGCGCTTTCGAGGCGCTCGAACAATCGGTTCGGGACGGCAAGATCGCCGCCTATGGTCTGTGCACCTGGGACGGCTTCCTGCGCCCGCACACGGATCCCGGACACCTGTCGTTGCTCGATCTGTTCCAGTGGGCGCTCGATGTGGGGGGCGCCGATCACCATCTGCGCGCCATCCAGCTGCCGTACAGCCTGGTGATGGCCGAAGCCCTGCGCCTGCCCTCGCAGCTCGGTCCCGCCGGCGGTGTCGCCGCCGTACTCACGGCGCTGCGCGGCACCGGCAGCCTCGTACTCGCGAGCGCACCGCTCGCGCAGGGGCGCGCGTTTGGACGGCTTCCGGATTTCGTGAGCGAGTGTCTGCCGGGTCCGCGCAGCGACGCCCAGCTCTGCCTCCAGTTCGCGCGCAGCAGCCCCGGCGTGACGGCCGCGATCGTGGGCATGCGCGAACCCGCTCACATCGAGCAGAACCTGGCCCTCGCGCGCATACCGGTCGCCGGCCCGGAGGCGATCGAGGCACTGTTCAAGCGCGCCGCAGAGCGTGGCGGAGAAACCGGCTGAGTTGACGAGCCTCTGGAGCGCGCATCTCGCAGCGAACCTGCGCGCGAGACCGCTGAGCTAGTCTGGCCGGCCTGCGCGGGGATGGGAGCCACGATGCCTGCGGTCCGCGACGCGCTCGCCCAGCGCCCGATGCCGCGACGTGCGGCAGCGATCGCCATCGCTCTCGTCGCCATCACCTTCGCCGTCTACGGGCGCGTCGCCGGGCACGATTTCGTCGAGCTCGACGACGGGAACGTGATCGTGAACAACCCGCTGGTGCGGGAGGGATTGACTCTTTCCAGTGTTTTACGGGCATTCCGCGAGCCCGCAGAAGCCAACTGGGTTCCGCTGACGTGGATCTCGCTCCAGCTCGGCATCACGCTGCACGGCCTCTCCCCGGCCGGCTTCCTGCTCACGAACGTCGCCCTGCACGCGCTCGCCAGCCTGCTGTTGTTCTTCGCGCTGCTGCGCCTCACCGCCGCGACCTGGGAGAGCGCGTTCGTTGCGGCGGTGTTCGCCCTGCACCCGTTGCACGTCGAGTCGGTCGCCTGGGCCGCTTCTCGCAAGGACGTTCTCTCGGGCGTTTTCTTCATGCTGACCCTGCTCGCGTGGGCGCGTTACGCCGAGCGGCCTTCCGCTGCGCGCCATGCCGTCGCGACCCTCGCGCTCGCAGCCGGCCTGCTCTCGAAACCCACGCTCGTGACGACTCCCTTCGTGTTGTGGCTCCTCGACGGCTGGCCGCTGCGGCGGTTCGAGACTGCCGGCGGCTTCGCCGCATCCGCGAGACGCGCCGGACTGCTCCTGCTCGAAAAGCTGCCGATGCTCGCCCTGGCGGCGGCGACGAGCGCCATCGCCTACGCGGTCCAGAGCGGCGTCGGCGCAACCGCGCAGGGCGCGCGAATACCCGTCGCGCTGCGGATCATGAACGCGCTCGATGCCTACCGGATCTATCTGGCGCAAAGCCTCTGGCCGAGCGGCCTCGCCGTCTTCTACCCCCACCCGCTGGTCGGCCTCGGGTCCTCGCGGGTGATCGCAGCCTCCCTGCTGCTCGCGGCGCTCTCGGCGGTTGCACTCGCCGGTGTACGGAAGCGCCCCTACCTTCTCGTGGGCTGGCTCTGGTTTTTCGGGATGCTCGTTCCCGTGAGTGGCCTCGTGCAGGTGGGCATGCAGGCGCATGCAGACCGCTACATGTACCTGCCGCTGATTGGGCTCGCGCTGGCGGCGGCCTTTCTCGCCGGCGACGCCCTGCGCGCTCGCCCCGCGCTGCGCGTTCCGCTCGCGGCCGCGGCGTCGTTGGCGCTCGCCGCGCTCGCGCTCGTAGCGGCGAATCAGACGGCGAGCTTTCGGGATGCGATCGCCCTGCATTCCCGCAATGCGGCCGTGACAGAGGACAGTTTCCTGGCGCACCAAAGGTTGGCCAATGCGCTTCAGCGCGCGGGACGGCTCGCCGAAGCGCAAGCCGCGTTCGAACGCGCCCTCGCGCTCGCGCCGAACCGTGCCGATCTCCACCTCGGCCTCGCAGATGTGCTCGCGCGCAGCGGACGGGGCGAGGCGGCGATCGCGCAATATCGGCTCTCGATCGCCGCCGAGCCGCGCGCGGCGCGCGCCCATGCGAACCTGGCCCTCGCGCTCGCGAATGCCGGCCAGCTCGCGCCCGCGAGGTTCCACTTCGAGCGCGCTCTCGCGCTGATGCCGCCGGGGCCCCAGGGCGCGGACGGGCGGTCTCGGGTGCTCTCGGCCCTCTCCGCACTCGCCGCGAAGCGGGAGGACGCCGGCCGCGGCGAGGACGCCGCTCGCCTGCGCGCACTGGCCTCCGAACTGGATGGGAAGGCGTCGCAGCCCGAGTGAACTTGCTAGCCTCGCCCTTCCATGCAGAGCCAGCAGCCGCCTCGCGGCCCCGAGGCGCACCCGGACATCCACACGCTCGACGTGGACGGCCGCGAATTCATCGTCGTCGGCACCGCCCATGTCTCGCGGGAATCCGCCACGCTCGTGCGCGAGGTGATCGAACGCGAGCGTCCCGACTGCGTCTGCCTCGAGCTCGATCGCCAGCGCTACACGGCGCTCGCGAACCCGAAGCGCTGGGATGAGCTCGATTTGAAGCAGCTGATCCGCAGCCGCCAGCTCGCGCCGCTCGTCGCAAATCTGATGCTGGCTGCCTATCAGAAGAAACTGGGCGGAGCGTTGGGCGTCCGGCCGGGGACCGAGCTGCTCGAGGCTGGGCGAACCGCCGAGGGCCTCGGAATCCCCGTCGCCCTGTGCGATCGCGACGTGCGCGTGACCTTGCGTCGGGCGTGGAGCTCGCTCTCGCTCTGGAAGAAGTCGTTGCTCGTCTCCACGTTCCTGACCAGCGTATTCGAGCAGCCGGAGCTGACCGAGGACGACCTGCGCGAGCTGCGCCAGCAGGACGTGTTGTCGCGCATGATGGCCGAGCTCGGCGAGCAGCTACCCGCACTCAAGCGCGTGCTGATCGACGAACGCGACGCCTATCTCGCACAGCGCATGCGCGAAGCGGCCGGCCAGCGCATCGTCGCCGTCGTCGGTGCGGGCCACGTGAGCGGCGTGCTCGCTGCCTTGCGCGAACGCAGCCCGGTGGATCTCGCCGCGCTCGACCGCATCCCGCCCGTGTCGCCGATCACGCGTTGGCTGGGCTGGGGCATTCCGGCGAGCATCGTCGCAGCCCTGGTCGTGATCGGCGTAACGCAGGGCGCGGCGGCCGCGTTCCAGGATCTGGCCTTCTGGGTCCTCGTCACCGGCGTGCCGTGTGCAATCGGCGCCGCCATCGCGCTCGCCCACCCCATCACGATCGCAGCCGCCTTCTTCACCGCGCCGGTCACGACGCTCTCCCCGGTGATCGGTGCCGGGCATGTGCTCGCGCTCGTACAAGCCTGGGTGCAGCCTCCCGTCGTCGCCGAGTTCGAGCGCCTGAGCGAGGATTTCACGCGCCCGTTTCAATGGTGGCGCAACCGTCTATTGCGTGTGTTGCTCGTCTTCATCCTGACGACTCTCGGAACCATGGTCGGGATGTACATCGGCGGTCTCGAGATCGTCTCGGGACTCCTGGGAGGACCCGCCGCTTGAGTCTGGTGTATGCTGCCACCCGCACCGACTCGGCAGCTTTCCCTCTCGACGGTCCCGCCGAATGACGCAGCCCCGCCGCCCGCTCACGATTGCACACGTGACCGGTGAATCTGGCTTCTCGGGCGGCGAGCTCCAGGTATTCCTGCTGCTCGAAGGCCTGCGCAAGCGCGGACACCACAGCGTGCTGCTGTGCCCCCCGGAAAGCCGCAGCCGCCACGAGGCCGCGCGGCGCGGCATCGAAGCCCGGCCGATCCGCTCGCGAAACGCCTGGTCGCCGCGCAGTCTTTGGGAAATCCGTCGCGAGTTGCGGGCGAGCGCGCCCGACCTCGTGCACCTGCACACCGGCCGCGCCAACTGGCTCGGCGGTCTCGCCGCCTGGTATCTGGGGCTGCCAGCGCTCACCACGCGGCGCATGGATCGCGCCGTGAAGCGCAACGCCCGCACGCGCTTCATGTACTCGCGCGTCGTGCGGCGCGCCGTCGCGATCTCGGATGCGGTGCGCGCTCGCTTGATCCATGGCGGTGTATCTCCGTCGATGATCCGCGTGATTCCGAGCGCGATCGATCCGGAGGCGCTCTATCCGCAGCTGGGACGCGCGGCGACGCGCGCGCAGGCGGGGCTCGCAAACGATGCCGCCCTGCTACTGGTGGTGGCTGCGCTCTTCCATCGCAAGGGCATCGACGTGCTGCTCGACGCCCTCGGGCGGCTGGCCGACGACGGGCTGCGTCCGGCGCTCTGGATCGCCGGTCAGGGACCCGTGCGCCCGGCGCTCGAGAAGCAGGCGCGCGAACTCGGCCTCGATCACCAGGTGCGCTTCCTTGGCGAACGCGGCGACATCGCGGACCTGCTCGCCGCCTGCGACGTCTTCATCCTGCCGTCCCGACAAGAGGGGCTCGGGGTCGCGGCGCTCGAGGCGATGGCGGCGGGAAGGCCGATCGTGGCCTCGCGCGTGGGCGGGTTGGCCGAGGCCGTCGTGGATGAGCGCACGGGTCTGCTCGTTCCACCGAACGACCCGGGCGCGCTCGCGACTGCGCTCGCGCGCCTGCTGCGCGATCCAGCCCTGCGCACCCGGCTCGCAGAAGCCGGCCCCGCCCGCATCGCCGAGGGTTTCGGGGCCGACGCGCTGGTGAACGCCTACGAGAACCTCTATTTCGAGGTGATCGCGGAGGCCGGACGGCCGTGAGCGATTCCGCGGGCGCGCGCCTGCGCGCGATCGAGATCGTCGAGGATCTCACCGCGCAAAGCCGCTGCGACGAGGGGTTTCTGCGACTGCGTCGATTGCGTCTGCGCAATCGTTACGAGGATGGAAGCGCTTCTTCCGTGTACCCGTGCGACGTCCTCTCGCGGCCGGGCAGCGACGCCGTCGTGGCGGTTCTCTACGAAATCGACGGCGCGCGCCGCGTGCGTGTGCTGCTGCGCGACGCGCCGCGCGCGCCCGTCTACCTTCGCCACGCCAAACGCTTCGTTCACCCGGATCCGCGCGTCTACCTCTCCCTGCTGGAGCTCGTAGCCGGGATGGTGGAGGAATCGGATGGCGCGGGTGAACTGGGCCTGTGTCGGCGCGCGGCGATCGAAGCGCAGGAAGAGGCGGGAGCGCAGGTGCGCCCCGAGAACTTCCGCGTGCTCGGGGGGGAGAGCTTCGCGAGCCCGGGCACGGGCGATGAAAAGCTGCACTTCTGCGCCGCGGCGACGACGCTCGCGGCCGCGTCCGCTGGCGCTGGCGCTGGCGACGGCAGTGTGATGGAGGAAGGCGCGCGTCTGGTCACGCTCGAACTCGCCGATGCGATCGAGGCCTGCCGCAGCGGCGCGATTCCGGACATGAAGACGGAGATCGGTCTGCTGCGCCTCGCGGATCAGCTGGGCTACCTGCCGCAGCTGCGCTGCTTCATCGACGAACTCCCTCCCGCTCTCGCAGCCCGCTACTCGCGGCTGGGCGTCGCTCCCGCATCGTGACAGCCCGCGCGCAACCGGCCGTCGCGGTGGTGGGGGGCGGCCGGCGGCGGCAGGGGCTCGGTCCGTTCGTCGCGCGCGATCTGTTGGCGGCGGGCGCCAGCGTTCCGGCCTTCGTCGTGACCAGCGCGGCCAGCGCCGCCTCGCTCGCGCGCGAGTGGGCGCGCGATCTGGGCATCGAAGCGCGCGGCTATCTCGATCTCGCCAGCCTGCTGCGCAACGAACGCGTCGCCGCGCTCGCGATCCTGTCGCCAGCCGAGACGCACGTGCGACACCTGGAAGCGGCGCTCGCGGCGGGGCTGCACGTCCTCTGCGAGAAACCATTCGTCTGGGGATTGCCAGAGCTCGCGGCGACGACGCGGCGCCTCACGCTCGGCTTCGAGTCCCGCGGGCTCCTGTTGTGGGAGAACTGTCAGTGGCCGTACACACTTCCCGCTTTCGAACAGCTGCATCCCGGTGTTCTCTCGCGAACGCCGGGCCGCCTCGCCATGCGGCTGCAACCCGCATCGCGAGGCGCCCAGATGCTGGGAGATTCGATTCCGCACGTGCTCTCGCTCGCGCAGGCCCTGCTCCCGGTCGGGGACTGCCGGCTCGAACAGCTGCGCTTCCCGGGCAGCGGAGCCGACCCCGATGCGCTCGATCTGGCGTTCACGCTTCGCTGTGGTGAGCGCGCACTCGCTGTCGAGGTCGAACTCCGCCGCAGCGACCGACACCCGCGAGAGGCAGTCCTCGCGATCGACGGGAGGCGCGCGCAACGCCTGGTCAGCGCCGACGGATACCAGCTATCCTTCGCCGGCGACGGCCGCTCGGTGCCGCTGCCCGACCCGTTGACGCGGCTCGTCGCAGATTTCGTGCGTGCGCTTCCCGCATCCGGTGAGCGGGCGACGGGAGCGCGCAGCCGGGAGATCACGGAGCGCATGCAGCTGCTCGAAACCATCGTTGCGGGCTTCGCATCGCACGTTCGAGGGGAGACTGGCTCCTGACCGACCCGATCCACGATTTCACGGCGAAGCTGCGCCAGCCCTCGCTGGCCCCGCAGGTCGAGGCCTACGTGCGCTGGCGCCGCGAACTCGCGCAGGCGCGCGCATCCGGACGGCCCGATCCGGCGCCGGCCGACGTCGCGCCGATCTCGCTGAATCTCGACCTGACCACCGCCTGCAACTACCGCTGCGATCACTGCATCGACTGGGACATCCTGAACACGAAGCATCGCCATGATGACACTGAATTACGTGATAGCCTCCGTTCGCTCAGCAAACGTGGCCTGCGCTCCGTGATCTTGATTGGCGGCGGCGAGCCCACCCTCTATCCGGGCTTCGAGAGCTTCGTGCGCTTCGCCAAGGGGCTCGGCCTCCAGATCGCCGTCGTCTCCAACGGCAGCCAGGGGGAAAGGCTGCTGGCGGTCGCGGATGCCCTCGCCCCCGGTGATTGGCTGCGGCTCTCCCTCGACGCGGGCAGCGACGAGCGCTTCCGGGCGATGCACCGTCCGGTGAGCCGTTCGCTCACTCTCGACGAGATCTGCGAATGGGTGCCCCGCATCAAGGCGCGAAACCCCGGACTGCGCATCGGATTCTCCTACATCATCGTATGGCGCGGCGCCTCGCGCGACGGGGTCGCCCTGCACGAGAACATCGACGAGATCGTGCTGGCAACGCAGCGCGCGCGGCGCTTCGGTTTCGATTTCATCGCGCTCAAGCCAATTCTCGAGCGGACGTCGGACGGCGCCGAGGTGATGGATCCGACCGCAGCGCAAGACGAGCTGGCGAGCGTGGTGGCGCGCATCCGCGGCGAAGTCGAGAAGGCCCGCGCGCTGGAGTGCGACGGCTTCAGCGTTCACGTCAGCACGAATCTGCGCGTGCTCGAATCGGGCAATTGGAGCGAACTCACGCGCCAGCCGCGCACCTGCCATGTGCAGGCGCTGCGCCAGGTGCTGACCCCGCTGGGCCTCTACAACTGCCCGGCGCATCGCGGCGTCGAGCGCGCGCGGATTGCAGACCGCGACGCCTTCGCGGACGCGGACCGCACGCGTCGCAGCGGGCTCGAGTTCGCGGCCCTGCTCGATCGTTTCGATGCGAGCCGCGAGTGCCGCGAGGTCACCTGTCTCTACAACGGCGTGAACTGGTGGCTCGAGAAGATGATCGAGGACCCGCGCGAGGACGTGGAGATCCTGCCCGGCGATGAGCGCCTCGACCACTTCCTCTGATGCGGCCGCGCCGCATTCTGGTGCGCCTGCCAAACTGGGTGGGCGACGCCGTGATGGCGACTCCCGCGCTGCGCGCACTGCGCGCGGCCCACCCCGAAGCCTGGATCGGTGTCGAGGGACGCCCCGCGCTCGCGGGGCTGCTCGCGGGCCTGCCGAGCTTCGACGCATTCCTGGGCATCCCCTCGCGAGGCCTGCGCGGACGCGTGCGCGCGCTGCGCGCCGCCCACGCGGATTGGGCCGTGCTGCTGCCGGATTCGCCACGCGCCGCGCTCGCGCCCTGGCTGGCCGGAATTCCCCGGCGCGCAGGCTACGCCCGCGATCCGCTGCGGCGTCTGCTGCTCACGGACGCGCTCGCGCCGCCGCGCGCCGCTGGCAGGCGCCTTCCGATCTCCATGATCGAACGCTACCTGCGCTTGACGAGCCACCTCGGCTGTCCCGAACGGGGGATGCAGCTCGAGCTGCGCGTCGACCCCGAGATCGCCGAGCGCGTTGCGAAGGATCTCGCGCGGCGAGGCGCGTCGGAGGGCGCGCGCCTGCTGCTGGTCACGCCCGGCGCGGCTTTCGGGTCGAGCAAGCTCTGGCCACCGGCGCACTTCGCGCGGGCGTGCGACGCGCTGGCGGAGCGCCACGGCCTGCTCCCCGTGCTCGCGCCCGCGCCCGGCGAGCAGGCGATCGCGCACGCCGTCGCCGCGCGCATGTCGCGGCCGCCGCTCCTCGTCGTGGAGCCCGAGGCGACGCTCGCCGAGCTCAAGGCCCTGGTCGCACGCGCGAGCCTGCTGCTCACGAACGACACCGGACCGCGACAAATTGCGAGCGCCCTCGGACGACCCGTCGTGGTGTTGATGGGGCCGACCGACCCCCGTCACACGGCGCACCATCTCGAACGCCAACGCGTATTGCGCGAAGAGGTCGCGTGCAGCCCCTGTCACCATCGCATTTGCCCGATCGATCACCGCTGCATGACGCGGATCTCCCCGGAACGTGCGGTGGCGGCTGCCGACGAGCTGCTCGCATGACGGCGCGCATCGTGCCGGACTACCCGGAGCTCGCCGCGCTGCTCGAGCCGGCCCGCGCACGCGGCGCGCGCGTCGCTCTCACGAATGGCTGTTTCGATCTGCTGCACGTCGGTCACGTGCGGCTCTTGCGCGACGCGCGCGCGCTCGGCGATCTGCTCGTGGTCGCGCTCAACAGCGACGCCTCGGCGCGCGCCAGCAAGGGCGATGGACGCCCGCTGATTCCGCTCGCCGAACGCATGGAACTGATCGCCGCGCTCGAGGGGATTGACTTCGTCACGAGCTTCGGCGAGCCCACCGCCGCGGCGCTGCTCGCGCGCCTGCGACCCGAGATTCACGTGAAGGGCACGGACTGGACCGCGGAGACGGTCCCGGAGCGCGACGTGGTGCTGGCCTACGGCGGCCGGGTCGTGATCGCCGGCGACCCGAAGACCCACGCGAGCTCGGATCTGATCCGCCGGCTGCGGTCCTAGCGGGCCCCGCGGCGCTTCAAGGCCCCCTCCGGTCCGGCCGATCCATAGCTGACGGAAACCCGCGTCGAGGCGGCGATGCACCTGTACGTCCTGTTGGTGGCCACAGCCGCGCTGGTTTCCGCACTCTGCGCGGGGGGGATCTTCGCGCGCGACCCGGTCGGTCGCGCGAGCCGGCGCGGTGCGGCCCTGATGCTCGCATCGGCCTACTGGGCCATCTGCGAGGTGGCCTGGAACCTCGCCACGGACAGGGACACAGCCCTCTCCCTGGTGCGTGCCTCGGCTCCGGGCTGGCTCTTCCACGGTCCGGTCGTGCTCCAGCTCTTTCTCGAGGCCGAAGGCGGAGCCTGGCCCCGCTTGCGCCGGCTCGTGCTGCCCCTCTACGCCGCTTCATTCACGTTCCTCGCCGTCACCTGGCTCACGCCATGGCTGATTCAGGACGTGGTGCGCACGCGTTGGGGTTGGGGCTACACGGTCGGGCCGCTCCACCCGCTGATGTTTGCGGTCACGATGCTGGGGATCCTGCCGGCGCTCGCCATCGCGAAGCAGCTGTTTCGCAACCTCTCCTCGCCGGCCGAGCAGCGCCAGCGAGCGTGGGTCACGCTCGGCATCGCGGCCCCGATCTGCGCGGCCTCCGTCACCGACGTGCTGCTCCCGTGCCTCGGGTTTCAGCCGCCGCGTCTCGCGACGACCGCGATGGCGTGTCTCGGCGCCCTCGCGCTATGGAACATCCTGCGCTTCGGGCACTCCGTGCTCGCCCCAGGAACCTTCGCCGAACAGATCCTTGCGATTCTCCCTGATGGTGTCGCGCTCCTGCACCCGGACGGCCGCATCCGCTCGGCGAACCCCGGACTGGCGAGCATCAGCGGCCACTCGGGAGAGGCCCTCAGCACGATGCAGGTCGGGCGCCTGATCCCGAACGAGCCGGGCCCCATCGCGGGTGAGGCCGTCGAGAGCGTGCTCATTCGCGCCGGAGATGAACGCATTCCGGTGTCGATCGCCACTTCCGAGCTGCGAGATCGACAGGGGTACCTCCTCGGCCGCGTGCTCGTGGTGCGCGATCTGCGAGACGTCACGCAGCTTCGCAATCGCCTGATCATGTCCGCACGCCTGGCCGCGGTCGGAGAGCTCGCCGCCGGCATCGCCCACGAGATCAACAACCCGATCGCGTTCGTGCGCGCGAACCTCTCGCAGCTCGCGAGCCACTGGAAGACCGTGAAGGCCGAGTTCGAAAACGCGGGCCGTGCGCAGGCGCAATGCGCGCTGATCGACGAGGGCGAGGAGTTGATCGAAGAGTCCATCGAGGGCGTCGACCGGGCGGCCGAGATCGTCCGCGGGGTGAAGGGCTTTTCGCACGCCGGCCAGCACGTTCGCGAGCCGACCGATCTGAATCAGCTGCTCGAGGACGTGCTGCACATGGCCGCCGCGCAGCTCCGCGGCCGGACCACGGTCGAGCGCTACTACGTCGAGCTGCCGGCGCTGCTGTGCGTCTCCCAGGAGCTCAAGCAGGTGTTCCTGAATCTGATCGTGAATGCAGGGCAGGCGACCGCGGACGGGGGCACGATCAAGATCGCCACCGAAGCGCGCGGCGGCTTCGTGACCGTGCGGATCGAGGACGATGGCTGCGGCATCGCGCCGGAGAACCTCGAGCGCATCTTCGATCCTTTTTTCACCACCAAGCGCGTCGGCGAAGGCACCGGCCTCGGCCTCGGCATCGCGTACCAGATCGTGCGCAGCCACGGCGGAGAGATCCGTGTCGAGTCGGAGATCGGGCGCGGCAGCCGCTTTCGGGTGCGATTCCCGCTCGCGCCCGGCTGAGCTTCTTCCGGCTTCGCCTCGCCGCGCGCGGAGATTGCCCGTCTGCGGCGCCGCGAGAAAACCGACCTACTCGAGCAGGCGGCGTTCGAGACGCGCGACGTCGGCGTCGGAAACGCCGATCTCGCGCACGTAGTCGCGCATGGAGCCGTACTTCGCACGCACCCGCTCGAGCAGCGCGATCATGGTCGCGGGCTCCGCGTGCAGCGTGTCGGGAGGCAGGTTCTCGAGCATGGCCTGGTAGCCTTCGCTCGCCATCAGGCGGGCGATGATCGCGTCGAGGTTCTGCTGCGTGGCGGCATAGTCGGCGACGATGATCTCGTCCGCCACGCCGAGCAGTCCCAGCAACACCGCGGACACCACGCCCGTGCGATCCTTGCCCGCCGCGCAGTGATAGACCGCCGGCGCTTCGGCGTCCGCGAGTGTGGCGAGCACGCGCGCGAGCGGCTGCTTGGCGTGCTCGGTCATCAGGAAGTAGCGATCCGAAAGGCTGATCCGCGCACCCAGATCGGCGCTCACCGCACCCGCGCCGTCGAACAGCGGCAGATGGTGGATGCGCACGGCTTCCTCGGCGAGCCGGCCGCGTCCATCGATCGCGATCTCCCCGCTCGAGCGCAGATCGACGACATGGCCGATGGCGAACTCGCCCGTGAGTCGAGAGACGTCCCGCGCGGTCAGAAGATGCAATCCGTCGCTGCGGTAGAGCACGCGCCAGCGAAGCCGCGCTCCCTCCCGCGCCGGATAACCGCCGAGATCGCGAAAATTGTGGCAGCCCTCGAGCTCGACGTGACGCTGCATCAGGTGATGACGAAGCCGGCGAGCCGTTCGAGTTCTTGCGGGCGATGGATCACCACGTAGCCCTGCTCCAGCGTGATCCAGCCGGTCTCCGTCCAGGCGCGCAGCTGCTTGTTGATGCTCTCGCGCGTGGCGCCCACCAGATCTCCCCATTCTTCCTGCGACAGCCGGAGGTCGATCTTCACGCCCGCGGCGAGCTGCTCGCCGTGCGTGCGCGCCAGATGCATGAACTTCTTCGCGAGTCGAACCGGCAGGTTCAGGAAGAGTGTGTCCTCGACGAGCTCGCTCACGCGGGTGAGGCGCTCGGCGAGCACCGACAGCAGCTCGATCGCCGCCTCGGGGTGGCTGCGCAAGACCGCGAGAAAATCGCGCCGGTCGATCACCAGCAGCTCGCAGGGCGTGATGGCGGTGATCGTGGCGGTGCGCTGGGGCCGACCGAGCAGGGCGATTTCTCCGAAAACTTCGCCTTCGCCGAGGATGCTGAAAACGACGTCGTCGCCTTCCTCGGAAGTGGTGAGCGCCTTCAAGGTGCCGTGAATCACGACATACACCTGCGTGCCCTGGTCGCCCTTGTGGAAGAGCTGCGTGCGCGCGGCGAGCTGGACGGTGCGTGTGACGGCGATCAGCGCGTCGAGATCCCGCGGCGAAAGCGTGCCAAAGAGCGACACGTTGCCGATCAGGCGACGTACCTCGTCACGCGTGATGGGCGACACGGGCAGAGCATACACGCCGCTCGTGCGGCGGCGCTGGCGGGCGCCGCGTGCAGAAAGACTCAATCTTCAGGACGGTCTGCCGATCCGAACCGCCATGCCCGCACATCCCCGCGCCCGCCGGATCGTCGCCTCCTACGTCCCGCCCCAGGCCTTCGCGCCCCGCGCCCGCGGGGTACTGGCAGGGCTCGGTTACCGCATCGTCCCGGTGGCCACGCAGGGACGCTTTTCCGACGATCGCTGGGAGCCGGACCTGCGCATCGTCGACGAGCGCCATCTCGAGAAACTTCCGGGCGAGAACTACCTCCCGCGCACGCCCGTGATCGTGCTGACGGGCAGCCGACCCCGTAGCCCTTCCGATCCGCGCGTGATCGGCTGCGTCGAGCGGCCCGCCGGAGTCGACGCTCTCTACCCGCTGCTCCAGAAGGCGCTCGAATCGACGCCGCGGCGCTCGGCGCGCGTCGACACCCTCCTGCCTGCGCGCTGCACGCGCGCGGATCGCCGCTGGGCCGGCGCCGTGCTCTCGCTCTCGCGCGAGGGCTGCTTGTTCCGAACGCTCGAGGCGATGCCGCCGGGCCTCGAGCTGAACCTGATCTTCCCGTTGCCCCTCGGCCGCATGGTGTCCACACGCGCCCGCGTGCTGCGCCAGCACGGCGAACAGGTGGGAATGACGTTCAGCGATCCGCCCGCCCAGACCCGACGCGCCATCAGCGAATACGTCGAGGGCCGCCTCGCGATCCTCTGATATTCTCCTCGATCCGAGGAGAAACCGATGAAACTGGGACTGATGGTCGGCTACTGGATGACCGGGCCGAGCAATCCGATCGAAACGGTGCTCGAGGCAGAGAAGCTGGGTTACGACTCCGTGTGGACCGCGGAGGCCTACGGCTCCGACGTCTTCTCGCCGCTGTGCTGGATCGGTGCGCGCACCTCGCGCATCAAGCTCGGCACGGCCGTGATGCAGATTTCCGCGCGTACACCCGCATGCGTTGGAATGACCTCGATGACCATCGATCACCTGTCGCAAGGCCGGCTGATCCTCGGCATCGGTGTTTCGGGGCCGCAGGTGGTCGAGGGTTGGTATGGCCAGCCCTTCCCGAAGCCGCTCGCCCGCACGCGCGAATTCGTCGAGATCGTGCGCGCCATCCACCGCCGCGAGGGTCCGCTCTCCTACGACGGCGAGCACTACCAGCTGCCGCTGCGCGGCGGCGCGGGGCTCGGCAAGCCGCTCAAGCTGATCACCAAGCCGCTGCGCTCGCGGATCCCGATCTACCTGGGAGCCGAGGGTCCGAAGAACGTGAAGCTCGCCACCGAGATCGCGGACGGCTGGCTGCCGATGTTCATCCCGCCGTCGAGGATGGATCTCTACGCGGATTCGTTGCGCGGGGCGAAGCCCGAGTTCGACATCGCCTCGACCTGCACGGTGATCCTCGGCGACGACGTCGAGCAGGCGCTGATGCCGATCAAGATGAGCCTCTCCTTCTACCTCGGCGGCATGGGCGCAAAGGAGAAGAACTTCCACCTCGAGCTGATGGAACGCATGGGCTACGGCGAAGCTGCGCACCGCGTGCAGGATCTCTTCCTCGCCGGCAAGCGCGGCGAAGCCGTGGCCGCAGTGCCGAGCGAACTCGCCGACGAGATCGCGCTCGTCGGCCCCCCCGAGCGCATCCGCGACCGCCTCGAGATCTGGAAGGCGAGCCCCATCAAGACGCTGCTGCTCGGCACGCAGGATCCGAAGGCGCTGCGCTTGATGGCGGAGCTGCTGCTCTAGCGGACCCGTCGAGAACGCCGCCCGTCACGAGCAGCTCACCCGGCGCCTTTTCGTCGTTGGGTCGCCGCCGCATCCGATCGCTGGACAGCGCAGGCGCATGTGCGAAATCAGCTCACTTGCAGGCGCCCGTCGAGCCGGCAGCACAGACGCGGCCGTCGGTCCAGGTGGCACCGTCGAGGCGGACCGTACCGAAGAGCGCCCCGGTGAGATCCGCGCGTTCGAGGTTCGCGTCCTCCAGCCGGGCGTCCTGCAGATTCACCCCGCGCAGGTTGGCGCCCTGGAAGCGGGCGCCGCGCGCGTCGTTGCCGAAGAGGTGCGCGCCCTGCAGATTGGCTCCGCGCAGATCGGCCTTCGAGAGGTTGCCGACCTGGAGATCGGCGTGACTGAGGTTCGCCTCGCGCAGGTCCGCGCCCGCCAGCACCGCGCCGTGTAGCGACGCCTGCTCTAGGTTCGCGCCTCGGAGCTTTGCGTTCTGAAGCTTTGCAAAGGAGCAGTTGGTGGCCGCCTCGATCCGGCAGCCGTTCACGACGACGGCCTCGCTGGCCGCCGGCGCCTCGGCGAAGCCGGGGGCAGCGAGGAGAGAAACAAAGCAGGCCAAAGCAGCAGACCCGACGCAGACGAATCGACGCATGGCGCACCTCCCGTAAGACGCCGAAATCCCGCGGCCGCGAATCATAGCCAATGCGCACCTGCTCGTGCTCGGCGTCGCCTCGATCGCGCCGTCGATCGTGGCGTGGGCGGGCTCTTGCTCTCGAAGCGGCCTGCCTCGGAGCAGGCCGGTCCGCTCACCCATTCGGATTGATCAGGTACTTCTCCCCGGTCGCCTGTTGGCCGTACGCGGCGAGCGACTCGGGCTGGAGCGCTTCGGCTAGCGACACCACCTTCGTGTAGTGGCTCGCGAAGGTGGTCTTGATCTCGCTCGCGACGCGCTCGCGCAGCTTCTGGCCCGTCGCGGCGCCCAGCTTCTGGAGGAAGGGCGTGAGCAGCCAGCCGCCGATCCCCCAGGCCATGCCGAAGCTGCGGTCGAGCTGGGTCGGCGAGCGGTCGAGGCCACCGTAGATATACACCTGCTTGTGTGTTGTGGAGCCGTAGCGGCTGAACTCCTTCGCCGATTTGTTGGCGGCGATTTCCATGGCGCTGAGAATCTGGCCCGCGAGCTTGCCACCGCCCGTCGCGTCGAACGCGAGCGTTGCTCCCGTCGAGACGAGGGCGTCGACGAGATCAGCCTGGAACGTCGGCTCGCTCGAGTTGCAGATGAACTTCGCGCCGAGGCGCTTCAGGATCTCCACCTGCTCGGACTTTCGCACGATGTTCACGAGCGGCACGCCGTCGGCGTTGCACAGCTTGTTCAGCATCTGGCCGAGGTTCGAAGCAGCGGCGGTGTGCACGAGCGCCTTGTGGCCCTCGGCCTTCATGGTCTCGACCATGCCGAGAGCGGTGAGCGGGTTTACGAAGCAGGAGGCGCCTTCGCGGGGCGACGTTCCCTCCGGCAGCAGCAGGCAGAACGCGACCGGCATGCAGCGGTACTGGGCGTACATGCCGCCGCCCACGCAGGCAACGGTCCTTCCGAGCAATGCCTGGGCGGCCGCAGACGAGCCCGCCTTCACCACGCTGCCGGCGCCTTCGTTGCCCACGGACATGGCCTGATCGAGACGCGCCGCCATGGCGGGCATGAAGCGCTCGGGGATGTCGGCCGTGACGACGGGCCGATCGGCGCTGCCACTCATCGCGGCGGTGCGCATGTCGGCGAACCCGAACAAGAGCCCCATGTCGGAGGGGTTGATGGGCGAAGCCTCGACGCGGATCAGCACCTGATCGGGGCCGGGCTCGGGAACGTCGAAGCTCGCGAGCGAGAGCTCGAGCTTCGCGTCGCGCCGGACGGTGGAGATCAACCGGAGGGCGGTGGCGGGGGCCTGGGGGGGCATGGGTATTCCTTCCTTGGCGAGCTCGTTCCAGCGGTGCTTCAGGTGATAGCGGAAGTCGTCCTCGTTCCGATAGCCCTGCCCGTTCGGCTCATTTCACGCGGCCAGCGTGGGCGCCGGATGGCTCTCCTCAGCCTCGATCCCCGGTGGATACGTGGCCGTGCCGACGAGCCGTTCAAATATCGGCGAAGCCATGAGCGTGGTGATCACCGCCATGATGACCAGCGTGGCGAACAATTCTTCCGAGATGACGCCGCGCTGCAAGCCGATGTTGATGATGATCAATTCCATCAGGCCGCGCGCGTTCATCAATGTGCCGATGCCCAGGGCCTCCCGATTCGAGAACCCCGTCCAGCGCGCGGCCAGCCAGCAGGCCGCGCCCTTGCCCAGCACCGCCGCGACCAGCACCACGAGGCAAATCAGCCAGAGGAAACCGGAGTTGAGCAGGCCGATCTTGGTGTTCAATCCCGAGAACACGAAGAATAACGGCAGCAGCAGCGCCACGGTGAGCGGTTGAATGCGCGCGACCAGATCCCGTGTCACCACGCCGCGCGGCATCGCGGAGCCCATTACGAACGCGCCAAACACCGCGTGCAACCCGATGAGATCCGTGAAGCACGCGCCCAGAGCCAGCAACGCCAGCCCGATGACCAGCCCGGCTTCAGAAAGCACGCCGTCTTTCTGCAAATGGCGTTCAAGACGCGCGAGCAGCGGTTTGATGACCAGGAGGGTGAAGGCGACATAGGCGATTCCGCCGCCGATATTCAGCAGGGCGTGGCTGAGATCATGGTCGAAGCTGGCCAGCACCACGGCCAGCAGACACCATGCGGCGGCGTCATCGATCGCGCCCGCGCCCAGCGCCACCGTTCCCATCGTGGTGCCGGTGAGCTTCTTGAAGTGAATGATGCGCGCAAGCATCGGGAAGGCGGTGATGCACATCGACGCGCCGAGGAAGAGCATTGCCTCCAGGAGCGTCGTTCTCTTCGGAAACAGTTCCGTGTGATGAAACAAGAGCCAGGCCAGCGCCGCTCCGAGCACAAAGGGCGTGACCATGCCGGCAACAGACACCGCGACGGAACTCTTGAGCCGCTGGCGCACGATATCGATGCGGAATTCGATCCCGACCACGAACATGAAGAGCGCCAGACCCAGTTGCGAGGCAGGGAAGAGATAGCTCTGCGTATCGCGCACGGTTTGCGTCCGATCCCACGGAAAAAGCCAGTACTGGAGTTCCGGCGCGAGCAACCCGAAAAACGACGGCCCGAGCAGCACGCCCGCGACCATCTCGGCCACGACCTGCGGCTGGCCGAGACGCAAAGCGATGGCGCCTACCACCCGACAGAAAAGCAGGATGACGGCGATCTGGAGAAAGAACTGAACGGCCAGATGCAGGTTGTTCATGGGTCAATCGTATGCGTTCGTAGACACGATGGGAAACTCCCACATCCGACGGAAATGGAGCCTCGGGATCCCATGCGTGCCGATGCGGCGCGCGACGGCGCGTTACCGCGGGATTTTCTCCGCGCTCAGCATCGGGAGCTCGTCACCGCTGAGCGTCTCCTTCTCGAGCAGCCGCTCCGCGCTCTCGGCGAGCGCGTCGCGGTGGGCTCCCAGGATGCCGACGGCGCGCTCGAAGGCCTGGGTAACGAGGTCGCGCACGGCGCAGTCCACCTCCCGAGCGGTCTGCTCGGAGAAGTCGCGCCGCGTGGCGACGTACTCGCCTGGCATCTGAAGGAAGGTCGAACGCTCGCTTTCGAGTGAGACCATCCCGAGCTTGTCGTCCATTCCATAGCGCGTGACCATGCTGCGGGCGATGTTGGTGGCCTTGGCCAGATCGTCGGCGGCGCCGGTGGAGATCTCTTCGAAGACGATGGATTCGGCTGCG
>JANNIY010000202.1:0-17878 GCA_031405455.1 Deltaproteobacteria bacterium | reverse complement strand
TAGATGCCCGGCGAGACGGGGCCGCCGGTGACGGCCACGCGGACCGGTTGCGCGAGCTTGCCCATCGCCGGGGAGCCGTGGCGGGCGCGCACCTCCTCGAACACGCGCTCGAGCGCCGGCTCGCTCCAGTCCGGTAGCGCTTGCAGGCTCTCGTGCAGGTCGCTGAGCATCGGCTCGATCTCGCGCTTCAGATGCTTTTCGGCGGCCTTCGTCTCGTAGGCAATGCGGTCCGTGACAAGGAAGCGCGAGAGGCTCGCCATCTCGACGAGCGTCTTGCTGCGCTCGCGCAGCTGCTCCGCGAGCCGCGCGAGCTCGGGGGATGGCGCGACCTCGCGTTCGACCACCGCCGACAAGAAGGGGAGCAGCGCATTCACGAGTTCGGGGCCCGGCAGCGCCTTGATCCAGTGCTGGTTGAGCCAGGAGAGCTTGCCCGCATCCGCCTGGGCGGCCGAGCGGTGGACTTTTTCGAGGTCGAAGAGCTCGCGGATCTCGTCGCGTGAGAACACCTCCTGGTCGCCGTGCGACCAGCCGATGCGCGCGAGCCAGTTGAGCACCGCCTGCGGCAGGAAGCCCTGCGCGCGGTAATCCTGGACCGACACGGGATCACGTCGTTTCGAGAGTTTCTTGCCGCCTGGCCCCACGATCAGCGGGACGTGCGCGAACAGCGGAGGCGTCTTCTCGAGAGCCTGATAGAGCGCGAGCTGGAAGGGTGTGTTGCTGTGATGATCCGCACCGCGGATCACGTGGGTGATCCCCATGTCGAGATCATCGACCACGACAGCGAGGTTGTAGAGCGGCGCGCCGTCGCTGCGGCGGATGATCATGTCGCCGATCTCGCGCACGTCCTGGCCGCTCTCGCCATACACCAGGTCGTTCCACGCGAGTTTCCCCTCCGCGGGCAGCCGCAGACGCACGCTGTGGCGGCCGGCGTCGGCTCCCAGCGCCAGTTCCCGACAGCGGCCGTCGTAGGTCCACTTGCGGCCGGCGGCGATCGTCGCCTGGCGGCGCACTTCGATCTGTTCGGGTGTGCAGACGCAGCGGTAGGCGCGGCCCTGCGCGAGCAACCCGTCGATGGCGGCCGTGTGGCGCGCGCGCCGCTCGCTTTGACGGAACGGGCCCTCGTCCCACTCGATGCCGAGCCAGCTGAGGCCGTCGTAGATGGCTTCCTCGGATTCGCGGGTCGATCGCTCCTCGTCGGTGTCCTCGATGCGCAACACCATCCGGCCCCCGGCGCGGCGGGTGAACGCCCAGTTGAACAGGGCCGTGCGAGCGCCGCCCATGTGCAGGAATCCCGTGGGGCTCGGGGCGAAACGCGTGCGGATCGTGGACATGGCGGCGGAGGGTATCAGCCGCGCCTGGAAGCGCGCGGCGGGACGCGCGCGGGCACGCCGAACGCCTCGCCGGATCCTGGCCTCCCGAGGGGTCCCGGGGCGCGCCTTCAAGTTGCTGCCAGGGGGTGGGTCTGCTATTCCGAAGTCAAGGGTAAGTACCTGTTTTTCCTGGTTTTACTAGGAAGCTCACAAGCATGAAACTGCTCCTCGAGCGTTTGACGGCGAGTCCCACGGCATACCGCTTTGAAACGGCGCCGGGTTGGTGGCGCACGTCCGCGGCCACGCAGCAGGGGCCTCCCCTTCAGCCACCCGCCCCGTTCGCGGTCGCGTTGGTCGCGTACCGGATGGGCGAGGATGTCTATCTCGAAGGCACGCTCACCGGCAGCCTCGAGTTCGAATGCAGCCGTTGTCTCGCGCGCTATCGTCACGCCTCCCACGAGCCGTTTCGACTCGTCCTCGAGCCCGCCGGATTGCGCAAACCTGCCGACCCCGACGCGGCCGAGGCCCTGATCCGAAACGGCATGTGCCTGGGGGAAGAGTCCGAGACGGGCTGGTTTCGCGGCGAGGAGATCGATCTCGCAGCGTTCGTGGGAGAGGCGATTGCATTGTCGCTCCCCGTCCAACCTTTGTGTCGGGAGGATTGCCCGGGCCTGTGTCCGCACTGTGGGGCCGAGCGTGCGCGGGGCGCATGCGGTTGTGCGGAGAAGAAGCCGGAGTCGCCCTTCGCGGTGCTGGGCACGCTCCGCGTCGGGCCGAGTGGAGGGAAGATCTGATGGCGGTACCCAAGGGCAAGACCTCGAAATCGAAGCGGGACAAGCGGCGTTCGCACCACGCGATCGGGCCGGGTGCACGCAGCAACTGTCCGCAGTGCGGCGAGCCGAAGCTGCCGCACCGTATCTGCGGGAATTGCGGTAGCTATCGCGGCCGCGAGGTCATCCAGACCGACAAGGAGTGAGTCTTCGGTGCTCGCGCTGGTCTTCCCCGGGCAGGGCTCCCAAGAAGTCGGCATGGGCCGCGACGTGTGCGAGGCATCGCGCGCGGCGCGAGACGTGTTCGCTGCCGCCGATGACGCGCTCGGATTCGCTCTCTCGAAGTTGTGCTTCGAAGGGCCGGAGGACGAGCTGCGGCGCACCGAGATCCAGCAGCCCGCCATCCTCACCACCTGCATCGCCTTGTTGCGCGCACTCGAGGAGCGCATCGCCGTCGAGCCGGCGTACAACGCGGGGCACAGCCTCGGCGAATACGCGGCGCTCGTGGCGAGCGGATCGCTCGAACTGGATGACGCCGTGCGCATGGTGCACGCGCGCGGCCGTTTCATGCAGGAGGCGGTGCCGGAGGGGCACGGCGCCATGGCGGCCGTGATCGGCGGAGCCGAGAGCGACGTGACCGAAGCCTGCCGGATCGCGGCCGCGCAGACGGGGCGCGTCGTGACGCCCGCGAATTACAACGCGCCGGGCCAGATCGTGATCGCCGGAGACGCCGCCGCGGTGGAGGTCGCCTGCGCGCGGGCGCGCGAGTGCGGCGCGAAGCGCACGATTCCGCTCGCGGTGTCGGCTCCCTTCCACTGCGCGCTGATGGCGCCGGCGGCGGGCAAGCTGGCGCTCGAGCTCGCGCGCGTGCGTTTCGGCGACGCGCGGCCGCCGATCGTGACCAATGTCGAGGCCGAGCCGAACAGCGAGGGCGCACGCTTCGCGGAGTTGTTGCGCGCGCAGGTGACCGCACCGGTGCGCTTTGCGGAGATGGTGCAGCGCATGCAGAGCCTCGGTGTGACGAAGCTGCTCGAGATCGGCCCGGGTCGCGTACTCAGCGGGCTCATCGGTCGCATCGATCGCAGTCTCGCGCGTGCGAATTTTTCCGTGCTCGCGGATCTTCCGGCGGCGGAGAAATTCGTTGCGGCCGCCGCAGTTTGAAGCGCCGCGCCCGCGCGGCGCGGTCGAGGAGGAACGCATGGGGCTGGATGAACGCATCGCGGAGATCATCGTCGCGCAGCTCGGCGCGACGGCGGCGGAGATCGTGCCCGAAGCTTCGTTCATCGACGATTTCGGCGCGGATTCGCTCGACATCGTCGAGCTGGTGATGGCGATGGAGGAGGCTTTCGACATCGAGATTCCCGATGACGACGCCGAGAAGCTCCAGACCATCGGCGACGCGGTCGGCTACCTCAAGGCCAGGCTCGAGGTTTAGATGCCGCGCCCGCCGCGAGAGCGTCGCAGTGTCGTCGTCACCGGCCTGGGCTGCGTGACTCCTCTGGGTGGCGATGTCGCCTCGACATGGGAAGGCGCCGCGTCCGGCAGATCGGGAGTGCGCGCGATCGAGCGCTTCGATGCCAGCGATTTCTCGGTGCGCTTCGCCGGCCAGCTTTGCGAGGACGTCGCCGTCGAGGGTCTGCCCAGCAAGGAGGCCCGCCGCCTCGATGCGGTGATCCTGTTCGCGCTGGCCGCCGCGCAGGAGGCGATCCGCGATTCGCGCATCGTCGTGACGCCCGAGTCGGGCGAGCGCATCGGCGTCGCCATCGGCACCGGCATCGGCGGCGTCCAGACCCTGTTCGAGGGCTACAAGGCGCTGGCCACCTCCGGTCCCCGCCGGGTTTCTCCGTTCGTGATCCCGATGTCGATCGGCAACATGGCGGCCGGCTACGTCGCGATCCGCAACGGCCTGCGCGGGCCGAATTTCTGTCACGTGAGCGCCTGCACTTCCGGCACCCACTCGATCGGCGAGTCGGCGCGGCTGATCGAACGCGGCGACGCGGACGTGATGCTCGCGGGCGGCACCGAGGCGGCGGTGACACAGATCGGTCTCGCCGGATTCGGCGCGATGCGTGCGCTTTCGACCCGCAACGAGACGCCGATGGCCGCGAGCCGGCCCTTCGATCTGGATCGCGATGGCTTCGTGCTCGGGGAGGGCGCCGCGGTGCTCGTGCTCGAGGAACTCGAGCACGCGCGCGCGCGCGGCGCCACGATCCACGCCTTCGTGCTCGGCTACGGGACCAGCTGCGACGCCGCCCACGTGGCGAGCCCCACCGAGGACGCCGAGGGCGCGCAGCGCTGCATGCGCCTCGCGCTCGCCGATGCCGGCCTGTCACCGGCGGACGTGGATTATCTGAACGCGCACGCGACCAGCACGCCGGCCGGGGATCCTGCCGAGGCGCGCGCGATCCGCGCGGTCTTCGGCCCGCACGTCGATCGCGTCGCCGTGTCGGCGACGAAGTCGATGACGGGCCACATGCTCGGCGCGGCTGGCGCGCTCGAGGCGCTGTTGTGCGTCCGCGCGCTCGAGACCGGCATCCTGCCTCCGACGATCAATCTCGAGCGCCCGGATCCGGAGTGCGCGCTCGACCACGTCGCAAACAAGGCGCGGCACGTACGCGCGCAGATCGCGCTGTCGAATTCGTTCGGGTTCGGCGGCAGCAACGCGACGATCGTGCTCGGCCGCGAGGAGATCGGATGACAGCGGGAGGCAATCAGGGGCCGCCGATCATTCTCGCGAGCGATCATCGCGGCGTCGCGCTGAAACAGGGCCTGCGCGAGCGCCTCGAGCGCGCAGGCTACGCGACGCTCGATTTCGGCACCACGGGCGATGCCCCGGTCGACTACCCCGAGTTCGCGGCGCCCGCGGCGCGGGCCGTCGCCGAGGGCCGCAGCGAACGCGCGATCGTGATCTGCGGTTCCGGTCTGGGCGTGAGTTACACCGCAAACCGTTTCCCCGGTGTGCGTGCGGCGCTCGTGCAGGACGCCGAGGCGGCGGAAGCGGCGCGGCGCCACAACGACGCGAACGTGCTGGCCCTCCCCGCCGACCGCCTCGATGCCGAGCGCGCCTGGCCGATCGTGAAGGTCTGGCTCGAAACGCCGTTCGACGGCGGTCGCCACCAGCGGCGCGTCGAGTTGATCGACGAGCTCACGCGCCCGGAGCGCAGCGACACGAGCCCGGGCCTCGCCCAGGTCGATCCCGAGATCCACCGCCTGATCGGCCTCGAGGGCCGGCGGCAGGCGCTCTCGCTCGAATTGATCGCTTCCGAGAACTTCGTCTCGGACGCCGTGCTCGAGGCCGCGGGCTCGGTGCTGACCAACAAATATGCCGAGGGATATCCGGGTCGCCGCTACTACGGCGGCTGCGAGATCGTCGATCAGGTCGAGCAGCTCGCGATCGACCGCGCCAAGCAGTTGTTCGGAGCCGAACACGCGAATGTGCAGCCGCACGCGGGCTCGCAGGCGAACGAGGCCGTCTATCGCGCGCTGATCGAAGTCGGCGACACGGTGCTCGCGATGAACCTCGACCACGGCGGCCACCTCACGCACGGCAGCCCCGTCAACTTCTCGGGCAAGCTCTATCGCATCGTGCCGTATGGCGTTCGGCGCGATAGCGAGCAGATCGATTTCGAGGAGCTCCGGCGCCTTGCGCTCGAACATCGTCCGAAGCTGATCCAGTGCGGTACGACCGCCTATTCGCGCGTGCTCGATTTCGACGCCTTCCGCGCGATCGCCGACGAAGTGGGGGCGCTGCTCTTCGCCGACATCGCGCACATCGCGGGTCTGGTCGTGACGGGTTTGCATCCGAGTCCGATCGGCAAGGCGCACGTCGTCACCACGACCACCCACAAGACGCTGCGCGGACCGCGCGGCGGGCTCATCCTCAGCGACGCGCGCTTCGCCAAGGCCGTCGATTCCGCCGTGTTCCCGGGCGGGCAGGGCGGGCCGTTGATGCACGTGATCGCGGCCAAGGCGGTGGCCTTCCGCGAGGCGCTGGCGCCCTCCTTCAAGGCGTATTGCGCGCAGATCGTCGCCAACGCGCGGGCGCTCGCAGGCGGCATCGCCGAGCGCGGCTATCGCATCGTCTCCGGCGGCACCGACGTGCATCTCTTCCTGCTCTCCCTCGTGGATCGGGACACGACGGGCAAGGCGGGACAGATCGCTCTCGAGCGCGCAGGCATCACGACCAACAAGAACATGGTGCCGTTCGATCCCCGCAAGCCGGCCGTGACGTCGGGCCTGCGCATCGGGACGCCCGCCGTCACCACGCGCGGCATGCGCGAAACCGAGATGGCGGAGATCGCCGGGCTGATCGTGCGCGCGCTCGACCGTCCGGGCGATGTGGAGGAACTCGACCGCATCCGCGAGGAGGTCGAGCTGATGTGCCGCCGCTTCCCGTTGTATCCAGATCGCTGGGACGACGACGCCTGAGCCGTGCGCTGTCCCTACTGCAGCGACGCCGTGAACAAGGTCATCGACTCGCGACTCGGCCGTGACGGTGCGGAGATCCGGCGTCGCCGCGAGTGCCTCGAGTGCGGACGCCGCTTCACCACGCGCGAGCGCGTCGAGGAAATCCTGCCCAAGGTGATCAAACAGGATGGGCGGCGCGAGGAGTTCCAGCGCGAGAAGCTGCTTGCGGCGATCGGAAAGGCTTGCGAGAAGCGATCGGTCTCGGCCGACGACGTCGAACGGCTCGTCGACCGTCTCGAGCGGGCTGCGCAGGAGCTCGGACAGAAGGAGATTGAGAGCGCGTGGGTGGGCGAGCGCGCGATGGATGAGCTGGTGCGGCTCGATCCGCTCGCGGCCGCGCGCTTCGCGTCGGTGTTTCGCGATTTCCAGAACGCAGACGACTACGCCGCCTTCTTCGCTTCCCTCTCTGATCCGAAACGAGATCGCGGAACGCGGCGATGACGCCGGAGGCCGCGATGCGCCAGGCGCTCGCCCTCGCGAGACGCGCACGGGGCCGGAGCTTCCCGAACCCGCCCGTTGGAGCGGTGGTCTTTCGCGGAGATCGCGTACTCGGGCGCGGCGCTACGCGCAACGTGGGCGGGCCGCACGCCGAGGTCGTCGCGATCCGCGGCGCGCTGCGCCGGCACGGAGCGAAGGCCCTGCGCGGCGCGTCGATCGCCGTCACGCTCGAGCCGTGCAATCACCACGGACGCACGGCCCCCTGCACGGAGTTGCTGATCGAGGCAGGGCTGCGGCGGGTGCTCGTCGGCCACGTGGATCCCCATCCGACGGTCAGCGGACGCGGTCTCGCGCGGCTGCGTCGCGCCGGACTCGAGGTGACGCTGGGCGTGCTCGAGGCGGAATGTCGCGCGCAGCACCGCGGCTTCCTGTCCGTGTGCGCGCGGGGACGTCCCTTCGTCTCGCTCAAGCTCGCGAGCTCGCTCGATGGCCGCATCGCGACCGCGAGCGGCGAGTCGCGCTGGATCACGGGCGAAGCGGCGCGCGCCCTCGTGCATCGGCTGCGCGCTCGCGCCGACGCCGTGATGGTGGGGTCGGGCACCGCGCTCGCCGACGATCCCGAGCTCAGCGTGCGTCGTGGCGAGCAGGTGGTGCGGCGTCCGTTGCGCATCCTCGTCGATTCGGAGCTGCGCGTGCCAGCGGGAGCGCGCCTCCATCAGGGCGGAGACGCGGGAAGCTGGGTACTCTGCTCGGCCGGAGCGTCGGCCGTGCGCCGACGCCGCCTCGCGGCGTGCGGGGCGCGGCTGATCGACGTGCCCCGCAAGGGGCGCCATCTCGATCTTCGCCGCGGCCTGCGGCTGTTGGCGAAGGCGGGCATCACCGAGGTGCTCGTCGAAGGCGGCGGCGAGCTCGGCGCGGCGCTGCTGCGCGAGGGTCTGGTGGACGAGCTGCACTGGTTCGTGTCGCCCCGCCTCATCGGCGGTGACGGAAGGGCCGCGCTCGGAGCGCTGGGGCTCCGCTCGCTGTCGCGAGCGCAGCGCCTCACGGGCTGGCAGGTCCAGCGCATCGGCGACGATCTCCATGTCTGTGGCGCGCTTGCGGAGGGGAGCCGGTGAGGACCTGGGAGAGTTCCACCGATGGGCGCAACCTGCGCTTCGGCATCGTCGTGTCTCGCTTCAATCACCTGGTGTCGGTGAAGCTCCTCGAGGGCTGCCACGAGCGTCTGCTCGAGCGCGGCGCGAGGCCCGACGACATCCACGTCGCCTGGGTCCCCGGCGCGTTCGAGATTCCGCAGGCCGCACGCGTGCTCGCGAACAGCGGCCGCTACGATGCGATCGCGGCGCTCGGCGTCGTGATCCGTGGCGGCACCCCGCATTTCGAGTACGTGTGCCTCGCTGTCACCGATGGCGTACGCGAGGTGGTGCGCGATACGGGGGTGCCGGTGGCTTTCGGTGTCCTCACCGTCGACGATCTCGACCAGGCGCTCGCGCGTGCGGGCGGCCCTGAAGGCAACAAGGGCGCCGAGGCGGCGATGGCGGCGATCGAGATGGCGCGACTCGCGCCGCGGCTGCGGCGTCCGCCCTCGGCACCCGCGCGGCGTGGGCGCGCACCTCGGACGCGGCGGCCACGATGAAGCGCGCGCACGCCTACCGGCACCAGTCGCGCCAGGTGGCGCTACAGGTTCTGTATGCCGTGGACGTCGTGAGCCAGCTGCGTTCCGGTCCTGCCCCGACGAGCGAGGAGACCTTCGAGAGCGTCGCTGCGAATTTCGATCTTCCCGAGGGAGCGCGCGCTTTCGCGAAGGAACTCGTTTCGGGCGTGATCGCGCATCGCGACGCGCTCGATACACGCATCGCGGAACACGCGAAGCACTGGCGGCTGTCGCGCATGGCGGCGGTCGACCGCAACGTGCTGCGCCTGGCCGTCTACGAGTTCGAGCACGGCGATACGCCGGCATCCGTGATTCTCGATGAAGCCGTCGAGCTCGCGCGCCGCTTTGGCGACGACCCTTCGCCGGCGTTCGTGAACGGCGTGCTCGACGCCGTCGCGCACAGCGTGCGCGCGGGAGAGCTCAGCGAGGCGCAGCGTCGGCCGCGCGCGCCGAGGGCCGCGCGCGAGCCCGGAACGTGAGCGCTGCGCTCGCCATCGAACTCGAGTTGGGGCCGATCGAGCGCGCGCGCGCCGATCTCGTGATCGTCTCCTTCTGCAGCACGGATCGACCGCTGCGCGGTGCGGCCGGGCGGGCCGATTGGCGGCTGTGCGGTCGGCTTTCGCGGCTGATCGCCAGCGGCCGTGTCGAAGGCCATGCCGGGGAGGCGGTCCTGCTGCCAGGCGGCGGGGGGCTGCGCGCGCCCTTGCTGCTCGCGCTCGGGCGCGGCCCCAGCGCGTCGCTCGGGCCAGCGGCCGCTGCGGCGTTTGCTCGCGACGCGGTCGGGCGCGGCCTGGGTTTGCGGGCCGCGACGCTCGCGCTTGCCCTGCCGGGCGGCGAGCTCCCGGAACTCGCGCTGCGCCAGCGTTTAGAGGCCATCGTCGCGGGAGCCGGAGAAGCCCTCGCGGCGCGCGCCGGCGGGGCGTCGCTGCACCTGCTGCTGATCGCGGGGCCCGAAAATGGCTCGCAGCTCCTCGAAGCCCTGCGCTCCGTGCGGCCGGCGGGCTTTCCGGCCTCCGTGGCCCTGCGCCTGCCCGGTGCCCCGCCGCGCCGGACCCCGACTCGGCCCGAGGCAGCCCGCGGCCTGGCCAACGTTCGCCCGCCAACCTTCAAGTAACCATCCCGCCGGCCGATCCACTCCATCGCGAGCGGTGCAAGAGCGGGCGACGTGCGCCCGTCGCTGTTCGGGAAAATCGGGGGGCGCGCCCCCCGGCGAGGGTTGGGATGAGCCTGGTCGGAAGTCTCGAGGACCTGGGACTCGGCGACATCCTTCAAATCGTGAGCCTTTCCCGCAAGTCGGGTCGCTTGCTGTTGCGCTCCGACGCAAGTGAGGGTCGCATCATCCTGCGCGAGGGACTCGTGCGCGCGGCCTTCGTGAAGGGCGAAGCCGAGGATCTGCAAGGGCTGCTCGTGGCGGGAGGCTTCGTTGCGTCCGCGCGCTTCGAGGCCGCTCGGGAGCGCGCGCGCGCGGGCGGGGTGACGCTCGACGAGGCGCTCGCGAGCGACGCCGGAATTGCCGCCGAACGCGTCGACTCGCTGCGGCGCGAACACGTCGAGCGCGCCGTCCTGCACATGTTCACGTGGCGGGCCGGCCAGTTCAGCTTCGAAGTGCGCGACGAGATGGAGGAGCGCGATCTCGAGCTTTCGCTGCCGACCGGCATCAACGCCCAGTACCTGACGATGGAGGCATCGCGACTGAGCGACGAATTGGGCGATCCTGACGCCTCGCCGGCTGCCGCTCACGCCAGCAAAGGCGATGATCCGCAGCTGGATTCTGACGAGGATCCCGTCTTCAGCGGGGAAGATCCGGCAGCCCTCGAACGCGAGCCGGCCCCGACCCACGAGCCCGACGCGCCGCTGCGGGCCGCCACCGAGGCGCTGGCACTGGCGACCGCGCACGGCATCGAGCGCGCGTCGTTCGAGACGCCGATGAATGCGCCGACGGCGGCCGCGCCTGCGATCGCGAGCGGCTCGATCTTGATCGTGATCGACCCGGATCTCCAGGCGCTCGAGTGGGTGAAGGCCGCGCTCGGCTCGCGCTTTGCGCGGATCCACATCTTTCAACGCTCCGACACCGGAGTGGCTCGCATTCGCCAGTACCTCGGGCGGGCCGAGAGGCCGGTGGTGCTGCTCTCGACGCGCGCGACGGGCGATCCGTTGACGGGTGCCAGCGATGCGGCCGATCTCGTGCGTCGGCTCAAGCTGCTGGCGCCGCAGATGCCGATCCTCTGGCTCAAGGATCGCGGTGCAGAACCTCCGATCGGCGGTGAATCCGCCGACGGGGTCGTGGCGCGGCCCCCCGTGCGGCGTCTGACCAATCGTGCCGGCTGGGCAGAGCTCGAAGCCGAGGCGGCGTCGCTGCGCGCGCAGCTCGCGCCCTGGACGCACCCGGAGTCGAGCTCCGTGCAGCCGTTGGTGGCGCGGCCTGCGACCGCTGCAGCGAGCGGCGGATCGTCGCTCCAGCAGCTCGGAAAGCTCAGCGCGCGGTTGCGCGATCCCGCCACGCGCGGTGAGGTGCTCACGCTGGTGCTCGAATTCGCTGCGAAGATCTTCTCGCGCGTCGCGATTTTCATGCTGCGTGACGATGTGATCGTCGGCATGGCGCAGGCGGGCCTGGCGCGCGCGGGAGGCCCCGGCGACGACGAGCTGCGGGGATTGTGCATGCCGGCGAACGACTCCGCCTGGCTGTGCGCGGCGATCGAGACGGGCGACGCGGTGCGGGCGGCGCCCTCGAACGCCGGCGATCATCGCCTCGTCGCGATGCTGGGCACGGGGGTCCCCAAGCAGGCGTTTGTCGCTCCGATCCACAGCGGTGGCCGCGTCGCGGCCCTGCTCTACGCGGACGACCTGCCCGAATCGAAGCCGCTCGCCGATACGACGGCACTCGCGATCGTGCTGCGCGAGGCGGGTCTGACGCTCGATCGTGCGCTGCTCGAGCGAACCCTCGAACAGGCCGACTGAGGCTTGCCGCCGGGGCTCCACCTGCGCGTTTCGCGGGCAGGCGGATAGTGGGCGGAAGTACGCAGCTCGCCTCAAGCTTCTGCGCGTCCGGTCGATACTCCTAGCGGCCCGGTTTCGTTGATCTCACGGGCAGGAGGGGCCGTGCAGCGGATCCTGATCGTCGAAGACTCGCCGACCATGCGCTCGCTGCTCGTCTCCGCGCTCGAGGAGCTCGATCGGCCGGTCAAGATCACCGAGGTGGCCAACGGCTTCGAAGCGTTGCGCGAGCTGCCGCGCGTCGCCTACGACCTGATCCTGACCGACATCAACATGCCCGACATCAACGGGCTCGAGCTGGTGTCGTTCGTCAAGAACAACGCCGCGTTCCGCTCGATCCCACTGGTGATCGTCTCGACCGAAGGCTCCGAGCGCGATCGCGACAAGGGCATGAGCCTCGGCGCCGACGCCTACCTGGTCAAGCCGTTCGTTCCGGAGACCTTGCGAGAGATCGCCCAGGATCTGCTCGATCGAAATCGGCGGCACGGATAGCGTTGCATGGCGCAGCGACGCCGGAAGAATCGTTCGAGTAGCAAGAAGGACCAGGAGTTCATCTCCGAGGCCGAGGAAATCCTCGACCGCATGCGCCAGGACCTCGCGGATCTGAACGACAAGCGCGTCGCGGGAGCGGAAGCCGACCCCGACGTCGTGAATCGCCTGTTCCGCTCGGCGCACTCGCTCAAGGGATTGGCCGGGCTTTTCGGCTTCGATCCGATCCAGGATCTCGCTCACCGCGTGGAAGACATCCTCGACGGTCTGCGCCTCGGTCGCGTGCACCTGTCCCTGCCGGTGGTGGCCCTGATCGACGAATCCGTGCACCTGTTCGCCAGCCTGCTCGAACAGATCGGAAACGAGGAGGCTCTCGCCGCCGCCGCCGAGCCGATCGGCCGCCTCGTCGAGCGCATCCAGGCGGCGCGCGAAGCGCCGGCGGAAACTTCGGAATTCGGGGAACTCGCGCTCGAACCCTCGTTGTTGCGCGCGCTCACCGAGTACGAAGAGCATCGCCTGCGCGAGAACATCCGGCGCGGGCGACACAT
Organism: Deltaproteobacteria bacterium; assembly: GCA_031405455.1. Classification (GTDB taxonomy): domain Bacteria; phylum Myxococcota_A; class UBA9160; order UBA9160; family SMWR01; genus DATBRV01. Next base: position 5,211 of record JANNIY010000202.1, on the reverse strand, counting down.
CTGTCTGATCGATGCGAACTTCGAGATCATCTCGTTCGAAGAGGGGTTGTCGCAGCTCACGACGGCGATCCGAGAGGTCGGTGAAGTGCTGTCGACGCTTCCGGCGCCGGGGGCGGCTCCGGACGCGCAGATCCGCTTCTCGCTGCTCGTGGCTTCCGACCGTCCCGCGAGCGAGATCGCGAGCCGGCTCGCTCTTCCCGCAGGCTCGTTGCGGCTGCTGCGTGCGGGAGCCCCGGGCGCAGCAGACACGGCTCCGGCCTCCGCGCTGGCTACGGCGCAGGCTCCCGAGGCGGCGTGTCACGTTGAGACCGCCGAGTCCGACGACCGGGCAGGCGGGGGGCAGCGCGATGCCGTCGAGGCGGGCGCTCCCGAATCCCTGAAATCGATCAGCGACACGGTTCGCGTCGACATCCACAAGCTCGATGAGCTCATGAACCTGGTCGGCGAACTCGTGATCCAGCGCGGGGCGATCGGCGAACTGGTGGGCCGACTCAGCGCCGACGCGGCGACCGCACGCATCGGCAGCGACTTCGCGAAGGTCCACAAGGCGCTCGATCGCAAGCTCCGCGAGCTGCAATCGGCCGTGCTCGACGTGCGCATGGTCCCGCTCTCCCAGGTTTTCGAGAAAGTGTCGCGCGTCGTGCGTCGCCTGCGCAGCGATCTCGGGAAGGAGGTCCGGCTCGAGTTGCGCGGGGCCGACACCGAGCTCGACAAGCTGATCGTCGAGGAGCTCGTCGACCCCTTGATGCACATCGTTCGCAACGCGCTCGACCATGCGATCGAGCCGCGCGAAGAGCGGATCGCGAAGGGGAAGGATCCCGAGGGTCGCATCCACATCGAGGCCTTTCAGCGCGGCAATCACGTCGTGATCGCCGTCGCCGATGATGGCCGTGGCGTGGATACGGCAGCGCTGCGCGCACTTGCGGAGGCGCAGGGAATCGTGCAACCCGGAGATCTCCTCAGTGAGCGCGAGACGCTCGATTTGATCTTCGCTCCCGGCATCTCGACACGCAGCGAAGTCACCGAGACGAGCGGGCGCGGCGTGGGCATGGACGTGGTTCAAACGAACCTGACGGCGCTCGGCGGAGTCGTCGACGTCGAAACCACACCGGGACGCGGTACGACGATCTCGATGACCCTGCCGATCACGCTCGCCATCATCCAATCGCTGATCGTGGTCGTGGCGCGCCAGCGCTTCGCCATCCCGCTCAATGCCGTGCACGAAACCCTGCTGATCGATGGCTCCGAGATCCAGCGCAGCGAGGGCCGGGAGCTGCTCAACCTGCGCGGCGAGGCGCTGCCCCTGCGCCGGCTCGCCGCCGAATTCGATCTGCCGGCGGCTTCGCCGGACGCCAAGCCGTTCGTGGTCGTGATCGGCCTGGGCGAAACGCGCATGGGGCTGCTGGTGGATCGGCTCGATGGCCAGCAGGACACGGTGATCAAGCCGATCCAGGGTCCGATCCCGGCGGTGCGCGGCATCGCTGGCGCGACGGAACTCGGCGATCAGGAGCCCGTGCTCGTGCTCGATGTGTCGGCGCTGCTCGCGGATCTGGGCCGCCGCAGGGAAACGCCGTGAGCGCGGGGAGCGACGCAGCCGGGTCACCCTCACCTCGCTGGCAGGATCTCGCGCGCCGCGCAGCCGAGCGCCGCAACGCCGAGGTCGAGAGCGTTGCGGTGCGGCAACTGCTGACGTTCGTGCTCGACGCTTCGCCTTATGCCGTCCCGGTCGCGCGGGTGCGCGAGATCGTTCGCGTCCGGCCGATCACGCCGGTGCCTCGCGTTCCGAATGATGTGTGTGGCGTGATCTCGCTGCGCGGCGAGATCCTGGAGGTGATCGACCTGCGCTTGCGCTTGCGCCTGCGCGCTGCGCAGGGAGGTCGCGCGAGCCGCATCATCGTCGTTCACTCGGCGGATGGCAGTGTCGCAGGGCTGCTCGTCGACGGCGTGAGCGAGGTGCTCAACGTTTCCGAAGACGCACTGCGCCCCCCCACGGCGGCGGAGGCGGGAAACATCGAGACCCTGTGTGTGCAGGGGGATCGCTTCATCTCCGTCATCGATCTCGATCGGGTGCTGGGTTTCGATGCGCAACGCTAGCGCCGAAGTCGCTTCCGAGAATTTCGTCACCCTCGGCTGCTTCGAGGTCGGGGGACACACGTATGCGATCGAGGTCGCGCAGGTGCGCGAAGTCGTGCGCTGGCAAGCTCCGACGCCGCTGCCGAATGCGCCGGCGCTGATCGAAGGCGTGATCGACCTGCGCGGCGCGGTGGTTCCGGTCGTCGATCTCGGGCGCGCGCTCGGTGGGGCGCCGGTGACGCCGGGCAGCCGCACGCGCATCGCCGTCACCGAAGTCGATGGGCTGGTCATGGGACTCGTCGTCGCCGCCGCAGTCGAGGTGCTCTCGGTGGATGTCGCCCATCTCGACGATCCGCCGATGCTCGCTACCCAGACGGGCTATGACATGACGCGTGCAGTGGTCCGCCGGGCGGGCGCCGAACCGATTCTCGTGCTGTCGCTCGAGCACGTGCTGGAGACCGTCTATCGCTCTGCGCTTCCCGCGCGGGAGGCTCTCGAATGACGCCGTCTGCGCTGCCGACCGGTCGCGGCATCTATCTGCGCATGCACCTGCTCACGTGCCTCGTGCCGCTGCCTGCGCTCGGCGTCCTGCTCGCGTGTCTGTATTCGCTGCTCGAACTCACACCCGAGCAGTGGCTGTGGTTTCTCGGCATGGTGTGCGCCTACACGGCCGTCTTTTCGGGTCCGATCATGGTCTACCAGCGGCGCTCGGTAGCAGCGATCGCGGTATGGCTCGACCGCCGGGAACAACCGGACCTCGCACCGGAGATTCCGCAAGCGGCCTTCGCCGCGAGCATGCGCTTTCCATTGCGCTGCTCCGTTGTCGGGATGCTGAACTGGCTGCTCCCGACATGGATCATCACCCTGGCAATGGATCTGCGCTGGGAACGGTGGAGTCTCTTCGACTCGAGCGTGGTCCTCTTCTCCGGGCTCGCGGCGGGCTTCCTGGCGGGGAGCTTCCTGCTGCTCTTGTGCAAGCACGCGATCGCGCCCGTGCGCAACGCGCTCGCCGTCGCCCTCAGCGATCCCGCTTTGCGCCGTTCGCTGGTCGCGCCGTTGTCGCTGCGAACGAAGCTGCTCGTGTGCGTGACTGGCGTGTCGATCATGCCGGTGATCTTTGCGGTGCTGCTCGCCCACAGCGAGGCGACCCGCTCGCTGCGAGGTTTTACGATCCTGTGGCAGGACGCCGTGCTCGCTGATGCCCGCGAAAAAGTCGCAGCCGGTGAGAATCCGACGCAGGCGACGACCGGCGCACTGCGCCTCCCGGTGCCGATCGAGATAGCCCTCGTCGATCTCGAGGCCGAGAGCACGTCTGGGCTCCGCGCAAAACTGGAGAGCGACATCGCTGCCAGCGTAGAGCAGGCCGTGGCGCGCGGTGAAGCAGGTGGCAACAGCGTGAAACTTCGCAGCGCCTACGTGTTCTCGTGGCGCGCGCTTCCCGACGGTCGGATCCTGCTCGCGCTTTCACCCGCCGAGAGGCTTGCCCTCGATCAGTCCACTCTGTGGTCCGTCATGGCCGTGCTGCTGGTGGTGTCGACGGGGATGGCGGCGTTGCTGGCATGGTTGTTGGCTCAGGACGTGGGTCGCGCGACGGAGGCGTTGCGTGGGGAAGCGGAGCGGTTGTCGTCCGGGGACCTGCGTCGTGGGGAAGTGTACGAATCGGAGGACGAGCTGGGGGATCTGTCGCGCTCGTTCGAGGCGATGGCGAGTTCGCTGCGGGCGACGGTGGGGCGGGTGTCGGAGGCGGCGGACCGGGTGGAGGCGACGGCGGGGGAGATGGCCGGAGTTTCCGAGGCGGTGTCGTCGGTGACGGCGGACCAGGTGCGCGGGATTCAGCAGACGACGACGTCGATGGAGGCGATCAACCGGCAGGTGCGGGGGATCGCGGACAGCTCGCAGACGCTGAACGTGTCGGTGGAGGAATCGAGCAGCTCGATCCTGGAGCTGGGGGCGGCGGGGGAGGAGCTGAACGAGACGGCGTCGGTGCTCTCGGGCAAGGTGAACGAGGTGTCGAGCTCGATCGAGCAGATGGTTCGCAGCGTGAAGCAGGTGTTGGAGAACACGGAGGCGCTGTCGGAGGCGGCGATGGAGACGTCGGCGTCGATGGAAGAGATGGCGATGTCGATGCGGGAAGTGGACGTGTCGGCGGAGGAGACGGCGCGACTCTCGCACCAGGTGGTGGCGAGCGCGGAGAGCGGTCAGACGCGGATGGTGCAGGCGATCGAGGGGATGGAGGCGATCCGGGAGGCGACGGAGACGGCAGAGCGGGTGATCCGGAACCTCGGGAGCCGGACGCGGGAGATCGGCGCGATCGTGGACGTGATCGACGACGTGGCGGACGAGACGAACCTGTTGGCGCTGAACGCGGCGATCATCGCGGCGCAGGCGGGAGAGCAGGGCAAGGCGTTTTCGGTGGTGGCCGACGAGATCAAGGAGCTGGCGGACCGGGTGCTGGCGAGCACGAAGGAGATTGGCGGACTGATCCGCGCGGTGCAGGAAGAGGGCAGCAACGCGATCGGGGCGATCGAGAAGGGCGCGGCGAGCGTGGCCTCGGGGGTGGACTTGTCGGCGGAGGCCGGGGTGAGCCTCGAGGAGATCACGCGGGCGAGCCGGGAGAGCGGGAGCCGGATTGCGGGGATCGTGACGGCGGTGCGGGAGCAGGCGAAGGCGGCCAGCCACGTGGTGGAGTTGATGGAGCGGGTGCGGGGCGGAGTGGAGCAGATCCGGGGCGCCGCGGCGGAGCAGGACCGGGGCAACGAAGTGGTGCACGTGAGCAGCGTGGCGATGCGCGAAGTGGCGCAGCAGGTGCGCGGCACGACGGAAGAGCAGGCGCGGGGCTCGGGTCGGATCCGCGAGAGCGTGGAAGGGGTGCGCGAGGCGGTGGAGCGCATCAACCGCGCGCTGCAGGAACAGTCGGCGGCGTGTCGCTCGGCGGTGGAGTTCCTCGAGACCGTCTACGCGCGCACGCGCAGCAACGAAGATTCTTCGCGTCGTCTCGACGCGGTGGTCAAGAGCCTGCTCCATCAGGCCGAGGCCCTGCGGCAGGACGTGCAGCGGTTCACTTTCTAGCGCCAATCCCGGGTTCAAGCAGGGAGCCGATGCTGGCCCGGCGGGGCGGGGTTCGATCCGGCCCTGCTG
>JANNIY010000201.1:0-9398 GCA_031405455.1 Deltaproteobacteria bacterium | reverse complement strand
GCTACAACCCCGTGCTTCACGCGATCGACGCCGGCGACGGCGATCCCGGGGGCGACGGCGCCTACCTGAAGAGTGCGCTCGGGCCGTCCCCGGATTCGGGCGGGGTCTATTCGGTGGTCGGCAGCTCGTCGATCATCTCGGGAGGGCCTCTCAACCATCCCGTCATGCGCGTGAACCTGAACATCCTCGGCTCGCTGGTGATCGACGTGGATGGACGCCAGCTCGACGCACGCTTCCTGGGCGTCACCGGCAACGTGCTCGACCATTTCCAGATCCTGAAGGGTCCCGAGTGGATCGATCAGGATGGCGATGGCATCCAGGATCCGGCCGACAATTGCCTGCTGGTTTCGAATTTTGATCAGCGCGACAGCGATCAGGACGGCTACGGAAATCGCTGCGATGCCGATTACAACGACGACGGCGGCGTGGGGATCGACGACTTTGCGCTGCTGAAGGTCGCCTTCGGAGCGCGCGCCGGCGATCCGGCCTGGAACGCCGAAGTCGACTGGGACGGCAACGGTGCGATTGGCGTCGCGGATTACGGCCGGTTTCGCGCGGCGTTCGGACTCCCCCCGGGCCCCTCGGGTCTCGCGTGCGCTGGATCGGCGCCCTGCCCGTAGCGCTGATGCACGCATTGGGGACTCCGCGAGAAGCCCGCGACCGCAGGCCTTGTCAGCATTTGTAATCTCTTGTATTACATGTCCGGCATGACAGCCTGGATCTCCGGAGCAAGCCGCTGAAGTCCCTGTCCCTGAAGGAGAACTCCATGGCGCGGCGAAGCAGTGAAGCGAGCTTCGCCGGTCGGGGCGAGCGATCTCGGGCCCCCGGGCGGACGGCGTGAGCGAACGCAAAGACCGTCTGATCCAGACACGGGTTCCGGAGAAGCTCGAGAGCACCCTGAAACAGGAGGCGCGCAAGCGTCGCACGACGGTGTCGCAGATGATTCGGAACATCCTGGAAGACACGTTCGAACTGGTAGATGGCGTGGTCGCGAGCGTCGACGCGATCGTGAGCGATTCCGTCGAGCTGGCGCAAAAGGTCGGACGCGACGTGCGGCGCATGGGCGAAGCAAAGGGGCGCACACGGACGGCCTGCCTGGCGCCGCTGCCCGACGCCGACCCGCGGCTCAGCGGTATTCACGCCTGGCAGGCGGTGGTGCTGAACCGGCCGGTTGCGTGCACGCGATGCGGCTGCGAGCTGCCGCGCGGAAGCGACGCCTATCGCGGGGTCGGTGATGATCCCGCGCGTCCGGAAGCCTTCGTCTGCGCCGCGAGCGTTCAGGCGCTCGCCAACGACGCGGCGGACTGACATGCGGACACGCGCCCTCGGCTGGCTGACCGCAATCGATACGGCGCTCGGAGATCTCGAACAGACGGCCTGGGCTGCGCGCAACGGGGCGCTGGCGGCCGCCGATCGCGCGACGAGCGCGTGGCGCGAGATGCAAGACGACTGGCTGAGGCTCGCAGGTGGCGTGCGCGAGCTGGGCGCCGAGCTCGCTGCCTGGCCTCGCCGCGTCGAACGGCTCGTCGACGCGGGCTGGATGCTCGGCGGCGTCGCGGCGAGCTATCGACTCCACCCGACGCGCGCCGCCTTCCTTCCGGAGCCGCAAGCGCGCGCGGCGCTGGCGCGCCTGCACGCGCGAAACGCCAGCCGGTTCGTCGACACCAGCGCGCGCCGTGGCGCAGGCATGCTCAAGGTCGGACAACTGCTTTCGACGCGGCCCGATCTGTTGCCCGAGGCCTGGATCACGGAGCTCTCGCGACTCCAGGACGCCGCGCTGCCCGTGCCGTTCCCGGCCGTGCGCCAGCGGATCGAAGACGACCTCGGCGCCCCGCTCGAAGCCCACTTCAGCCACTTCGACGAGGCGCCCGTGGCGGCAGCGAGCATCGGCGTCGTCCACCGCGCCACGACGCTCGCGGGCGTCAGCGTCGCGGTCAAGATCACGCGGCCAGACGTTCGCGAGTGCCTCGAGCTCGATCTCGATCTGCTCGAACTGTTCCTCGAGGGCGTGAAACCGCTGTTCCCGCCCGCCGATTATCCGACGATCGTCGCGGAGATCCGCGAGATGCTGCGCCAGGAGCTCGACTACCGCGTCGAGGCCCAGATGACGGAACGACTCGCCGCGTTCTTTGCCGACAGCGAGAGCATCATCGTCCCCCGCACGCTGCCGGAGCTCTGCGGGCACGACGTGCTCGTGAGTCACTTCAGCGAGGGCCGCAAGATCACGCTCGTACTCGACGACCTCCGCGCGCGGCGCGACGCAGGCGACGTGGATGCCGGCGTCCGTCTCGACCGGATCCTGGCATTGTTGCTCGAAACCTACGCGCGTCAGATCCTCGTCGCAGGTGTCTTCCAGGCGGATCCGCATCCCGGGAATTTTCTCGTCACCGACGACGACCGTCTCGTGTTGCTCGATTTCGGTTGCACGCGCACGCTCAGCGCGCCCGTGCGCGAACACTATCTGGCGCTGGTGGGCGCCTTCCTCACGGGCGATGGCGCGCGCCTCGCGACGCACCTCGCGGAACTCGGTTTTGCGACCGCGAGCGGCGCGCCCGCGACACTCCAAGCCTTTGCCGAACTCCTGCTCGGCGAATTCCGCGCAGCCATGCACAACGGCGGTTGCGGCGGCCTCGACGCGCAGGCGATGCTCGCGAATGCAAAGCTGGCCCTGGCCCGCATGCACGACGACCCGGTGATCCGGATCCCCGCGGAGTTCGTGATGATCGGCCGCGTCTTTCTCTCGCTCGGCGGCCTCTTCCAGCACTATCGCCCGAACATCGACTACAGCCGCCCCCTGCTCGCGGTGCTGGCCGAACGCGCCCACCGCAGCGGGCAGGCCACGTGACGAGGCTGCGCCGCTAGGAGCAGCCCCGGTTGCGCGGGGACGCGCGCGGCGCCCCCGCCCGCCGGTGGACGACCTTGCGCCTGAACTCCTCGATTACGGGCACGCGATCGAGCCACGCCGAAGCGTCGGCGCGGGTGGCATCGAACTCGCTCGTCGCCCCGACGAAACCTTCCGGGATCTGGCTCACGAGCACCGGCGGATCCTCGTCGTCATCGATGTAGTGATACTCGTAGCCGGGAACGAACAGGTCCTCGTCGGCGGCGACGTCGATGGTGCGAACGCCATAGCTCGTGAGCTCGGTCGTCGTCGCCTGGGGAGGGATGATCCAGGCGTGGCGTGGCGACGCGAGAAACAGATATTGGATCTTCCGGTTCTTCGAGAGAATGCGATAACGCACGACCTCTCCGCCGTACAGGCGACTCTGCGAACGCGCGGTTTCGAGAATCCCCGCCTCGAAATCCGGCTCGAAACCGGCGACGAAGCGCAGCGACGTCGGGTCGTGCTTGCGCGTGAAGCGGGCGATGCTGCGCCCGCCGTGAATGAGATTGCGGCGCGCGGCCTGTGCGCGACGCCTGGGGGCGGTGAAGTCGCTGTAGGCTTCGATGCGATCGTTCGGTGCGCGGCGCAAGACGAGGGCAACGCCCGCATGATCGGTTCGCACGGAGGTCACGCGTCGGATCAGGACCTCGATCGCCGACTGCATTTCGAGCGGAAGATCCGTCGTCTCCTCCGCCGAGGTCGTGACCTCGAAATCTCCCGCATCGACCTGCCGCACGTCTCCCTTGCCAATCCAGTTCTCGCCCTCCGAACGGATGAAATGCGAAGCCGCGCGCCATTGGAGCGAGACGTCCTTGTAGAAGATGCGGGGATGGATCTGGATCTCGCGCCCACGCGACTGCGGCGGGACGACGTACGCCACGAAGTATCGGATGTACGCATCCTGGCGAACGTCCGTCAGGTAAAAACGCGTTCCGAACAGCTCGATCTTGTACTTCGGTGTGTAACCTCGGGAGAGCAGCCGGCGCGGATGCCTCCGGGCCTCACCGACGGGTCGCAGCTTCGCGCCGTCTTGCAACAGGCGCCGGAATTCGCGCGCCACCTGCGCCGGGCGCAGCTTGCTGGGCGCGACGCTCGGCACGATCCGGGTGGTCAAGACCGCGCACATCGGCCAGCTCCTTCCGTGTCTTCAGCCGCGATCGACGAAGATCGGCGACGACCAGGCGCGCTCCTCGATCGTCGCGAGGCAATCGTCTTCCGAATCCGTGCGGTAGTCACCCCGGCAGGGATTCACCTCGATGCAGCGCCCGCTTTCGTCCGTGCGGCACCGCAAGCCGCCGGCGTTCACGGCCGGGCTCGGCTCCTCGATCGCGCGCACGTAGTAGACGGTATCGCGGCCCGCCGCCGCGAAATCCGGATCCTCGAACTGCACGACACAGCCGTTGGGGCTCGGATCGCAGGCGATCTTCTTCCACGGGTCGTCGATCAGCGGGCCGATCGGCTCGCCGCTGCGAATCTGCGGGCGAATGCGCACGACTTCGATGCGGGTGATCCGCTTGCGTTCGTCGGAAGGATTGAAGCATTCCCCCCGGCACAGCATCTCGAGGCGCTCCGCTGAGAGCGCCGCCGTCGACGCCTCCGGACAACCGGGCTTCTGCTCGAATGCGCCGACCGCGCGGACCTCGAAGCGCGGCGTACCCGTCATTCGGACTTCGCTGCCCATCGGAGCAGCGGCGAGCGTGCCGTCCGCATTTTCGGCGTTCAACAGATGGAACCAGAGCAGGATGTGATCGCCGCTCGTCCCGTACACTTCCTTGCGCTTCAGGGCGTCCCAGATCTGCTCGCGGCTGCGCCCTTCCGTGTGCACCGCGGCGAGGCCTCCCGTCAGGAAGAACGAGGCCTGGCGCTCCGCTTCGAGCGTCGCGAAGCCGCGCGAAAGATCGTTGAGCGGAACTTCGCGCGATTCGGGAAGGCTCTCTTCGGCGTAGATCCAGGGGTTGATGCGCTTGCGCCAGGCTTCATCACGGGCGCCGCGCGACTCGGTCATGTCATGCCTGCGGCCGAACTCCTTGTAACCGGTTCCGGGCTTGGCCTGGTGATTGTCGCTGGCGGCGATGAACCCGAAGCGGAAGCGCTGCGGATCCTTCGGGTCGTCAAAGTTCGAGATCGCGAGCGCGTACTGCGTGGATCCACCCGGGCGGTAGTTGAAGGACGGAAGGAAGCAATCCCGACACTGCCCCGCGTCGAGCCATTCGGCCGGTTGAACTCCGGGAACCGACCAGTGACCGGCCACCCGGCCATCGACGTAGTGCTGGCGCGCAGCCGCGGCGCGGAGTGCGCACTCGGGGGCGGCGGTTCCGCCGGTGAGGCAGCGCTGCTCGATGATCTCACCGGCGCGCCAACAGCTCGGAACGTAATCGGGACGCGGCTCCGGGCAGCTGGCCTTGCCCAACGCATCGATCGACACGTCCTGCCAATCGCGAAACTCCTCGGAGTTTCCGTGCCCGGACATCACCTCGATCAGGAACTGGCGGCTCGGATCCTGGTTGCCCTGCGCGAGCTGTTTGTCCCAGGTCGTGCCGGGGGGGGAATAGAAACCCCAGGTATTGCCGTGGGGGATCACGATCGAGTCCATCCCCCACTCGTCGAGCTTGCGGAAGAGATCCTTCGGCGTGGCGGCGGATTCGTAACAATCGGCGGGCAGGTCCTTCGCGGAGACACCTTCCGCACACGCCGGAATTTCGCGCACCTCATCCATGAATTCGATGAAGTTGTAGTAGCGCTCGCGATTCGGAAAATCGACGAGCGGGACGTACCAGGGCATGCCGCCGAATTGCCCGCGCAGCGCGTCGGTGGCGAGCCCGGCTGCGCCAATCACGCGCGAGGGAACCTGCGCATCGTCGAGATCGCGAAGAATCACATTATTGTGTCCGTAGTGCTGCTCGGGGGTGAGCCCGACCTGGCTCCACTCCCAGCCGAGAAACGCGACGACGTCGGGGTTCGTGGCATCCCCCGCCACGGCATTGCACTCGCGAATCGCATCGCGCGTCTCCCGCCAGCGGCGCGGCGTCGTCGCTTCGGCGTGGTCGTTGATCGACCAGAAATCGAGTCCCGAGCAGAAGCGCGCAAAATCGCAGGCGTCCGCCACGGGGTGGGCACCCCCGCCGCTCACCATCGGCAGGCTCCACAGGAAGGCATCTGTCGAAAACGTCGTGTGGACGTGGAGGTCGCCGAAGAGCACCTGCTTGGCAGGCGGCGTGGTGGTGAGCGTGGCGGCAGCCCGCTGCTCGGCGCGAGCGCGCGCGCGGATCACCGGATCCGGAACCTGCTTGCCTTGCGGCGTCCCCGCACCTTCGTGTTCGCCATACCAGTGCTGCTGGGCACCCAAAACGTAGAGCCCCACGCCCACGACGATGACTGCGAGCACGAATGAGCTGCGAACGACGAACTTCATGGCGATCTCCTCCGCGAGGCGTTCCCCTGCTTATACCGAATTCGGGCACGCTCGGGGAAGAAGACCGCGCAGCGCAACGGCGTTCCGGGTAGGCTCCCAGGCGCATGAGGGTTCTCCGCCCCGCGCAGTCGATCGTCGCCGTCGGCGGCCTCGCGCTCGCTCTTTCGGGCGCCATCCTCGCCACGCCACGCGGCGCGGATGAAACCGGCCAGGTCGTGGCGTGCGTGAATGGCGCGCCGATCCGCGAGGCCGCGTTGGATCGCGCTCTCGCCCGCCGCGAGGCCGCACTCGGGGGTCCGGCCGATTCCCGGGAGCGCAGCGCGCTGATCGATCGCCTCGTGGACGAGGAGCTTCTCGTCCAGCGCGCCGCCGAGATGGGCCTCGTCGAATCGGATCGCGGCGTGCGCAAGGCGCTCGCGCGCGCCGCGATCGACGCGGCCGTTCGCGACGCCTCGCAGCGCGCGTTCCGGGAAGACGAACTCCGGGCGTTTCACGCGGCGAACGCCGGGTTTTTCGAGGTGCCGCGGCGTGTGCGCGTGCGCGCCATCTCCTTCGACGCGAGCCGCGATCCCGAGCTGGCCATGCGCCGCGCGCAGGCAGCCGCCGCCGCGATCGCGGACGGAATGGCCTTCGCGGCGGCGGCTGCGCGCTTCGGCGATCGGCCGGGCCTGCCGCTACCCGACGCCCTGTTTCCCGAAGCCGCACTGCGCCGTCAGCTCGGCCCCTCGCTCAGCGCTGCCGCGCTCGCGCTCGCAGAGAACCAGGTCTCGGAACCGATCCACGTCGGCGCGAGCGTGCATTTGCTGCAACTTGCCAAGAACGCGCCCGCGCGCGCTTCCGACTTCGACCAGGCGCGTACGCAGGTCATCGCCGAGTTCGCGCGGCGGCACGGCGATGAAGCGCTCGCGGCGTTGCTCGCGCGCCTTCGCGCGCAGACACGCATCGTCCGTGCAGCCGAGCCGTCACAGCCATGACGCAACGCGAGGCTCCGTCCCAGCAGGACACTCGCAGCGCATGCGACCGTCGTCGGGCCGGATGGCTGCTCGCTCTCGGCGCGACCGTGGGCGTCGTTTCGGGCCTGTTCGCCGCAAACGACGGAGCACGCGGGACCGCCGTGCTCCCGCCCGGCGTGGTTGCGCTGGTGGAGGGTCGGCCGATTTCCTCCGAAGAATACGCGCGCTCGCTCGCAATGCTGGCTGGCGATCGGCGCGAGCCGCTCTCGCAGAGCGATCGCGCTCGCGTGCTCGAGCGTCTGATCGATGAGGACCTGCTCGTCGAGTCCGCGCTCGCGCGGGGCTTTCTCGCGAGCGATCGCTCGGTGCGCGACGCCGTCTCGCTCGCGATGGTCGAATCCATCGTTGCCGAGAGCGCGAGCCGCGCCGCCACGCAGGCCGAGCTGCGCGCCAGCTTCGACGCCCTGCGCAGCGCACCCGGGAACCCCTCTCCCACGCAACCCTTCGAGGCCGTGCGCGAGAACCTGGAAGTGGTGGTCGCCGCACGGGCTCGCAATGCGGCGTTGCGGGGCTACCTAAACGAACTGCGCGAGCGGGCCCGCATCGGCTGCACGGAAGCAGCCGCGCCGTGAAGAACACCCGGGCCTTGCGCGCATGCATTGAGATCGGGTTCGGGCTGCTGCTGGCTCTCACGCCCGCCAACACCAGCGCGCACACCCGCAGCCAATCCTTCTCGAGTTGGGACGTGCGCGGCCAGGACATCGTGGCGGTCTTCAGCGCGCCGATCTACGAGGCGACCCGGCTCGTGCCCCTCGCGCCCGGGGCCAACGATCTCGACGCGATGCTGCGCGATCATCTGGCGTCGCGCATTCGCGTCTCGCGCGGCGGAACCGCCTGTGTCGCCGTCGCCGCACCGCGCTCGCTCGCGGCGCGCACGGGACTCGCCCGCGTCGAGCTGCGCTTCCGGTGCCCCGAGCCGGGCGCCCTGCACATCTCGAATGGCGCCTTCTTCGAGGTGGTTTCGTCGCACGTGCATTATGCACGGGTGGGCATCGACGGCGCGCCGGCCTCGGAGCTGCTGTTCAGCGACGCGCGCCGCGAACGCAGCCTCGGCGGCCGTGCGAGCGATGGGGCCGATGACAGAGCCTCGTTCGGAGCCTTCCTGCGCCTCGGCATCGAGCACATCCTCGCGGGGGCCGACCACGTCGCGTTTCTGCTCGCGCTGCTGCTGCTGTGTCGCCGGCTGCGAGATGTTGCGTTGCTGGTGACCGGCTTCACGCTCGGCCACAGCCTGACCCTGACACTCGCGGTGCTCGGATACGTGCGCCCGGCCTGTCGGCCACCCTCTCCCGCTCGCGGGAGAGGGGCTGGGGGAGAGGGCGTTCCAACCATTGGCGACAGTGTCATACGGTTACGGAATTCTCAATAATATCGACCGTAGTTGCTGAAGCGTGTCGAGTTCAAATCCTGCCATTTCGCATTCTGCCGATGGTGCTACGCTAGACCCTATCTCTCCCGGAAGGTGCCTTTCATGACGACGCCCAATCCCCGCAAACCGTTCTCCATGATTCGCGAATTTCATCTCGCCGACTGGTTCACGCTCGGCAATGCCGTCTGTGGAATGGGCGCACTGTTTTCCACCATGACCTACCTTGAAACAGGCAACATCAAGCACGTCTATTTTGCGTGCAGTCTGGTCGTTGCCGCCCTGATTTTCGACGTCATTGACGGGCGCGTCGCGCGCTGGCGTCAGAAGTCGTCGGCGATGGGTCGGGAGCTTGATTCGCTCGCCGATATTATTTCGTTCGGCGTCGCGCCGGCGATCATTGCGTACGGTTGCGGCATGCAGGGCTTCTATGACCGCATCGTTCTGGCTTACTTCGTTGCCTGTGGCGTGTCGCGTCTGGCCCGCTATAACATTACGGCAGAAGCGCTCTCCGAGGGTGGCGACAAAGTAAAGTACTTCGAGGGAACGCCCATCCCCACGTCCGTACTGCTCGTTGGCTTGCTGGCGCTGGCCGCCTGGTTTGGCGCGTTGCAGGAGCAGCTTTGGCTTGGCGTGGTGACGATTGCGGGTTTTCAGCTTCATCCGCTCGTGTTGATGTTCGCCGTCTCCGGCTCATTGATGATCAGCCGAATCCGCATCCCC
>JANNIY010000200.1:0-60131 GCA_031405455.1 Deltaproteobacteria bacterium | reverse complement strand
TAATCCACTCGGCCCCGGATTCAATGGCCAACGCGGCGAGATATGCATCCGGCACGAGATTACCTTTGGCGCCGGCTTCTCGCATGAGTCCCTGAAAAATGGACCAATGCCTATCGCCGGGAGTGACCTGCAAACAGTTTGGATGTTCTCGAATTTGATCTACGAAGGCGAGGGCCGCTTCGATTGGCGAAGGATCGGCGAATACCTTTGGATGGGTGACAACTCTCAAGAATCCGCTTAGGACAAGATCGCTCATGCCATAAGATCCAGGCGAGTTCATTACTCCCATCAGCCAGTTCAAGTAACTTGATGTCAATGAATGAACATCCATAAATAAACTTCCAATATGATCTCGGTCCGAGGCTGAGGCTTGTGCGTTGCTGGTGACCGGCTTCACGCTCGGCCACAGCCTGACCCTGACACTCGCGGTGCTCGGATACGTGCGACCGGACGTGCCCGTGGTGGAGGCCCTGATCGGCTTCACGATTGCACTCGTCGCGGCCGAGAACGTGAGCGTGCGGCTGCATTCTGCGCGCTGGATTCTCGCGAGCATCGCAGCTGCGGGGCTCGCTGCGCTCGCGCTCGCGCACACTGCGACCGGCGTCGGCCTGCCCGCAATCACGAGCCTCGGCCTCGCGATCTTCGTCCTCGCCTACCTTCCGCTCGCGGCCAACGCCGATCAGGCGCTGCGTCTGCGGCCGCTGCTCACGCTCTTGTTCGGGCTCGTGCACGGCTTCGGTTTCGCGAACGTGCTGCTCGAACTCGGCCTCGCGCGAGCCCAGCTGGCGCGCGCGCTGCTCGGCTTCAATCTCGGCGTCGAGATCGGGCAGCTCGCGATCGTGACGATGCTCTGGCTCGCGGGCCAGGGGCTCGCGCGCCGCTTCGCGCGAACGCGCTCGGCCGTCTTCGCCGCCGACGCGCTATCGGCCGCGCTCTGCGGTCTCGGAATGCATTGGTTCATCGCGCGGGCGCTCGGAAGTTGAACCCGCGGTCGGGAACTCCGGGTGATGGCTATTCTTGCACGCCTTCGATCGGGAGCCCGGCGATGTTGAGCCTGCGACCGCCCACCCCCTGGAGTCGACCATGATCGACGCCCCCACGCTTTGGGATCTGATCGAGCGGCGCGCCGAAGCGACTCCGAACGCGCTGTTTGCCGTCGACGAGAACGACCGGCGACTGGATTTCGAGCAGTACCGCTCGGCCGCCGAAGCTGCCGCCGCGGCGCTGTGTATGCGGGGCGTGGGCGAGGACACGCCCGTGGCGTGGCAACTTCCGACGACGCTCGAGGCGCTCGTGCTGTGCGGAGCTCTCTCCCGTTTGGGCGCCGTGCAGGTGCCGATTCTTCCAATCCTGCGTGCGCGGGAAGTCGGCTTCGCGGTGCGTCAGACCGGCGCACGCCGGATCTTTGTTCCCGGCGTGTTTCGCGGCTTCGATCACGCCGCGATGGCGCGCGGAATCGCAGCCGGGGTGAGCGGTCTCGCGGTCGAAATCGTCGCAGGAGGGCTCGCCGAGGGGGACCCGGCGCAATTGCCCGCACGCCGCCAGGCGGCGGCCTCCGCCGACGCCGTGCGTTGGATCTTCTACACCTCCGGAACCACCGCCGAGCCCAAGGGGGCCCGTCACACGGATGCGACGCTGCTCGCCGCGGCGCGCGCAATGAGCGCGAGACTCGAGCTGGCGCCCGACGACCGCGTGGGGCTCGTTTTTCCCTTCACCCACGTGGGCGGCGTGCTCTGGCTCATGAATGGACTGCTGGCGGGCTGTGCGCACATCGCGATCTCGGCATTCGATCCCCGGTCGAGCATCGACGTGTTGGCGCGACACGGGGTCACCCAGGCCGGCGCCGGAACCGCCTTCCATCAGGCCTATCTCGCCGCACAACGCGAGCGGGGAGGCGCGGCGATCTTTCCGCACGTTCGCGCCTTTCCTGGCGGCGGCGCGCCCAAGCCGCCGACACTACACGACGATGTGAAACGAGAACTCGGCGGCGCCGGGATCGTGTCCGGCTATGGAATGACGGAGTGTCCCGTGCTCGCAATGGGCTCTCCGCGCGATCCGGACGCGAAGCTGGCCCACACGGAGGGGCGCGCCAGCCCGCCGCAAGTGGAGATCCGGGTCGTGAACGGCGAATTGCGCGTGCGTGCGCCCCAGATGTTCCGCGGCTATCTCGATGCCGCGCTGGACGCGGCGGCCTTCGACGCGGACGGGTTCTTCCGCACCGGCGACCTCGGCCATCTCGACCCCGACGGCTACGTCGTCGTCACCGGCCGCCTGAAGGACGTGATCATCCGCCATGGCGAGAACATCAGCGCGCGCGAGCTCGAGGACCTGCTGCACGCGCACCCGGCCGTGCGCGAGGTCGCGGTGGTCGGACTGCCCGATCCGGTGACGGGGGAGCGCGCCTGCGCCGTCGTGGTGCCCGCGGATCCGCAGCACCCCCCGACACTGGCGGAGCTCACGGAGTGGCTGATTGCCCACGACCTCGCGAAGCAGAAGCTGCCCGAACAGATCGCACTCGTCAGCGAGCTGCCGCGCAATCCGACGGGCAAGATCCTCAAGCACGAGCTGCGCGCGCGCCTGGGCCCGAAGAGCTCGCCAGCGGGCTAACTCACGAATCCATGGCCGGTGCCTGCGAACGCGTTCGCCCGAATGGCGAGGACACGCTCCGATCAATGCCCCGGCGCGGCGGCCTGTAGCGCTCGAGCCATCGACTGGTGGAGCAGGTTGATCGCCTTGAGCGGGCGCACCATGACCTTGAAGCGAACGATGCGGTCGGCTGCGTTCCAGTGGATGATGTCGACGCCCTGAATCGTGATGCCGTCGACGACGGCCTCGAACTCGAGCACCGCCGACTGCTCGGCGACCCACTCGTTGACGTAGCGAAAGCTGCCACTCAGCAGGACTTCCATCGCCGCGAGAAGATACCCGCGCGTGAGCGCCTTCCCGACCTGTGGCGTGTGCACGATCGGCGAAGAAAAAGTCACATCCTCCGCGAGCAACTCATCGAGCCCGCTCGGGTCGCGGCTCGCGATCAACTGGTGCCAGCGCTCGATCAACAACGGCCTCATTCGGAATGCCTCCACTCGTCATCTCGGGATCTCGACACGGTTCGCACTGTAGGACGCCACGGCTCGCAAAGGGAAGAGCCCCGGCAGGGGATTCGATCAGTCGCGAGCGTGCCCGTGCGCCCTTGCGGGGGTTCGATCGGGTGGGCGGCGCCTCACGAAGGAGAAGAGCCAAAGCGACGCACCGCCGAGCGCCAGCCAGAAGCAGAACTGATGGGGCAACACGAACTCCGGGCCCACCGCTTCACCAAAGACGCTACCGATGACGGCGAACACCAGCCAGGAGGCCAATAGCACGCGCCTGTGTCGGAACCGGATTGGCGCGCCGAGCCGGCGCAGCCCCTGGCTCGCCAGCCCCAGGGAGAACGTGGCGATGCAGGCGAGGAGAGCCGCTTCGACCAGGTAGAACGGCAGGTTCGCGCTCATGCCGGAAGCGACGCGATGTGCTCTGCGAGACGCAACGCAAGCGCCACGATGGTGAGCGTCGGATTGGCGTGTCCGGACGTCGCGAACACCGACGCACCGGCGACGTACAAATTGTCGACGCCGTGGATCCGACAGTTGCGATCGACGACGCCCTGCTGCGGGTCATCCGCCATCCGGGTCGTACCGATGTGGTGTCCGACGTCTCTCACGTTGTGCGACCAGTCATCGCGAGGCTCGGAGAGCCAGTGCGGGATGCGAACCCGCGCCTGGTTCAGCCGTCCCCACTCGGCCCCGATCATCTGGAACATCTCGAACGACGTGCGCCGATCGAGCTCGCCCAGCCGCCAATCGATCTGACTGCGCCGAAGACCCAACGAGTCGCGTTGGTCCGACAAGCGGATGCGGCTCGCAGGATTGGGGGCTTGCTCGCTGTCGACCAACAACGTCGTCGAGAGTTCTGAATTCCACTTCGTACCCCGCAGCAGGAAGCGGGCCCGAAAATTCATGACGATCTCTTCGAATTCCGAAATCACGCTCCAGACGTCGTCGCCCGGATGCTCGGGGATCTGGCCCTGTGTCACGGCTCGCAGCAGCCGCATCGCCGCAGCGGAGGCGCTGTAGCCACCGCCCTCGAAGAACGTCATCGCGGAAGCATTCAGCAGCCGGTCCCTGGCCTGGGCCGCGTCGCTCAAACACAGGCCCACGTGGTAACTGCCCGCGTCGTCGACGTAGAAGTTGTAGGTCTTCATCAATGAGAACGCCGTTCGCGTTGGAACCGCGTGCTGCCAGCTCCGCACGTGCTCCTGGAAGAAGCGACCCACCAGATCCCTTCGATTGCCGAGCCCCGCGGGTTCGACATGGTTCGAAAGCAGCAACAGCCGCGCGTTCTCGATGCCGCCACAACAGATCACCACCCGTTTCGCCCGGATCTTTGCCCGCTTGCCCTCGAGCGTCGAGACATCGACGTGCTCGAGGTGCGATGCCGCAGCATTGGTTTGCAGATGGATGACGTTGGCGTGGAGCAGGACCTTGATGTTCTTCGACTGCTCCATCGTCTTGGCGTACTTCTGACCAAATCGGGTGGGCGGGCTGAGCATCCAATAATGGGCCCGCAACTTGTTCGGGTCGAGACGCGGGTTCGGAATCCCGAAATGCTCCAGCACGCGATCGTCATACACGGGTGGACCGAGATCACAGACGTCCTGCGCCTTCGCGTAATAGGGATCGAGCTGCGAGCGCGTGATCGGCCAGCCGCTGTGTGGAACCCAATCGCGGCGCTGGAAATCCATTTCGTCGAGAGGGGAACAGCGCCCGTCCCAATGATTCGTGGTGCCTCCGAGCATGCGAAGTCGGCTGCGAATCATCGGATCGATCGGGAGCCCCACGTTTTCGACGTCATAGAGCGCCTGCGTGTCGGCTTCGGGCGCCCTGCCCCCGCTCTCGAGCACGAGAACATCGCGATTGGAAGCGGCGAATTGCATCGCGAGCGTAATTCCGGCTGCGCCGGCGCCAACGATGCACAGATCGGTAGTGATGACCGCGCCGTCGGGGAAGTCCCGCAGATCATCGATCACGAGGCGTCAGCCGAGACTGAGCAGCGCACAAAGGTCGGCCTCGGACTGCGCGAGGACCCATCCGTCGATGGCAACGATCCGATTCTGCGCGAAATCCCGTTCCCGGAGGCTCGCGAGCTGTGCTCGCAGCGACGCTGCGGAAACCGGCGTATCGCAAAATCCGAGGCGAGAAAGCAGTTCGCTGCGATCCGCCGCCTCCGGGCGCATCGCGAGGTAACGCTCGCCCAGAACCCGGGCCTTGCGCGGCGACCGGAACATTTCGGCGAGACTACGGCGAAGCGTCTTGCCCTGCCCCATGGCCCCGAGCGCCAGAAACGAATCGCCAAAGCCGGAGGAACCGAGCAACACGAGGGCACCCACGGCCTTCAAGAAGCGCCGGCGTGCCGCCTCCGCGGGGCCCGGAACAGCTCGTCGTCCGCTCAACGGTCTACTCCTTTGGGCGCCCGATCGCTGGCCACTCGAGCATCGGCATGCTAGCCCGCTTCGGCGTTGAAGCCGCGCAATCGGCCTCGGGTTTCAGCACGTAGACGGCGAGATCGGGCTGCTCGGCCAGGAATTCGCGATGCGCATAGCTCACCCACGCACCCTCGCGGGTGGGCAAACTCAGGGCTACGTACGCGAGACGAAAACGCTCACTCGAAAGCAGGCCGCGCACCAGGCCATCGTCCCAAGGGGAGTAGACGTCACACGCGCTCGCGGGCGCGCTCGGCAACAAATTCGGGGAGACGAGGTCCGGCGGCTCGGCCCAGAAGACGTCGGCCGAGAAAGCCGCGTGGCCGGTGTAGCCCCGCCGGTCGCCCTGCGAATGCGCCATCGCGACCCAATTCAATCCCATCAAGTCCACGGCGCGCCCGGCGTACCCGTACGCGAAACCGCCAGCCGCGGTCACGCCAACCGTCGGAAGCCGCGCGCCGGGTTTCAGGCTTTGCTCGAGCAGGTCGGCCAGCTTGCGCCCATGTGTCGCCTGATTGAACTCGTGACGAATCACCCACAGGTTGCGCGAGACGAAATCGAACCAGGCACCGGCCACGCAGGCGAGCCCCAACATCACCCCTGCGATCCTGGCCCCTCTGCCGAGCTTCGCCGGAAGCCTCATCGCCACCTCCACAGCGAGCATGAGCGCGAGCCACGGAACAAAGGGCTGCAACATGCGAGCCCCCCAGAAGTGGTCTCCCCCCTCGAGCAGTGGCAGCGCAAAGCCTCCCAACACGAAGAGCAGCACGAGGAAGCGAAGCAGACTGGGCTCGTTCAGGGCGGCGCCGCCACGCAAGCGCTGCCACACGCGTGGCGCATCCCGCACACTTGCGTAGATCGCGAGCACGAGCGCCAGGCCATGCAGCGGTTGTTCGCGAACGAAGTCGAGGTCGTAACGCAGGCCGCTGATCGCATGATACAAGCGGTCGCCGCCCATTTTTGCGTAGTAGGTATTCGGAAACGGAAATCCGAAATAACTCAGGCGGAATCCGATCAACGCTGCCGCGGTCGCGACGCACGCCATGAGTGGCCAGGCGACCGCAGCCATGGCCGCGGCCCCCGGCGCTCCACGCAAAAATGCCGCCAGTCCGTGCAGCAGCGCAAGCGCCGGAGCGACGAGCATGCCTTCGGGACGCACGAGGATCAGGAACCCCAGGGCGAAGGGCAGGGAAAATGCCGTCTGGCGGGTACGCGGAACGATGGCGAGCAGCAAGGCCGTACCGAGCGACGCGCACCAGAGCGCGCTGTCCATCAACGTGACCAATGTCCACATGAAAAACGCAGGGCACACCGCCAGCAACAGGGCCGTGCTCCACTGGGCTCGAGGGGAATCCATCATGCGATTCGCGGCGGTCAGTGGGAGGAAGAGGGCCACGGCGCACAGCAGCACGGAAAGCGCGAAGAGACCGGAACTCGACTCGCCCCCCACGACGATGCAGAGCGCCGAGATCAGGGTCCACGCAAGCGACGTCGAGCCCTCCACCCGCTCGCCGGAATGCGTGTAGACATAACCCGCACCCTTCGCGATGTTGCGAGCATACACGGCAGTGATGTCGGCATCGTCGATGCCGTGCTCGGGTTTTCCGAGCAGCAGATACAATGCGGCGAACGCCAGCAGTGAGATTGCCAGCGCGAGCGCGAAGCGGCGTGCGTTTGCCGAGCGGCGCGTGGGACGCCCGGCCGCAGCCGGTGCCTCAGCTCGGGAATCAGCGCTCATCGGGGTTCCTTCCGCGCTTCGAATTGGCGCCGCAGCTCGTCGAGGTCGAGCAGCTCGATCGGCCCGCCGCACAGAGCGCCCGAGCGTAGCGCTCGCTTCGTCAATCACGGACGCGTTCGAAGAAATGGAAATTCCCCGCAGCCGAGAGCCGGCGGTAGTTCCGGCTGCGAAGCAGCGCCGCGCTCGGCGCACCGGCCTGGAGAACGTAATCGAATGGCAACGCGAGCAGCCGTGGATCATCGGGGTGGCTGTCGACGATGCAGACGTCGGGGCTCGGGGAACGAATCGTGAGCGGCCCCGGCTCGTTTCTCACGCGAAAGGCGACGTGCGCGAAGCGATCGTACGCAGACGCCATGCGGCGCTCGGGATCGAGCAGGCTCCAGAACGGCGCTTGTGGATAGAACTGCACGCTCGCAAGCGACCGCGCCCCCAGCATGGGAGGAAGCTGCCCGACCACGAGATCGTCGAAGACGATCCAGCTGGAACGCCCCCCGCTCGCGGCATCGAGCTCCCGGATCTTCGTCGACACGGGGTTGTTCCACAAATATTCGGAGCCCGCGTGCGCCACGGGGTTGAACCATCCCGTCGAGACGACGTTCAGGAATGCAAAGGCGAGGAGCGCCGTCGGGCTCTGCCTCGCGAGCCAGAACCCGATCGCAAGCTGCGCAATCACGAGCAGAGCGACTTGCAGCAGCGCCCCGGAGCCGAGGAACTGCGGCTCCCTACGGGCTGCTGCAAGAAAGAGCAGCAGGAGCGGACACAGCATGGCCAGCCAGAACGCTGCTTTCAGCGGCGTCGACCGAAGCGGCGTGGCTTCCGTCGGCCTCTGGCCGAGCCACCCGACGACCAACGCCATGTCGGCGACACCGAATCCGATCGCAGTCCGGTGGGCGGGCGCCCTCGAGAAGAGCGATAGACGCGCCAGCGCCTCCGGCCACGCGAGCAGATTCCAGGCGAGCAGCAGGGCCACGTAGGCAAGCAGCGAGAGCAGGAGCGGATCGCTCGCAAACGCGCGCCGATTCGGCTTTCGCAGCAGCAGGGCCAAAACGAGCGGAAAGAACAACACGAAGGAAGCCGCTTCGCTGATATTCCCGCCGGACACCTGCGAAGCGCGGATGAAGAAGTGCGGGTACACGTTGTTGCTGAAAATCAGCCACAGGCTCGACGCACCGCCGCTCGCGACCCGCTGTCCGGGATAGAGCGTGCTCCCGGTCGCGGCGATGGCGTCGCGCGCGATCTCGAACAGATGCAGCGTCGCGAACGCGAAGACCAGCAGGGCCGCCAGCGCGCCCGCGCTGTGATGGCGATCCCAGCGAAGCGTGCGGCCGCGCCTTTGGCTTCGCAGGATCAGCCCCACGAGGGTAAACGCGCCGAAATATCCCAGCACCACCTGAAATGGCGGATAGAGCGTGAGCGCGAACGCCGCCGCACTCCACCCGAGCCCGAGGCCGTAGAGCCACTTGTCGCGGCGTCGATTCGCGAACACGAGCCGATGGGCAGCGACCACACCGAGCGCGACGGTCGACGCGAGAAAGCTGGAGTTGAGACTCCAGAACTGGAAGAACGGCGAGAACAGGAGCGCCACGGCAGCGAGGAAGGAAATCCTCTTGCGTCCATCGGAGATTTCCATGAACAGCAGATGGAAGGCAGCGATGAAACCGAAGACGTAGACGCCCCAACACCATCCCATCCCGAAATCGGGGCCGACGAGGAAGCCCCACGCCGGCGGGCGAAACACGAGCAGCGGATCCGCGATCGCAGCCGACGCGACGAGCGCCATGTTCTGGCCCAGCGCGATGTTCTCGTTGCGCAGGGCAAAGGGCGGATCGTGTTCGATCTGGGCAAACGCGAACGGAAGCCAGAGTGCCCAGTCATCGGACCGCGCGCCCTGGGAGGCGCCTAGCAGCAGCTCCGTTTCGGGGCTGCCATCGAGAAAGTGCCAGCGGGAGAGCGAGAAGCCGTGGATCGAAAGGACTGCGTACGCGAGCGTGAGCAGGGCGCATGCGCACACCACGGCCTTGCGGGTCAGGAGAGCCGCGCCTCGGTTCGACATTCTCGCCGGCGATCCCTTTCGAAGCGGGCCCGCGCTCGATCGCAGTGGCCTCGCTGCCACGAACGCCGCGAGTCTCGACTGGAAGCCACCCCAAAGTCCAGCATTGGTTCAACAGACGGCCACCGAGCAACGATCCTGGTGGGGCCCCGGACGATCTCGCCCGTTCCCGATACCCTTCCCGACGCAGCCATGCCGGAGATCCCATGAAGCCCAGCGCGTTTTCATCCCCCGGCGAGCGGGGCGCCCCGTGATCCGCCTGCGGCAGGTGGCGCTGGTTGCGCGCGATCTCGCGCTCGTCGTCGACGCGCTATGCGAACGCCTTGCCCTCGGCGTCTGCTTCCGTGATCCCGGGGTGGCCGAATTCGGTCTGCACAACGCGCTCCTGCTGATCGGCGACCAGTTCCTGGAGGTCGTTTCCCCCACGCGACCCGACACGACCGCCGGGCGCCTGCTCGAACGACGCGGCGGCGATGGCGGTTACATGGCGATCTACGAGGTCGACGATCTCGACGTGCGACTCGAGCGCCTCGCAGCGCTCCACGCGCGGGTCGTGTGGGGCATCGACCTGCCCGACATCCGCACCCGCCACCTGCACCCGCGCGACGTGGGCGGCGCGATCGTCTCGCTCGACCAACCAAAGCCGAGCGGAGCCTGGCGTTGGGCGGGGCCGGATTGGCGCGCGCACGCCGAGACGTCCGTCGTGACGGCGATCGCCGGCGTCGTGGTCGGCGCGGCGGACCCCGCGGCGATGCACGCGCGCTGGGCCGAGCTGGGCCTCGCGCATGCCGTGCGCTTCCAACCGGCGACCGCCCGCGGAGAAGGGATCGACGAACTCGAGCTGGTGGCCGCCCACCGTCGGCGCGCAGGCGAAGAGCACCCCATCGGGGGCGTGGCAGTCCGGCTCGTATGAGCGCGGCTTCTGCGGGCCGCGCGCGCGTCAGCCGCTCGTCGAACGCAACGCCTTCGGCACAGGCCCGACCTCAGGAGCGCGCGAGCTCCTTGCGCAGGGCGCGCGCCATCAGTCGCTCGTAGAGCGACGGGTGGAGCCGGCTCAGCAGGAAGGCCAGCTTGCCCGCCGCCGACAGCACCAGCAGCGAACGGCCACGGCGGGCGGCCTGAAACACCGCCTGCGCAACACTCTCTGCTGTTGCCACGCGACCCACAGTCGATTGCGGGTGCGCCGTGACGCGCCCGTCTCCGGCGAGAGCCGCGCTCCCGATGCCCGTCGCCGTGAACCCCGGACATACGATCAGGACATCGACACCCTGCGGAGCGAGTTCACTGCGCAGCGAGGAGAAGAAGCCCTGCACCGCGTGCTTGCTGGCGGCGTAGCCGGTGCGGCCGTGGAGCGGCGCCACGCCGGCGATCGAGCTCACTGCGATCACGAGCCCGCCGCTCGCCAGCAGCGCCGGTAGCGCGGCCTTCGTACAATGCAGCGCACCGAAGAAATTGATGTCCATCACCCGGCGATAGACGGCGGTTTCGGTTTCTCGAAACGCGCTGCGATGACTGATGCCCGCGTTGTTCACGAGCACATCGAGCCGGCCGAAGCGCGCGAGGACAGCCTCGATCGCAGCGCGGCAGGCGTCCTCGTCCCGCACATCGCAGCGCAGGGCCAGGCACTCGAGGCCTGCCAGCTCGAGTTCGGCGCGGAGTGCTTCCGCTCGCGCGAGATCGATGTCGAGGAGCGCGAGCTTGGCGCCCGCGCGTGCGAACCGGCGCGCATAGGCGGCGCCCAGCCCGCTCCCGCCGCCAGTCACGACGACGACGCTTCCAGTGAACTCGCGGCGACGCGCCACTCTCACGCTCGCGCGGAGATCAGGAGTCGGCGGCGCCGCTCCCGGAGACTCCGGTCTGCTTCATTCCCGTGTACTCGCAGAACGCACCGGGCACGGACACCCGGAAACGGGTCTGCTCGAAGCCGGCCTCCTTCATCGCCGCGAGGATGGCCTCGGGCGGCACGCACTGCTCCACCGTGTCCCAGTAATAATCCATCAGGACCTTGGCCTCACGGCTGCGCGTGGAGAGCAGCGTCATGCCCGGGATCACGCGCGCCCAGACGAAGCGCGTGAGCTTGTGGCCGAGCGCCGAGCGCGGAACGTGGCCCTCGAGGATCCAGAGTTTGCCGCCTGGACGCAGGACGCGGAGGTACTCGCGGAACGTCGCGACCAGATCGGAGACGTGACGCAGCGCGATGCCCATGGTGACGAAATCGAAGTGGTTGCTCGCGAAGGGCAGCGCTTCCGCAACCCCGCGCGTGAGCGGCCCGTGAAAATTCTTCCGCGCCTGGCCGAGCATTCCGATGCTCGGGTCGACGCCGTAGACCTTTCCCTCGGGCCCGACGATGCGCGCCGCACCGCGCGCCACCGCCGCCGTTCCGATCGCGACGTCGAGGACCTTCATCCCGCGGCGCAGACCGGCGTGCTGGAGCGAGAGGCGCCGGTAGAGGAGGCCGCCGTTCAGGAACAGCGCCTCGATCGTGTTGTAATGCTGCGCCGTCTGATTGAAGAGATCGAGGACGTAGCGGCTGCGCTTCGCGTCGTCGTCGTAATACTGATTGAGGGGGCCGTGGGGCGGAACGGCTTCGGAAGAAGGCTGGGACTCGGGCGACGGGTTCATCTGGTTCTCACGACCTCGACGGTGGATGCACCCCATGGTGCACGCACCGGGCGGGCGTTTCAAGGCCGCCCCCGCGACTCGACCTCCACGGGGTCGGCGACGACAATCAGGGGAATCCGCGGGCGCAGCGTGCGCGCGAGCTCCTCGGCGAGCAGCCGGTGCAGGTCGGCTGAAGGGTGGTAGGTGTCGAGAAATGCCTCGCTCTTCGGGACCCCCGTCGCCTTGACAATGCGCTCGAACTCGACGAGCGGGATGCCCTCGCGCCGGGCGAACTCCGTCAGCACGCAGCGGTGGGGACGGCTTTCCCGGTAGGCGGGATGGATCAATACGAGATCGATGCCGCGTGCACGCAAGACCGCCAGGAGCTCCATCAGGTTCGCGAGGCGGTCCGGGTCGGGGACCCGGCACAGCGCGTTGTCGTTCTCCATGTAGGGAAGCGCGTCGGGCCAATCCGTTGCCCCATTCGTCGCGGCCGGGACGGCTTCCCAGGGAAAGCGCAGCCGCAGCGCCGGGCCGTACGGCGAAGAGCCCACCTCGGTATTCGCCGGACGCGGGCTTTCTAGCGTTGGAGCGAGTGCGCGGGACGCGGCGAGCAAGACGCGGATCCGGAGCCAGCGATAGAAGTGGCTCTTTTCGAGCCATGCCATCAGCCCGCCGAAACGCTGGCGCAGGCCTGCGAGTTCGCGATCCGTACGTCCCAGCCCCAACGCCTGTCCGTCTCCCGTCCGGTAGTAGGTAGGCAGAAAGTCGTTGATCTCGTGATAGAAGATCACCAGATCCGGTTGGAAGGCGAGGCCTTCGCGCTCGAGCCAGCGCAGGCTCTGGTACGACGTGTACGAGCAGATCCCGCAGTTCCATACCTCTACCGGTCGTTGCACGCTCGTGTCCGCGTTGAGGATGTCTTCGAGGATCTGGGAATACGTCTGCGCCGCCTCGATCCGATCCCCGAACGTCGTCGACTCACCCAGCGAGAGGATCCGGAAGACGCCGGGCGGCTTCTCGCGCGAGCGTTCGCGATCGCGCAAGCCGAACGCATTCGTGCGCACACGGATCGTCTTCCACTGGAGATCTCGATGCGGGCGATAGCGCCAAAAGAGATCCGGATCGGACTCGTCGAGGCCGCTCACCGCGAGCTTGTTGGATCGGGCGAGCCGCTCCGGAACATCCGATTGCGCGCGGTAGGCGAACAGCTCGAGCAGCCCCAAGAAAACCGCGAGCGAGCCCACCGCGAGCGCGAAACCCGCGAGCGCGTTGCGAACGCGCGGACGCCCGGCCGGAGCCGGAGTACGCGGCGGCGACCCTCCCGAGGCCTGGGTCTTCGTCTCGTCCGTGTCGGGCAAGGAATCGGCACCCGTGCGGTTCGGAAGGCCGAGTGGGATCCGCTCGGGCCCGCTGCGTCACGGTCCGCACTGCGACCGCGCGAGCCGGGCGGATGCGAAGCGTACTGAGAACGGGCTCGGGCGTCCATCGTCGCTGCCTCGCAAGCGATGCCGGCGGCGCCGCTGCCGCGCGTTGCGGCGCTAGAGTTTCGCCATGAACGCCCCGCGCATCGCCGGCTGGCTCGCCGTCGGGCTCGCCATCGCCGCGTGCGGCGCCGCGCTGGGTCTGCACTTCGAGATCGGCCTCAACAGCGACAACCAGCTCTATCTGCAACAAACGCAGCGCTGGCTGCAAGGCCGGCCGCTCTACACGGCGTTGGTGATACCCAGTCCGCCGATGATCTTCGCGCTCTACGCGCCGCTGGCCGGAGCGAACCTCGTGGGCGGACTCCCCTGGGCGCTCGGATTCGACCTTTGGACGAGCTGCCTGCTCGCCGCGAGCCTGCTGCTCTGTCATCACATTCTCCAGTGTCGCCCGGCGCCCCGCGATCGACTGCTGCTGTCGCTGATTCTTTCGCTGCTCGCCGCGGGCCTCGTGATCCTGCCGCTGCGCGACAACGTCTTCGGAGATCGCGATCACCTCTTCGCCGTGCTCTTCATCCCCTATCTCCTCCGGCTCAGCCCCTACGGCGCGTCGGCCTCGCTCGGCCGGCGATCCCGCGTGGGGATCGCCCTGTTCGCCGCCATCGCCCTCTGCATCAAGCCCCACTTTCTCGCGATCTGGGGCATGCAGCAGCTCTACTGGATGTTCCAGGAACGCAGTCCGTGGCGCGTGCTCCAGCGCCTCGAAACCCAGATCGTCGCCGCCACGCTCTGCGCCTATGGCGTCGCGATCTGGCTGCTGGCGCCCGCGTACGTGAACACCGTCGCACCCATGGCGTGGGCATCCTATCCGGCGATCAGCCCGCCCTTCGCACATCGAGAGGCCACGATCGTCCGCGCGTGGACGACGATCCTCGCGCTGCCCCTCGTCTGCTGCGCGGGCCTGCTGCCGCGCTGGTCGCTCCCCGCGCATCGGAACATTTCGTATTGCCTGTGCCTGTGCGTGGGCGCCAGCGTCAGCGGCTTCGCCGGGGGCTGGCATTACGCCTATTACCCGCTCTACCTGTTCGCCTTCGCCTTCGCCGCGTGCGTGATCGCCGGCCTGCTCGCTGCGGCCCGCGCGCACTGGCCGGCTTCGCGCGCGCTCGCCGGGTGCTTTCTGCTGGCCGCTCTGGGCTTGTTGCTGATGCCGGTGGCCACGCAACTCTTCGAACCCGCGCGCGAACGTGGCATGGTCGACGTCGATCATCAACGCCGAACCGGCTGGCCGCGCGGCCAACAGCGCACTCCTGCCGGCGTCGAGAGCTTCCTGACGCGACACTTGAGCGGCGTCGCGCCGACCCGCTTCCTGTTGCTCGGCAACGGCATGTGGGATTCGCGTCTCGCAGGCTTCGATCCGTCACGAATCAGTGTCTCGCGTTTTTATTCGCTCTGGCCGCTGCCCGCGCTGGTCGCCGCGGAGAACGACCCCGAGCGCGCCGCGAGCAGCGAGTGGATTCGAGACTACCTCCTCGACGCCACGGCGGAAGATCTGCGCGAAGCACGCCCGGACATCGTCATCGTCGAGCGCAGTCTCTGGATGTGGGGGCTGCCGCGCTCGTTCGACGTGCTCGGTTTCTTCCTGCGCCATCCGCCCTTCGCCCGCGCGTGGCGAGACTATGCGCTCGTGGAACGCATCGACGTCTGCACGCAATGGCCGAACTTTTGCGCCTTCGACGTCTACGCCCGCAAATCTCCCATTCCCTAGCCCAAGGAGCCCGCCATGCCCCGACTCCGCCAGGTTCCCCGCGCCGAAACGCCCGACGACGTGCGCAAGATCTACGACCTGCTGTTCGGAGGCCGCGATCCGGTGGCCGAACCCGGCACGGCAACGGGCACGCCAGGAAACTGGTGGACGGTCTTCGCGCTCGTTCCCGACTGCTTCCGGCACGCGGTCGCCGGCTTCGCCTTCTACCGCAGCCCGGCGCGCAAACTCTCGCCGGGGCTGCGAGAGCTCGCCCAGACGCGGGCCGGCTTCCTGCGCGAGAGCCAGTTCGTGTTCTCCCAGCACTGCAAGGCGTCGCGCGATGTCGGAATTTCCGAGGCGAAGATCGCAGCCATCCCCGCCTGGGCGAACGCGGATGTCTTCTCGCCCGCCGAGCGCGCCGTGCTCGCCTACACCGACGAGCTGGTGCTCCAGAATGGCCGCATCCAGGACGAAACGTTCGCCAGGCTCCGTCGACAGCTGGGCGACGAGGAGATCCTCGAGCTCAGTTACATCACGGCGCTCTACGAGATGCATGCCCTGCTCTCCCGCGCGCTGCGCCTCGAGTACGACGACGTGCCGGAGCGCATCGTCGAAGTGGCCGCGCCGGCGAATGCCGGCGCAGCCGATTTCATGGCGGGCGTGGGAAGGACGGAAGGCGCGTGATCACGCTCCGGTGTTCTGCGGTCCGCCCGAGTTCGCCACGCTGATCGAGACGGCGCACTCGACCACTCTCGCGAAGGCCAGACGCACGCGCCCCGGAGACGTCCGTCGCGCGTGCGTCGTCACGCAATCCAGCTGGCGATGGCGAACGCGGCGGCGGCCGCGAGCCCGCCGATCAGCGTGGTCTGCACCGCCCCGCGCACGACCGGCGCGCCCGAGAACCACGCCTTGACCCCGCCGAAGACGACGAGCGCCATCAGGGTGACGACCGACGAGATCCAGAGCGCGCGCTCGATCTCCGGCACCGCGATGTAGGCGCTGAGCGGGATGATGCCACCGACGGCGTACGCGCCCGCGATGGTGAGCGCGCTCTTCCAGGCGCGGCCCGGCCGCGGCCGCTCGAGGCCGAGTTCGAAGCGCATCATGAACGCGACCCAATCCTTCGGGCGCCGCCGCAGCGATTCGATCACGCCGGCAATCTCGTCGATCGTCATCCCATATTTCTGGAAGATCTCACGGACCTCCTGGGCTTCCGCATCCGGCGTGACCTCGATCTCGCGTTCTTCCCGCTGCTGCTCGTTCGCGAAATGCTCGGCGTTGCTGCGCGCCGCCAGATAGCCGCCGAGCCCCATCGCGATCGCGCCCGCGGCGATCTCGGCGAAGCCCGCGGCGACGATGATGTGGGTCTGCGAGATCGCGCCGGTCAGGCCCGCCGCGAGCGCGAACGGCACCGTGAGGCCGTCGGCCATGCCGATCACGATGTCGCGCACGGTTTCGCCGCCGGTGAAGTGCGTTTCC
Organism: Deltaproteobacteria bacterium; assembly: GCA_031405455.1. Lineage (GTDB taxonomy): Bacteria > Myxococcota_A > UBA9160 > UBA9160 > SMWR01 > DATBRV01. Next base: position 43,577 of record JANNIY010000200.1, on the reverse strand, counting down.
GTATGGCGCGTCATCGGCTGGCCCTGGCCGCCTCCGGGAGGAAGGCCCGCGCGAGACTCTCCACCTGCGCGAGCAGGTCGGCTTCGCTGCGTCCGAGCAGCAGCAGGGCGAGGCGATCCACACCGAGTTCCGCGTATCGCACTACGTCGGCTGGCTGCACGGACGGCGGCGGTGTGATCGAGATTTCGAGCGGTCCGAGCGCTTCGGGCCTGGCCACCTCGCCCCGCGCGCGCTCGAGGCCAGCGAGGCAGCGGCGTGTGCCCTCGAGATCGAGGGCGAAGCCGTACCAACCGTTGCCGCGACTCAGCGCGCGGCGGTAGGCCCCGGTGCTCTGCCCGCCCACGTGGATCGGCGGATGCGGACGCTGCGCCGGGCGCGGCTGGGCGTCGATCCCCGAGAAGGCAGCATACTTGCCGGAAAACCGCGGCTGCGGCTGCGTCCAGAGCGCGACGATCGCGTCGAGATACTCGTCGCAGCGCGCACCGCGTTCCGCGAACGGCGCGCCAACGGCGGCGAATTCGGGCTCGAGATATCCCGCGCCGACACCGAACAGCAAGCGCCCACCCGACAGGACATCCAGGCTCGCCAGTTCCTTCGCCAAGACCACGGGGTTTCGCTGTGGGAGAATGATGATGCCCGTCCCGAGCCGGATATGTTCGGTGTGGGCGGCGACGTAGGCAAGCGCGACGGCGGGATCGAGCATCGGCGTGCGCGGCGGCAACGGTGACGGCGCCACCTGGGGATCGGGCAGCACGACGTGCTCACCCGTCCAGACCGATTCGAAGCCGGCGCGCTCGGCCGCGCGCGCAACCTTCGCCGCGGTTCGCGGGGCCGCGCAGGCTCCGACGTTGATGCCGAAAAGACCAAACTTCACCACTCTCCCCCCTGTGACGACCGGCCCGCCGCTGCGGCCATGGTAGAGCCCGCGCTCGCGGGATGCACCGCGCGTGCACCTGCGCGGCGGCGGCTTGCTGCGCTCCCTTCTCGCATCGCTTGCTAACATTCCAATTTGAGGAGGAAAGCATGAGTCTGCGCATTCGCCCGGTCGAGTACTTCTACATGAGCGTCAAGGACGAGCCGGGTGCCGCGTCCCGCATCCTCTCGCAGCTCTCGGGACTCGGCGTGAATCTGCTCGCGTTCACGGCGGTGCCGACCGGCCCGGCGCGGGCGCAATTCGCACTCTTCCCGGAGAACGACGGCAAGCTGACCGCCGCCGCGCGCCAGGCTGGCCTTGCGCTCGACGGCCCGCACCGCGCGTTGCTCGTGCAGGGCGATGACGAGCTCGGCGCCTTCGCGAGCGTTCATCAGCGGCTCTTCGAAGCCGGCGTCGACGTGTATGCTTCGAGTGGCGTCACAGATGGACGCGGGAGTTTCGGCTACGTGGTGTACGTGCGCGAGGATCAGTTTGATCGCGCCGCGTCTACGCTCGGGGTGTGAAGCACGCGAGGATCAGGGACGGATGGGCTCGCGGCAGCCGGGAATTGATATGGTGTTACTTCGCATGCCCGCCGTGCGACGGATTGCGGCACTGCCAGGGAGGCGCTCGAGAATGAACGGAAAACGCGTCGGGCTCGCGGTCGGTATCACTCTGCTGGTTTTCGGCACGTTGGGCACGGCCTCCGCGAAGGATCACCTGTTCGTCGGTGCTGCCAAGTGCAGGAGCTGCCACAAGAAGGAGCTGATCGGAAACCAGTACGAAGAGTGGCAAAAAGGGCCTCACGCAAAAGCCTTCGCGACCCTGAAGGGCGATAAAGCCATCAAGCTCGCGAAGGAGAAGGGGCTCGCAAATCCGCCCAGCGAGAGCCCCGAATGCCTCAAGTGCCATGTCACGGCCCACGGCGTCGAGGCGGCCCGGATCCGCTATCCGATCAAGCCAGGCGACGGCGTTCAGTGTGAGTCCTGCCACGGTCCGGGCAATGACTACCGGAAGAAGAAGGTGATGTCGGACGAGAAGAAGGCGATCGCCGCCGGCATGTGGCAGCCTGGCGAAGACGAGAAGCTCTGCACCTCCTGCCACAACGATGAGAGCCCCAGCTGGGACCCCAAGAAGTTCAAGCTCGCGAACGGCAGCAGCGTGGGTTTCGACTACGAGCAGGCCAAGGAGAAGATCGCTCACGAGATCCCCAAGGACGTGAAGGGGCACTATCTCGAGTTGCTCGCAAAAAAGAAAACAGCCGGCGGTGCAGCGGACGACGACGAGGAAGAGTGAGCCGCGGCGGCACGCCTATTCGTAGAGTTCGGCTCCGCCGGTGTGGCAGTCGCTGCAGGCTGAATACTCGTCGAGTTCCTCGTCGTCCTCGGGATGGACGAAGGTCTTTCCCTGCTTCAGGTCCACCGACAAGCTCTCCCCGCCGGACCCTTGCGAGAGGATCACGTGGCAACGGTCGCAGGTGGTGAAGATCGTTTCCCCGTCGGACGACTCCAGCTCGTCGTTGTGGCAGCGAAAACAGCCGGGCCAATGGAGGTGGCCGATGTTGTCGGCATGCGCCGACCATTTGGCCTTCATCTCCGGGAAGATCGTGTCGCGATAGAGGGTCTGGACCCCCTGGATCGCCTTCGGCAACAGCTCCCGCCCAGCATCGACGAATTCGGGATGATCCTCCCGATAGGCCGTCTTCAACGCCTCCTCGATCCCAGCGAGGGCCGCCCCGCTGGTGGGGTAGTCGTGATCCAGTGCCTTGACGGCCTCCAGCTTGATGTACGGGATCTCGCGCGAGATCAAACCGCTCGCGAGCGCTTCGTCGACGGAATCGCTCGGGGCGGGGAAGCGATGCGCCGGGCGGTTGTGACAGTCCAGGCAGTCCATCGTGCGGACCTCCAGGCCCGCGCGCTCCGATTCGCCGATGGGATTCGCTGAATCCTCGTACTCCACCGCACTGCCATCCGCGCGTGTCACCTTCACCCACGCGATCTCCTGGCGTTGCGGGTCCCGAGCGATGTATTCCACCTTGCGTGCCACGAACATGTGGTAATGGATGCCCGTACCCTCGCGGTAGTCGTGATCTCGACCACCGACGTTGATCAGCATCCGCAAATCGACCGGAGTGTTCTCAGCGTCCGCGAGGAAGTAGGACCGCTGGATCAGGCGCGAATCGACGAAGCGACCTGGCGTGTGACATTCTCCACAAAGTTCGCGCGCCGGTCGCAGATCGTGGATCGGCGTCGGTATCGGACGCGTGATGTCGCCGGTGGCGATGGCTACGACGCGTTCGAGACCCGATAGCTTGGAGAGGATGTATCCCTCGGCATCCCGCCCCACGTGACATTCGACGCATTTCACCTGGGCATGCGCGGATTCCGCGTACCGGATCCACTCCGGGTGCATGACTGCATGGCAGGTCTCACCGCAAAATTCGTTGGATTCGGTCAGCTCGGTGAATTGGAAGATTCCCCTGCCGACGATGAGAACCACGCACGTCGCGGCCATCGTGGACGCTACGATGAAGAAAAGCGGGCGCCGACGGGTCAGCTTCGCGAGGTCGATCGAGAGCGTCCCGTTGATGCTGGCCGGACGACCGCGCCTGCGACGCCTCGCCTCGCGCAGGATTCCAGCCACCACGAGCACGCAGCCCAACAGAATCAGCGCGGCGAACGGCAACAACACCAGCCCCGGATACGTGGGCTTCTGCGCTGAAAGAGTGCCCACGAACGCGAAGAAAAGGGCGCCGGTGGTGCCACCGACGGCCAGAACAGCCCCCGCGATGCTCGGCCAGTTGTAAAAGAGCCTGTTGGGACCGTGGCCCGGGGGCGCTGGCGTCGCAGAACCGCTCGGAGCCCGGTTCGACGGCGGGGAATCGTCGGCCACTATGACCGCCTCCCGAAAGCATCGCGCGTCCGCGTGTCGTCGGCGGGTCGGCCCGGCGGCGAAGCGGCTCTGGAACGTCGGTCGCCATGCCGCGCTGTCGGTGAGTGCACGCGCGACGAAGCCGTCGCTGCCACCTGGACATCTACCAGAATGTGTAGACCACCGACCATGACGCCACGTGGGCCGTGTAGTGGGGAGATTTCTGGCCCGTCCCGATCACGCAGGCGCTGCCGCTGCACGTGAGAGAGGTCGGACCCAGACCGTCGTACGCCCAGTCGTTCGTTTCGAGGTACTGGAAGAGATAACCCACCCGCATCGAAAGTTGGTCCGTGAACCGGTAGTCGGTGTGCACGCTCACGTTGTGCTGCTTGCTCAGCAGATCGGGAAATGGAGCGGGCGCCAGCAGCGCCGAGCCGGGGGCGCGCACCGTGTCGATCGCTCCAACACTCCGGGCGAAGAGGTAATCGACACCGAGTCCGAGCCGGTCGCGGATGACGTCCAGGTTGAAGCCTGTGCCTGCCGTGTGCGTGTGAACCTTCTCCCTGCTCGACCACTTGCGCGTCGGGTCGAGCGACTGCGCGATGTTGCTGTATTCCCACCCTTCCGAGTCGGAGACGCTCCGCTCGTAGTTGTAGTAGGCGTAGGTGGAGACACGCTCGTTCAGCATGTACGCGACATCCACGCCGGGGCTCAGGTGTTTGGCGCGCGTGAGGCCCAGCTCGCTGTCGTAGTAATCGTCGTCCCACCAGTTCAGGTTCAGCGCGACCGTCAGGTCGTCACGCGGCAGCAACGTAACCAGGGCGCCGACCTTGTCTCGGCGCACGTTCGCCAGGTAGTACTTCCGAAGCAGGGGATGATTCTCGAACAGGCACTCTTCGGGTGTCAGGCCCGACAGTGCGCAGCTCGAGCCCGGTAGCGCGAAGGCATCGAACTCCTCCTGGATGAACTCGGGCGTATGGCTCTGGAGGAAGGGCTTCGACCCGTCGTAATTCGAGCCATCCCGCCAGAGGTGCTCGTAGTTGATCCGGGTGTTGAGGTACGAGGTCGGGCGAGAGATCAGCATGGCGCTCAGCGTGTTCCCCTGGAGCTCGTGGACCTCCTGGTAGTCGCGCTCGGTCAGCTCCCACTCGTAGCCCAGGCCCAACTCGCTGCGAAGCGGCAGCGCATACGCGGCATCGAAATTGACCAGGTGACGCGTCAGGCTATAGGGCAGGTTGATCCGGGCCGTGCCGTCTTCCACGGTCCCCTGGTCCGCAGAATCGTTCCGGATGTAGATGTAGAGATCGCGCGGCGTATCGTTGTCGCGGCGCTCGTACCGGTAGCCGCTGTCGAGCCGGAGTTTCTCCAGCGGCCGCGAAGAGACCCCGAAGTCCACGATCGACGTGAAGATCTCGCCGTCGAGAGAGTTCCGGGGCAGCGCGGCGAGATCCGTACCCACGGTGGGGACGCCGGCCTGCGTCACGGCCGTGAGAACCGGATTGATCGTGTAGGGGAGGTAACGCTCGTTCTGTGTCGCCCAACTGAACGCGGTTTGCAGCGTCACGCGCGTCTGGTAGGGGAGATCGTAACCGCCCGCGGCGACGATCTGGTTGAACCAGTTGTCGGGCGGCTGGCTCCGCTGCCCGGTTCCGCACGTCGGCACGCCCACGCAGTCCGCGATCTGCCCGACCGGGAGGCCTTGGAAGCCGGCGGACGGATCCCAACTGGCGGGCGCGGTGTAGGGGTTCAGCCAGGTCTGGGAATTCTCGTCGTCGTGAAACGCCGAGCCGAAGTATCCGAGTTCGAGCTGGAGATGCTCGCCGCCGTAGCGCAACGTGCCGTCCATTTGTTGGGTGTGGTAGTCGATCCGCGCGGGGAGGATCACGGACCTCGGGTCTCCTCCACTGAGCCCGAACGTCGATCCGAGCAGCTTCTCGCCCCGCTTCGTCTCGTAGCTGTAGTTGGCAACGAACTCCATTTCGGCTGGGAGCACCACCGTGAAGCCGCCGCCGAGCTTGCGCCGCTGCCATCCGATGTTCGTCAATTCCAGGTTGTCGTCGATCGATGTCTGGAAGGTCGTGGGGTAGCCGGGAGCTCCCGGGATCGGCACGTCCGCTCGGCCGCCCGCCACCCAGCCAGGCGGGAGCGTCAGGTCCGAACTCCCGACCCCGAGGAAGAACGTGCTGGCCGTCCGCGTCTTGTAGACCGGAAGCTCATCGAAGAGGAAGGAGAAGCCGAACCGCCCCTGCTGCCCGTACTCGGCGTCGACGGAGCGGGAATCCAGACCGAGGTTGAGCCCCCGCAACCGGTAGTACTGCGTGCTTTCACCGTCCCAGGGTGCCCGCCGGAAGATGTCGACGTTGCCGAGCACGTAGACCTCGTCGTCGTCGAGGCCCCTGTACTGGGCGAAGCCGGACGGGTCTCCGTCGACGCGGTTGAAGAGGAAGCCGAGCTCGATCTCGCTCGCCTGGGTGGTGAGCGCGCGAAGCGCCTGCTCGTCCTCTGCATCGTCATCGTCGGGAGTGTCGGCAGCGTCTTCTGCGCGGACCAAGGCGCTGAACAGAACAGCACCCGCGACGAGCGCGAAAAGCGGCAACCGCCTCGCGAATCCCCGCGTCGTCCTCGTCGCTCCTCTAGGCTGCATCGTCTGACCTCCTATCGGGTCGCGCACCACGCGCCGCTATCGCGTCCAACGAACGCCGGAGGGATGGTTCGAGCCGTGAATCTCCGAGTGGCAGTTCAAGCAGCTGCCCGCCACCACGCGGCGGTCGCCCTGCAACTGGGGCGACGGCGCCAGACCTCCGGGATTGACCAGTACGGGGCCGCCATAGCCGGTGCTGGGATGGAAGCTCGCCATGTGACACTCCTCGCATAGCTGCGGCATTCGCCGCTTGAGCAACGTCGGGTTGTTGGATCCGTGCGGCTCGTGGCAGATGCCGCAGTCATCGCGCACCGGCGCGTGCTCCCAGAGGAAGGGCCCGCGTTTCTCCGCATGGCACTGGTAACAGGTCTCGTTCAGCGTCGGCCGGACCAGGTTGGTCGGCCCGATCGAGCCGTGGGGGTTGTGGCAGTCGGAGCAATTGATTTTTCCCTCGCGGAGTGGATGCGACGAAACCCGGTGTTGGATCTGCGCGCGCTTCTCCATGTGACACTCGAAGCAGACGCTGGCCTGTCCTTCGCGGTTGAACCGCATCGGATCGATGTTCTTCACGAGCACGCGGTCCTCGCGTGCATGCACGGTGTGGCACGAGGCGCAGGCCACGTTCTGAAGATCGTGCTTGCTACCCCCCCAGCCCATCCGCAAGCCGCCCTGATGGCAGCTCAGGCACTTCTCGTTCTGCGGACCGGCGGGAGCCTGCTTGCCGAAGATCACGTCGACGGGGGTGCTCTCCTCGTCGACGTGGGCCGCGCTCGGCCCGTGGCAGGTCTCGCAGGTGTGCTGCTGTGCGAGCGGTGTCCGGGGGTCGCCGAGCACCGCGTGCGGGGTCGAGAGGATCGAGAGCACGGGATACTTCTCGGTCTCGTCATGGCATTCGAGACAGGTCTCGATGCCGCCCTCCGCGTAGTCGCCGTGCGAGGTGGAGAGGATCGTCGGTTCGCCGGCGATCGACCGCGTCGAGAACCCCGCGATCAGGGCGGCAGCGATCCACGTCGCGCGGCGCAAGGTTCGCAGGGGATCCGCCATCGTCATGCTCCCATCCGGCTCGCGCCGCGCGCTCCCATCAGCGACCCATGGATCCAGCCCGCCCTTCCGTAATCCCGCGCGAACAGGCTCGCAAAGACTCGCAGCGTGCATGTCGCACGCGCGCTGGTCAGCGATCTCGCCGTGCTGTTCTGTTGAAGCACGGGCGCATTCTATTTCAACTGCCATGCCATCGTGTACTGATTTCTCACGCGACCGCAGATATCGGCGTTCGCACAGGGTGCCGCGTGACGCCACAGCGGTGTGGCATCGAGGGGCAGATCGCGATCGCGCAGCGCGGCGATCGAGCGAGCCTGGACCGGCCTCGCTCTGGTCTAGACCGTAACCCTCGCAAAGGCAGAACCAGCAAGAATCGCCCGGAGGTGTCGCTGCGACGCCTCCGCTCAGGGTTCCGGCGGCGCCTCCAGACCTGCGAGCAGGGTCCGAACCCGGGGGTCTTGCGGCGCGAGCGCGACGAGGCGGCGCGCGTACGGGAGCGCGCGTTCGATTTCGCCTGCCTCGCGGAGGTACGAGGTGAGAGCGAAGAGCAGGTCCACGTCGTTCGGATGGCTGAGAAGTGCGGCCTCGAGCACTCGCTCGGCCTCCTGCGTCTGGCCGAGATCGTGGAGTCCGACGCCGTAGACGTACACGAAGCGCAGATCGTTCGGCGCGAGCCGCACGGCCTCGCCGAGTTCGCGCAGTGCCTTCTCGCGCTGGTTCTGGCGGATCAGCGAAAGCCCGAGCGTATGATGCAACGCGGCATCCTGCGGGGTCTTCGCAATCGCCTCGCGAAGCACCGCCTCGGCCTCGGCCTCGCGGCCGAGCGCACGCAACAGATCCGCCCGGTTCACCTGCGCCGGGCTGAAGCTCGGATCGAGCGCGATCGCTCGCGCCAGCTCGGCGAACGCCTGCTCGGAATTCCCGCGCTCGGCGTAGAGCCCCGCCAGATTCGTGTGCGCTTCGGGACGATCGGCGTTGAAGTTCTGCACGGCGATCCACTCGGCCACACCCTGCGCGAGCGCGGCGCGCTGCGCATCCGTCCAGCCCTGCGTCGGCGCCGACGCGAGCGCGCGCGCCGCTTCGATGCGCACCGATCGAACGGGATCGGCGAGCGCGGGCAGCAACAGCCGCACGCGCTGCTCGGGCTCCGCGTTCGACAAGGCCTCGACCGCGCCGAAGCGCACCAGCGGATCGCGATCGCGCTGCGCCGCAGCGAGCGTGTCGATCGCCGCGGGCGCGAGCGGGGGCGTCATCCGCTGCGCCGCGCTCGCGCGCACGATCCCCGGCCGCTTCAAATCGCGCACGATCTCGCCCAGCCGTTGCTGCGATCCCGGCTCGCCGAGCGAACCGGCGTGGAACGCTTCGGCAAAGTCCTGGGTTCCAGGCTTCGGGTCTGGGTAGTGCTTGCGGATCTCCGCGGCGGCCCACTGCGGCGACTCTTTTGCGTGGCAGCCATTGCACGCATTCGGGGTGCCGAGCGAAAGCGAGCGGTCGGGCCGCGGGATTCGCAAGGAATGATCATGTCGGGGATCGACCTGCATGTACGTCACCGTCGGCATGTGACAGGCGACGCACGCCGCGCCGGGCGACGCCATCGGATGAAAGTGATGATCGGGCGACGCGTACTTCGCCGGCAGGTGACACTGCGCACAGACGGCGTCGCCGGATTCCCTGAGTGCGAGCGAATGCGGTTCGTGGCAGTCGCTGCAAGTCACTCCCGCGGCGAACATGCGGCTCTGGAGGAACGAGCCGAGTTCGTACACCTCGTCCCGCATCTGGCCGTCGCTCCAGTAGAGGCCCGCGTCGAGGAGGGCGACGCGCCGCGTGTCGAGCAACGTCTTCCCGTGCTCGTAGCTGTCGGAGATCAGGCTCGCGCGCGAATGACAGCGGCCGCACATCTCGACTTCGCGGGTCGTCTCGCGGCCGCGGCTGCGCACGGCATTGCCCGACGCAGCGTCCAGCGCCCAGCTCACGTTCCGCCGCTCGTCGAGTGTGATTGCAAGACCGTGATTGGAGCCGAGTGTCTGCCAGTCGCCCTCGCGCCGCGCCCAGGTCAGATGATTCGACGCCGGGCCGTGGCAGGCTTCGCATGAAACGTCGATCTCGGAGAAGGCCGTCGCGAAGCGATCGCTTTGCGCGTCGTAGTTCTTGTGTAGATCGGTCGAATGGCACTCAGCGCACATGAAGTTCCAGTTTTGCTGGATTCCGGTCCAATGCAGCGGGTCACCTGCCCGCGGCGTTTCCTCGGGATAGAGGTGGAACCAACGCTGCCCACCCTCGGAGTGGGGCCGCGCGTCCCAGGCAATGCTGAGCGCCTGGATGCGGCCATCCGGGAACGCGATCAGGTATTGCTGCAGGGGATCCACGCCAAACGCGTAGCGGATCTCGAAGTCAGCGAGCTTTCCGTCCGGACCGTCGGTGCGAACGAAATACTTGCCGTTGCGCCGGAAGAACGTCGACGTCACGCCCGCATGTCGAAACTTCGCGTCCGCGAAATTCCCGAGCACGCTCGTCTCGTCGGCGGGCTGCATCGCGAGGTCGTGGTGCGAGCCCTGCCACTTCGCAGTCTCCTGCGCATGACAGCCGACGCAGGCTTCACCGCCGACGAAGGTCGCCGGCGGCAGGGCCGCCTGCACAGGCGGGATGGCCGGGGCCGCAGCGCCGCCGGACGAGGTGCGTTCGTGCGCGCGGTAGACCGCGTGGAAGCCAACCGCCAGCACGGCCGCAGCGAGCGCGAGCGCCGTCCGTGCGCGAGTCGAGACACTCCAGTGCGGAACGGATCCGGGTTTGCGGGCCACCGCAGCGCGTCGGGATCTCTGCTTGCGGCTCATCGGACGCGGAATCCCTGACACGGCACGCGAACAGCATAGACGACCGGGATCGCGTGGGTGCGTTCAGATGCGATCACGCGCCATGGCGGGCCTGGCATCGACCCTCGATTCAAGGTTTGACGCGCGACGCATCCGCGGCCGACGCACGTAGCGCGCGTTCCTCGGCGGGCCGCAATGCGCGCCACTCGCCGGGCGCAAGCCCGAGGGTCAGCAGGTGCAGCGGCCCGAGCGCCGCGCGCACGAGACGCAGCGTCGGGTGCCCGACCGCGGCGGTCATGCGGCGCACCTGGCGGTTGCGGCCCTCGCGCAGCGTCAACTCGAGCCACGCCGTCGCAATGCTCTTGCGAAATCGGATCGGAACGGAGCGCGGCGGCAGCGGCGGAGCCTCGTGCAACAAGCGCACCTGCGCCGGGCGTGTGCGGCGTCCCTGCACCACGACGCCCTGGGCGAGGGCCGCGAGCGCCGACGCATCGGGAACGCGCTCGACCTGCACCCAGTACGTGCGCGGATGGCCGCGGCGCGGATCGGTGAGCGCGTGGGCCAGCGCGCCATCGTCGGTCAAGAGCAGCAAGCCCTCGCTGTCGTGATCGAGGCGACCCGCGGCGTAGACGTCGGGCACCGGGACGAGCGAAGCCAGCCCCGGATGGCCGGCTTCGTCACCAAAACGCGAGACATGGCCATGCGGCTTGTAGAGAACCAGCACGCGGGCCCGCAGCGGGGACTTCCGCTTCGCGCCTGCCGCCGCGGGACGCCCGGCCCCGGGCTTCACGGCCTGCGCAGCTTCGCGATCTCGCTCTCGTCGAGCCCGGCCTCCCGCAGCACCGCCTCGCCATCGGCGTCGACGGCGGAGCACGCCTTGCGCGAGCCGAGCGGGACACCCGCGAGGCGGAAGGGCGGCGCCAGACTCTCGAAGCGGCCAGCGACGGGGTGCTCGAGCGCGTCGAAGTAGCCCATTGCGCGGGCCTGCGGGTCGTCGAGCACCTCCTCGATCGACTGCATCGGCGACCAGATCAAGCCGGCAGCGTCCAGACGCGGACGCCACTCCGCGAGCGTGCGCTTCGCGAGCTCGGCCGAGATCTCGGCGATCAGGGCGCGGGAATTCGATGCGCGCGTGAACGGCTCGGCGAAGCGCACGTCGGTCTGAAGATCCGAACGCTCGATGGCTTCACACAAGCGCGGCCAGTAGGCGTTCGGATCGATCATCACGAGCAGGATCCAACGTCCGTCCTTCACCTCGTAGCTGTTCCAGAGCGCGTTCGCGGTGGTCTTGCGATCGTGACGCCGGATCGGTTCGCGTGCGACGAGCGCCATCGCCGTATCACAGCCCAGGATGTAGAGCCCCGTCTGGAGCAACGACACTTCGACGTAGCGCCCCTGCCCCGTCGCATCGCGCAGACGCAGGGCGGCGAGAATCGCGATCACGAGATTCGACGCAGCGGCGTGATCGCCGACACCGGGGCGCAGCATCGACGGCGCCACGCCTTCATCGCGCATCAGATCCATCATGCCGCTGCGCGCCCAATAGGCCGTGTAGTCGAACGCGGGGCGATCCGCCTCCTCGCCGCCGAGCCCGAGGCCGTTGATCGCGCCGACCACCAGGCTCGGCTTGCGCGCGAGCAACGTTTCATGATCCAGCCCGTATTTGACGCGACGCCCCGGCAACAGATTGGTGATCACGACGTCGGCGCCATCAATCACACGCAGCAGCGCGCTGCGCGCGTCTGGATTCGTGAGATCCAGCATGATCGAACGCTTGCCGCGGTTGTCGAGCTGGAAGCCGGGGCCTTCGGGAAACTCGGTCTTGTAGCCGGAAAAAATCGGGCGTCCCAGCCGATAGATCTCACCCCGCGGCGGCAGCTCGACCTTGATCACTTCGGCGCCGAGATCGGAGAGCAGCGCTCCCGCCGCGGGGACCGCGACGAAGTGAGCGATCTCGATCACACGCACGCCTTCGAGGGGCAGGTTCATGCCGGGTTCTCAGACTTCGACCGGGCCGCGGCGCAGCGCGTCGGGATGGCGCCATGCCAGGAAGGCGCCCATCGCGACGATCCCCGTGAGGCCGCCGACCCAGAGGTGCAACCGTTCGAGGTGCGCAGTGGTCGCGTAGGCGTCGAACGCGAAGAGGGGCACGAGGGCGAGCAACCCGGCGATCGGCAGGAGCCAACGCGCCCGCGTGCGTTCGACGCGAGCCATCAGCGCGGCGCCCACGAAACCGAGCGCCGTCCAGGCGAGGAAGTGAAACGCGTGATACACGACGGCCGCCCCCGCGACCGGACCCTGCGTTCTCACGGCGGTCGCCCCCTCGAGGAGGAGCGTGCCGAGCACGGCCGGGGTGCGCAACGGATCGCCGAGCCAGACATCGCGCACGAGGAACACGGCCGCCACCGCCACGGCGCCGACCAGTCCGGCCTCGATTCCTTCCGGCAGCACCAACGGTGCTCTCAGCCGCCCGGGCCGGCCTTCTAAGGGAGACTGCATACGCGCTCCTGCTCGGCGATCGCGAGACACCCGCTCCGGCGCGCGGTTCCCCCTTGATATCAGCCGCCGCGCGCGACGCCAAGTCGAGTCGATGAGGTCGCACTGCTCCACCGCGGCCCGACTCAGCGATCGGCCAGCGCGTAGGCCACCACCCAATCGCCGCGCCGCGTGCCGAGCTTGCCGTGGCCGCCGGCCGCGATCAGCACGAACTGTCGGCCGCTGGCAGCACGGTACGTCATCGGTGTCGCGTTGCCGCCAGCAGGAAGGCGATCGCTCCACAGCTCGGCCCCCGTTTCGACGTCGAAAGCGCGCAGAACGCCGTCCATCGAGGCGGAGACGAAGGCGAGCCCACCGGCCGTCGCGAGCGGACCGCCCAGGTTGGGCAGCCCGATCGTCACCGGCAGCGGCACCCGGAGCACGTCGGGCACACTGCCGAGGGGCACCTGCCAGAGTACGCGACCGTCGTCGAGCGACACCGCCGCGAAGGTTCCCCACGGCGGCGGGTTGCAGGGAAGCTGGAGGGGCGAAAGCAGGGGTTCGCGGAGCAACCCGTAGGGCGTTCCGGTCTGCGGCGAGAACTCTCGCAGCCCGAGCAGGCCACGACCCGCCGACTTCTCCTTTTCGAAGTCGGCGCGCGGAATCAGCCGCACTTCGAACGCGAGGTTGGTCACGTTGAGAAGCACCAGCCGCCGCGTCGGATCGATGGCGACGCTGCCCCAGTTCGAACCGCCGGCATTGCCCGGAATCATCAGCGTGCCCTTCAGACTCGGCGGAGTGAAGATGCCCTCGTTGCGCAGGCGCGCGATGCGCTCGCGGCAACGGCCGCGATCCCAGGGCGTGAGGCCCCACGCCTGCTCGGGCGTGAGCGAATGCGGCACGAGCGCGGGCGGCAGCATCGGAAACGGCTGTGTCGGCCAGGTCTGTTCGCCCGGCACGTCGGAAACCGGTACCGCGCGCTCTTCGACCGGAAAGATCGGCGCGCCGGTCTCGCGGTGCAGCACGAAGAGATGCCCCATCTTGGTCGCCTGCACGACCACCGGGATCTCGCGGCCCTCCCGCCGCACGCTCGTCAACACCGGTTGCGCGGGAACGTCGTAATCCCAGAGATCGTGGTGCACGACCTGGAAGCTCCATACCACCTGCCCGGTGCTCGCCCGCAGCGCCACCACGGAGTTCGCGTAGCGGTTGCTGCCGAGCCGCTCTCCGCCGAAATAATCCGGGCTCGGGCTCGAAGTCGGCACGAACACGAGATCGCGCGCCGGATCGGCCGAAAGGATCGACCATGCATTGGCCGCGCCGACGCGCGCGGCCTGTTCTGAACGCCAATCGGCGTGGGCGGGATCGTCGGCGCTGCGCGGGATGGGATCCCAGGACCAACGCAGCGCACCGCTGCGCGCGTCGTAGGCGCGAACGATGCCCTTGGGCATGTCGACGCGCCGGTTGTCGCTCATCGCCGAACCGACGATCACGAGATCGCCGACCAGTGTCGGGGGAGACGAGATCGTGTAGTCCCACGGCTTCAGCTCGCCGACGCCTTCGCGCAGATCCACTTCGCCCGCGCGGCCGAACGCCGCGCAGGCGTGTCCGCTGGCGGTGTCGATCGCGAACAAGCGCGACTCGATGGTGGTCGCGAAGATGCGGCGACGGCACACGGCGCCCGCCGGGGCCTGCGCGTCCGTCCAGCTCGCGACGCCGCGCGCCGTGAACTCGGGCACCTCGCGCGTCTTCGCGGTGGCGTCGAAGCGCCAGCGTTCGGCGCCGGTCTCCGGGTCGAGGGCAAGCACGCGGCCCAGCGGCGTCGGAAGCACGAGCAGGTCGTCCACCAGGATCGGCGTGGCCTGGAAGGCCATGTGTCCGGGCGGAGGCGGCTCGACGTCGAGATCGCCGGTTCGAATCCGCCACGCCTCTGCGAGGCGTTCGACGTTGCCACGATCGATCTGGTCGAGCGTCGACCAGCGCATGCCGCCGGCGTCGCCGGCGTAGAAGGACCAATCCCCCGCGGCCGCGGATTCGGCACCCGGCGCGCGCGCGCTCGCGAGCCCCATGGCAACGAGAACCAGACGGATGAACGTCAGCATGAGAATTCTCCTCGCAGGACACGCAATCACGCGTCGGGGATCAAGCTCGCGACGAGCATCGGAATCACGATATCGCGCGCGGCATCGTCGTCCGGCAGCAGACCCGGGTCGGGATCGCCGTGCCGATGGCGGGCAAAGAACACCACGCTCTCGACGAGCATGCGCGCCGCGACCGCCGGATCAGCGACCGGCCGGAAATGACCACTGCGCACGCGGCGCGCGACATAGCCCGTGATCCGCGCAAAGAACGCCCGGCGCGCACCCATGAACCAGATCGCAAACAGATCCGGCAGGTCGAGGGCCGAGCGTTCGACCACGGCCATCGGTCCGCGCGTGCGCACGACCAGATCCCAGAACTCGACGAGGATTTCGGCGAGCTCGGCTCGCGCGTTCACGACCCGGCGTCGCGCCAGGGCGGCAGCCAGCCGCTCGAGCCGGAAGCCGGCGTCGAGCCGTTCGCGAAGACGCTTTTCCATTTCGCCCGGCAATGGAGTCGGAAGGGGCAGCTGCGCCGGCGCCGCAATCGGGCCGGGATCGCCGCCACGATCGACCACCCAGGCGAAGAGCGCTTCCTTGCTTTCGACATAGTTGTAGAGCGAGCCGGGCGAGATCCCCATTTCGCGGGCGATGTCCAGCATTCGCGCGCGTCGCAGGCCCTTTTTCCTGAACACCCGCAGCGCCGCGTCCCAAAGCTGCTGGAAGCGATCCGGGGGGCGGCGACGGGCCATGCTTCCACTATAGTTGAACGAACAATTCAGTCAATTATTATGCGGGAAGGGCCCGGGCAGCCGAAGAGCGCCCAGCGTGCTATGTTTGAGAGACGGACGGCCTCTCTGCCGCCCTTCCGACCCGCGCCGCAATCCGGCGCCACCCAAGAAAGATCCAAGCTGCGGCCCGTGAACGCCGGACCTTCCGGCGCTCCGCTGTCGCCAACCGAACAAGGAACCCGTGTGCCGTTTAGCGACCTGAAACTTCATCCCAGTTTGTTGCGAGCCATCAAGGAGCTCGGATTCGCCAAGCCGACCCCGATCCAGGAAGATGCCATCCCCCCCGCCCTTGCGGGCCGCGACGTGCTCGCCTGCGCCTCGACCGGCAGCGGCAAGACCGCCGCCTTCCTGCTTCCCATCCTGCACCAGCTGATCGAGCGGCCGCGCGGCACGACGCGCGCGCTCGTGCTCACACCCACGCGCGAGCTGGCGGCGCAAATCCGCGACGATTTGAACGATCTCGCGGTGCACACGCCGATTACCGCCGCGGCGATCTTCGGAGGGGTCGGCATGGGCCCGCAGGAGCACGCCCTGCGCAGCGGCGTGGACGTCCTGGTCGCGACGCCCGGCCGGCTGCTCGATCATTTCCGCTCGGCCTACGCAAAGCTCGCCGGGCTCGAGTACCTCGTCCTCGACGAAGCGGATCGCATGCTCGACATGGGCTTTCTTCCGCAGATCCGCCGCGTGCTGCGCCACATTCCCGCACGTCGCCAGACGCTCTTCTTCAGCGCCACGATTCCGGCTCCCATCGCAACTCTCAGCAGCGAGATGCTCCGCGATCCGGCCCGAATCAACCTGGCGCGGCAGGCCGCGCCGGCGGTGGGAATCACGCAGGCGGTGTACCCGGTCTCGCAGGATCTCAAGGCCGCGCTGCTCTTCACACTGCTCGAACGCGGAGAAATGCAGGAGGCGCTCGTCTTCACGCGCACCAAGCATCGCGCCGATCGCCTCGCGCAATACCTGGTCCGCAAGGGCGTGGAGGCGGTGCGGATTCACGGCAATCGCTCGCAGATGCAGCGCACCCAGGCGCTCGCCGGCTTCAAGAGCGGCAAGTACCGCGTGCTCGTGGCGACGGACATCGCCGCGCGCGGCATCGACGTGGAGGCGCTCGGCCACGTCGTGAACTTCGACGTGCCCGTCGTACCGGAAGATTACATCCACCGCGTCGGCCGCACCGCGCGTGCGGAAGCGACCGGCGACGCCTTCACCTTCGTGTCCCGGCAGGAAGACAACGACCTCGCGCGAATCGAACGTACGATCGGCAAACGGCTCCCGCGGGTGACGGTTCCGGATTTCGACTACGACGCGCGCCCCGAAGCCCGGCTCGAGGTGTCCCGCACGGATCGCATCGCAGCGATCCGGAGTCAGAAGGCGGGCGAGCGCACCCGTGCCCAGGCGAACTCCGCGCGGCGAACGTCGCGCGGGGGCGGGGACTCGCTATCGCGAAGCGCTTCAGGCAACGACGGCCGCAGTGGCGCCCCGGGCTCACGGCGGGGCGGCCCGAGTCGCAATGGGCGCTCACGGGGTGGGGCGGGGCGACCGCGAAGCTGAAGCGCGCGAGGAAGCTTCGCGCGCCAGAAAGTTCAGGTCCCTGCCTTGACGAAGGCAGCCGCAGCGTGCTCTTCTTGCCGCGTGTTTCAGCAAGCACGCATGCGCGCTCGCCGTCGGGGCGCATTCGCCTTCAGAATCGCATTCAGCGGGCTGCTGAGTGCGCTGCTGATTGCGGGCCTGGCGCACGCCGAGTTGCCGGTCGAGACGACGGGCCAGGTGGAGAGCCTGCCCGCGACGCTCGGCCCGCACTGGGCCTGGGCCGCCGATGCCGTGCTGCGCCGCACCGCCCTCGTGGATCTCGAGAGCGGTCGCACGCTCGGCACCCTCGACGGCGGCTTCGGCATCACGAGCGGCCTGTTTCCGACGCGCCGCCGCGAGATCTACCTGCCGGAGACGCACTACTCGCGCGGTAGCCGCGGCGAACGCACGGACGTCGTCACGATCTACGACGCGGCGAACCTGCTCCCGATCGCCGAAGTGCGGATTCCGCCCGCGCGCGCATTCAACACGCTGGTTGCGGGCAATGCGTCCCTGTCGGACGACGATCGCTTCGTCGCGGTCTTCAATTACACACCGGCAACGTCGCTCAGCATCGTCGACGTGCAGAATCGCACGTTCGTGGCGGAGCTCGCGACCCCCGGATGCAGCCTCGCCTACGCCGCAGGCCCGCGGCGCTTTGCGTCGCTGTGCGCGGACGGCGCGTTGCTCACGCTGAGTCTCGACGCCGCCGGCCGCGAAAGCGGGCGCCAGCGCAGCGAGCCCTTCTTCGATCCCGCGAAGGATCCCATCACGGAAAAGGGCGTGCGGCTGGGCGATACGTGGCTGTTCGTCTCGTTCGAGGGCCTGGTGCACCCCGTCGATGTGTCCGGTCCCGCGCCACGCTTCGGGGAACGTTGGTCGCTGCTCGACAGCGCTGATCGCCGGGAGGGCTGGCGCATCGGAGGCCAGCAACACCTGGCGATTCACGAGGCCACCGGCCGCCTCTACTCCCTCGTGCACCAGGGCGGCGCCGACACACACAAGCAGGCGGGCACGGAGCTCTGGGTGTACGACGTCGCGCAACGGCGGCGTGTGCAGCGCATCGAGCTGCGCGGTCCCGGTTTCACCTACCTCGGCGTTCCGATCGGTTTCGATTGGCCGTGGCCTTTCAGTCGGATTCCAGACTGGCTGATTCGTTTCTCGCCCGACCTCGGAGTCGGCCTGGTGGCGGTGACGCAGGACGCGCAGCCGCTGCTCGTCACCGGCTCGAACTTCTCGGGCGCACTCGCGATCTACGACGCCCTCTCGGGTGATTTCCTGCGTCGGGTCGCTCCGGGAAACATGACGACGGTCGGGATCCAGACACCCTGGGCCGGCGTAGAGGCGCCGCGATGACGCCGGAGATCGACGCGGCCCTGCGCGCGACACTGCGTTGCGCGCTCGCGCTGCTCTGGCTCGCCGCCGCCAGCCACAAGCTGCGCGACCCGGCGCGCTTCCGCGACGCCTTCGCCGGCTACCAGCTCGCGCCTGCGATGGCGGTGCGCGCGCTGGCCGCGTTCGTTCCCTGCCTCGAGCTGGCGTTGGGACTCTGGCTACTGATACCGGGAACGGGCGCCGCGCCCGCGCTCGCGACCGCCGCTCTGCTCGCGTGCTATGCGATCGCGATCGCCGCCAATCTGCTGCGGGGTCGGCGCAGCATCGACTGCGGTTGCGGCGCGCGTGCGCAGCCCCTCGGCGAAGGGCTCGTCGTGCGCAACGCCGTGGTCGTGGCGATTGCGCTCGCGGCGGCGTTGCCCGCCAACGGGCGCGCGCTCGTCGGACTCGACGCAGCGACCATCGTCGGTGGCACAGCCGCGCTGATCACGCTTTATGTGGCCGCCGATACGGCACTCGGCAATGGCGCCCGCGCGCGGCGAGTTCGCGCATGAGCGACGCTTTTTTCGTCTCCCAACTCCTGCTGTGGATCCTGGTCGTGGCGCTGGCCATCGTGGTCGCAGCCCTCGCGCGGCAAATCGGCGTGCTACATGAGCGCGTGTCTCCCGCGGGCGCGCTGATGGGCCGCGAGGGGCCGCGGCCGGGCGAGGCGGCGCCGGTCGTCGATGTCGAAGACTGGTTGGGAACCCGCTTGCGGCTCGGCGCATCGGATCCCGAAGGCGTGAGCACGCTGCTGCTCTTCGTCTCACCGGGTTGTCCCGTCTGCAAGGTGCTGCTCCCCGTCGCGCGCTCGCTGCGCGCGGCCGAAGGCGAGCGCTTGCGGCTCGTGGTGACGAGCGACGGCGCGCGCGCCGAACACGCGGACTTCGTGCGTGAGCAACACCTCGAGCGCGAATGCTACGTGTTGTCGGCGGCGCTGGGGCTCGCGTGGCAGGAGCCGCGCCTGCCCTACGCGGCGCTGATCGACGCGCAGGGGATCGTGCGTGCGCGCGGCCTGGTCAACACGCGCGAGCATCTCGAGAGCCTGCTCGAGGCGCGCGAGCAGGGAGTGGCTTCCATCCAGGAATTCCTCTCGCGGCGCGAGCCGCGCAAGGCCGACGGAGGGGGAAGGTGAGCAGGATCGACGCCTGGTTTGCGCAAACCTCACGCGCGCTCGCACGCCACACCTCGCGGCGCTCGTTCCTGGCGCGCCTGGGCGCGCTGCTCGCCGGGGTGGCGAGCCTGCCGCTCCTGCCCGTCGCACGCGCCGGCGCAGCGCGCGCGCCGGCGCCCGGCGAGCCCGACCCCGAAACGCCCGCCGGCGATCCGGACGATTGCGCCTATTGGCGCTATTGCGCCATCGACGGTTTCCTCGCCAGCTGCTGTGGCGGCACGCACCGCTCGTGCCCTCCCGGCACCGAGATGTCTCCTCTCACCTGGATCGGCACCTGCCAGAACCCGGTCGACGGCAAGCACTACATTGTGTCGTACAACGACTGCTGCGGGAAGAATGCCTGCGGACGCTGCTTCTGTCAGCGAAACGAAGGGGACAAGCCGATCTACGTCCCGCCCAAGAGCAACGACATCGATTGGTGCATGGGGCGCGTCGGCGTGATCTACAACTCGACGGTGTCCGTCGTGATCGGTCTGTCCACGGAGAAGGGTTGACCACGCGAGCGGTGCTGGTGGCCACCGCGCTGCTCTTCGCAACCTCCGCGCGGGGAGCGGATCCGCGCATTGACTACATGCTCCAGTGTCAAGGCTGCCATCTCGCCGATGGTTCGGGAGCGCCCGGCGCGGTTCCGGACCTGCGCGGTTCGCTCGCCCGCTTCCTGTCCGTGCCGGGAGGTCGCGAGTACCTGGTGCGCGTGCCCGGCGCTGCGCAGTCGCCGCTCTCCGACGAGCGTCTCGCGGCCCTGCTCGATTGGATGATCGGCGAATTCGGGCCCGCCGAGGCGGCAGCGCAACTCGAGCCCTATCGCGCCGATGAGGTCGCCCGCTGGCGGGCGCAACCCTACGCGGAAGTGCAGAGCGTACGCCGGGAGCTGTTGAGCCGGATCGAAGCGGCCTCTGTTCCGTCACGCTGAGCGCGGAAGCCGAGGGCCCGCGTTCAGCCGGCGCGGCGATCACACACCTCCGCGGCACCTCGAATCCGCGAAAGACCCAGAACTCCCCACGGGCGCCCGACACCGGCTCCGTCTCGATGCAGATTCGCTTCCGCCGACTCGAGTGAAAGCGGTACCCTCGGCACAGCCCGCCAGTGCGACCCGGGCGGGCGCGGAGGTGTCCCCATGGCGGCGGTTTATCGCGTCGAGACCCGGCTGCTCCAGCTACTCGGAGCCATCGCGCTGATCGCCGTGATCGGCGTGCTCGCAATTCTCCCTTACCGGCTGTATTCGCGAGACATCCGCCACGCCACGGTGCAGGCCCACCGGACCTCGGCCGTGCTGCTCGCCGGGATCAGCCACGCGATCGCGCAAGGCGAGGACGTCACCGACCTGCTCAACCGGATGCAGGGGATCGGCGAGTTGCGGGTCCACCTGCGGCCGCTTCCGGAGGGCGAGTCGCACCCGCTGGCCCGAGAAAGCCGCGGGACGAGCCACCTGGATGGAACCGACCTCACCTACATGGCGCCGCCGATCGTCGGTCGCGACGGGCGCGAGTGGCTGGCCGAGATGCACTTCGACCTGGCGCCGATGAAGCGCGAATCGGTCCGGCTGATCATCGACCTGGTGTTGGCCGTGATCATCGGCTCGGCGATGTTCTCGGCCATGGTCTTCTGGATGGTCCACGTCTATCTGGTGGTGCCGGTACGCCGTGCGACGCACGCCATCGAGAAACATGATCCGCAGACCGAGATCGTGAAGATGCCGCAGTTCGCGAGCGAGGAGCTCTCCGCGCTGGCGGAGGCCGTCGAAACCGCCTGCCGGGCGCACCACCAGGCGACCTGAACCCGCGACGCGAGCCGGCCTAGGGCAGGTCCCCTCGGCGGAATATCGCGAAACCGAGGCTGGCGCAGGCGCTCCCGACGGCGATCGGGTAACCGATCGCCCACGCCAGGTAGCCGCGCGCGCCGAAGGCGTCCAGGATCACGAAGGCGGACGGACCGAGCAGCACGAGATTCGGGTCGAAGATCAGCATGGCTGCGGTGCGGAAGACCTGAAGTGGATTCGCGAGGGCTATCGCGACGGCGGTCTCGGGCCGTACGTGTTCCTGGATCATCACGCCGAGCAGCACGAGGTCGAGGAAGAGCACGAGCACCAGCCAGATGACGAAGGCCACCGCCTGGGCCACGTCCACCGAACGCGCCACGGTGGACACGAGCATCCCGATCCCGAGGAAGCACCAGCCGAGCGCCGCGAGCAGGCAGGTGTAGATTCCGAATTCGCTCCACGGCACGGGGATGCCCTGGTACGCCGCCCATGCGGACGCGCCGGTCATGGCAGCGAACGCGGGCAGGAACACGACGAGGAAGCGGCCCAGGAGCTTTCCCCAGAACCAGCCGCCCAGGGAAACCGGGAGCGCCAGGAGATATTCGAAGACCGCTGCTTCGCGATCACCCGCAACCGATCGGACGGTCGTGACGAGGACGAAGATCGGAAGCACGGCCATACAGATCTGTATGTAGGTCACGAGCAGACGCGAGAGCCCCATGAATCCGAGGACCCGCGATTCCGTGAGCCCGAACAGGAAGAGCAGGACGACCACGCCTCCGAAGATCAGCGTATAGGCGGAGAACCAGCGCGCTCGCAGGCTCTCGGAGAGGTCGAGGCGCGCCACCAGCAGGAGATCGTGCCACACCCCACGTCGGCCGGATGCGGGAGCGAACGCAGAGGCCACCCGGACGGCGTCAGTGTCGATGATTTCTTCGCTCATCCACCACCTTCCGGATCCGCTCGCGAACCGCTTCGAACCCGATCCCGTCGGCGCCCCCTGCGGCCTGCGCCCCGAACCCGTAGTTCATCGGTGTGTTTGACGCCTCGACGAACATCGCGCTCCCGGCCGGAAGCCAGCGATCGGCATCCATTGCGCGCACCCAGATCTCCTCCGCCTCTTCGCCGTTCCAATCGCGTTCGCCGAGCCAGCGAACGGCGCAGCCGAGATCGTCGAAGTGCTGAACCCGGTGATCCACCGGGCTCCGCACCTGCGCGGCGAAGCGCTGGTCGCTGATCACCATCTTGCACTGTTCACAGGTGTCGCGATCCCAAGCCACCGGTTCCGGGCCCGCGGCCTGCTCGCCGAAGCAGGCCGCAAGGAAGAGCGCGATGCAGAGCAGCGCGGCGCGGCACATCACGACGGTCGCCTCCCGTGCGCGAACTCCTCGATCCGAACCTCGCGGACCAGGGCCGAGTAGCGGGCGAGCATCCCGAAGAAACGCAGGCGATCGGGTCCGGCAACCTCGCCCTCGAAGACGGCGCCGTCCTCGATCGCGCTGAATCTCCATTCGGAGAGCGCCCGGACCGCCGCGTCGGCGCCGGACGCGAGCGCGATGCGGCAGCGCAATACCGTGTCGATCGCGCCAGCCTGGGCGATTCGATCGTCGAGGGTGACGCGCCCGTGGTCGAGTTCGACGACGCGCCCCACGAGACCCGACACTTCGTCGAGCCGGTGGCTCGAAATCAACATCGTCGTCGCGTGCTGCCGCTCCGCCAGCCGGCCGAAGAAGCTGCGCCGCGCGTCCGGATCCAAATTCGCCGCGGGCTCGTCCATGACCAGCACATCGGTGTGCGGGCGCAGGGCGATCGCGATCAGGAGCTTCTGCTTCTGTCCGCCGGAAAGCTTCGCGAAGGGCTGGCTGCCGAATCTCGCGATGTCGAGGCCGAGTCCCGCCGCTTCGTCTGCCACCGCCGCCGGATCTCCGCCGCAAAGCGCCGACGCGAATCGGACCAGCTCCCCGACCGGCATCTTGAGAGGCGGCGGGTATTGGGGGACGAACCCGACGCGTCGGAGGACCTCGGTCCGGTGGGCGCGCGGAGACACGCCTCCGATTTCTACGACGCCATCACAGACGTACTCGCCGAGGAGGCAGCGGATGAGCGTGGTCTTCCCGGCCCCGTTCGGCCCGACCAGCGCGACGCGCTCGCCTTCGCCGATCGCGAGCGTGACCCCGGCGAGCACCACGGAGCGGCGGAAGCTCTTCGAAACGTCAGCGAAGTGGATCACGGGCGCGCCGGTCATAGCAGTTGGCTCAGACCCTTGATTTGGAAGCGGAGCGAGTTCGTCGGGCAGACATCCACGCACAGACCACAGCGGGTGCAGTCGGGACCGACGTCGTTCTTCACGTCTTCGGCGCGTCCCTTGATCGTCATGTCGAGGACATGCGGCACCTCGCAGACCTTCCGGCACTCGCCTTCGTGGGCACACGCATCCAGATTGTATTCGACCCGCAGTGGGGCCCCCGCACCGATGGCACCGAACGTGAGCCCGATGGGGCAGACGTACCGGCACCACGCGCGGCGCGAGTAGACCACCTCGAACAGCAGCAGCATGGCTACCCAGCCGAGCGCCAGGCTTGGTCCGTAGACGACGGCGCGGCTGAGGATCCCGATCGGGTTGAGCGCCAGGAAGAGCGTCTGACCCGTCGCGAAGGCCAGCAGCGCGAACAGCAGCCAGAAACCGGCACGAACACCGCGATGGAACACGTGGTCGGACACGAGCCCCTTCTCGGCGAGCTTCAGGTGGAGCATCTCCGCCCACTCGGCCACCAGGTGGTACGGACACACCCAGGAGCAATAGGTGCGACCGCCGAGCAGCGCCCACAGAAAGAACACCGTGACCGCCCCGATCGCGAGGTTCACGGGAACGTGCCACTGGGCGAGCATGACGATGCCCGCTGAGTACACGTCGGCCAGGTGGAAGCCGAGGAATCGCGACGCGGTGAGCGATCCCTCCACGAGCTGCACGTCGAACCAGTAGGACACGGTGAACAGGAGATTGATCGAGATCAGCACCGCCCAACGGCGATTGCGCCACTTGTGGCTCTGGGGCCGCGCCGCCAGCTCCTCGATGAGCCGCGCCACCTCGAGGCCCTTGCCGCGTTTTCGCCCATAGGCGATCTCGGCCGCATCGGTGCGGTGCATGGGCTTGCGGGGAGCGCGCCCGAGCATGACGACCATGTCGCCGAGCAGGCTCATGCCTCGCTCCACTCCGCGCGCGCGTCCACCACGATACAGGCGGGCTCCTCGGGGCAGATCATCTCGCACACGCCGCAGCCGACGCAGTCCTTCCCGACGACCGGGGTCATGCGTTTCCCGTCCGGGTGACCCGGGAGCGGCTCGAGGCGCAGGGCGGTCTCTCCAATCGGGCACTCTCGCACACACAGGTCGCAGATCGGGACGTCGTAGTCGTGTTTGCGGACGGGCACCGGATTCCAGCGGTCGTGGTCCTCGTAGCGCAGCAGTCCGCGGAACCGCTCGCCCCGGGTGTGCCCGTGAAACCCTTGCCCTTTGCGGGCGAGACATGCGTCCGGACGCGCCAGCCGCGCGATGCCCGAGTGAACCTCTTCCTTGGTCTTGAGGCCGTGGCTCAGGGCGCCGGTCGGGCATGCGAGTATACACGATAGAGCGTCGCATGAGAAATCACAGGCCTGCTTGCGCGCGTCGATGAACGGGACGCCGACCCCAAAGCCATCTTCCATGTCGGCCAGCTCGATCGCCTGGACGGGACAGACCTGCACGCACTGCCCGCACTTGATGCAGGCGGAGAGAAACGCGGGTTCGTCGAGCGCGCCCGGCGGCCGCAAGCGCTGCTGCATCCGCCGCACCACCGGGAGGAACGCGAGCGGCTGGAGAAGCAGCACGCCCAGCGTGAGCAGGCCCGCGCGCAGGACGCGTCGCCGATCCTCCTGATGGCGGCTCAGGCGGCGCCGCTTCGGCTGGGGCTCCGGCTTCGCGCTCACATCGGCCACGGCCCGTCCCTGGCGTCGACAAAGAGCGGGGATTCGTCGCGCAGCACCATCGTGGGCTCGCTGAACGGCGCGAGGCGATCGAGGAAGTCGATCACCTCGAACAACAGCGAGCCGCGGTAGAACTCCGCGGGCGGAATCTCCTGCCAGATGCGATCCGCATAGGAGTAGAGCTCGTAGGGCGTGTCGCCGCGGCCGTTCTCGTCACGGTCGAAGCCCTGGTAGTCGTCCCAGCGGTTTCCCGCCCAGAGGTTCCGGGAAGCACTGCCGCCGCCGCGGACCGAAACTTGTGTGAAGTTGCCGCTGAAGTCGTTGTCTTCGAACACGTTGCTGTGCCAGTCGCTGTGAAACTCCACGCCTACACCGTTGTAGGCGATGCGGTTGCGAAAGAAGCGATTCGTGGTGTCGGGCTCGTACGGCGACACATCGAGGTAGATGCCCTTCGCGCAGTAGACGATCGCGTTGTCCTCGAGAACGATGTCGCTCGTCTCCTTGAAGCCGATCCCCATCCCGGTCGCGCCAAGCGCCCCGGTGATCCGATTGCCGCGAATCTCCACCCCGTCGCTGTACATCAGGAAGATCCCGACCGTGTTCCGGTCGAAGCGGTTGCCTTCGACCCGGTTGTGCTGGGAATACATGAAATGCAGGGCGTAACGACCTCCGGTGACCTCGTTCTCGGCGATCACGTTGTTCGCGGAGTACCAGACTACGACATCGCGCACGTCCGTGATCACGTTCCGCTCGACCCGATTGTCCCGGCTGTACCAGAGGCGGATTCCGTCCCCACGCACCCCGAGCGTCAGCGCCTTCGATCCGATCCGGTTGCCCTGAACCACGTTTCCATTGGACTGTTGGAGGTCCACGCCGAAGAGGCAGTCCTCGATGATGTTGTCGACGATCGTGTTCCCGTTGCCGCGCACCTGGACCCCAGCGTCGAGCGTGTCGTGGATATCGCCGGAGGCCCGCAATCGCAACCCGCGGAGTGTGGCACCGTCGGTGAGCAGCTGCACGACGGTTCCGCGGCCCCCCGCGTCGATGGTGACCTCCCCACGCCCATCGATCTCGATGGGGTGGCGGACCACGACGGGCCCCGCCCAGATCCCGGCGGGCGGCCGGAGCGTCTCACCAGGCAGTGTCGCGTCGACGAGATCCTGCAGCGTCGCGGGAGCCGCCGAGGCCGCGGCCACCATCAGGAGGCTCGAGAAAGCTGCGATCGCAGCGATCCGGGCGACTGGCCACCGGGCGCGGCTCACGCGGAACGGGCCTGCAGTGCCTTGCGACGGATCAGGAGTGCGAGGAGAAGGAACAACGAGCAGGCGAGAATCAGCAGGAAGCCGTAGTGCGGATAGGCGTAGGTGCTGAACTGCGCCACCTTGCCCTCGCCGAGCACCGTGGGCATGAACGGCTTCACGGTGAACGCCGCCCATTCGCGCAGGTTGTGCCCGAACCACCAGAGCCAGTAGATGAAGTCGGCGAGGAAGGCGACCGGCAACAGGATCGCCGGCACGGGAAGCAGCCACCAAAGCGGTCCGCTGTAGAACAGAAACACCACGAGGAGCACGCCGAAGGCAAGGAACAGATAGGGGGCGGCAGCGAACTCGAGCTGCGCGCCGCGGGCGATCGGCTCCATCCCGATGTAGTGGTTGATCGTGTCCATCTCGTGGACGCAGTCGAGCCCTTCTTCGTCCTCGTCCACCTCGGCATCCACCCGGGCCTTGCAGCCGTTTTCGACGCCGTTCCAATGCATGTGGATGCGAACGCCGTCGGGGAACGTTTGCTCCGGATAGTTCGGTGCCTTCAGCGACACCCACCAGATGGGCGAGAAGAACGCCACGGCCATCAGCGCGAGACCCACGAGGGTGAGCGCGCGGAATGTCGACGGGCTCGGAGCATTCACCGCGTCTGCCACGATCGTCCCCTACTTCTTCACTTCGCGCGCGGGCCAGCGAAGCCGCGACATGTAATCCACGACGGCGTCGAGCTGCTTCGGGTCGTATCCCTTCACGATCTTCACCATGTCCGGGTTGGCGTTGCGCCTGCGCCCTGCGGCGATGTCGCCGATCTGGCGTTCCAGGTACTTGAAGTGCTGTCCCGCGAGGACCGGATAGAACTTCTCGCGGTCCCCCTCACCCTGATCCCCGTGACACTTGACGCAATCGCGCTTGTAGAGTTCGGCGCCCAGCTCGAGATCATCTCCCGAGCCCTGTCCGTTGTTGGTGGGGATCGGAAGCGTCTCGATGTAGGCCGCGACGTCGGCGAGCTCCTGGGGATCGATCAGGGTGACTGCAAACGGGTACATGATCGGGTTGTCGCGGAGCCCCGCGCGGATGTCGGCGATCTGCTTGATGATGACCGTCGTGTGCTGGCCCGCCAGCTGCGGGAACGTGCCGTCCGGGCGCCCCGATCCGGTCGGGAGATGGCACGCCGAACACACCTCGTAGGCGTCGGCGCCGTTCACCGGATCGCCCTTGAGATGCAGCGCCTCGATCTTCTCGCCGGAGGCCTCGTTCCAGACGTAACCCTCCGCCTCGATCCCCGCCTTCTTCGGTGCAGGCGGCTGGGCATTGGCGGGCGCCGCCACGGCCATCGCGAACGCCGCCACCGCGAGCCCGGCCATCGTCACGAATCGATTCCACATCTCTCGGATCTCCTTCTCCACCGGCCTCACGGTTTGAGACCCGAAATATACTGCGCCAGCGTCTGCATCTCTTCTTCGGTGACGAGATGCATGACGCCCTGCATCGCCGCCGTGTTGCCGTTGTTGCGGGCGCCGCTCTTGATGTCCTTCATCTGCTGCAGGGCGTATTCGGGATTCTGGCCCGCGAGCTTCGGATACACCGGCAGGATTGGCGTCTTCGCGTCAACCCCGTGGCAGGCGATACAGGTGCGCTGTGCGTAGAGGGCCGCGCCATCGAGCGCCGCCACCTCTTCCGCCCGGCTGGCGCCCGAAGCCAGCAGCAGCCCCAAACCCACTGCCCATGTCATGACGAAAACGACCCCCCAATCCCTCATCGGGACCTCCTTTTGGATTCGCAGCGCCCGGTGAGGACGGGGGCAGCCTCGCTGCCCCCGTCCTCCTGGATCATTGGACGGGCTTCGCGCCGTGTTGTTCAAGATAGGTCTTGGCCCGCAGCCCGATATCCGCTGCCTTGACCTGGTACTGCCACCACTGGCCAGCCCAAAGCGTGGCGCTGTTCCAGTTGCCCTTGGCGGCCTGCTCCTCCGCCTTCTTCTTGGGCTCGGCGGCCCGGGTCAGCTGGTCCGTGGCGTCCTCCACCAGTGCCACGACCTCCGGGAAGCTCTTGTAGTTGTGGCTGGTGATGAAGCCGACCACGCCGTCGATCACCGCCTGGGTCTCGACGTTGGTCTTCACCTGCTTCTCGTAATCCGCCTGCGTGTAGGCGTCCTTCGCCATCAGCTTGCCGACCGACGCCTTGTAGCCCTTGGGCTTGACGAGCAGGTAGCCCTCCATCTCCAGGTGGAGCGCCGAGCAGAACTCGGTGCAGTAGTACGGGAAGACACCGGGCGTGTCGGCCACGAAGGCTACGGTCGCTGTCTTCCCCGGCTCGAACGAGCCGTTGACGTTGTACTTGCTGATCGTGAAGCCGTGGGTCTGGTCCTCGGCCCGCTCGAGGTTGGTCAGGTGGATCGTGACGTGATCGCCTTCGTTCACCTCGATGATCTCGGGCGTGATATGGGACCGGATCAGCGTCCCAAAGACCTGCACCCTGTTGCCCTTGCGATCGATTCGCTCCTCACCGGCCCGCACCATGTACGGTGAGGCCTCTCCGGTCCGCGTGTTGGTGCCGACCTTGTAGCGGACCACGGGCTTGAGCAGGGTCGCGTCGATGGCCACGGAGTAGTGCGGCTCACCGAGCGGCACCGGCATGTCGTACAGGAGTTCCAACTTGTCGCCGGTGATGTCCACGAGCTGGTGGTTCTGGGGATGCAGCGGTCCGACCGGGTTGAAGCGGTCGATCGCCAGCTTGTTCAGGGCCACCAGGTACTTGCCGCGCGGCTTCACGGTGTCACCGTGCATCGTCATCAGGTGACCGATGTTGTAGTGGATCGGCAGCCGGTCGAGGAGCTCCCCCGTCAGGTAGTTCCAGCGCGCCACCATCGAGTCCACGTAGAGCGACGTGTACGCGATCCCGGACTTCGAATCGTACTGTGTGTGCAGCGGCCCGAGGCCCAGGGGCACCTGGGTGTGGAGCACCGTCTTCAAGTCGATGATCGGAATCCCGTACGGATCCGTCCCGGAGAAGGTCTTGTCGGCGATCGCCTTCTGGGTCTTTTCCCAGCTGTACACGTAAGCGTGGCTGTCGAGCTTCCCTGAAATCACCATGTATTTGCCATCGGGCGTGATGTCGATGCCGTGGGGGCTCTTGGGCTCGGGGATCAGGTAGAGGAGCCCTTCCTTGACCGCCGTGTCGAGCGTGATCACCCTGTGCCCATTGATCAGCTTGACCTTGCCGGCCGCGGCCACCTGGGCCGCCTTGCGCCAGTTGATGACGTGCAGGTAGTCGGTGTCCTTCGCCGAGCAGCCGGCCTCGAAGGGCGGAACTCCGCGCTCGATGCCACCGACGTAGCGTTCGCTACAGAACGAGTTGGTGAAGGACCACCCGGAGCTGGCGAGCTTCCCGAAGTCCGACAGGTCCTGGGAGTATGGCGGAAGCTCGAGCGAGAAGGAGTTCTCCGGCTCGAGCCGCCCCTTCTCGCGATTGAACTTCCAATACGTGACGCCGCCCCGGTAATCCTCGTTGAAGCGCTCGAGCGGCGAAAATGCGCCGCCGAGCGGCGCCGGATACTGGGCTGCCTCGATCACGTACTCGGTGTTCTCGCTGACGAAGGCACCGCCGTGCTCGGACTGGAAGATCGGATTCGTGACGATCTGCTTGGTCTCGAAGTCGTGCAAATCGATCACCGCCAGGCGCGGGTTTGCCTTGTCGTTGATGAAGAGGAACTGTCCGTCGTAATCGCCATTGGTCTCGGACAACGCCGGATGGTGCGTGTCTCCCCAGGTGATCTCGCGACCGTCGATCTTCCCCTGGTTGAGGACAGCCTTCGACTCCTCGTCGAACCCGTAGGCCTGCCAGGGCTCGGGATTGAAGACGGCGATGTATTTGAGGATCCGCATCGAGGGGATCCCGTAGGCGATCACCATTCCGCTCTGACCGCCGGACGAAAAGGCGATGAACTCGTCTCGCTTCCCGGTCGGGACATAAGTCTTCGCGGCGGCCAGGATGTCTTTCTGCTCGAGGCCGCGGCGCTTCATGACCTCCTGAAGCGTTTCCTTCCCGAAGGCAACCGGTGCGAGTACGAGCCCCGCAGCCAGCAGCACCAACGCGATTCTCAAGCCTGCTCGCGCCCAGCGGGTGCGAGAGTTATCTCGATCTGACATGGATCCCTCCCATGAGCATGTGGATGTGGCGCCGAAAGAAGTTGCAAGGCAGGTGCCACGGCGCGGCGTTCGGCGCAATCTACCAAAAGCGAGAAACCCTTGGAAGATCAGATACTTCTGCGCTGCACATACAGGCGCAGCTACGGGCCCCTACAGGGCCGTCCCTAAATACCCCATTTTTCAACCTTCGGCTGCCCCCGCTGGACGTTTCCGACCCGCCCATTCGTCGTAGGCGCTCGATCGGTGAAGCAGGCGCTCGCCCGCGCGCAGGCAGTGAGAAGAACCCGGATCCAGATTGGCGCGAGACGGTGCTGCGCTGCCCTGGTGCGCTACCGCGAAGATCCCGCGCCGGCTACAGGATCCCGATCGACCCGAGGTGATCGAGGATCTCGCGCGAGATGCGCGCGCGGCTAAACGGCGCGAGATGACTGCCGCTGAACCAGTGGATGCGCGGCTCCCCCCAATGCTTCCAGAGCGCCGCCGGATGCTCGGGCGGGACGATCCGATCGCCGCGGCCCGCGACGATCATCACGCGCTCCCGCGCGATCCGGAGTGGATGGGCGAGCGGAGAATGGACGCGAAACGCACGCCGTAGATCCAGTTGCGAGAGGGCCGGCGCGCCGCCCTCGCGATGGTGGCGTGTCTCCCGGAAGAAACGCCACGCGAGGTCTCCGATGCAGACGGGTGGCACGATCGGAATGGCGAAATCGAGATCGTCGCACAGGCCGGCGCACAGCGCGGCCAGATAGCCACCGAGCGAGAGCCCGAGCACTCCCACCGGGGCGTCGCTCTCCTCGCGCAGCCAACGCACCAACTGCTGGATCTCGTACACCGCCTCTCGCACGGCTTCGCCGAGACGCGCGACATGCGGCACCGCAAAGTGTTGTCCGGAAAAGCGCGCTTCGGCAGGCGTGCGCGCACCGTGATGGGGAAGCGTGAGCAGGGCCACGTCGAGGCCGGCCCGATACCACTGGCGCGCCAACAACAGGAAGGCATCGAGACGGGGATTGCCCATCGTGAAGCCGTGCAACGCCAGGACCGTTCCGCGAGGCCTCGTGGACTGGTGGACCCAATGATCCACGAGGATCGGGCCGAGGCTCCCCTCGATCCCGCTCGTGAAGGGCGTGTAATCGCTCTCGATGCGCCGCGAGATCACCGCGCCGCCCGCGATGCGACGCCGCCTGCGGCTGTGCATGCGCAGGCTGTGCGGCGGCTCGTCCAGAAACGAAAAGAACCGGCGCGGCTCCGCCTGCAACGCGGGAGCGAGCATCCCCTGCGCCGATTCGCGCAGGGAGTCGAGATCCGCCGAATCGGGAATCAGCGCCCGCTCCACCACGAGCTGCATCGCCCGCAACACGCCGGTGTCGATCGCCGAGCCGAACTCCGTCAGCACGCGCGTGAACCATGCCTCGGGCGCAATCTGGGCGCGCGGAAGCTCCGCGATCGGATCGTCGTCGATGGCTATCGGAGATCCGATTTCGGTCGACAATCCCAAAGCTCCTGATGTTCGGGCTAGGATAGCGCCCGCCATCGAGCCCAATGACATGCGCGGATCCGACCCTGCGCCCGGCCCTGTCCTTCACCTCCGCTCCGGAGTCGACCCTGTTCCGCGTCACGCTGATCTTTCTCGCGAGCTTGTTGGGGATTTCCTTCGCGGCGATCTTCGTGCGTCTCGCCCTGCCGGCGCCGCCCGTTGCGACCGGCTTCTACCGGATGCTCTTCGCAACGCTGCTGCTGGGCGGCTGGCTGGCCGTGCGACGCCAGCGGGTTTCGATTCGCGGACGCGCCGTCCTCGGGTCGATTGCGGCTGGGGTCTGCCTCGGACTCGATCTCGCGATGTGGCATACGTCGATCGTGCTGACGAGCGTCGCGATGGCGACGTTGCTGGTCAATACGACGCCTCTCTACGTCGGATTGTGGGCGGCGCTGGTCGAACGCGTGCGCTTCGAGACACGCTTCGTGCTCGGTGCGGGGCTCGCACTCGCGGGCACCCTGCTGCTCCTGGGCCTCCCGAGCGACAACGCGGGTGATCTCCGCGGCGCGGCGCTCGCCCTCGCCGCTGCCGTCTGCTACGCGGGGTACCTGCTCTTGATGCGAGCCGCGCGGCGCGGCAGCGAAACCGTGCCGTTGGTATTCTTCACTTCGGCGAGCGCCACCGCGACGCTCGGCCTGGCGGCGCTGCTGCGCGGCGACGCCCTCGCCGGCTTCCCGATCCATGCATGGGCCGCGATGCTCGGCGCGGCCGTGCTCTCGCAACTCGTCGGACAGATGGGCGTGATCTGGTCTCTACGCTATTTGCCGGCGACCGTCACATCGGTGGCGCTGCTCGCGCAGCCGGTCGGCACGGCGCTGCTGGGCTGGTGGCTGCTCGGCGAGGGCATCTCGGGGATCGAGGCATTCGGCGGCGCCAGCGTGCTCGTCGGAATCGGTCTCGCCTCGCAATCGGCGCTCGCCCGACGGCCGGCCTGACGAGCCTGCTGGCGCGGAAACGGCGAAGACGGCTCTGCGACCGGGAAGGCCCGACCGGCTATTCGAACTTTCTCTCCTTCCACCACGGGAAGAATTCCGGCATGTCGCTCGACACCTTCATCGAGAAGCGCGCAGGCCGCTTCTCGAGAAAACTCGTCACCCCCTCGTAGCCATCGGGCGACTGACCCATCGCGTAGATCGCGCGAGAATCGAGCTTGTGCGCTTCCATCGGGTGATCGGCGCCGAGCATGCGCCACATCAATTGCCGGGACAGCGCAACCGAAACGGCGCTCGTGTTGTCCACGATCTCGGCCGCCAGCGCGCGCGCCGTCGGCAGCAACTGATCGGGCGCCACGACGCGCGAAACCAACCCTCCCGCGAGCGCCTCCTGCGCGCTGAAGATGCGCCCGGTCGCCACCCACTCCATCGCCTGACTGATGCCTACGAGGCGCGGCAGAAACCAGCTGCTGCACGCCTCGGGCACGATTCCGCGCCGCGCGAAGACGAAGCCGAACTTCGCCGTCTCGCTCGCGATGCGCACGTCCATCGGCAGCGTGAGCGTGACGCCAACTCCGACGGCGGCGCCGTTGATTGCGGCGATCACCGGTTTCTTGCACTCGAAGATGCGCAGCGTCCCGAGCCCGCCGCCGTCACGGTGCTCGCTCGCCTCCTCCTCGCCATGGTGATCGAACGTTCCGCCGCCCCCGCCGAGATCCGCCCCCGCGCAGAATGCCCGCCCGGCACCCGTCACGATCGCGACGCGGATCTCGTCATTCTGGTCGATCTCGTCGAAGACCTGGAGCAGCTCGACGAGCATCTTCGCCGTGAGCGCATTCATGCGGTCCGGGCGGTTCAACGTGACGGTGAGCGTATGCTGGTCGAGCGCAGTCGTGAGGGTCTCGAAGGGCATCTTCACTCCTCGCGCCGGGCCGGCGCCGTGGGCGTGCAGCATACTCCGCCGGCAGCGACGATGCGCGGGAGAGGCATGCGGATCGGAATCGTCAGTGATACCCACGACCAGCTTCGCAACGTCGCGAGCATCGTCGCGATCTTCGAGGCGGCCCGCGTCGAGCGCGTGGTGCACACCGGAGACATCACGCAGCCCAAGACGCTGCGCGCGTTCGCCCGCCTGCGCGCGCCCCTGGTGGGGGTCTACGGAAACAACGATCGCGAGCGCGAGGGCCTCGCGCTCGCATGCGCCGAGACCGGCGCGAGCTTCGTCGACGGCGTGCTCGATCTCGCCTGGGCCGGTCGACGCATCCTCGTGATTCACGATCCGAAGGAACTCCCTGCCGAGCGCCGGCAAGCCTGCGACGTGCTGTTGCACGGGCATGAGCACCGGCCGACCCTGGAGCGTCGCGAGGGCCTTCTGATCGTGAATCCGGGCGAGTGCGCCGGCCACATGCGGGGGCACAACGCGGTCGGCGTTCTCGATCTCGAGACGCTCGCCTTCGAGCTCGTGAAGTTCTGAACGCGCTCCGGGGTTTCAGTCGGAGACGCAGCCGCCATTGCGCGAGACACACCCGAGAGCAGGCGAACGAGCTAGTCGCTCCAGGCGTAGGCTTCGGCGTTTTCGCTGTCGACCATCAGCACGTCGCGGTGGTAGCTCGCGAGGCCATCGAAGCCCGCGAACGGGTGCCCCTTCGCCGACGCCAGGTCCGGCAGCGGCGTCGCGTTCGATTCGCGCAGCAAACGCGCGATGATGGCCCGCAACGCATCGACCGGCGCCGCGTGTTCGGGCGCGAGGGCGCGCGGATCGAAACGGTCCCCGCGCAGGCGGATGATCCGCAACGGCTCGTCGGCCAGGCTCATCCAGTTCAGGATCAGGTCCACGAGGATGACGGGCTTGGGACCCAAATGGCTCACGGCAACGACCGAGATGGCGGCGATGCGGTTGTAACGCACCCTCTTCTTCGCACCGTTAGATGCGGTGATGTAGAGGCCGTCGGCGTCGAATTCGGTCGGAACGGCGAAGATCGCTTCGAGGGTGCGACTCGCGGTCTCGATCTCGATCGCCTCCGGCTTCGTCGTCTCTTCGACTGCGATACGCTCGCCCCCGTGCGCTGGGCCGGCCAGCGGCCCCGGGTTCTGCGCAGGATCGGGCTCCGGGTCGGACTCGACGAACTCCAACAGCTCCGATTCGGGATCGGTCACGGGAACGGCCACCGGGCGCGGCGCTACGGCGCGCGCCGCCTGAGGCGCCGGTGCGGGAACAGACACTGTTGGGCGTCGCACCGATGCGGTCCGCATCGCGACCTCCGCGGAGCGAGGCAGCGCCTCCGCGAGCAAAGCCTCGAGACTTTGGCGCTCCTCGAGAGTGAGCTCGACCGAAGCGAGCGCACGCCAGGCGGCTTGCGTGGCGGTCTCGGGGTCGATCGAGGCGGCCGCACGCGCGACGCGCGAGGCCAGCGCGGTGCCTTGAACACCCTGCGCGCGCGCGAGCGCATGCTGAAGCGCGTGTGCCGCCGCAACGCGCTGATCCGAGGCGGCGAGCAACGTCGCGATCCGGATCGACAGCGCGGGATCCGCGTCTCGTTCGAGCCCGGCCTCGGCGAGTTCGAGCCAGTGAGCCACCGCCTGCTCACCGTCGCCGCGTTTCACTTCCTCGCGAATCACGCTGAGCAGGGCCGGCGCCGCTGCCGCCGGACGACCGAGATCGCTCGCCACATCCCACAATGCGAGCGCTGCGTCACGGTCGTTCGGGTCCTGGCGCAAGCGATTGCTGAGGACGGTGAACGACTGATCGAGGCGCCCCGCCACCCGATGCTCGAGCGCCCGTTCGAGCTGCGCCGCGCTGCCCGGGCGACGCGCTCCGCTAGGCGCGCGTCGCCCAAAGACCTGCTCGAGCTGCGCGAAGCGGATGCCCGCGGCTGCCGCTGCGCCGAAAGCGAACGCCGCCACGAATGCGAAACTCGAAACTGTCATGGCGACGGGGCCCGCTGCGGTTTCCACGGACCACTGCACACCGATCAGCAGCGGCACAGCGAGGAAGAGCAAGCCGATCGCGAACACCAGAGCGCGCGAAGGATCGCGCCAGCCTTCACCGAAGCGCATCGCGAATGCGCCGAGGAGTCCGGCGATCAGACCGGAGCTGCCTATCCAGGTGCCTGCCCCCTCGTTCACGAGTGCACCAAAGACGCTCGCAGCGGCAACCGCCGAGCCGACCACGACGCCGGCGAAGAGCGAGGCGCCCCACGATCCCTCCAAATAGAAGCCCAGCAGGAGCAGCACGAAGAGGCTCCCGAGCAGGTGCAGCCAACCCGCGTGCAGGAGCACGTGGGTGAACAGGGTCTGCGGCCGGTGTTTGCCTGCCCGCACGCCCCAGGCTTGTGTCGGATGTTCCGAAAGTCGACCCGCCGCCTCGGCCACGAGCGCATCGAGCCGTTCCTGCTCGCGGCGCTGAATGCCCGCCGGAACGGGCAGCCCGCTGCGGCTGCGCTGCGCCGCGAGATGGCGCGCTCGCATCTGCTCGGCCTGCAGCGCGCCGATCTTGCTCTCGAGCAGGACCGGCGCATGGAGATAGGGATGGGCGCGGAAGTAATCCTCCGCCTCGGACAGGGAAATTCCGAGCTCGGCATCGATCTCGCGCCGCTCGGCGCGCAGAAACACGAAACTGGAGACCAGCAGCAGGATCAGGACGAACGTGGCCCACGGCAGCTGCCGTATCGCAACCCCGTCTTCGCGTATGACTTCACGCATCCCGTGTCCTTGCAGTGCGCTCGCGCGCACGGCCCGACGCCGGGCGCCAGACACACGCCACCCCAGGCGGATTCCAGCGCGCCGCGTCTCTCTACGGAGGACGGCGCTCCGAACTGAAGGAACCCGAGCGCCACCGATTTCCGGGCCGGCCTCCCCTATTCTTGGAAGCATGCTGCGATCGAGCTGCCCGACTGCCGCACTCAGCGCGCTGCTCGCAGTCGCGCTGCTGGGCTGCGGTGACCCCGCGACCGAGAACGCCGCGCCGACGGCCCCGGAAACGCCGGCCTCGAAGGAGTTGCCGCCCGGAACGCCTCCCCACGCGCGCATGGACGTCGTCGAGATGCTGCGCGAGGACATGGCCGCCAGGCGGAGCCCCTCCGATGGCGGCGGCCGCGCGTGGCTCGAATCCGGAACGGAGGGTCCAGCGCCGGTGCAGGCGGGCAGCTCCGGCCGCTTCCGGCTCAGCTACGAAGTGGGCCCCCTCGGGATCGCGACGCATGGCGCGATCTATTTGCAGGTGTCGCCTTTCTGGGGCTGGAGCACGCCCCAGGTCGAAGACACGGATGCGCCGGGCTACACCGAGCTCGAGGCCAGCGCGAGCGACATCGAGCTCGATGCGAAGACGCTGGGCCCGCAGCTGCTCGGGATCGAGGTCGTGGGCCGACCGCTCGTCGCGGGCGAGCGCGTGAGTCTTCGCTACGGGGCAGCGGGACCCGGCGCCAGCACCGATCGCTTCGCGGAACGCCGCTCGCGCTTCTGGTTCGCCGTCGACGGCGACGGCGACGGCGTCCGCGCGACCCTGCCGGACTCGCCCAGCATCGACGTACTGCCCGGGCCACCCACCCAGCTCCGCATTACTCTCCCCAGTGTTGCTCGGCCCGGCGAACGCGTGCCCGTGACGCTCGCGTTGCTCGATTCGCAGGGCAACGCGGGAACGACGACCGCGGGGGAGATCGTCTTCCCCGAGCCTCCGCCCGGCCTCGAACTTCCGGAGCGCGTCGCGCTCGCGGCAACCGACCTCGGGCGCAAAACGATCTTCGCGCTCGCACGCGCGCCGGGAATCGTTCGCCTGCGCGCCGAGGGGCCGCAGGGTCTCGCCGCCGAGAGCAACCCCCTGCAGATTTCCCGCGACGGACCGCGCGTACTATGGGGCGATCTGCACGGGCACTCGAATCTCTCGGATGGCACCGGCACGCCGGAAGATTACTACCGCTACGCACGCGAGATTGCCGGGCTCGACGTCGCCGCCCTCACGGATCACGATCACTGGGGCATCCTGCCGCTCGATTCCCATCCGGAGCTGTGGGAAGAGATCGAGCGCGAAACGAAGCGCTTCCACGAGCCGGGGCGCTTTGTGACACTTCTAGGTTTCGAGTGGACCAGCTGGATCCACGGTCACCGGCATGTGCTGCGCTTCGACGATCGGGGGAAAGTGCTTTCCTCACTCGATCCGGCCTACGAATCGCCGCTCCAGCTTTGGGCAGCGCTCGCCGGGCAGCCCGCCCTCACCTTTGCGCACCATTCGGCGGGCGGGCCGGTGCCCACGAACTGGTTGATCCCCCCGGATCCCGTTCTCGAACCCGTCACCGAGATCGTGTCGGTGCATGGCAGCAGCGAAGCCCCCGATTCACCCGAGCCGATCTACGATCCGGTGGAGGGGAACTTCGTGCGCGAAGCGGCTCTCGGGCGCGGCTACCGTCTCGGCTTCATCGGCAGCGGAGACAGCCACGACGGGCATCCGGGCCTCACCCAGCTGTCGTCGCCGATCGGAGGCCTCGCGGCGATCCTCTCCGAGGATCGCACGCGCGAGGGCGTGCTCTCGGCGTTGCGCGCCAGACGCGTCTACGCGACCAATGGCCCGCGCATCCTGTTGCGCAGCGCGCTCGGCGTGCATCCCATGGGCTCGAGCCTGACGCTCGCCAAGGCTGAGAGCGTGACCGAATCCCTCTTCGTCTCGGTGATCTCGCCTGGGCCCCTCCAACGCGTCGACCTGATCCGCAGCGGGCGCGTCGTCGACACGATCGAACTCGCCGGTGAACGCGACGTAACGCTCGAACGCCGCGTCGCGGATCTGCGTCAGGGCGAGTACGTCTACGTTCGCGTGGTACAACGCGACGGCGGCGCCGCGTGGTCGAGCCCGATCTACATCGGGGAAAGCGGGCGCTGAGCCCGGAATCCGAGATCGACGGCACTCCAGGGCGTGCGGTCGGCGGACTCGGCGCATGGCGCAGCAGGAAACGCGCCTCGTTGCCCGGGAGTACCGGGTCGCATGGCGCTCGAATCTCCATGGCGCGGTAGGCTGGCAGCGGCTCTGGCGGTCGACTCCGGGAGGAGCCCATGCGCGTGGCGCCTCGCATTTCCGTGCTGCTGCCGGTCTGGAACGCCGCGGCAACCCTGCCGGCGTGCCTCGCAAGCTTGCGACGCCAGACCGAATCGAGCTGGGAATGCGTGCTCGTCGACGATGGCTCGACCGACGCGAGCCTCGCGATCGCCCGCGACTGTGCCGACCTCGACACACGCTTCGAAGTGATCGCGCGCTCGCACCGAGGCCTCGTCGACACGCTGAACGCAGGGCTCGCGAGCTGCCGCGGCCGCTTCGTCGCACGCATGGACGCCGACGACGTGATGCACCGGGAGCGGCTCGCGGCGCAGGCCGCGGCGCTCGACGCCGCGCCCGCTCTCGCCGCGGTCGGCTGTCACACGCGGATGTTTCCGGGTGCTGCGCTCGGACCCGGCATGCGCGCCTACGGACGCTGGCTCGGCTCGATCGACTCCCCAGAACGCGTGCGCGAGGAGGCATTCGTCGAATGCCCCGTCGCACACCCGACGCTGATGCTTCGCGGCGAAGCGATCCGCGCGCTCGGATACCGCGATCTCGGCTGGCCGGAGGATTACGACCTGGTGCTACGGCTCCTCGAGGGCGGGGCGCAGATCGGCGTGGTCGCGCGGCGGCTGCTCTCCTGGCGGCACACCCCCGGGCGTCTGTCGCAAAGCGACGCTGCGTACACACCCGCCCGCTTCACGGCATGCAAGGCCGATTTCCTCGCGCGTGGCTTTCTCGCCGGCAGCGAACGCTACGGGCTTTGGGGCTACGGCGGAACCGGGCGCGCGCTCGCGCGTGCGCTACTCGCGCACGGGAAGCGGCCCGGCGTGATCATCGAGCTGCATCCACGCCGGATCGGCCAATGCATTCAAGGCGCGCGCGTGATCTCACCCGACGCCCTCGATCTGGAGTTCGGGCTTCCGCTGATCGTCTCGGTCTCGGGAGCGGCGGCGCGAGTCGAAATCCGGGCCGCGCTCGCGCGCCTCGGCTTCCGCGAGACGCACGACTTCCTGTGCGCAGCCTGAGGAGATTTCCCAGCGGGCGAAGCCTGCGAAGCGGAACGGGCGCTCCGGCCGCGACGCTTCTGCCTACCCTTGGTCCGCGGCGGGGGATACCCTCCGCGCAATGCCCGTCGCGGCATGCGAGAGGAAGCGTCATGGAATGGTGGGGCTGGGTCGTGGCAGGAGCGTTGCTGCTCTCCGCAGAGCTCATGGTCCCGACCGACTTCTTCCTGGTGTTTCTCGGCATCGCCGCGCTCGCGGTTGGCGGCGTTGGCCTCGCCGGTCTCGACGTTCCGATCTGGGGCCAGTGGCTGCTCTTCGCGGCGCTCTCGCTCGTGTTGCTCGTGGCCGTGCGAGGGCCCTTGAAGCGCCGGCTGCCCGCCGGCGATCCGCGCGTCGACGACACCCTGGTCGGCGAGATCGCGATGATCCTCGAGCCGCTGGCAGCC
The DNA here is from genome assembly GCA_031405455.1 of Deltaproteobacteria bacterium. Taxonomy (GTDB): domain Bacteria; phylum Myxococcota_A; class UBA9160; order UBA9160; family SMWR01; genus DATBRV01. The sequence goes on along the minus strand of JANNIY010000200.1, from coordinate 2,768 downwards.
GGCGCCACCGGCCGCGTCGAGCTGCGCGGCTCGCAATGGACCGCGCGCAACGAGGATGCGATGGCTCTAGAACATGGCACGCGCGCTCGCGTCGAGAGCGTCGAGGGGCTCGTGCTTCACGTGCGGCGCGAGCGCTAGCTCGCGGCCGGGGGGAAGAAACGCATGGAATCCGTGATCGCAGCCGTCGTGGTGGTGATTCTCGTGGTGATCCTGATCGCGCGCACCGCGATCGTGGTGCCACAGCAGAGCGCCTACGTCATCGAGAATCTCGGAAAATACAGCCGCACGATCTCGGCCGGCTTCCACATCCTCATCCCGTTCGTCGAGAAGGTCGCCTATCGGCATTCGCTGAAGGAGCGCGCGATCGACATCGCCGAACAGATCTGCATCACCAAGGACAACGTCCAGGTGGGCGTCGACGGCGTGCTCTATTTGAAGGTGCTCGACCCTCGCCTCACTTCCTACGGCATCAGTGATTACCTGTTCGCCATCACGCAACTCGCGCAGACGACGTTGCGCAGCGAGGTGGGCAAGATCGACCTCGATCGCAGCTTCGAGGAGCGCGGCTCGATCAACGTCTCGGTGGTGACGGAGCTCGACAAGGCCTCCGAGCCGTGGGGTGTGAAGGTGCTGCGCTACGAGATCAAGAACATCAACCCGCCGACGGACGTGTTGCAGGCGATGGAAAAGCAGATGCGCGCGGAACGCGAGAAGCGCGCCATCATCCTCGCTTCGGAGGGCGAGCGCGACGCCAAGATCAACCAGGCCGAGGGCCAGAAGCAGCGCGTGATCAAGGAGTCCGAAGCCTCGAAGCAGCAGCAGATCAACGAGGCGGAGGGAGAGGCCGAAGCGATCCTCGCCGTTGCGACGGCGACGGCGGAGAGCCTGCGCCGGATCGCGATCGCGCTGCGCGAGGAAGGTGGCGGCAAGGCGATGGAGCTGCGCATCGCGGAACGCTATCTCGAACAGTTCGGCCAGCTGGCGCGAACTGGGAACACCATCGTATTGCCCGCGAACGTCGCCGACATCGGATCGATGATCGCCCTCGCGCGCGGCATGCTGCGCTCGGACGCTGCGGGCAACCCACCGGCGAAAAGCTAGCGAGCGCTCGGGTGGCGGGACGCTTCGAATCTCGGGCCTCCGAGCTGCTGTGCGCGTGGGTCGACTTCGCACACCAGCGTGCGCGCTTCGTCGTCACGCTGATCGCCGTCGCCAGCCTGCTGCTCGGCGTCTACGCGGCGCTCAACCTCGGCGTGAACTCCGACAATCTCCGTCTGCTCTCGCCCGATCTACCGTTCATGCAGCAGCACCGGGAGTTCGCGCGCCTGTTCCCGACTCTCGACAACTCACTGATCGTGGTGGTCGACGGACAGAATCCGGAGCTCGCCCGCGACGGCGCCGAGGCGCTGAGGCAGGCGCTCGCGGCGCGCCCCGAACACTTCCGCGACGCCTACGTGCCCGGCGGCGGCGCGTTTTTCGAGCGCTACGGCCTGCTCTACCGCAGTGTCGGAGATCTCGAAGAGTTCTCGGATCAGCTCGTTCAGGTGCAACCGCTGATCGCCGAGCTCGAGCGTGGAGCCACGCTCTCCAGCGTCGTTGGCCTGATCCGCCGCGGCCTCGAGCAGGCGGGAAAGGTTGGACCGAAGCCCGAAGACTGGTCCGCCGTGCTCGACCGCATCGGATCGGCGACCGTCGAAGTCTACGACGAGTACCCGCTCTCGATCTCGTGGGAAGACTTGCTGCTGCGGGGATCGGCGCTCGAGATCTCGACTCGCCGCGTGATCGTCGTCGATCCCATTCTCGATTTCGATTCCGTCTTCGCAGCGCGCGGCGCCATCTCCGAAATCCGCGAGGCGGCTGCGGAACTCGGGCTCGCGCCCGAGCGCGGCGTGCGCGTTCGCATCACCGGGAACCCGGCCCTCAACTACGAGGAAATGCTGGGCATGGCCTGGGACGTCGGCTGGACGGGCCTGCTCTCGTTCGCTGGCGTTGCCCTGCTGATCTGGATCGCCTTTCGTTCGAAGCGGCTCGTCACCGCGGCGCTGATCACACTGGTGGTCGGCCTGATCTGGACGACCGCGTTCGCTGCGGCTGCGATCGGGCACCTCAATCTGATCTCGATCTGCTTCACGGTGCTCTTCATCGGTCTCGGCGTGGATTTCGCGATCCACCTCGGCATGAACTACCTGGAGCTGCGCCGCCAGGCGCAAGGCCATGCCGCCGCGCTGCGGGGCGCCGTCGAGATCTGCGGCACCTCGCTCGTTCTTTGCGCCATCACCACGACGATCGGGTTCTACTCCTTCGTCCCGACCGACTACCTCGGCCTCGCCGAGCTCGGCTTGATCGCCGGAACCGGGATGCTCGTAATCCTCGCCCAGACGCTGACGCTGTTTCCGGCGCTGATGACGCTCGGGCTCCAACCCTCGGACTCCGAGCGACTGCGCGAGGTCCGCCACACCCGCGTGCCCGGAGAAGCCTGGCTCAACGCGCACCCCGGCACTGTTCTCGTCGTTTCGACGGCGCTCGCTGCGGTCTCGCTGGCGCTGGTCCCACGTCTCTATCTGGACCCGAACGTCGTGCGCATGCGCAATCTGGAGACCGAATCGGTGCAAGCGTTCAACGAATTGCTCGCGGATCGCGATCTCGCGTCGCCATGGACGATCGACTGGATCGCCCCCGATCTCGCGACCGCGGTGACAAAGGCGCAGCAACTGCGCGCGCTCCCGACCGTGAAGCGCGCCCTCACGCTCGCGGATTTCGTTCCCAGC
>JANNIY010000199.1:0-10022 GCA_031405455.1 Deltaproteobacteria bacterium | reverse complement strand
CTCTCCGAGCCCGGCGGTCTCGGCCTCGGGACGCTCGGCTTCCACGAGAAGCTCGCGCGCAGCATGACGCACGACGCCGGCTTCAAGCGCTTCGAGCCGCTCGACCTCGGGCATCCGGTGAATGCGTTCTATGTCGTGAGGGTTTGAATCCGCGTGTCCGAGGGCGAGCGCCGCAACCGCTCCATGAATTCCGAAGCGACCGGGCTCGGCCGGCATTTCGCCGTGTTCATCGAGGATCGATCTCTCTGGCCGATCCTCATCATCTTCATCGCTCACGCCTGCCTCGGCGGGGCGCTGTTGCTCCTCGCCGCGCTGCGCGACCGAAGTCTGCTGGCGCAGGCGGCGCTGGCGATCCTCGTGACGCTCTCCGCGCTGATGGCAGGGGTCTCGGCGTACCTCGACGTTCTCTGATTTCTCGTCTTCGCGAGCCGCGCGGGTTGGGTGAGAGACAGCGGATGGTTGGATACCGCGAGCGGCCGCCGCTGGATACCGGTGACTGAGCGATAGGCTGCCAGGCCTCGCAGCCCAATCCCGCAGCGACGGCCAGCGCCCGCGACCTCCAAAGCCCCGCTCTGCCGGCGGTTTCTCCGAGCCAGCCCGTCACCACGAGCTGTACAATGCCTGCGCGTTCACGCCTCGTTTGGGGACGGGGGGACGCTGGCCAATATTAGTTAGCCGGCGTGGTCAGGAGGTCTGAGCGTGGGCTTGGTTGCGATCCTCGTCGCGAAGATCCTTGACCCAATCTCATTCGCAATCTGCCTCATCGTCGTCCTCTTCTCCCGGCGCCCGTCCGTGATCCCTATCGCTGCAATCGTTGCCGCGGTCGCTAGCGAGACTCTCCTTACAGCAAGCCAGTACACGCGGTCATGGGGCGAGGGCCTTGTCCCGGCCTTCGTCGCGGGCCTGGTCCATGCCGGAATCGTCTTCAAGATTCGCTCTGTTGTCTCGCGCCCCAAAAAGCAACCTGCCCAGCCCGAAGCCACGGGAAACGCACCACCGGCGGACGCGGCGCTAGCCTCGACACAGCATCCTCGCGTCTGGTCAATCTGGCACCTCGCTATCCCTCTTCTCCTGCTCGCCGCATCGCTCACAGGTGATCGAATCGTCCACCTCTTCTCGGCGGCCGTATGCGCGCTGCTTGGCCTCGCGATTGACCCGCGTCCCGGGACCACTTTTCGCACTGGTGCGGAGGTTCGAAGAGCACTAAACCGCCTGGTTTCCCCTGTATCCGCATCGCCCGTCCATCTATGGGCACTTGCCGCCATCGCGCTCTTCACGGGATCTTGGATCCCAGATATTGATTGGCTCTTTAAGCTTCATCGAAGCCCGATTACGCATTCCATTCTTCCCTATCTTGCGGTGCGCTACCTCGTCGACCGCGGCGGTTTCGGCGACTCGTCATGGAATAGATCCCTGTTGGTACTCTTCGGCTACGGCCTAGCGAGTCATCTCCTCATTGACATATTCCAGCGCGGGAATCTCGTAGCCATTCCTCCCGTGCTTGAGATGCCTTTCCTTCTTGCAAACGGCGTCGGCGCGTTCGTTCTCGCTCGTCGTACACAGGAAGCGCTCCTGCATTCGGCCAGCCTTCCGGCAGTTCAGCCTCCCGACGTCACCGCGGCGACAGCAGGCGCTCCGGAAGCCGAGGGCGACGCGAGTTGAACGCACGCCGGCTAACAAGGCTCTGCAGCTGACCGGGCCACGGCGCGCTCCGATCGACGTTTGGTAGTGTTTGGCATTGAAACTCGGGCGCTTCGGTCGGCCGTCGGCGGCGGGCCCGGCAGCTGAGCGCCCATCCGTTAGGCCGCAGGAGCCGTGGCATGCGACGAAGCGTCGGATATCTAGCTCTTCAGCTGTTGTGGCTAATGCCACTCGCTGCTGCTGGTCAGATCGCTACGCACTCCCGGACCGCTTCCTTTTCAACCATACGAGCTTCGCATTCGGAGATCTTCGCTGCCGTAGAGCGAGTCCGAGCCTTTGTTCATCGTGCCAACTCTGACCAAGATCAGGGCTACGCGAGCGAAAGCCTACTCCTGAGCGGTGGAGGTTCAGAACTCAAGCTCGACAGGGGGTTCTCGCAAGAAGACTTGTCCGGCGGTCCGCGTCCCGCTTCCCGCATATGGTACGAATATTCGAATCTCTCCTCGCCGATATCACAGGTTGACATTGATCTAGGAGACTACTCGCGGGAAATAGAAGTCGAAGGCACCTCCCAAGAGCAGGTCGATGCGCTGTTGGCCATGCTTACTAACGACGTTGACAGACTCGAATCTGGCTTCGGCGGTTTCGGACATCGCTTTGCCGGGGGCACGGTCCTACTGCTCGTCGGCGCGGTACTGGCCGGCATAGCAAGCACTCCGAACCCCCTGAAGGGAATGGCACGCTGGCTCGTTTTTGTCTTGGGCATCGCCTTCCAGATCTCGATCTGGGTCCTCCCGTGGGTCATGTGGTTTCCCGGCACTCTTGTCCTGCCAGAGAGCACGCCATTCCTTGAACGGAACGGCCCGTTCATCTCGCTGCTTGGGCTCCTTTTGACATTGGGCACCGTTTCAATACCCATCGGTAGATCGATTCTTTCTGCGCGACGTGGATCAACTCAAGATCAGACGCCAGACGAGCTGAACGGCCGGGGACATCGTTGACACTTTAGTCTGGGGACATGGTTTACAGCCTTGCTGTTCTCTTCCTTCTTCCGAGCGCATCCTCGACTTTGAGGATGCGCTCGTCCATCTGTCCGAGTCGGACGTCGCTGTAGTAGACGTCCCAGATCCCGTCGCCGACTTCCTCGAGCCCAATGTACAGGCCTTCGAGCAGGTGCGAGAGAGGGACCCTCTTGCTCGCCCAACGGAAGCCGCCATTGCGGCTCATCAGACGTGTCTCGAAGTGGGCGGGGTACTCGATCGCAGGAAGCCGGGAAGGGAATGGCCGTGACGAGGCGGTGTAACGCGAGCCCGGCGTCTGCTGGCCGAGCGCTTCGTGCGGTCGTTCCTCGTTGAACTCTTCGCGGAAGCGGTCGAAGCGTCGCTGCTGTCCGCGCAGCGTCGCGGCCGGCGGTCGCGGCGTTTGCTGCTTGAGCGTCTTGTGCATGCGTTCGTGGCGACCGTTCTGCTGCGGACAGCCCGGCTCGATCAGCTCGGTCTGTGTTGCGAAAACCGTAGTCATCGATCGACACGGTGATGTTTCTTTGCTCGAGGACAGAGTCCCTCAGCAAGCGGTGCTGTAGCAGATTCGGGCGGTAGAACTGGCCATACGTCTTGCCCTCTCTCGTTTGGTGCGGCTTGAAGAGAACGATGTCGCCCCCCCGAGCGTATTGACGTCTGGAGCCGACTCGCCTTCCCACACGTTCTGATCCGCGCGACGTCTCGATTCGAGCTGATCCATTTTGAAGGCGGACATCGTCGTCACGTTCGTGTATGCCGTGTATCCGACGTCGGCGAGAAGTGCACAACCCAGAGCGACCGCAGAGAACACCGTCACGGCGATCAGGCCTTCGCTCCCACCGGAGCGGCCGCGGGAAGGCCACGAGCTGGCGACACTCGCTGCCAGCGCCGCCAGAATTGCCAGAACGATCGTGCCCCGCCAGTCTGCGACCCAGGGAGCCACGCCGTCGAGCGGCGCGACGAGCAGGGCGTAGAAAGCCAGAAGCCAGCTGAAGAGCCACGCCAGGTGGCGCCAGGGGTTTCGCGAACGGTCTTGCGGCGGCACTCGTGCAGGGGGCATGGCGGGTGTCAGTCGAACTCGAACTTCCCTTCTTTACGCTGTTGCAGTTTCGGACGCGGAGCCTGCGCGAGCTGGAAGCCATCCGGTCGAGCAGGCATCCTACATCCGAGCAGGTACGTTTCGTCCCCTTCGTGGCTAGAGCCAGAGCATTCGTCGAAGATCCCGGGTCAACCCGCGCGCGTCCGTTGCAGCGTCCGCAGGCGCGGGCATCTGACTCAAACCAGTTTAGAACTGTCGGGTTGGAGGCCTTCCCTGCGTGATCAGACGGGGAATGCCGGCTGGGCTTTCGGCGGTCCGGATCCGAGTCGGGACGACAGCGAGCCGCTTCTGGGAGGCCTCACTTTTCTGCTCCGCGATACCCGGAAGTCTGCGTGCGTGAGCTGGAGCTCGTTTCGTCAGAGCCGTGACAGCAGCGGCGCGAGCGCGCGGCCGGTGTGGCTCTGCGGATGCTTCGCCACTTCTTCGGGCGTGCCTTCGACGACGATGCTCCCGCCCGCCTCGCCGCCCTCCGGTCCGAGATCGATCACGTGGTCGGCGGTCTTGATCACGTCCGGGTGGTGTTCGATCACGACGACGCAGTTGCCGGCGTCGACCAGACGCGAGAGCACTTCGAGCAGCTTCTGGACGTCGGCGAAGTGCAGGCCCGTGGTGGGCTCGTCGAGCAGGTAGAGAGTCTTGCCGGTGCCGCGGCGTGAGAGCTCGCGGGAGAGTTTGATGCGCTGCGCTTCGCCGCCGGAAAGCGTGGTCGCCGCCTGGCCGAGGTGGACGTAGTCGAGCCCGACGTCGTGCAGCGTCTGGAGCGGGCGGCGCACGCCGCCGATGTTGGCCATGAAGTCGAGCGCTTCCTCGACCGTCATCTCGAGCACGTCCGCGATCGTCTTGCCTTTGTAGAAGATCTCGAGCGTCTCGCGGTTGTAGCGGCGGCCGCGGCAGCTCTCGGCGGATGCGGATAGTCCGGTCAAGGGGGCATCTTCCGTCCGATAAGTTTCCGTTCCGTCTACTCTCGCCGGTCGAGGGCGCACCGGTCGACGCGAGAAAGGCCCCCGATGCGCGGTGCCTTTCCGGCTTCTTCGACGCCCGGTTCGCGGCTAAGCGCCGACGGGTGAATCGCCTGACCGCGGCCTGAGCCGGTCGCCCGGCGCGGGTCTCCGCCGGCTGTCCATGACGGAACTGATCGGACCTGAAACGCCCCTTTTTCGCCCTATCCGCACCGCGATCACGAAGCGGCGGGGTGAAAGAGGGGATCGCTCGGGCACAGCGCAGATCCTAACCTCACGGGGCGCAAGCGCGGCTCGCCTCCGGATTCGGGCCGTTGCAGCGCGGGGGGTCGACCATGCTCGCTCGCACGCACTCTTCGGCGCTCGCCGCGTTCGCCCTGGCCGCCTGGGCGCTCGCTGCGGGGACGTCTTCCGCCCAGACCGTCAGCGACCCGAATCTCACCGTCACCCAGCTCCTGCCGAACTTCGCGCTCGCTTGGCCGACGAGCATGGCCTTCGTCGCGCCCGGCGACATCCTCGTGCTCGAGAAGGACACGGGCCGCGTGCGCAGAGTGTTGAACGGCGTCTTGCAAGCGACCATCGCTCTCGACGTTGCGGTGAACTTCGAATCCGAGCGCGGCTTGCTCGGCATCGCCGTCAACACCGAGACGCCGCGCAAGGTCTTCCTCTACTACACCGAAGCGGCGAGCGACGGCGGTGCGCCGCTCGGCAACCGCGTGGTCCGCTACACCTGGAATCCGGGCAGCGGGCTGCTCACGAGCCCGCAGCTGATCCTCGATCTCCCCGTGCTTCCCGGATCCAACCACAACGGCGGCATCCTGCGCATCGGCCGGCCCAGCGACGGCGGCAGCGTCGGAGACGGCTCGTTCCTGAGCGTCGTGATCGGCGACGTGAACCGCAACGGCAAGCTCCAGAACAACCCGGCCGGCGCCAACCCCGACGACAGCAGCGTGATCCTGCGCGTGCAGCAGGACGGCTCGCCGGCGCCCGGCAATCCCTTCACGGGTTTCTGCAGCCTCGCGACGGCGACCGCCTGCGACGAAGATTCCGATTGCGCCGCCAGTGGTCCGTGCTTGCGGAGTGTCGAGCGCTACTTCGCCTACGGCGTGCGCAACTGCTTCGGGATGGCTTTCGACCCGGTGACGGAAGCGCTCTGGATCACGGAGAACGGTCCGAACCAGTACGACGAGATCAATCGCGTCGCGCCCGGGATGAACAGCGGCTGGAACCGGATCACCGGACCCGACGCCAGGGATCCGGAGGGCGTCGGCGATCTCTACGACATCCCCGGTTCGGGCTCGACCTACTCCGATCCGGAATTTTCGTGGCTGACGCCCATCGGCGTCACCGGGATCGTCTTTCCCTACGGGAGCAATCTCGGGATCAAGTACAACCAGTCCGTTCTGGTCGCCGACGCGAACTTCGGCGCGCTCTACGCCCTTCCGTTGAAGCTCACGCGCACGGCGCTGAGCCTCTCGGGCTTCATGGGCGTATCGGATCTCGTCGCCGACAGCACGGCCGAGCGCGATCAGTTCCGGATCGGAAGCGGCTTCATCATTCCGACGGATCTGCAGATCGGACCGGACGGCGATCTCTACGTGCTCTCGTACTATCCGGGCACGATCTATCGCATCTCCGGGCCGGGGAGCGCGATTCCGGTGCCGGGCCTCGCGCCGCTCGCGGCGTCTTTGCTCGCGTTGTTGCTGGCCGCGTTCGCGATCCTGACGTTCGCGCGCCGGGACGCCGGCGCCATGCGCTGAGGCGCGCGCCCGCCTGCGCTAGACGCCGAGCTTGCGGCGGATGCGCGGGAGCGGGGCCTCGGGATCGGGCTCGAAGGCGCGACCCGTCACCTGCTCGAAGGCCTCGATGTAGCGGCGCGCGGCCTCGCAGCGAACGTCGAGGGGAAGCTCCGGCGGCGGCCCTCGCCGCGATAGCCGTGATCCTGGAGCCAGCGCCGCACGTATTCCCTGTCGAGGGCCTCGGGATCGCGGCCCGCCTGCACCGCGCGCTCGTAGGCGTCGCGGCGCGGATAGTCCGTTCAAGGGGGCATCTTACATCCGATGAGGTTCCGTTCCGTCTACTCTCTCGGGTGGAGATCGCCCAGGTCGGCGCGAGAAGGGTGGCCGACGCGCGGCGAGCGATCGGTTGGCTGTGAATGGTGTCATCGCATTCATTACCAACCGGAGCTTCATCGAGAAGCGCAACTTCGACGGCTTTCGAGCAGTCGTCGAAAAGGAGTTCAATGAGATCTGGGTAGTTGACCTTGGTGGCGACGTGCGCGCCAATCCGAAGCTCTCCGGCACGAAGCACAACGTCTTCGGAATCCAGACCGGCGTTGCGATCAGCTTCATGGTCAAGCGTGCAAAGGCGAAGGGCTGCCGCATCTTCTACGCGAGACGGCGGAGGAGAAGCTCGTGTTCCTCGGCTCAGGAAAGCTGACGGCAATCGCGTTCCACGAAGTGCGGCCGGACGGTCGGCACAACTGGATCGATCGCACACACAATAACTATGACTTGCTACTTCCGATTGCGTCCAAGGAGACCTAGGCAGCAAGGAAGCCCTTGCAAGAGCGGGCCATATTCAGGCTCTATTCGCTTGGAATCGCCGCCTACAAAGAGAAGGTCATCGATCTGCTCGCGCGTGTGGCGACCGTGAGCGTCGAGACGATGGAGATCGTCGAGGGAATGCGGCGGGCGGATCGCTAGCCAGCGGCCGGGGCCTGCCTTCTCGCAGCCAGCCCGCCGCCGCGAGCCGTGCCCGTGAAACTGACGCAAACTGTGCCTGGGTGCCCGCTCCAAGTGCGCGCAATCAAGGAGAGATGAATGACCCCTCACGACGCGGTCCAGCTGTTCGCGAAGGCCCTCGAGAACCTCGAGAAGTGGATGGACAAGGCCGGCGAGCACGCGAAGGAGCGCTCCTTCGACGTGGACGTGCTCGCCCAGGCGCGCCTGGCGCCGGACCAGTTCTCGTTCGTCCAGCAGGTGCAGTCGGCCTGCGACCAGGCGAAGTACGCGGCCGCCTACCTCAGTGGCAAACCGGCGCCTTCTCACCCCGACACGGAGAAGACCTTCGCCGAGCTGCGCGAGCGGATCCGGAAATGCACGGGCTTCCTGGCGACCGTGCAGGAGAAGGATCTGGCCGCTGCCGCAGACCGAAAAGTCGCTCCGCCCTGGCTCGGCGGACGCTGGCTCCTCGGACACGACTACCTCGTGCACGTGGCCGTGCCGAACTTCTTCTTTCACGAGACGATGGCCTACGCCATCTTGCGTCACAACGGAGTGAAGCTCGGAAAGATGGACTTCATCGGCTCGCTGCCGACGCGGGAGGGCTGAGAGCGGCTCTGGTGCGATCGCAGCTCGCGTTGCTGGCCCTGCTTGCCGCGCTCCATGCGAGCTGCGCGAGCGGCCCGAGGACTCTTGCGCCGGCCCCAACTCCCCCGACACCGAGGCAGCTCGTCGAGCGCGGGAACCAGCTCGTTCAAGCGAATCCGCCCGATCCGACCGCAGCAGCCGAGCTCTACAGAATTGCTGCCGCTGCAGGCGAGCCCGAGGCGCAGCTGAATCTCGGTTCGATGTACGGGAATGGGATCGGTGTGCCGGTCGATTTGGTGGCGTCGGCGAAGTGGTACGAGCTCGCGGCGCTGCAGGGATCCGCGCTCGCGCAATCTCATCTCGGCTTCATGTACAGCGAAGGAAAGGGTGTCGCGAAGGACTACGCGAAGGCGGCCGGGTGGCTTCGAAAGGCCGCCCAGCAGGGCGAGCCCACCGCGCAAGCGAACCTCGCGACGCTCTACATCGACGGCGACGGCGTCCCGCAAGACGATCGCGAGGCGCTCAGGCTTCTGCGCTCCGCGGTCGCTCAGGGCGAGCCGAACGCGCAACTCAATTACGGGCTTCTCTACTACAACGGCCAGGGTGTCGACCGCGACTACGCGGCGGCGGCGCGTTGGATCGCGGCCGCGGCGCGCCAGGATCTCGTGAACGCAATCGAGTTCATGGGCGTTCTGTACGCGAGGGGGCATGGAGTCGAGCAGAATCAGCAGAAGGCCGTCGAGTTTTTCCGCACGGCAGCGGAACGAGGTCAGCGGGCCGCCCAGAATGACCTCGGCGGTCGCTACGCAAATGGATACGGCATCGAGCGCGACTACGTGGAGGCGATTCAGTGGTTTCGCCGATCGGCGGCCCAGGGCTATCCCCCCGCGTATGTGAACCTCGCTCTGATGTACGCCGACGGCACGGGGGTCGAGAAGGATTTTGCGGAGTCGCTTCGATTGACGCGGATTGCGCTCGAGATGGACAGCGCCGACGCCGGCTTCAGCCTCGGCAGGATGTACGCCAACGGACAGGGTGTCGTGCGCAACGATGCCGAAGCGCTGAAGTGGTTTCGCGAGGCCGCGGACGGTGGGAGCGCCCAGGCGCAGAGAGCGCTCGGCATGATGTATGACCAGGGAAGAGGCGTCGCCAGGGACGAGATCCAGACGCTCGCATGGCTCATGATTGCCGCGTCGAACCGCGATATCGAAGCGCCAGGCTTGCTGGCGGACTACAAGCGAGGGATGTCGCCAAGCCAGATCGAAGCCGCGGAGCAACGCGCTCGCGCTTGGATGAGCGCGCACCCACAGCCGCTCCGGTAGACGGATGCCGCTTCTCCGGGTCGTTGGCTCGCGAGCGGGGCCGCCGCCGCCGGCGAGCAGCAGGCTCGATGGCTGGGGAACCGCGGCGACCTGTGCCTCGAGGCTTCCGGACGTGACGATCCGGTACGCAGCAGCGCCGTTGTAGTAGTCGCTCGTCGCGTTCACCGGGATGACGATCGTGGTCCCATCGAAGCTGACGGTGTTCGGGGACGAGAAGCCGAACGGCAACGAGAAGCCATACGCCCCGCCACTTCCGAAGGCGGTCGAGGCGAACTCGAACACAGTCCCGGCACCGCACAGAGTGTTGTTGCCGCCTGCATTGGAGTTGCCTCCGAGGTATGTCAGGGCAGCGCCACCGTTGAGGGCGGATGCGGATAGTCCGTTCAAGGGGGCATCTTCCGTCCGATAAGTTCCGTTCCGTCTACTCTCTCGGGTGGAGATCGCCCAGGTCGGCGCGAGAAGGGTGGCCGACGCGCGGGGGCAACGGATGGAACCGCAGCCCTCCTTCTGCATCCCTCGCGTAGACGCCATCGAGCACGAGCGAATGAAAATGCACGTTGAGATTCAGGGCATCGCCGAAGCGCTGCGCGAAGCTGACGGCGCCGCACTGCGCATGGCGGCGGCGTCCGCGCAGCCTCGCCCGCCGTCGCAGCGAGGCGAAGACGGTGCGC
>JANNIY010000198.1:0-27830 GCA_031405455.1 Deltaproteobacteria bacterium | reverse complement strand
CCTTCGACAGCACCGCGGGACTCACCCCCGAGCAGCGCGCCCAGCGCGCGGCCGACGCCATCCAGTTCTTCATCCCGGTTTTCAAGAACCAGGACTTCGAAGACGAGATGGAGTGGCGGCTGATCTTTACCCCGCACCCAGGTTGCATGGTGAAGCCCAAGTTCAGGCCTCGCGGCAGCATGCTCGTTCCTTTCTATAAGCTCCGCGACCTGAGGTCGGCCCCAACCATGCCGGTGCCCGATCGGTTTACCCTGCCCATCACGCACGTCACGGTCGGGCCCAGCGCGAACAAGGTGCTCAACACGGGCAGCGTCAAGATGCTGTTCGATTCGCTCGGCTACCCTCCCATCCCCATCGAAGCGTCGAAGACCTCATTCCGCAGCTGATGAGCGGACTTCCGGGCGTCTGGCTCTGGAAACCGGTGGGCGGCTGGCAAAACACAGGGGGCCTCGGCCTGTGGCCCTCTCCGATGGCCATTAACAACAGCGGCCAGGTTGCGGCGTACAACCTCTCAACTGACGAGACGCACAACGAAGGCCTGTTCTACGACCCCACCAGCGGCTGGCGCCTGATCGACGGGTTCGGGAACAACGGGGTGGTTCCCATTGGGATGAACGACAACGGGCTGGTTGTGGGTAACTCCTGGCTTGGATCGTTTACATGGACCGAGGCCGACGGCCCAACGATCTTACCGGCTCTGTTCCGTGTCACGGCGGTCAACAACAGCGGGGTGGTCGTCGGCGCCGCCGGGTTTGAGGCCTCGCCCATCTCTAGCGCCGCCAAGTGGGACGCCACCAATGGCCTCACCTTGCTGCACGAGGGGGCTTCCGCGTCGTGATCGCGCACCGCGATCCGGGCGTTCCCAACTGGCTCGCTACCGAGGGCCACAACCTCGGCACGATCTTCTGGCGCTTCGTACTGCCGGAGGCGCCGCCGGACGCGATCGCCTGCAAGGTCGTGAAGCTGGCGGAGCTGAAGCGCGCATGAGCTCGCTGCGCGCGGCGAGGCCCTTCGGCCTGCGCATTCTCAACGGCACCGGCGCAGCGCTGCGCAAACTCGGGCTCCCGCTCGTGCGCCTCGACGTTGAATCCATGCTGCAAGCTGCGCGCAAGAGCACGGGCCTGCGCGACTTCGGTCACGACTGGTTTCGCGGGCCTCTCGAACGTCTGATTGACTCGCTCGAATCGGAGGCGCAGCTCACGCTGCTCGGCCGCATGCTTGCCCGCCGCGATCTCGTGCGGCTGCTCGAAAACCGCCTGCGCCAGGTCTCACTGCTCGCGCAGCACGGCGAAATCACGAGCGAGCGCGTCGAGCGCCCGCTCTTCATCCTCGGAATGCCACGCACCGGCACGTCGATCCTGCACGAACTGATGGCGCAGGATCCCGCGAATCGCGTGCCGATGACCTGGGAGGTGATGCATCCCATTCCACCGCCGCAAGCCGCGACCTTTGCAACGGATCCGCGCATCGCCCAGGTCGACGCGCACTTCTCGGGCATCGATCGCCTGCTTCCCGACTTCAAGAAGATGCACCCGATGGGCGCGCGGCTTCCGCAGGAATGCGTCGTGATCACCCAGCACGAGTTTGCCTCGATGGTCTGGCACACCACGAATCGTGTACCGAGCTATCAGGACTGGCTCGACGGCGCCGATCTGCGCCACGTCTACGAGAGTCACAAACGCTGGCTCCAGGTGCTGCAGTGGAAGGCGCCCGCCGAGCGCTGGGTGCTGAAGTCGCCTGGCCATTTGTGGGCGCTCGAATCCCTGCTCGCGGTCTATCCCGACGCGCGCATCGTGCAGAACCACCGCGACCCGTTGAAGGTCGTCGCGTCGCTGGTGAGCCTCGTCTGCACGCTGCGCAGCCTCGGGACGGACGCCGTCGACCCACACGAGATCGGCCTCGACTGGACGCGGCGCCTCGCCGGCGGACTCGAGCACGCCACGCGCGCGCGCGACGCCGCGAAGCTGCCCGCGTCGCAGATTCTCGACGTCCCGTTTCGCGAGTTCATGGCCGACGAGATCGCCATGGTGCGCCAGATCTACACGCACTTCGGGATGGACTACACGGCGGAAGCCGAGCGCCGGATGCGCGCGTTCCTCGCCCAGAACGCAGCCGACAAGCACGGTCGCCACAGCTACGACCTCTCACTCGGCGGACTCGACGAGGCGACAGAGCGCAAGCGCTTTGCGGCGTATCAGGAGCGTTTCGCGATTCCGTCGGAGCCGATGGCGTAGCGGGAAACCGGCAGCCTGCGGTCGATCGGGCCGCGCCCGATGGGCCGCTCACTCCAGCGGGGCGCTGTTCTCCTCGACCACGGGGATCCTGGCGGCGAGTTCGTAGCGAATCACGGCGTCCATTTTGTTTTCTATCTGGTAGAGGCGGGCGAGCTTGCGTCCGGGCAGAATCGCGGAAAATGCGGGGACGTAGCTGCGTCGCACCTGGACGCGATCGGCCTCGGTAGCGAGGTAATCCCCGACGAGCTTCGCCGCCTTGTCGTTGGACAGATCCTGGAAGTTCGCAATGTAGTCCTCGATCACCGCGAGCCAGCGATCTGCGACGACGTTGATCTCCTTCTGATAGAGATCGTAGACCGGCCAGAACTCGGCGGCCTCTGCATCGGTCAGTGCGAGATTCACGGCCAGCATGGCCTTGCGATTGGATCGCACGGCATCGACCAGGACTTCCAGGCTGGCTTCGGCCGCTTCCCCGCCGCTCGCCGGTTCGGCACGGACGGTCGCAGCGGAAACGCTGACGATCAGCGAGAGAGCGAGCGAGACGATGGTCTTCGACATGCGGTTGGCTCCATTCTTCGCCGGCACCACCCGAGGGTGCCGCTCTAGTTGGAGATCTTCGTGATCTTCGATCCCTGGATGCCGATGCCGGCCATCAGGCCTTTTTGATCGAAGATGAAGGCATAGACGTCTTGCGTGATCGTCGTGCTGCTGAGCGACTTGCCGACACCCTTGTCGACGACGACGACGCTCGGACCGGCGCCGATCTCGAAGCCTTCGCTCTTGTCGAGGTAGGCGAGCGCGGAATCGTTCATGAAGAAGAGCGCGTAGCCGAACACCTGCAGGCCCGCCTGGAGTCCGTAAGAAGCCGCGAGCGAGTTGAAATAGCCGGCCGGCCGACCGTTCTTCAGGAGCACCCCGTCGCCAATCTGGCCACCGAACATGAAGCCGGCCTTGACGATGTTCGGGAAGACGAGAATGGCACGGGCCTTCTCGCCGAGCAGCCTTGCCGAGGTGTTGCTCGCGTAGAGGTTCTTCAGCGACGCCTCGGCGTTGCGGGCGAGTTTCTCTTCGTCCAGCGCGTGAGCGACCGGCGCACCTGCCGAAACCACGATCGCCGCGAGCAGCAGCGCCGTCGTCAGCGGGATTCGCAGCCATCTCGTCATGCTCAGCCTCCTCTGCCCCCGGGAAGCCGCCTGCGGCATCATTCCATCGCCCCCGCGAGCACGCAAATCATAGGGAAATTTCTCGGGCTGCGGAGCCAGCCTGCAAGCGCGAGGCGCGCGGGCGCGGTTTGCGGACGCCTGGATCAGGGTAGACTCGCGCGCATGCACTCGATCCCCCGACTCGTCTCCACCTGCCTCAGTTTCGTCGTATGCGCGGCGGTTTCCGCCGCGTCGGCCGAACCGCCCAGCGCGGTCGCGGCGGCGGTCGCGGCAACCGATCGCAGCGACGCGGATCGCGCGCTGGACGCCGGCCGCTTCCCGGCCGAGATGCTCGCGTTCTTCGACATCCGCCCGGGCATGCGCGTCGCGGAGCTCGGAGCCGGCGGCGGCTACACCACGGAGCTGCTCGCGCGGGTGGTCGGCCCGAAGGGCCGCGTCTACGGCCAGAATCCGAGTTTCATTCTCCAACGCTTCGCCGAGAAGCCGTGGAGCGAGCGCCTCGCCAAGCCCGTGAACGCGCCGATCGTGCGCGCGGATCGCGAGTTCGACGACCCGCTGCCGCGCGAAGCCAGGAACCTGGATGCCGTGCTGAGCGTGCTCATCTACCACGACACCGTCTGGCTCGATACCGACCGCGCGCGCATGAATGCAGCGGTCTACGCGTCGCTGCGCAGCGGCGGCATCTACGGCGTGATCGACCAAAACACGCGCCCGGGCGCCGGCACGAGCGAGGCGAAGAACCTGCACCGGATCGAGGAGAGCGTGGTCGTTCGCGAGATCGAGAAGGCGGGCTTCGAGCTCGACGCCTCGGCCGAGTTCATGCGCAATCCCGCCGACACCCGCGATTGGAACGCCTCGCCCAGCGCCGCGGGCGAGCGGCGCGGAACGGCCGATCGCTTCGTGTTGAAGTTCAGGAAACCTTGAATCCGGAGCCACGCGATGCTCACCCTCTTCAGCAACGGTTTCTCGCCCTTCGCGCGCAAGGTCGCGATGGCGCTCGCGTACAAGGGTCTCGAGTTCGAAACGGTCGACGGCCTGACGCATGCGAACCGCGAGCGCCTGCTCGCCGTCAATCCGCGGCTGGAAGTGCCCGTGCTCGTCGACGGCGACGTCACGGTCGTGAACTCGAGCGACATCGTCGCCTATCTCGATCTCAAGTTCCCCGAACGTCCGATCCATCCGGCGGATCTGAAGGCCCGGGTGGCGGCCCGCGCGCTCGAGCGCCTCGCAGACACGCGCGTCGATGCGATCCTGCTGGATTGTTCGATCTGGACCTGGGCCGAGCGAAAAGATCCGCCGCTGCCCGGCTTGAAGGAGGCCGGCCAGCGCGATCTCGAGACGATTTTCGCGCGCATCGAGGCCACGCTCGCAGCCTTTGCGACGCCGCTTCCCTTCGGCCACTGGAGCATCGCCGAATTCGCCTTTTGGCCGCATCTCGCGGCGCTTCGCCCGCTGGGATTCCTGCTCGACGTCGAGAAATATCCGCGCCTCGCCGCGTGGTTTGGCGCGATGCGCCACGACGAGATCTTTCTCGACGACGCGCGCCGCACGACCGCCTTCATGAAGGCGATCGGCACGAACACCGAACTCGAGCGCACCAAGATTTTCTGGCGCGGCGATCGCATCGAATGGCTGCTCGCGCGCGGGTTCCACAGCTGGTTTTTCGACGAAATCAAGGCGGGCCGCACGCTCTGGCCGGAATGACCGCCGAGTTCGCTCTCGGAACTGCAAAGCCGTGGACCTTTCCCTGCGCGCCACGCTGAGGACCGCATGAAGATTTGGATCCGGTCGCTGCTCTTGTGCCTGACACTCGGTGCCTCGGCGCTCGCCGCGGACGACGCAGCACTCGAGCCTCCGCTGACAGGCCAGCCCGCGCCCGAATTCCGGCTGCAAGATCAGGCCGGGACGTGGCGGACGCTCGCGCAGTACCGCGGCGGCTGGGTCGTGCTGTATTTCTATCCGAAAGACTTCACGCCGGGGTGCACGACGCAGGTGTGCGCGTTTCGCGATGACGTTGCGCAGTTGCGCGAGGCGGGCGCGCAGGTGCTCGGCGTGAGCGTCGATGACGTGAAATCGCACGCCGAGTTCGCGGAGAAGTACCACGTGCCGTTTCCCCTGCTGTCCGATGCGGACAAGCAGGTGGCGAAGCGCTACGGCGTGCTCACCTCACGCCTGGGATTCAGCTACGCGCGCCGCGACACCTTCCTGATCGACCCGGGCGGCAGCCTCGCCCGGCACTACGAAAACGTCGACCCGGAAGCGAACGTGAAGCAGGTGCTCGCGGATCTCGCGGCGCTGCAAAGCGCGGCGCGCTGAGCGAGCGGCCGCCCGCCCCCGCGGCCGGGCCCAGGTCTTCCAGCCTCAGGTCGTGGGTTGTGGGAGCACGCCCCGGCGCTGCCGCGTGAAGAATCGGAAGCCGATGACGCCGACGAGCATGGCGCCGACGAAGCTGCTGAGCTCGCTGGAGCCGCGGAAGAGGCTCGCGAGGGCGGGCCCCGGGCAGAGTCCCACCAACCCCCAGCCCACGCCGAATAGCGCAGCGCCGCCCAGCAACGAGAAATCGAGATCGCGGCGCGTCGGAATCGAGAACTCTTCGCCGAACCACGCACGCTCACGCCGTCGTGTGGCGACGTAGCCGGCGGCGCTGACCGCCACGGCTCCGCCCATCACGAATGCCAGGGTGGGATCCCAGGCTCCGAAGAAATCGAGGAATGCCAGAACCTTGGCGGGGTTGGTCATGCCGGAGATCGCCAGTCCGACTCCGAAGACGACTCCGCACACCAGTGAGACGGCAATCCTCATGGCGCACCCATGAGGAGGTGGCGAACGACGAAGACCGTGCCGGCGCCTGTCGTCATGAAAACGAGCGTCGCCACGAGCGAGCGTCGCGAGCCACGTGCAATTCCGCAGACACCGTGGCCGCTGGTGCAGCCGTTCCCGAGCTGGCTGCCCACGCCGACGAGAAGCCCGCCGGCGACCAGCACGACGGGATGCGACGTGATTTCGAACCCCAACGCGTCGCCGGTGGCGCGCGTGGCGATCCAGGCCCCGAGCGGAAGCCCGACGAGAAAAGCGATCCGCCAAGCGAGATCTCGCGTGTCCGGGAAGAAGCTGCGGCCGAGGATTCCGCTGATGCCGGCGATCTTTCCGTTCGCAATCAAGAGCCCCGCGGCAGCGAGACCGATCAGCATGCCGCCGAGCAGTCCGGCGCCTGGGGTGAAGGTAGTCTCCAGCATGTGTGACTCCTGGTCGGCGCGATCCCTCCGCGCAGGCTGCCGTGCCGGTAGGGAGAGGGTAGTGCGCGTCGATCCGAACTCATATCCCGGCGCCTTCCGAGAAGGCGCGATCGGCGAGGGGATCGCTGGCGGCGCGTCGGGTGACGCGGCCCGCCGCGACGCCGATCGCGAGGATCAGCAAGGCGAAGGCCATCTGCGGCAGCGAGGAAGGCAGCGCGGCGCGAGCCGTCGTGACCCATGCGTCCGCCTCGCGGACGAGGATGACGGCCGCCATCACGGCGACGAAACCAGCGAAGCCGCGGCGAAGAGCTTCGGGATCCGTGCGACGGGCCAGCCGGGAGCCGACGAACGAGCCTGCGATGGCCGCCACGGTGATGGCGCCGACGAGCGCGTAGTCGACGTGAACATGACCGAGATACCCGGAGAAACCCGCGAGCGTGTTCAGCACGATGATGAGCAACGATGTGCCGACGGCCGCGCGCATCGGCAGCCCCGCCCAGAGCACGAGCGCAGGGACGATCAGGAACCCGCCGCCGGCGCCGACCAACCCGGTGAAGCATCCCACAGCGAGCCCCTGGAGGATGAGTCGTCCGGTAGCTCGTTCGCTGAGGCCCGCGTGTTGCGGTGTGCGTCGACCCTGCCACATGGCTGCGGCGGTCACGATCATCATGGCCGCGAAGAGCAGGAGCAGGAGCGTTCCGTCGATGAAGGCGGCGGCCCGGCCGCCCAGGTAGGCGCCCGTCATGCCCGCGGAACCAAAGATGAGACCCGTGCGCAGGACCACGTTTCCGGCGCGCCAGTGCAAGACGGCGCCCGAGATGCTGGCGGCGCCAACGACGAGCAGGGAGCTCGCGATTGCTTCCTTCGGCTCGAGCCCAAACACGTAGACCAGCAGCGGCACGGTCAGGATCGAGCCGCCACCCCCGAAGAAGCCGAGGGTCACGCCGATGAGCAGGCTCAGGGCGAGGCCGATGGACGACATCCCCGCGTCTCAGTGAACCGCCAACGAACGGCGGAGTGAGGTGTGCGAGAGAGCCAGATCCGGACGGAACTTCGAGAAGACCTTCATGACTTGCGTCCCCCGAGCACGTTGAGGGGGATCTTCAGGTAGGAGACCCCGTTGCTCTCGGGCTCGGGAAGTTCTCCGGCTCGGATGTTCACTTGCAGCGCGGGGAGGATCAAATTCGGCGCGGCGAGACCCGCGTCCTTCTGGACGCGGAAGGCAACGAATTCGTCCTTCGTCGTTCGCGCATTGATCTGGACGTTCTGGCGTTTCTGCTCGCCAACGGTGGTCTCGTAGGCGAGCGCGCGACCGCCCGGCATGTAGTCGTGGCACATGAAGAGCCGCGTCTCCTCGGACAGGGCATAGAGCCGCTGGATCGAGTCATGGAGAATCGCCGCCGAGCCACCCGGAAAATCACAGCGCGCCGAGCCGTAGTCGGGCATGAAGAGCGTATCGCCCACGAAAATCGCGTCCCCGACCCTCCACGACATGTGAGCCGGCGTGTGTCCCGGCGTGTCGAGCGCTTCGACCTCGAGCTCGCCGAAGCCGAGCCGATCGCCTTCGCCGATCAGGACGTCGAACTGGCTCCCGTCGACGGGAAAGTCCGGATCCAGGTGGTAGAAATCCCGGAAGGTCGTCTGGATTTCTCCGATCCGAGCTCCGGTGACGCTCTTCGCGGCATACCGCTCTTTGAAGAACGGAAGCGCGGTGATGTGGTCGGCGTGGGCGTGGGTATCGATGACGTAGCGAATCTCGAGCTTCTCGCGGTCGATGTAGGCGGCGACCTCCTCTGCCGAGCGCCACGATGTGCGCCCGCTCTTTGGCTCGTAGTCGCGAACGGGGTCGATCACGATTCCCACGCGACCATCGTGTACGACGTAGGTCAGCGTCGATGTGACGCCTTCGAAGAAGTGTTGAATCTTCATTCACGACCGCCGCGCTGCTCGGCGCCCGGGTATTGCGCGATCAGCACGGTCGCTCTCCTTTCAGCGCGCGGGGTCGGCTCGCGCTGTCGTCTTGACGGACATTCTGCCAGAATCAACCAGAAGGAGAACCCCATGGCAGCTGACGGACTCGTCTTCGAGGTCGAGAAATCCGACTGGCAGCGGACCCGCTTCGTCGAGGGGCCCGTCCCGGAGCTCGCCCCCGGGCAGGTGCTGTTTCGCGTGGACCGCTTCGCACTCACGGCGAACAACATCTCCTACGCCCTCTCGGGCGACGGGCTCGGCTACTGGCGCTTCTTTCCGTGCGAAGAAGGCTGGGGCCGCATCCCGGTGATGGGTTTCGCGGACGTGATCCGCTCGACGCATCCCGGTGTGAAGGAGGGCACGCGCTGCTTCGGCTTCTATCCGATGGGTCGCCATCTCGTCATCGAGCCGGGCGCCGTGTCCGCGAGCCAGATCGTGGATGCCGCCCCGCACCGCGCCGGCCTCGCGCCGCCCTACGCGCAGTACCTCCCGACCACGGGCGATGCGATCTACGCCGAGAAGCGCGAGGACCCGATCCTGCTGATGCGCGGACTGTTCATGACCTCGTTCCTGGCGGACGATTTCCTGGCCGAGCAGGACTACCACGGCGCACGCGCGGTGCTGATCTCGAGCGCATCGAGCAAGACCTCCATCGCGCTCGCCTTCCAGCTGAAGCAGGGCGCCCGCGCCCGCGCGATCGGGCTCACCTCGGCGCGCAACGCGGAGTTCGTGCGCAGCCTCGGCTGCTACGATCAGGTCGTGCTCTACGACGAGATCGAAACCCTCGCGAAGCAGCCGGCTGTGCTCGTAGACATGGCGGGCGACGGCGCCGTCAACGCGGCCGTGCACCACCACTACGGCGACGAGCTGAAATACGACTGCCGGATCGGCGCCACGCATTGGTCGGCAGATCGCAAGAACGAAAGCCTGCCCGGCCCGAAGCCGCAGTTCTTCTTCGCACCCGCGCAGATCGTGAAACGCAGCAAGGATTGGGGACCGCAGGGCCTATCGCAGCGCCTCGCCGCGGCCTGGACGAAATACTGCGACGCCAGCGACGCCTGGCTGCACGTCGTGCGCAGCAGCGGGCGCGAGGCGCTCGAGCGCGTCTATCAGGAAACGCTCGCGGGCCGCACGCAGCCGGCGGATGGGAACATCGTCTCGCTCTGAAGTTGGGGAGATTCCGATGCCCCTTCCGCGCTGCATCACCTCGACCCCGCACCGCGATTTCGACCTGAAGCTCGTCGCCGGCCGCTGGCCGGACGAACTCACGGGCGAACTCTTCATCGCCGCGCCCGGGCCGAAGGAGGATCGCGCCTACGGTCTATTCAGCCCCGGCCACGTGTTGCGCCTCTCGCTGCGGCCGGGCCGCTTCGGCGCGCCCGCCGACCGCTTCGCGTGGCGCACGCGCCGCATCGAGACGCCATCCTCACGTCTCTACCGGGCGTGCCCCGAAGCCTTCGGCTCGATGGGCCCGGGCGTCGGCGGCGTGTTCGGCGTGATGAACATGGCCAACACGGCGGTGTTGCCCTGGAGGGGACGCCTGTTCGCGACCTGGGACGTCGGACGCCCGGTGGAACTCGATCCGGTGTCACTCGGGTTCCTGGGCGAGGTGGGCTCGACGGCGAGTTGGGGCCGCAGCATCCCGTTGCCCGGCGTGTTGCCCTTCATCTTTTCGACCGCGCATCCGGTCGTCGATCCGGAGCGCGATTGCCTGTGGAGTGTGAAGCTCGTGCCGGATTTCGGGGCCGGCAGCGTCCAGACCCAGCTCGTCCGCTACGACGGCAGCGGGCCTCGCGTGAAGACCTGGCCCATCGAGGGCGCGCGCTTCAACGGCACGATGCACACCATTACACAGACGCGCGACTGGCTGATTCTGATCGACTCGGGAAACTTCAAATCGGATCCCGGCGAAATGGCGGGAAGGCCGCGCAGCGTGCGCATGAATCTCGAATCGCCGGCATTCCTGCTGCGCAAGGCCGATGTCGAGAAGACGCCGCCCGGCCAGCTGCTCGCGATGAAGCGCTTCCTGATCGCCCCGCCGACCGGACATTTCTACGCGAAGTACGACGATGCCGACGGCATCCGGGCCATCTTCGAGCACATGGACGGCGTCGATCTCGCTTTCTTCCTGAAGGCGGACGACGTCGACGCCACCGGAGAGCTGATCGATCCGACGCAGGTCGGTCTCTACAACATGGCGATGACCCCCTCGTCGCTCTCGGAGATCGAGTTCGACCCGGAGAGCGGCAGCATCCGGCAGAGCGAGCGCTTGCGCGGCGAGGACACCTGGAACAACCAGCTTTCCGCCATGGATTGGAGCCTCGCGGGCCTCTCGCATCCGCGCGTGCATCACATGATCTTCTCGGGCTACCGGCCGCACAACATCTCCCGCCGTGCGCTCGAGGTGTATGCCGACCGCTTCGATGCGAAGGCGCTGCCCGCGCACGAATCGCCCTGTCGGCTCGTGAGCGTCGAGCGCGGCAGTGCGCGGCGGCTCGCGTCCTACCGCTGGCCGCGCACCGAAGACTGGGCGGGCTCGCCGATCTTCGTTCCGCGCGATCCGGGCAGCCAGCCTGGCGGCGACGAGCTGGCCGGCTCGCAGCCGGGCGGCCACGAGGGCTACGTCGTGGTTCCGGTGATCGCCGACGATGGCTTCCGGATCGATTGCTTCGATGCGGCCGACGTCTCACGCGGGCCGATCGCGCAGCTCGCGGGCGCGAGCCGCGAGCGCGTGGGTCTGATCCTGCATTCCTGCTGGATGCCGGCCGCGCGACCCGCGCCCGAGGTCGAGCGCCTGCGCTTCTCGGATGATTACACGCAGACCGATACGTCCATGCTCTCCGACGCGCAGCGCCGCGCACTCGACCAAATTGCGCGCGAACTCGACGCCGAAGTCGGGCCCTAGAGGGGTTGGACACCTCCAGGGTTTCAGGCGCTGGCGATCTCCAATCAGGAACACGATGCTTCTTCCTACTCCGATTGGGCGTTCCGTCAACTCCCACCCGTCAACTCCTGGTGACGCAGGCGAGAAGTGCGTCGCCCGGGCGACGCGAATCACCGCTTGGGGAAGTTGAAGACGGGGAACACCGGTAGGAAACCGTTCTCGGCCACGTTGATGAAGCCGAACTGGAAGCTCTTGATGCGCTTCGTGACGTTGATGAATCCGATCTGGGCCGTCGAAGCATTCGACACGTTGACGCCTCCCAGATCCACCAAGGTCGTTCCGCTGGCGATCGTGACGAAGCCCGTGTTGAAGGCGCCCTCGGTGTCGTGCAGGATGTTGATGAAGGCCCCGTTCACGCCCGAATCGCTGCCGCTGTGGTAGTTCACGAGGCTGAAGGCGACGCCCGAATCCATCCTGCCGGTCACCCTGTTCACGCCGCCCACCAGGGCCAGGCCCGAGAAGTCGGAGGTCTCGCTCATCGATAGGATCCCGAGGTCGAAGCCGTGTGTGCTGCGGTTCTTGCCCCAGAGGAACGATAGGCGCATGCCGTTCACCTGCGGATCGCTCGGGACATTGAGGTTCGGGAGGGCGAGCTGGAACCCTGTGTCGGCGACAGCCGCGTTGGAGAACAGGGCCAGAATCACGGACAGGATCACTCGCTTCACGATGGTCTCCTTTGTGTAGTAGATGAAATGCGGCCAGAACGGAGGATACTGCGCCTGCGGCTCGCCGTCTCGCCCGCATGGACTCCCGTCATCCGAAGTGCAGGATCCTCCCAAGCACCACGAGCCAGAGCGCGAGCACGACCGGCAGCAGGAGACGGCGCGAGCGCGCCGCGCTGCCGAGCAGCACGACCGCGCCGAGCACCCAGAGCTCGGACAAGACGCGGAGGAACGCCCAGTCCTCCACCCAGATGATGTCGCTGTAGAGAGTTGCCAGGCCGAGATAGAGCAGCCACGAGAGCTTCTCGCGCGGATGCGCACGGCTGGACGGCAGCGCGTGGATCACGGCTGCGACGAACAGCCCCACGAGCGACAGCTCGAGAAGCCAGATTCGGTGCAGCGGAGTGTCGCACGCCGCGATCACGTGGATGAACCGGGCCAGGTCGACGAGCGGGATGGCGAAGACCCGAGCGGCCGTTGCAGCAGGCCACGTGCCCCAGCGCACGAACAGCAGCCCCTGCCAGGTGAGCAGGACGAGCAGTGGCACGGCGAGCAGCGCGGCCCGGCGGAACGGGCGCTCGCCGCGACGCCACACGGACGTCGCCGCGGCGAGCACCGAGGCGGCGACGCCGGCGGCCGCGGTCTCTCGCGTCAGCACGGCGCCCGTGAACGCGAGCACACCCGTGCGGTCGCGGCCCGCGCGCAGCAGCCAGAAGCCGCCCAGCAGGAGCGTGGTCGCGAGGATCTCCGTGAGGTCGCGCGCGAGCACGAACTCGAAGCCCGGGAACATGCTGATCAGCAGGCCCCAGAGCGCGTGGCATCCCGAGTCGCGAGCGAAGCAACCGCCGAGCCACCCGAGCGCGCACAGCGCGACCCAGTTCACCGCAATCAGCACGGCCGGCACGCAGGCGTGCTGGCCGAAGGCGAGGACCCACGCCAGCAGCGGATAGCCGATGCGCTGCTGGCGGTAGGCCGGAGCGTCGAGCCGGACGCCGTGCTCCACCGGCACGCTGGTCCAGGGATCGAGGGCGAGCCGATAGTAGAACTGGCCGTCGTAGCCGGCCGAGTCGGGAAGGATGGAGAGCTCCGGCGCTGCGCGCTCCCGATCGACGAAGCGCTCCCCGGCGGTCACGAAGACCGATGCATCCCAGCCGTGGCTCCCGAGCTGCGCGAGCACGAACGCGAGATACGCGAGCCCCGTGACGGCGAGCGTGGCAAGCGGAGTATCGAGGCGCGCGAGCTGCTTCACGCCCGCGGGCCCCTTCCGGGAATCAACGGTTCGGCGCGAATCATCCCGCAAAGGGGTAGCTGCCGGAATCCCACCGTTGACACGCTATCTGAACGTTGGCCAACCTGGGCATGTACGACAATCTGGTCTGGCAGACCGCGCACGGCCGCGGAGAGGTTGTGTGCCCGGTGAAGCTGCTTGCGGAAATCCAGGCTACGGCGAGGGTGGGCTTTCTACGAACTCGAGCATGGAGCCGGGTCGGCGGTCACACGGCCGCTCTCGCAAGCTTGTGAAGCGGCCGGGCTGGGCCTGTCTCGCGTAATGCCGATTCCGCTCCCGAAACTCATCCGGCGGCGGTTCCTCCATCCGCTCGCTGAGGGCCCGTGGCGCTACGTGCGGCAACCGGAACGGCTGCGGCGCGATACGCTCGTGACGCCGCTGCGCTCGGGAGAGGACACGTTCCCAGCGATGCTCGCCGCGATTCACTCGGCGCGCCGGATGATCCACTTCGAGACGTACATCCTGCGCGCCGACCGGATCGGAACGGAGTTCCGCGACGCGCTGATCGAACGCGCGCAAGCCGGGATCGCCGTGCGGCTCCTCTACGACGCGGTCGGATCGCTCGGGCTCGCGGACTCCTTCCTGGAGCCGCTGCGTGCCGCAGGGGGCAAGGTCGCGGTGTTCCATCCGGTCGCGCCGTGGCGCCGCATGTGGGGCTCGGGCGGCAAGTGGGGCCTGAACCGGCGCGACCACAAAAAGATCCTGATCGTCGACGAGCGCGAGGGCTTCACGGGCGGGATCAACATCGGGCTCGAGTACGCGTCGAAGCAGACGGGTGGCGACGGCTGGCTGGACTGGCACGCGCGCGTCGAAGGCCCCGCGCTGTATGAGCTGGCCCTGTCCTTCCAGCGGACCTGGACGAAGGCGACCGAGGAGCGCCTTCCGGAGCCGGCGCTGCCCGGCCCCGCGCTCGGCCGCAACGTGCTCGGCACGCAGGTCGTCGACAACACCGGCGTGCGTTCGCGCTGGCGCATGCACCACGCCTACCTGCACGCGATCGCTGCGGCGGAGCACGACATCTCGATCCTGAACGCGTACTTCATTCCCGGACGCAGCCTGCGCCGCGCGTTCCGGCAGGCTGCGGCCCGCGGCGTCTCGGTGCGCGCCATCGTGCCCTCGGATTCGGACGTGAAGGCCGTGCACCACGCGAGCCGCCATTTGTACCGGCGTCTCATGGCGGCGGGCGTGCGGATCTTCGAGTGGCCCGAGAGCATGATGCACGCGAAGGTCGGCATCATCGACGGCGTCTGGTCCACGATCGGCAGCTACAACCTCGACCATAGGAGCCTCGTGCACAACCTCGAGGTCTCGCTCGTGTGCATCGACGGTCCGCTGGCGGCGAAGATGCAAGGCGAGTTCGAGGTCGAGCTCGCGCAGTGCCAGGAGGTCACGACGGCGGCGCTCGACGCGCTGACGCGCTGGGAGCGCTTCAAGGACTGGTTCTGGTACCAGCTGCGCTCGCAGCTCTGACCCCTTGGGTGGAGAGCGCCCGGGTCGGTGCGGCAACGGATTCGCTGCGCGGCATCGCCTATGCTCCCGCTACGACACATGATCATCCCAGGAGTTCGATCCCATGAAGGCCCTCGTCTATCGCGGTCCGGGAAAGAAGAATTGGGAAGACGCGGCGAAGCCCTCGTTGCAAGCGGCGACCGACGCCGTGGTGCGGATGACCAGGACCACCATCTGCGGAACGGACCTGCACATTCTCAAGGGCGACGTGGCCAGCGTCGCGGAAGGCCGCATCCTGGGCCATGAAGGGATCGGGGTCATCGACGAGGCCGGTGCCGGTGTCAGCCGCTTTCGCAAGGGCGACCGTGTCTTGATCTCGTGCATCACGGCGTGCGGGAAGTGTGAGTATTGCAGGCGCGCCATGCCCTCCCACTGCGAGCAGGGCGGCTGGATCCTGGGCAACACGATCGACGGAACACAGGCCGAGTTCGTCCGGATTCCCCTTGCCGACACGAGTCTTCATCCCATTCCCGAGACCGCGGACGAGGACGCGATGGTGATGCTCAGCGACATCCTGCCGACTGGCTATGAGTGCGGCGTGCTCAACGGCTGCGTCAAACCGGGAGATACGGTGGGCATCATCGGTGCTGGACCCATCGGCCTGTCGGCGCTGCTGACCTCGAGATTTTTTTCCCCGGCGACCCTCATCGTCATCGATCTCGATGACAACCGTCTCGAGGTCGCCAAGCAGTTCGGGGCGACCGCGGTGATCAACAGCAGCGATGGAAAGGCCGTCGCAAAAGTCATGGCCATGACCTCCGGCAGGGGAGTGGATGTCGCCATCGAAGCGGTCGGCATGGCTGCCACGTTCGGCATGTGTCAGGAAATCATCGGCGTCGGCGGTCATATCGCCAATGTCGGCGTGCATGGGGCGAGTGCGACCTTGCACCTCGAAAAACTCTGGTCGCAGAACATCACCATCACGACGCGGCTCGTCGACGCGGTGACCACGCCGCTACTGCTCAAGACCGTCATGGCGGGCAAGCTCGAGCCGAAGCAGCTCATCACGCATCACTTCGCGCTCGCTGAGATCTTGAAGGCCTACGACACCTTCGGCAATGCCGGAAGGGAACGCGCCTTGAAGGTCATCCTGACGAACGCGTAGGCCGGCACGCGGGTGTGCTCGGTTCAGTGACGTGGCCAGCGGGAGCGAAGACGATGAGCAACAAACGCCTGGTCATCGTCGGGGGCGTCGCAGGTGGAGCTAGCGCGGCTGCACGCGCGCGACGGCTCTGCGAGGACTGCGAGATCATCCTGTTCGAGCGCGGCCCGCATGTATCGTTTGCCAACTGCGGACTGCCGTATTTCGTCGGTGGTGAAATCGCCGAGCAAAACAGCCTGCTGGTGCAAACGCCCGAGAGCTTGAAGGCGCGCTTCAATCTGGATGTGCGCATCAAGACCGAGGTCATCCGGGTCGATCCCACCGCCCGGCGCATCCGGGTGCGCGAGTCGGAGACCGGCCGCGAATACGAGGAAGCCTACGATGCACTGATTCTCGCCACGGGCGCATCGCCGCTGAGGCCGCCCATCCCCGGAATCGAGCGGCCGAACCATTTCGTGGTCCGAAGCATTCCCGACGTGGAAGAAATCATGGCGTGGTCGAAGGCTTGCCAGGAGGGTCGCGCCGTGGTGGTGGGTGGCGGTTACATCGGACTCGAAATGGCCGAGCAACTGCGGCATCGCGGGTTCGACGTGACGGTGGTGGAGGCGCTGCCCCAGGTCATGGCGCCGCTCGACCCGGAAATGGCGGAATGGCTGCACGCGGAGTTGCGCGCCAATGGCGTGGCCCTGCATCTGAACGATCCCGTGGCATCGTTCGAGCCGCCATCGGAGGAAGAGCCCGCTCGCGCCTCGATCGTGGTGCTGAAGAGCGGCCGACGGCTGCCTGCTGATTCGGTCGTGCTCGGGTTGGGCGTGAAGCCGGAAGTGGGTCTGGCAAAGGCTGCCGGGCTGGAAATCGGAAAACTCGGTGGCATCCGGGTCGACGAGCACCTCCAGACCAGCGACCCGCACATCTGGGCCGTCGGCGATGCCATCGAAGTGCGCGATGGGGTCACGAAGCAATGGGCGCTGATACCGCTGGCTGGGCCGGCGAATCGCCAGGGTCGCATTGCCGCCGACAACATCCTCGGACGCCCATCGCGATATCAACGGACGTGGGGCACAGCCATCCTGCGGTTGTTCAAGCTCACCGCTGGTTGCACGGGCGCCAATGAGAGAACCCTCCGACGCGCGGCCATTCCCTTCCAAGCGATTCATCTTCATCCCGGCTCTCACGCGGGCTACTACCCCGGCGCCGAACCCATCGCGCTGAAAGTCTTGTTCGCGCCCGACTCGGGCAAGCTGCTTGGCGCGCAAGCCATCGGCCATGACGGCGTGGACAAACGCATCGACGTGCTGGCCACCGCACTCGAGGCGGGGATGACCGTTCACGACCTGGCCGAGCTGGAGCTGGCTTACGCCCCGCCCTACGGATCTGCGAAAGACCCCGTCAACCTTGCCGGCATGGCCGCGCAGAACGTGCTCGCCGGTGACGTGGCGCTCGCGCAGTGGCACGAAGTCGCTTCGCTCGATCCCAACGCGACGCTGCTGCTGGATGTCCGCAGTCCCGACGAACGCGCGCGAGGTTTCATTCCCGGTTCAACGCACATTCCCTTGGATGAGCTGCGCCAGCGCCTGAACGAATTACCGCGTGATCGCGAAATCATCGCGTATTGCCAGAGCGGCCATCGCTCCTACAACGCAGCGCGCATCCTGAGCCAACACGGCTTTCGCGTGCGCAACCTGACCGGTGCGTATCGCACCTGGCGCGTCACCCAACCCCAATGATTTCCCGGCGACCATCCGTCCGGATCAAACCATGAGCGCGTGCGGCTGGTCAGCGCCAACCTGGCCTCGAAGCTGAGCTGGTCCTCGAGAGAGGCTCGCAAACGTGGCTGAGTCGGCACGCTGGTAGAGGCTTTCCGCGTCAACGACCCGACAACTCGACGGACGTTGCCCCGATCGACGCCTCGGCTTCGGCCGCCGCTACGGGTCGCCCCAGCAGATAGCCCTGAGCGAAATCGACCTCGAGACTGCGCAGCATCGCCAGCTGCTCCTGCGTCTCGACCCCCTCTGCCACGAGCTGCAGCCCATACGCGCGTGCCAGCTTGACGACGGCTGCGTAGGCCAGCGCGCCCTCGCTTCCGCCGCATGCGTCCTGCAGGAAGGCATGGTCCAGCTTCATCGCGCTCAGCGGCAAACGGGAGAGATCGCTGAGCGACGAGTAGCCGCTCCCGAAATCGTCGAGATGGATCTCCGCGCCGTGTCCGCGCAGCTCGCCCAGCACCTTCGCGGCGTTCACCGGGTCGTGGAAGGCGCTGCTCTCGGTGATTTCGAAGATCAGCGAACTTGCCGCAACGCCGGTTTCTTGCAGCACGGAGACGATGCGGGCGGCGACGTTCGGCGCGAGCAACTGCTGGCGCGAGAGGTTCACGCTCATCTTGAGCCCGTGTGCCGCCGGGTGGCGTTCCTGCCAGGCGCGGAGCTGACGGCAGGCGATCTCCAACACCAGGATTCCCAGCCCATGGATCAGGCCGGTCTCCTCCGCGAGCGTGATCAGCTCGCCAGCCGGGATCGCTCCGCGCAGCGGATCGTGCCAGCGCACCAACGCCTCGAATCCGACGAGCGCGCCGTCTTCGATCCGCACGATGGGTTGGTAATGCTGGCCCAGCGTGCGGTCACGGATCGCCTCGCGGAGCGCGCGCTCCAGCCCCATGCGGCGCTCCACGGCCTCGTGCATGACCTTGTCGAACAGCACGTAGCGCGCGCGACCGGCTGCCTTGGCGTGGTACATGGCCGTGTCGGCGTCGCGGATCGCGTCCGCTGCCCGCTCGTAGCCCACGTCGCTCGTGGCGATACCGATGCTCGCGCTCACGATCAGTTCGTGATCTCCCACGACGTGGGGTGTGGCGAGCATGGCCAGAAGCCGCTCCGCCACGAGCGCCGCATCGAGTGTCTCGCGCAGGTTCTCGAGCAGGATCACGAACTCGTCCCCGCCGAGGCGCGAGGCAGTGTCGTTGGCGGACACCACGTCCGTGTCGCGCACGCGATCAGCAAAGCGACTCGAGATCTCGATCAGCAGCCCGTCTCCGACCTCGTGACCGAAGCAGTCGTTGATCAGCTTGAAATTATCGAGGTCGAGGAACAACACGGCGTAGTGGCAGAGCGGGTCGCGCGCGTGGCGGGCGATGCAGGCCTCGAGCCGGCTCGACAGGAGCGTGCGATTCGGCAGGCCGGTGAGGTGATCGTGCAGCACCGCGTGCTCGATCTCGTGTGTGCGTTGCTGCACGCGCCGTTCCAGCTCCTCGAGCCTTGCGCTGGCCGCGAGTTCCGCACGCCACTTCGCGCACAGGGCGGTGGCGAGCTGCAGGATCTCGGGCGCCTCGAAGGGCTTCTTCAGGATCAGCAGGCGATCGGTGGATCCGAACTCCTGTGTCACCGACTCGAGCGGAATGTCCGAGTAGGCGGTGCAGATCACGATCTGGAGGGCGGGATCGATCCGCCACAGCTCGCGGATCGTCGCCAGGCCATCCCAGCCGGGGGGAATGCGCATGTCGACGAAGGCGACCTGAAAGGGGGTGCCGGCGCTGCGCGCGGCCTCGACGGCACGGGCGCCCGCCTGGCCCTGGAAGACGCAATCGACCTCGAAGCTCGGGCGCGGCTGTGCGGCCGAGGCTTCGGCTCCGAACAAAGCGGTCTTGGCGAGGACGAGCGACGTCGAGCGCTCGCGCGGCGTCAGGATCTTCCGGAAATCCGCGTGAATCTCCTCCTGGTCGTCGATGACGAGGATGCGGTGGTGCCGGGCGTTTGCTGCGAGCGTCATGCGCTGTCCCCATCTCCTCTGGCTCCTCTGGCTGCGGGCCGGACGGGGAGCTGCAGGGTGAAGACGGCGCCGGTTCCGGGGCCTTCGCTCGCGCCCGTGAGGGTCCCTCCCATCTCGGCCGTCAGGTTGGCGGCGCTGTGCAGGCCGATGCCGTGCCCGTCGGGACGGGTGGTGAAGCCTGGCGCGAAGATCCGCTCGAGATTCTCGGGCGGGATCCCGACGCCGTCGTCGCGGACGCGTACGCAGAGCCGCTGCTCGCCCGCCACGACGGTGCTCGCCAGCTCGATCCCGATGCAGCCGCTGTCGCGCCCAGTCTCCACGATGGCCCGCGTCGCATTCGCAAGCAGGTTCGTGAGGATCTGAACGGTGCGGTTGGGGTCGATTCGCACCCGGTCGAGGGCTGCGAAGTTGCGCTCCACACGGATCCCGTGACGCTGGAACGAGTCGACAACGAGCAGCAGGGCCTGATCGACGACCACCGCCGCATCGACTTCCTCGAGCCAGGGGTGTGCCTGTCCGTAGGCCTGATGCGCCTGCACGATCTGCCGGATGTGCTCGACGGAGCCGGCCAACGTCTTCAGCTCCTCGCGTGCGTGCTCGTTCTCGGCCAGCAGTTGGGGCCCGAGCTCCATCAGGAAGGCGGGCAGATGACGTCCCCGCTCATCGTGCGCGAGGAAGCCCTGGAGATCGTGCTCGTGTTTGCGCAGCAGGTCCGAGATCATGCCCAGACTCGCAACCTCCGAGTGGGCGATCGTCTCCGTCACCAGCCCGACCGACACGCCCACACTGTTCAGCACGTTGCCGACGTTGTGCAGCACGCTCGCGGCAACCTCGGCGCTGCCGGCGACGTGGGCGGCCTGCACCAGCTCGGAGCGCGACTGCGCGAGTCGATCCATCATCCGATCGAACTCCCGCCCGAGCACGCCGATCTCGTCTTGGCTGGTGGGGCACAGCTTGTCGCTCAGATCGTTGCTGGCGCCGACGCGCACGGCGTGTTTCGTCATGCGCTCGAGAGGTCTCGCAATCATTAGCGAGAGCGCCGCCCACATCACGACCAGCAGCGCCAGGCCACTGACGAGACCCATCAGCACGGCGAGGTTGGCAGCGTGTTGGCCGCGAGCGCTCACCACCCGGGGCGAGTCGGTTCGGACCAGCAGCGCCGGTGCACCGAAGATGTCGCGGACGACGCGGTAGCTTCGCATCGTGTCCGGGCTCGAAGCATCGCTCCAGCTGGAGTCGGGCATCTCGAGCTGGGTCAAAACGAAGCGCTCCGCATCCGGAACTGCGCTGACGGAATGAATGGCGAGCGCGACGCGTGTCCGCTCCGTCAGCTCGGCCACCATTGCGGCGTCCACGAAGCGTCCCATCACGACGGCGCCTCGGACGGGACTCTCCTGGTCGCTCGAGGTGATCGCGGCCGAGCCCACCAGCAGCGGCCCGAGCGGCGTCTGAATCACGCCGGCCTTCTTCGAGGTCGGTCCAGCGTGGGCGATGAGCGGGTGATCGGCCCGCGCCAGCCCGGCGATGACCTCGGCGGCACCCGGCATCGGCTCGCCTTTGGCGTCGAGAATCTGGCCCCAGCGCACGCCTCCGTCGCTCATGACGAACAACAGCAGGTTCAGGCGCAGGTTGATGAGGGTCGGTGGGATGAGGTTTGTCTTCTCGAAGGTTGGGTTGCCGTCGACGATGTAGTGGTAGCTGTCGTCCCAGGCGGCATAGTCCTGCGCCATCGTGGCGACGAACTCGGCGTCGCGCATCAGCGCCTGGGTGCCGCGGCTCAAGTCGGCCACCGCTTCGCGCCGTTCGAGCTGAACGAACTCGGGTAGCACGATCAAGCGCTGCACCAACCAGGACGTGCCGGTGAACACGCTGGAGACGAGCAGCACGAAGAGCACGATCTTGGTGCGAAGCGACACTTCAATCTCCCCGGTCCCGGCTGGCGCCGAAGCGGATGCCGGCCCAGGGTGGATGGGTCTCCAAGGGGACTCATCGTCGTGCAAGACCCTGCGCCACATCCGCCAAACACACGAGTTCGAACCCGGATCTTACGGAGGGCCCGCGACGCCGATCGCGCCGTCTCAGCCTCGTGGGCCTGGCCCGACGCTGTTGGCGAAGACCCTCCGGCGAGCTGGCGCTGAAGGCGCGCGGGTGAGTCGAGCCGGAGTATCCTCGCGGCAACGCCCGGCATCGGAGGTTTCAGCGTGAAGAAGTCCACCTTCCTGTTCGCCCTCTTGCTGAGCACGGCGATCGCCGGCTGCGGCCGTCCGTTTCTTCTTCTGCCAGGCGGCACCCTCGAAGGCCCGACGGCCGCCGCTCCTACGGACTGGTCCTTCAGCGACAGCATCGAAACGGTGCAACTCGAATCGAACCCCGCCGACCCCTACTCCGTGAACATCTGGGTGATCGCCATGAGCGAGAACCTCTATGTCCACGCGGGAACCAGTCGTAGCGCCTGGGTGGAGAACATCGAGGCCGATCCGAACGTGCGGATGCGTGTCGGAGATTCGATCTACGATCTGGCGGCGTCACGCGTCGTCGAGCAGGCGGAGTTCGATCGCTTCAGCGATGCCTACGAAGCGAAGTACGCGCGCCGCCCGCGGAACGAGAAGGTCGGCGAGGCCTACCTGTTCCGGCTCGGGCCTCGCTGACGACTCGACTTCCTACCGCGTCTCTACCCGGTTCCGGTCCAACGCCTTCGCCATCTCCATCTGCTTGCGAGCCTCGTCCGTGCGTCCGAGTCGCATCAGGACCTGCGCCAGCTTCTGGTGGGCGTCGGCGCTGGGCTGGGTGCGGACGAGGAGACGATAGTTGGACGCCGCAGCGTCGAGACTTCCACGCTCGACGAGGATCGTCCCGAGCTGGTCGTAGGCAGCGGGGTGCTTCGGGTCCGTCTCGATCGCGTCGTTCAGATTGGCGATGGCTTCGTCCACGCGGCCCTGCTTCCACAGGACGAAACCGATCCCGGTGTATGCCTGGGCGCTCGGCTTCTTCGCGAGGGCGGCGCGGAAGTGGCGCTCCGCCTCGGCGAATTCGCCGCGCCGCGCCAGGGACCCGGCCAGGTTGAAATGCGCGGACACCGACTCGGGATCCAGCTCGAGTGATTTTCGGTACAGCTCGGCGGCCTCTTCAGCCATCCCCTGGCGTTCGAGCACGAACCCGAGATCGTTGTAGATCGCGGGCTGCGGCTCGATCGCGAGCGACTCCCGGTAGTGGGCTTCGGCCTGCTCGAGTTCGCCGAGGTCGATCGAGGCGAGCGCCATGTTGTTGTGGGCCTTCCAGTGCTTCGGGTCTGCCGCGAGCGCCTTCTCGTACGCGGCGACCGCTTCCCGGCTCTTGCCCTGCTGGAACAACGCGAACCCGAGAGAATTCATGAGCTCCACGTTCGCGGGCTCGACGGCCAGACCCCGTTCGTAGGCCCGGACGGCGCCGGCGTAGTTGCCGGTCCGTTCGTTGGCCATGCCTGCCCGGAGAAACGAGTAGGCGTCGAGGAATTGCTCCTTGATCTTCGCGATCGAGTCGGCCGGCAGCGGGACGAACTCCGGGATGTTGGCGGCACGGTCGCTGCCTGTGAAGCGCTCGAGCACGACGGGGGGCGTGGACTCGCCCTCCGCATCGATGTGGGTCAGGAAGAGTTGGGTGTAGGGAGTGTTGGCCTTCGACGAGAAGACGAGCCATCGGCCACTCGACGAAAAGCTGTGCCACGAGTTCATGAGTGGCGTGTTCGCACGCAGGCGCCGTGCCTCACCCCCTTCGGCAGGAATGATGTAGAGCTCGCTGTCCGGCATGAGCAGCATGTAGTTCTCGGCCTTGCAGAAGACGATCCACTTCCCGTCCGGGGAGAACTTCGCGAAGTAGTTGCTCATCCCATTGTGCGAGGCGCCCTCGATCGGCTCGGACTTTCCCCCGCGGCCTTCGTTGAACGGAACCCGGTACAGATCGTATTTGAACGGCTCCTTGTCTCTGGTGAACTCGGGGACGTCCTTCTCGCTCAGCAGGACGTCCTGGGCGTTTGCGATCGCGTCCTTGCGGTAGGCCTTCGCCCGGGCGAAGACGATCGTTTTTCCGTCGCGACTCCAGGTCGGGTTGCTCTGCACATACTCGGTGTCGTCGGCGCCCGGCAGCGGCGCGAAGGTGCCGGCCTCGGTGTCGTAGACGACGAGAATTCCCTTGATCGGGAAGAAGAGCTGGGAGAACTCGATCCCGGGCGTAGCCACGAACACCGCCCGGTCTTTGACCGTGCTGATCACGTAGCGGCCGTTGGGCGAGACCTGGGAGAGGAGCCCGAAGGTGGCCTCGCCGTCACGCTTTTTGTAGTCGCTCCAGGTGATGATCGTCTCGTCGTTCATCACCATCTGCTGAGACACGGGGAGGATGGCGTAGCCTCCCTTGTCGTTGCCGTAGTCGATGTCGAGGCCCAATACGCTGCCGTTGCCCGAGAAGGAGTGGCAGTTCCCGCAGACCGGCAGGTTCTCGAGGACGATGGGCGGCGCGGTCTCGGAATCGATTGCGCCGAAGCGCCAGCGGATGCGCGAGGGATCCTGGACGGCCGTGATGAACGGGAGCGGAACCTCGCGGTAGAAGATCGAGTCCCCCACCGGATCCGTGGACGTACGGATGCGGACGCTAGCGGAGGAGGCGGCCTCTTCCCCCGCGCCGATACCGACGATCGCCACCTCGGCGTCGCGCGCCTCGCTTTGCCGCTTGATCTCGGCCCAGTCTTTTTCCGACGGGCGCCAGCGCGGCTCCGCCGTCGGGAAGCGGAGCAGCTCGCCCGTGGTGCCGAACCGCAGCAGCACCAGCCACCGCTCGACGCCCTCCGTCTCGTCGCTCCAGACGAAGGTCGGGGCGACGATCTCGGGCGGAAAGAGCGTCTCATCGAGGGGATAGTTGATCTCGAGGCGGCCGGACGGCTCGCTCGGAAACGCGAGCGGCGTCGGCCCGGAATCCCTGCCGCATGCGCACAGAGCCAGCGCTGCGGCGAGCAGGAGCCCGGCGCCCCCGAGGGCCGTCCGCGCGCGGGCGCTGCCGACGGCTCGAGTTCGATATCCCGGATCCGAGCCCGACGACAGCGGGTCGCGAGTCCGGGCGATTCCCCACGCATTCGAAGTTGACACGCCACGGCCGTCCGCGTAAAACAACATGCGGGGAAGTTGCCACTCCTCTGCATGTTTGACGAACGCGAATTGGGCCAATAGTCGCTACCCCGGAGACTCAAGATGAACCTGCGCCGTTTGTTCACGTTGCTCGCAGTCGCCGTATTCGGCACCGCTACCGCCGCCGACGCGGCCGTCCATACTGTCAATCCGGGCGAGTCCATCCAGGCGGCGATCGACGCCGCCTCTCCGGGCGACACGATCCTCGTGGAGCCGGGGACGTATCAGGAAGCGGCCAACGCGGACTTTGGCCTGCGCATCAGCACCGCCAACCTCCGCCTGATCGGCAAGGTGAAGCCGGGCCAGGGCGACGCCGGCAAGGTCCGCCTCGTTCACTACGGGACCCAGCAGACGGGAGTCTATGCGGCTCCTGCGGGTTGCGGGCCCGGGGTTCCTGTCGGTGGCTGCCCCAACCAACTCCAGGGCTTCTACATTCGTGGCTTCTCCGTCGAAGACTTTCCGAAGAACGGGATCCAGACCCGCTTCGTGAAGGACTTCGAGATGATCCGCAACGAATCCGTCCGGAACCTCGAGAACGGGATCTACCCGACCATCTCCGCGAACGGGCTGGTCGAGAACAACGTCTCCTACGGGTCGCTCGACACCTCGCTGTGGGTGGCGGCCTCCGAGAACGTTCGCGTCATCGGCAACGATCTCTACGGGAGCCCGATCGGCTTCGAGATCACCGTCTCCAACAATGTCTGGGCGACGCACAACGACGTCCACAACAACACCATCGGCTTCGGCCTGTTCCACCCGAACGCGGCCGGCAACGCCCAGCTTCCAGAAATGGCCAACTGGGTGATCGAGCACAACAACATCTACGACAACAATCTGCCGAACCCCGCGCCTCCGGGCAGCTTCCAGGCCGGAGTGCCGCCCGGCGTCGGGGTTCTGCTGCTCGGCGTCTCCAATAATGTGATCGCGAAGAACGACATCGAGAACAACGACTTCGCCGGGATCGCGGTGCTGGGTTGGTGCACGGCCACCTCGCTCGGTGACCCGAGCCGAAACTGCCAGAACGACCCGCCGCAGGCGGATCCTTCCGCGAACAACAATCGCGTCTACTTGAACACGCTGACCAACAACGGCGGGAAGCCGCCCCCGGTTCC
Source organism: Deltaproteobacteria bacterium (assembly GCA_031405455.1). Lineage (GTDB taxonomy): Bacteria > Myxococcota_A > UBA9160 > UBA9160 > SMWR01 > DATBRV01. The sequence continues at coordinate 1,694 of JANNIY010000198.1, read as the reverse complement.
CGTCCCGCCCGTGGACATCCTCTACGTGCAGTTCGAGCCGGCGAGCGGCAATTGCTTCGAGAAGAACAAGCCCAGTGGCTTCACGTTCTTCTCCACCGAGCCCGACGGGCAGCTGCCCAGCGACGGGTGCTAGCCGCCCATCGAAACTGAGTTGCAGCTGAGTTCGGGCTCGCGCGCAAAGCCCTCCCTGGGCTGAGCAGCTTCCGCGACGCTGACGCGCTATCGCTTCGGCCCGGCTTGGCCGGCGCCCAGGCCCGCGCGCGCATCAGCTGTTCGGAAACTCCGAGCCCGGTCGCCGGCCAGAGGATCGCAGTGTCTCCCCATCCCCTTGCCGAGACGATCGGGACGCATGGCTGCAAGGTCGTTCTCCGTCGGGTGGAGGGCCCCGAGGCGACGGAGCTCTTCTTTCTCTGCCAGCCTCCCGCAGCAGCTTCGGATGCGGGCCCGCAGGCCGAGGCGATCTATCGCGCGATCCTCGGCGTTCTCGAAGCCGAGGGAGGCAGCTACGAGTCGGTCGTCTGCGAGACGCTCTTCCTGCGGAATCTGCGTGCGGATCTAGAGCCCGTGCGTGCGGCGCGCCGTCGGGTTCTCGCGGCGAGCGCGGGGTCGTCTCAGCGACCCGCCACGACCGAGATCGAACAACCTCCGCTCAACGAGCGGGCGCGTCTGGAGATCTCCGTGTGGGCGGTTCTTCCAAACGAGCCGCTGCGGGTCGACACCTTCGAGGCCAGGTCCGCCTGCGGCTGTGCCGAGTGCGCCCGTTCGCACGGCCTGCGGATCCACGTCGGCGAAGAGAGCCGGTTCCACGCGGGCGCTCTCTACGGAGCTGGTGGGGACGCCTACGAGCAGACGCTCGCCATGTTCGGTGTCGCCGAAGATCTGCTGCGGCAGGCGGGGATGGAGTTCCGCGACGTCGTGCGCACCTGGATTCATCTACGCGAGATGGACCGCGACTACGCGGATCTGAACCGGGCGCGACGCGCGTTCTTCGAGGCGCGCGGGATCGATCCGGCTCCGGCCAGCACCGGCATCGGCGGTGGGCCGGTTCCGGAGAATCACGATCTTTGCCTGGGAGTGTACGCCGTGCGTGCGGCACGCTCGCCGCTGCGGACCGTGATGACCGCGCCCACGCTCAACGAAGCAATGCTGTACGGCTCCGACTTCGTGCGCGGGATGAGGATGGTGGAGACGAACAAGATCGCGCTCCACGTCTCCGGGACCGCGAGCATCGACGAGGCCGGAAGGACGGCGCATCCGGGAAATTTCGAAGCCCAGGCGGACCGCATGCTCGTGAACGTCGCCGCCCTGCTCGAGGGTCAGGGGGCAGCCTTCGGCGACGTGATCTCTGCGATCACGTATCTGAAGCGTCCTTCGGATGCCGCCCGCCTTCGGGAGAAACTCCACGAAGCCGGCTTCGAGGGCTTCCCCAACGTGATGGTCGCGGCATCGATCTGCCGGCCCGAGCTCCTGTGCGAAGTGGAAGCGCTGGCCGTCCTGCCGAGAGCCATTCCGACTCCGCCTTCGATGATTCGATCCGCAGCGTCGCGCGAGTAGAAGGCGAGTAGGAAGGCGGGCGGTCGCCGATCGGCGCGCTGCACTTCATCGAACGCGGTCGCTGAGATGGCTATACACTCGAAGCGACGCTCTGCCGAACAACTTGGGCTCGAGGCGGAAGGCGTGCCGAAGCGTTCATT
>JANNIY010000197.1:0-31095 GCA_031405455.1 Deltaproteobacteria bacterium | reverse complement strand
GCGCAGCGCGCAGAGGGCCAGGCCTACTACGGCCTCCTCTTCACGCTCGGCGGCGCTCCGGTCTTGCTGCTGGCGCCGCTGCTCGCGGATCCGCCAATCGCCTGGCGCCTGCTCTGGGTTCTGCCCGCCGTGGCGGTGTTCAGCATCCCCTGGCTGCGAAGCAGCCTGCCCGAAACGCGACGCTTCACGCGCGCCGCCGAGAGCGGAAGCATCGCGACCACCCGCGCGCGGGATCTCTTTCACGGCGTCTACCGCCGGCGCGCGGTCGGCCTGCTCGCCGCCTGGACGCTGCGCCCGATCGGTGTCACGGCCGTTCTCACCTATCTCTTCTATCACGGCGTCAACAATCTCGCGCTCACACCTGCCGTGATGACGTTGATCCTGATGGCGGGTGGCGCTGCGGGCCTGCTCGGGATTCCGCTCGGCGCGCGGCTTTCCGATCGCTGGGGAAGACGCCCGACGCTGGCCAGCTTTTCGTTGTTGTGTGTCGCCTCCGGGCTCGCCTTCTACTGGGTCCCCGCCGACCTGCCGATTTCGCCAGCGTTCGTGCTCGGCGCCTGCTTCGCCGTCTGCCAGATAGCCTTCAATGCCTACGGCGTCGCCGAGCGTTGTCTCGACACGGAGCTGTTTCCAACGAGACTGCGCGCCACCTACGCCGGCAGCACGCGCCTGGGACAGGCCATCGCCACGATCGTTGCAAACTTCGGCGTCAGCGCACTCGCGAGCGCGCTGGGTGGCATCGTGCCTGCCATCAGCGTGCTGTGCGCGCTGACGGCGCTTCCCGCCGTGGCCATCTTTCTCGCGGTCGCCCCCGAAACCGCCGGCCAGGACCTCGACGCGGCTTCACTCGAGGACGTCGACCTCCTGCTCCCCGGCCCGGAAGTTCCGCCCGGCCCCCAGCCGATTGGTTGACCGCCTGCACTCGCGTCGGAACGCAGGCCCTACAGCCGGGCGCGATTTTGACCGATGCAGGCGAGGTCGTTTTGCGGAACCCAGGCCCGGGGAGAGGGCCGTTGAACCAGTCGAGCCACGAACCGAAAATCCTGTTGTTGCACGACGGCGAACTCGGCGACGTCGCGGCCCTGTTGCGCGAGCTCGGAGCCGCAACGACCGAGCGCCGCGGCGCTTCCGCTCCCCAGGATGCCGAGCAGGACTGGCGGCTGGTTCTCGCCAGCGCGCGACGCGCGCTCGAGATCCCGATGAACATCCTGCGTTCGAGCACACGCCGGATTGCGATTCTCGATGGCGAATCCCGAACGGTTTGCGCGCTGTTGCGGCGCGCGAGCTTCGAGCTGGTCGTGCGACGTCCCGTCCATCCCGCCGCGCTGCGACTGTTGTTGCTGCACGCGCTCTACCGGGGGCCCGAGAAACGTCGCACACCGCGCGTGAGCGTCGGCGCGCCGGTTCAGGTGCGTGCAGGGCTGCGGCGACACCGCGCCGTCCTCGCGGAGGTCTCGGAACGCGGCTGCCGCTTGTTGACTTCGCAGCGCGTCCGGATCGGCCAGACGCTTTCGCTCCAGATTCCGGTGGGCCTCGCCGGGGGACGCGCTTTTTCCCTGAAGGGTATGGTGGTGCGAGCGGCGCCTGCGCAGATCGGCACTCCCGGCGTAGTGACGCTCGAGTTCGACCCGCTGCGGGGCTCCTTGCGCGATCGCGTGCGCGCACTGGTGTCCGCCCACAGCGGGGGGCCGTCGGCGCTCGCGCGTGCTGATCTGGTTGCCGACGCGCCCCGCGCCGTCCTCGAAGCGTGCGTACCGGAACCCGTCTTCGCTGCGACCCCGACGTTCACAGAACCCGACGCTGGCGATGCCGAAGGCAACGACTCCGCCGATCATGCCGGGCTGGAAGCACCTGACGGCGCCACCCGCAGCTCGCCACCGGCTGTCGAAGTCGACGTCGATCCCGAGTCCGAGTCCGAGCCCACGACACTCCCGCGCCGACTGGTGCCGCTCAGCGACGAAGCCTCGCGCGTCGTCCTTGCTCGCGGACTTTCGCGGGATGGAATGCGCGCGGATCCGAGTCTGCGCCTGGCGCGCAGCGGAGAGTTGAAGCTCGCCCTGCACGTCGACCTGGGTGGCCCTCCGATCCTGGTGCGCGCGCATGTCGAGCCGGCCGCGGCGGACGCCTCGGGCTCGCCGGCCCCGGGCCCCTGGCTGCGCTTCTCCGATCTGGCGCCCGCCGATGGCGAACGCCTGGACGCCCTGCTCGCGGGACTCTCGATCTTCGCGGGCGGAGACGGTCCGGAGCACGCGCTCGTCGTCTGCGAGATTCTCGACACGCCCCCCGGTTGACGCGGCGCCCCCGATCGGGCACAACCCCGTCCGAGGAGGCGGCAGCGTGCAGCGCGACGATTGCATCCTGTTCAGCGGTGCGGCGAAGGGAGCCGAGGCCGAATTCGGCGCCTGCGCCGAGCGCTTCGGACTCGAGGAGGTGAACTTCACCTTCGAGGGCCACAACGACGAGCGCCGCCGCGGCATCCGCGTGCTCACCCACAAGGAACTCGAACACGGGGATGTGAGTCTCGCGTACGTGAGCCGCCTCATGCATCGCCATTACCCGAACACGCCGTTGTTCAAGAAGGTGCTGCAGGGCATCTGGCATCAGGTCAACAATGGTCAGGAGATCTATGTCGTCGGCAAGATCCTCGAAGACGACACCGTGAAGGGGCGGCACGGGCTGGGGCGCGGAATTCGCAAAATTGTGCAACAAGCCGCTGCACGTTTTCGACCAGGATCGCGATGGTTGGTATCTCTGGCAGGGCGAGCGTTGGGACAAGCATGACGCTCCAGTGATCCAACACCCGCACTTCGCCGGCACGGGCACCCGCTTTCTCCAGCCGAACGGGCGCGCCGCCATCGTCGCGTTGTTCGAGCGCAGCTTCGGCAGCTAGCAGCAACCGGGCCTTCTCGCAGCGTTGCACGCCTTCCGCAACAGATTCGGTTCTCACGAAGAGGAGTTTCCATGAGCGACACGACGCGAACCAGTCACTGCATGTGCGGGCAGGTGGAAGTCGAGATGAACGGCGATCCCGCCGTGATGGCGTATTGCCACTGCGGCTCGTGCCGCGGCTGGCTCGGCGCGCCGATCCACGCCGCAGCCCTCTGGCCCGCCGCCAAGGTGCGCGTCGTCAAAGGCGGCGATCGGCTCGGGACCTTCAAGCGCAGCGAGGCGAGCCATCGCCGGTTCTGCACGAGCTGCGGGACGCCCGTGCTCGTGCAGCATCCTGCGATCGGAATGGTCGACGTGCCGGCGGGCGGCATCCAGGGCCTCGCGTTCGCGCCAACCTTGCACGTACACTACGGCGAGAAGGTGCTCGCGGTGAAGGACGGGCTGCCGAAGTTCAAGGACTTCCCGAAGGACTTCGGGGGCACCGGCGACATGGTTCCCGAGTAGCGCGCTAGCATTGACGGCCACAGGAGCGAGCATGAGCGCAGCCAACAGCCTGCCCGAATGGCCCAGCCAGACGGAAAACCCCTATTTGGAAGGCCTGTTCGCGCCGGTCTTCGCCGAGCGCGACGCAACGGACCTGACGGTGAGGGGCGAGCTGCCGCCTGGCCTCGACGGCATCTTCTTGCGCAATGGGCCGAATCCCGTCCATGCGCCACGCGGGCGTTACCACTGGTTCGATGGCGACGGCATGGTGCACGCCGTGAGCTTCCGCGACGGCCGCGCGGCGTATCGCAACCGCTGGATCCTCACCGAAGGCCTCGCTGCCGATCGCCGCGCCGGGCGCGCGTTGTGGCCCGGCTACATGGAGCGGCCGGATCCCGAGGCGCCGGGCAGCGGCTCGGACGGCTGGCTCAAGGACACGGCGAACACGGATCTGGTGTTCCACAACGGGGCCGTGCTCGCGCTCTGGTACCAGTGTGGCCAGCCCTATCGGCTCGATCCGAGGAGCCTCGCGACGGCGGGCACCGAAGCGTTCGGCGGCAAGCTCGCGCGCCGGATCTCGGCTCATGCCAAGGTCGACGCCGCCACGGGAGAACTGCTGTTCTTCGATTACGCCACGCAGGCTCCCTTTCTCGTACACCATGTCGTTTCGCCGCGCGGCGAACTCCTGCGCTCGACTGAAATCGAGCTCCCGGGCCCGCGGCTGCCGCACGACATGGCCTTCACCGCGCGTCACTCGATCCTGATGGACCTGCCGCTCTTCTGGGATCCGGAGCTGCTCGAGCGCAAGATCCATCGGCTCGGCTTCCACCCGGAGTTGCCCAGCCGTTTCGCCGTGCTCCCGCGCGCAGGCGGCCCGCTGCGTTGGTTCGAGGCCGAGCCCGCCTACATCTATCACGTCGTAAACGCCTGGGACGATGGCGACAGCATCGTGATGGATGCTTGCCGTGTCGTCGATCCGGGCGCGCGGCCGCCCGCCGAAGGCGGTCCGCTGGGGCGCATGCTCGCGACGCTGCGCCTCGATGCGCGACTCCACCGCTATCGCTTCGACCTGCGCACCGGCAGTACGCACGAAGAAAGACTGGATGACCAGAACACCGAGTTTCCCAGCATCGACGCGCGCCGCCAGGGAGCGCCGACGCGCTTCTCCTACATCCCGCACATCGCCGCCGATACGCAAACGCTGCTCTTCGACGCGCTCGTGAAGTACGACACCGCAACGGGCCGCAGCGAGACCCACGACTTCGGTCCCGGCCGTTATTGCAGCGAATCTCCCTTCGCTCCCCGCGTCGGAGGCCACGAAGAAGATGACGGCTTCGTCGTCTGTTTCGTGCACACTGCAGACGGCGGCGCTTCCGAAGCCCACGTGCTCGACGCGCGGAACTTCAGCGCCGAGCCGCTCGCGATCGTCGAACTGCCCCAGCGCGTGCCCGTGGGCTTCCACGCCTGCTGGGTCGACGGAACGCAACTCCAGGATTGATCCGGGCTCCCTCCGCGGAACTCCGCGCTCGAGATCAAGTCTCGAGCGTCAGATGTTTCGTCTGCGCACCCATGATCCGGATCGTCGCGCGGCGCGAGAGCACGCGACGCATCAGCTGCGAAGCCAGGCGATTGAAGCGGCCGGGAATCATCGATGGCCCGTGAGCCAACCGCGCCAGGGCTTCGCGCGCCACCTGTTCGGGTTGCAACTCGCCAGGCGCCCGGCGTTGCGCACGCCGGAGGTAGCCCGGTGTGCGCGTGGCGCCGGCACAGACCGCCAGCACGTCGACGCCGCGCGGCGCGAGTTCGAACCACAGGCCCTCGGCCAGCGCCAGCAAGAACGCTTTTGAGGCGCCGTAGGTCGCCACGAACGGGGAGCCCTGGAAGGCGGTCAACGACGAGAGCAGCACGATGCCGCCCCTGCCGCGCGCCGCCAGCCGGCGACCCACCCCGTGCGCCAGCGCGAGCGGGCCACGCACATTCACGTCGATGGCCGCGAGCTGTTCGTCGAGAGGGAGCTCGAGGAAGGCTCCGCCGGGCGCCAACGCCGCGTTGTAGACGAGAAGCCCCACGTCGAGGCTCTCGATCTCCTGCTCGAGAATGGCAGGTGCGTCGGCGCGAGAGAGATCGAGCGCGACACAGCGCACCTGTACCCCCGAAATCGCCGCGATCTCCCGCTTTGCAGCCTCCAGCGGTTCGCGGCGCCGCGCCACGAGCAGCAGGTGGATCCCGCGTTGCGCCAATTCTCGCGCGAATGCCGCACCGATCCCTTCGGAAGCACCCGCGATCAGCGCCCACGGCCCATAGCGCTCGGCGAATTCAGCCAAGGTCCGCCTCAGTACGGGAGCTCACGTCAATAGATCCCGGGAATGATCCGGCTCGGAACACGCTTGCAATACTCGCTCCACAGGGGACCGTATCGCTCCGCGCAGCGCTGGTCGTCGAAGTATTGGCGCGGGAAGAGCAACGCCACGTAGTAGAGCGGGTAGAGCCACGGAAAGAACTCGAACGGGTAGCCGAGACTCAGCGTGAGCCCCGTCGCCATCAGGATCTCGCCCAGGTAGTTGATGTGGCGCGAGAGCCCCCAGAAGCCGCCGGCCAGCACGTGCTTCCCGTCACCGGAAATCGCCCTCGGCTCGAGCAGCCCAAAGGCCTTCGCCTTGGGATCCTTCTTGAACTCGAATTTTTGGAGATTCGCGCCACGCGCGAGCACCCAACCCGCGAAAAACACCAACGCCGCGAGGAACAACAGCGGCAGCGGCGTGTGCGGATCCGGCCGGTCGGCCACCGCCCAAAGGCCCACGGGGTAGAAGAACGGGTAGAACACGAGACAGCCCCAGCCGAGCTTGAAGCCGACGCGCTCCGCCATGATGTCGTAGGTGTAGAGGTGCACTTCTTCGAAGTTCAGGTACTCGACGACGAAGAAGCTGAAGAGGAGCGTGTAGAGGATCACTCCGTTCGAGGGATCCTCCGGATGGCTCGTCAGGTGGAAGGCCGCGAACGACAGCAGATTCAGCTCGAGCATCACGGCGCCGACCAGGTACAGGAACATCTTGGCGTCGACGCGCCCGCCACCCCACTGCGGATTCGCGAGCCGCCCGAAATAAAGATCCGCCAGGAAGCCGCGTTGGGCGGGTGCAGACAGCACGATCGCGAACGTGAACAGCAAGCCGATCCCACACGCCCCGGCCGCCATCTCCCAACGATGCAGGTAGAAGAATTCCCATGGAATCCAACCGAGCCAGCACGCGAAGGCGTAACTGGCGACGGTGACCCCCAACACGCGCAAGCCATTCAGCCGGTAGCGAAGCGGCCGTCTCGTGACCGGATCGTGCACGTAGCCGTCGACCCAGCGCCCCGGCAACAGCAGGTGCAGGCCGAGAACCAGGCCATACACGACCAGCGGCCCCCAAAATGCGTGCATCAAGGATGAGTCTCCCCTGCGTGGCCCCGGTCCGCGAGCATCGGGCCAGAGTCGCCAGCGGGAGCCTATCACCCGGCCCGCAACCTTTCCGTAGCAGCGGGGTTTCATCGCTGAGTTCGCCGGCGATCGCTGTCCAGGTCCGGCGAGCTCGATCGGCTGGCCCCGAATGAGAATCACGAAGATTGTCCTATGAAGAACGCCACCCGACTGGCACCCTGGCCGCCCCTCCGCTGGGGGGACGCGCCCGGAGATCCTGAGGAGGCTGCATGCTGACCTGCCCCGCCCACGCGCGAACCCCCGTTCGATCCCTCGGCGCCGCGCTCGCGCTGCTCTGCCTGGTCGTCTCGGCCGCCTCGGCCTCGTTCAACCACTTCGAGAGCGGCCACGTGCGGCCGCTCGCACTCTCCCAGGACGGGACGCGCTTGTTCGCGGTCAACACCCCGGACAATCGGCTCGACATTTTCGACGTCAACGTTTCCGGGCTCACCCGCGTCGCTTCGGTGATGGTGGGCCTCGAGCCGGTCGCCGTGGCCGTGCGCAACAGCAGCGAAGTCTGGGTCGTGAACCACCTTTCGGACAGCGTCAGCATCGTTTCGATCAACCCTTCGGATCCGACGCTCTCGCGCGTAATGCGCACCCTGCTCGTCGGCGACGAGCCGCGCGACATCGTCTTCGCGGGCTCGGGCGGCAACCGCGCCTTCATCACGACCGCACGCCGGGGCCAGAATCTTCCCGCAAGCGTACCGGCCAGCCTGATCTTGCCGGGAACGCCGCGCGCGCTGGTGTGGGCCTTCGACGCAGACAACCTGGGAGCCGCCCTCGCAGGCACGCCTCTCGCGGTCATCCCGCTCTTCAGCGACACGCCGCGAGCGCTGGCGGTCAGCAACGATGGGGCGACGGTCTATGCGGCCGCGTTCCACTCCGGCAATCGCACCACCGCGCTGGCCCAGCCGGTGGTGGCTGCGCAGGGCGGCGTTCCCCCATTCCCGCCGGGCTCGACCCCGGGCGCGCCGGCGACGGGCCTGATCGTGCGTTTCAACGGCACGCAGTGGCTCGACGAGATCGATCGAGACTGGTCGGCCTCGGTGAGCTTCAGCCTGCCCGACAGCGACGTCTTCCTGATCAACGCCAACGCCAACCCGCCCGCTGCGTCTGCGGGCACGAACTCCGTGACCGGCGTCGGCACGGTTCTCTTCAACATGGCGGTGCGCCCGGGCAATGGCCTGCTCTACGTGTCGAATCTGGAATCGCGCAACGCCGAGCGCTTCGAGGCGCTCTTCGAGAATCCCCCCTCGTCCGGAACCTTCCGGGGGGTGCGCGGCCACACGGCGGAGAACCGGATCACGGTGATCGACGGCACCACGCCGACGCCGCACCACCTGAACTCGCACATCAACTACAACGTCGCGACGGGACCGGGGTCGGAGATCAGCCAGAGCATCGCATTCCCGCTCGGCATGGTCTTCTCGCCGGACGGCAGCTCGCTGTTCGTGGCCGCCTTCGGCTCGCGCGACGTCGCGGTGCTCGACACCGCGGATCTCGAAGACGCAGATGCGAGCATCACGAATGCGCCAGTCAAGAACGTGGGCGGCGGCCCGAGCGGCCTGGCTCTCGACGTCGCGAACGACCGCCTCTACGTGATGAACCGCTTCGACCAGCAGATCGCGATCATCCAGAACGCCAGCAACGCGGGCTCGCGCTCGCTCTGGAAGAAGGTCGACCTCAGCTACGACGCCGAACCCGCCACGGTCGCAAATGGCCGGCGCTTCCTCTATGACGCAACGAACACCTCCGGCCACGGCGATGGCGCCTGCGCGAGCTGCCACATCTTCGGCGATCTCGACAGTCTCGCGTGGGATCTCGGCGATCCGTTCGGTGCGTCGCTCAACAACCCGAACCCCTTCGTCAACAACCTGCAGGGAAACGCCTTCCATCCCTTGAAGGGCCCGATGACGACGCAGAGCCTGCGCGGCATGGCTGGCGAGGGACCCATGCACTGGCGCGGCGATCGCACGGGCGGCAACGATCCAGGCGGCAGCGCCCTCGATGAGCGCGCTGCCTTCGAGAAGTTCAATCCGGCGTTCGTGGCCCTGCTCGGCCGCGCCACGCAGCTGCCGCCGCAGAACATGCAGGCGTTCGCGGACTTCGTGCTCGCGCTCGAGTATCCGCCGAACCCCGTTCGCGCGCTCGCCAACGTGGGCACGACGGAGCAGGACGGCGGCCAGAGCTTCTTCACCACGCAGGTGAGCGACGGGCTGGGGCCGTGCGCGACCTGTCACGCCCTGCCGACGGGCGGAGGGGGCAATAGCTCCTTCGAGGGTGAACCGCAGGAGTTCAAGATTGCGCACCTGCGCAATGCCTACGCAAAAGTCGGTAGATTTCTCGCGGCAGGCAATCAGGTGCGCGGCTTCGGCTTCCTGCACGACGGGGCCGTGCCCAACGTATTCGTCTTCCTATCGGGGGGCGCGTTCAACTTCTCTGCCGGCCCGGGCGGCACGACGGCCAATCAGCGACGCCGGTCCGTCGAAGCCTTCATCCATGCACTCGATACGGGATTGCGGCCGATCGTCGGCCAGCAGGTTTCGGCGACGCCGACGACCTTCGCCGACGCGAGCGTGATCGCTCGCATCGATCTGATGATCGCGCAGGACGACGCGAACGCCTGCGAGCTGGTCGTGAAGGGCATCTCCGCCGGCCAGCCGCGCGGTTACCTGTTCGTGGGTTCGGACGGCTTCCAGCCCGATCGCATGGCCGATTCGGTGATCCACAAGACCACGCTACGCAACCAGGCCGCCGCAGCGGGTCAGGAGCTGACCTACACCTGCGTGCCACCGGGAGCCGGCACGCGCATCGCGCTCGACCGCGACGAGGACGGCTTTCTCGACCGTGATGAACTTGTTGGCGGATTCGACCCGGGCGACCCGAGCGACCCGGCCAGCTGCGAAGACGGCCTCGACAACGACGGCGACGGCCTCGTCGACGCGAGCGATCCGGGCTGCCGGGACGCGAACTGGGGGCTGGAGAATCCGGGCTGCGACGACGGCATCGACAACGATCTCGATGGCCTTACCGACATGGCGGACAGCGACTGCGGCAGCCCATGGAGCGACAACGAGCTTGCGGCGGCGTCCGCGTGCGGCCTGCTCGGCATCGAGATCCTGCCGGTGCTCGCCTGGGCAGCCGTTCGTCGTCGGCAGCGAGCTCGCCTGCCCTGATCGCGCCTCCGGTGATAACCTCCAGCGTGTGTCGGAACCGGCGAGTTCCGGAAGCCCAGGAGGATCCCATGCCCGGAGCCGTGATCGTAGAAGCCGTGCGAAGTCCCATCGGCAAGCGCAACGGTGCGCTTGCCGGGATGCACCCGGCGGAGCTGCTCGCCGCGGTGCAGATCGCCGTCGTCAAGCGCGCGGGAATCAATCCGGGCGAGGTCGAGCAGATCATCGGCGGCTGCGTGACCCAGGCGGGCGAGCAGGGTTCGAACGTCACGCGCAACGCCTGGCTCTCCGCGGGCCTTCCGTTCGAAGTGGCGGCAACGACGGTCGATTGCCAGTGCGGCTCGGCGCAACAGGCAAATCATCTGATCGCGGGGCTGATCGAAGCCGGCGCGATCGACGTCGGCATCGCGTGCGGCGTCGAGGCGATGAGCCGCGTCGGACTCGGCGCGAACGTGATGAATGGTCCGGGCACCTCGAAGCCCGCAAACTTTCCGTGGGATATGCCGGACCAGTTCGGCGCCGCCGAGCGCATCGCAAAGCGCCGCGGCATCACGCGCGCGGACGTCGATGGCCTCGGCCTCGCGAGCCAGCTGCATGCCGCGCGCGCGCTCGCGGAGCAGCGCTTCGAACGCGAGATCACGCCGATCGAGGTCCCCGTCCTGGGACCAAACGGGCCGACCGGGGAGCGCAGCGTCGTGCGCGCCGACCAGGGGCCGCGGCCGTCGACGGCCGCGGGTCTCGCGCTCCTCAAGCCGGTGCTGCCCGACGGCATCCACACGGCGGGCAACAGCTCGCAGATTTCGGATGGCGCTGCCGCGGTGTTGTGGATGAGCGAAGATCGGGCCCGCGCCGTCGGCCTGCGGCCGCGCGCGCGCATCCGCGCCCAGGTGCTCGTGGGTTCCGATCCCTATTACCACCTCGATGGACCCGTGGATGCCACGCGCCGGGTGCTCGCGAAGGCCGGCATGGCGCTCTCGGACATCGACCTCTTCGAGGTGAATGAAGCCTTCGCCTCCGTCGTGCTTTCGTGGGCGCGCGTGCACGAGCCCGACATGCAACGGGTCAACGTGAATGGCGGCGCCATCGCGCTCGGCCATCCCGTGGGGTCGACGGGCAGCCGGCTGATCACGACTGCGCTTCACGAGCTCGAGCGCAGCGGCCAGGCGATCGCGCTCGTGAGCATGTGTTGCGGCGGCGCGCTCGCAACGGGGACGATTCTCGAGCGGATCTGACGCGCGTGGAACCCCTCTACATCTGCATCCGGCGCACGCTCCCCTGGCACGACGAAGAGGCCGTGGCAGCGGGTCTGGCAAAGGATCTCCGCGCCAAGGTCCCCATCTGGAATGCCTGCTTCAGCGTCCGGTTTCCGGCGTTTCGGGTGCGGCTGATGCAGATCGCGCAGGAAAATCTCAGCCGGATCGAAAATGCAAAGCTGGTCCGTCACGCGGAGATTCCTGCGGGCGCGCTGATGGTTCCCGTCGATGACGATGACTGGTTTTCTCCCGAGCTCGCCAACGTCTTGCTCGCCGAAGGCAACTCGGCCCCGCACGGCTATCACTGGACACCGTTCATCCTCGAGGCGCCGCGCCGGAAGCAACGTTGGCCGTGGGCCCGAACGTATCGCGCCACCGATACCAGCTCCCACACCTGCGGAAGCAACAACTACGCGATCCGGAACCTTCCCGAACTCGCCGAGGGCATCCGAAGCCATGTGTGGGCCGGCCAGCACTTCGATGCGAATCTCGGGCGCGTGAAGCGCCTCGAAGCGAACTTGAGCGTCCAGAACCGCAACTTCGCCTCGCGCTCGGGCCTCGATCGCCACAAGCTCGAACTTTCGCGCGAGCAGCTGATCGCGCGATTCGAACGCTATCGCTCGCTCTACGATCGTCTGCGCCTGCCTCCCGAGGTGGCCTGGGCGCAGCCGTGCGTGGCTGCGATGGCCGAGCTGATGCGCTCGGTGCGCATCCTCTAGTCGCGTCGCGAGAATACCGGCCGCGCGCCGGATCGCGGCGCTACGCTAGTCAGCCTCGCGCTGCACCGGAACAGGAGACGATCCGCATGGCCCTCTTCATCGCAATGAACCACTTCCAGGTCGATCCAGCGCGCGGCGCGGAGTTCGAAGCGCATTGGCGGCAGCGCGAAACCTACCTCGCCGAGGTGCCCGGCTTCTTGCGCTTCGCACTGCTGCGCGGCGACGAACCGGGGGCCTACGTCTCGCATTCGACGTGGCAGGACCGCGCCGCCTTCGAGGCCTGGACGCGCTCCGAGCCCTTCCGCAAAGCCCACGCGCAGGCGCGCACACCCGCGGGCCTCGTCAGCGGGCATCCGCGACTCGCCCTGTTCGAAGCCGTGATCGAGAGCTAGCCAGCCGGTGGCCGCGAGCGAGAACTCGATTCCCTACTCCGCGTCGACCGTGATCGCGCTCGAGCCCGCGCACTTCGAAGCGATCCAGCGCACTGTTTCGCAGCTTTTCCAGTTCGCGCACTCTCCCGCCTATCAGAAAGTTCTCGACGCCGACGCCGAACCCCTGTTGCGGCACGTGCCCGGCAACTTCGGCGTCTTCATGGGCTACGACTTCCATATCACGCCTCAGGGGCCGCGCCTGATCGAGGTGAACACCAATGCCGGCGGCGCGCTCCTGAACGGCCTGCACACGGCGTCGCTGTGCGATCCCGTGCGCCTCGCCTGCCTGTGTTCGGATCTACTCCCCGTCGCGACGCTCGAGCAGAAGATCACCGCCACCTTCCAGGCGGAGTTCGCGGCCGTGCGCGGGACCGCGGCAAAGCTCGCGCGCGTCGCGATCGTGGACGACAGGCCGCAGGAGCAGTTCCTGTATCCCGAATTCGAATTGTTCCGGGCCCTGTTCGCGCTTGCCGGAATCGAAGCCCGCGTGGCCGACACCCGCGCGCTCACGCACGCAGCGGAGGGTGGCGTCGAGATCGACGGCTGGCCCGTCGATCTCGTCTACCTGCGCGACACCGACTTCTCCCTGGCCGGGGAACGCACGCGCGTGTTGCGCGACGCCTATCTCGCGGGCAGCGTGGTCGTCAGCCCCTCGCCGCGCGAGCACTTCCTGCTCGCGGACAAGCGCCGGATGACGATCTTCTCCTGCGAGGCAGCCTTGCGTTCGCTCGGCGTTTCGGAGGAAACCGCTCGCTGGCTCGCGACGGTGATTCCCGAGACGCGCAGCCTCGCGGATCTCGGCGCCGAGGCAGCCTGGCGGAGCCGGGCGGAATGGGTGTTCAAGCCGGCGGCATCCTTCGGCAGCCGGGCCGTCTACCGGGGCGACAAGATCTCGCGCAAAAGATTCGAAGTCATCCTCCAGGAGGCCGGCTACGTCGCGCAGCGGCGCGTCGATCCCGGGCTCGTGACGGTCGAGACGAGCGAAGGGCCGCGGGCCATGAAGTTCGACGTGCGCGCCTACGCCTACCAGGACCGCGTGCTGCTGCTCGGCGCGCGCGTCTACGAGGGGCAGGTGACCAACCTGCGCAGCCCCGGAGGCGGTTTCTCGGCGATCTGTGTCACGCGGCGCGACCAGGAGACGGGATCCAGATGCAGCCCCTCGTGATCGAAGCCGCCATCAACGGCGCGACGCCGAAGGCGGTCTCCCCTCACGTGCCTCGCACGCCCGACGAGATCGCCGCCGATGCCTGTGCCTGTCTCGCCGCTGGCGCGGCCATCGTGCACAACCACAACGACGAGAACATCACCCAGGCTCGTCACGCGAGCGCACCCTACGCGCAGGCGTGGGAGCGCATTCTCGAGCGCCATCCGACGGCGCTGCTCTATCCCACGATGGGAGGCGGCGGCGCGCACACGAATTGCCGCGAGCGCTACGCGCATGTCGAGGAACTCGCCGATGCCGGTCTGCTGCGGATGGCGCTGATCGATCCGGGCTCCGTGAGCCTCGGTGGGCTCGACCCGCAGGGCCTGCCCGCCCCGGTGGAACTCGTCTACCAGAATAGTTTTGCCGATGCGCGCTACATGGTCGACAGCTGCTGCGCCCGGAAGCTCGCGGCGCATATTTCGATCTTCGAGCCGGGGTTTCTGCGCGTCGCGTTGGCGTATCACGCCGCGGGGCGCCTGCCGGCCGCCAAGATCCAGCTTTATTTTGGCGGCCCCGCCCTGCCTTTCGGGCTACCGGCCACGGCGGCGAGCCTCGCTGCCTACCTCGCCATGCTCGCGGGCAGCGGGCTTCCGTGGATGGTCGGCGTGCTCGGCGGCGATGTCGCCGCCACGCCGCTCGCCGAGCTCGCCATCCGACGCGGCGGCCACGTGCGCGTGGGACTCGAGGACTACGTCGGCCCGCGCCGCCCGCGCAACGTGGAACTCGTCGACGAAGTCGTCGCGCTCGCCGGGCGAATCGGACGGCCGATCGCGACCTCGGCCGAAGCCGCAGCGCTGATCGGCGTCCCGGCGCTCACCCGACGCGGGCCACCCACGCTTCCCTGAAGCTCACCTCGGCTGTTCCGGACTTCGCCGGCTGACTGGAGAAACTCGATGTGGATCGATGCGCTGCTCCCGCTACTCGGCTCGTGGCGCGATCGCGTCGTGTTGGTGACGGGCGCTTCGAGCGGAATCGGGCGCGAGACCGCGCTCCTGTACGGGCGTCTCGGCGCGAGGCTGGCGCTCGTCGCAAGGCGGGAGGCGCTGCTCGAATCCGTCGCGGCCGAAGTGCGGGAGGCAGGCGGCGACGCGCTGGTCGCTCCTGCGGACGTTGGCGATGCCACCGCCGCCCGCGCTGCGGTCGCGCGGGTGTGCGACACGTGGGGTCGCATCGACCTGCTGGTGAACAACGCGGGCCTGCTGCGGCCGGCTTCGGTGGATCGCATCGAGGCCGCCGATCTCGATGCCATGCTGCGCGTCAATCTCTACGGAGCGCTGTTCATGACCCAGGCGACGCTGCCGATCCTGTTGCAACACCCGGGCGGATCGATCATCAACGTCGCGTCGCTGGCGGGGCGGCGCGGCTTGACCCCGCTCGGAGGCTACTGCGCGACGAAGTTCGCACTGATCGGTCTCTCCGAGGCGCTTCGCACCGAACTCGATGCCGAGACGCTGCACGTGGGTATCGTGCTTCCCGGGGTGGTCGACACGCCGATGGTGCAGGGCGTCGACCAGGCGGGCGAGATCCCCGAGTGGCCGGTGGAACTCAACATGCCACCGGAATGGGTCGCCGCGGCGATTGCACTCGCGGCGCGCTTCCGCCTGCGCGAGATTTCGGTGCCGCCCGGCGCGGCGCTGCTCGAAGAGCTCGCAGCGCTGACACCGGGGGTCAGCGACCTGCTGATCGGCTGGATGCGCAGCGCGGGACGCTGGCTCGCTCGCGCCCGGGAAACGCGAGCGGGTCCGCCCTCCGACTAGCGGAAGCCCGGCGAGGATTCGCCTTCAGGCGAGCCCGATCCTCAGTCATTCGTCGCGCTCGCCGGGCGAATCGGACGGCCGATCGCGACCTCGGCCGAAGCCGCAGCGCTGATCGGCGTCAGTCCGCCGGGACGACGCTGATCGCGACAGCTTCGGTAAAGGTCAGCTCGACCTCGTCGCCGGGCTTCAGCGTCCGCAGGAACGCTTGTGCCTGCGGACGCTTGACCGCCAACACGCGCAGGAGTCCGTCCGCGCCGTAGAATCTCACGACGTTCTTCTTCGTGTCGACCGAATCGATCTTGACGCGCGTGGTCGACTGCTTGGCGAGGACCCCGGCCGGCCGTTGGCCCAACTCGGAGCGTGCCGCACCCAGGGCGACTTCCGGGCTTTGCGCTCCCTCGCCCGGTTTCTCGATCGTCGCAGCAATCGCCTGGTAGTAGCGCGCCACGACCCGGTCGCCGACCTTCACCTGCGACAGATTGCGCGCCTCCTCGCCGACCTGCACGCTGACGACTTCGCCGTCCGGCCGCCGCAACGAGACCATGCGCTGCGCGACGTCGATCGCCGTGACCGTTGCGGAGACTTCGATGATCTCTTCGACATCGAGCGCCTGCGGCGGCTCCGAGCGGTTCGAAGCGCACGCGCAGAACACGCCTGCCGACAGCAGCGCAGCGGCAATTCCAAGAACGCGGCGATCCAGATTCCGTTTCAAGTGACTCTCCTCATGTGAAAGCAGGTTGCGCCCCGCTCGGATCGCGGCGCCTCGCAGTCAAAGCTCCGCCATCCTTGCAGGCCGTTTCGGGGTCCGCGATCCTCAGTCCTTCGCCCCGCCCGCCTCGGGCGCCGCGCCTGCACCCGTCGGAGGGTGCCCCGGCGGCAGTTCGGCCGCCTGCGCCGGACCGATCTCGAGCAGCTCCACATCGAATGCGAGCGCAGCCCCCGGCTTGATCTGCGGCGGCGCGCCGCGGTCGCCATACGCGATGCTCGCGGGGCAGACGAGCCGGGCCTTGCCGCCCACCTTCATCTTCTGCACGCCTTCGGTCCAGCACGGAATCACGCGGTCGAGAGGAAACTCGGCCGGCGTGCCGCGATCGACGGAACTGTCGAACACCGTGCCGTCGCGCAGGGTGCCGTGATAGTGAACCTTTACCGTGTCGCTCGGCTTGGGGGAGGCGCCGGTGCCCGCCGCAACCTCGCGAAACACGAGTCCCGATGCGAGCGTCTCGGCGCCCGCCTCGGCTGCGGCCGCGGCCAGGAAGCTTTCCGAGCTCTTCGTCTCGACGGCCGAAGCCGCCGCGATCCGCGCCTTGGCGAACTCCTGGATCTTCGGGCCCTGGATCTCGAGATCGACCTGGGGCGTCCGAGCGAGCGCGCCATCCTTCAGACCCAGGAAGAGGGTTCCGAGCTCGGGCTCGTCGAGATGGAACGGCTCGAGTTCACGCGCGAGCGCCAGCCCGAGCGCATAGACGGTCTTCTGGTCCTCGCTCGCAAGCTCTCCGGCGCCGGCAGCCGCAGGTGTCGCCTCGGAACCCGATTCGGTTTCCGTCGGTTTCTGGCAGGCGAGCAAGCCGAGAACGGCCGTGGACACGATCACGAAATGAAGCAGGCGGGACATCGTCGGGGATCCTTCCATTCAGCCTGGCTCCGCGGCATGCGGCGCATGTTTCACGGATGCGGCTGTGGTTCGAAGCGTTGTGGTCGCGAGCTTTCGAAAAGCCCGCGCTAGCGTCACTGAGCGTCTCCAATTTCGGCGTTCGCACTCGGTGACGCGAGCCAGGTTGCGACGTCCTGCCCGATCACCTTCGTGCAACGACCAATGATGGCGCAGGTGCCCTTGAAGGCGCCGAAGGCGCCGCCGGTCGTGTAGCGCTTCGCGCGGAACGAGCCGATCTGCTTGCCCCGGTCGTAGAGCGTTCCCTTGACCGTCATCCACTTCGGCCCCGAAAAGGCGCCACCACCGGGGGAATGCACCTCGATGATCTCCATCTCGAGCACGCGTCCGACCCTGCGATTGAGGGCGCCGTCGACGAGTTCGACGCTGCCCCCCGCGGACTGACTGAGGAACTCCGGGACTTTCGTCTGGAGCTGGCACTGATCGCGCACGGCTGCAGGGACCTGCGCGGTCGCGGCGAACGGGATCGAGCGCTGCACCTTGACGGTGTCGGCGGCGTCGGCCGGCGGCGCCGACACGAAGACGACGCCCGCGGCGAGCGCGCTGAAAACGAACATGCGAATCGAGCGCTTCGAAACGAATCCCATGGTCCCCCCCCAAGCCACGTGCACGCGGCATTTCGGGCCTGTTGATAGGCGATTCCCGCGCCAAAGTGAAGTGCCGACAGCCCAAAAACAGCCCGACGCGGGGCCACGCTAACGTCTGACGCCAGCAGGGGGCTGCGCCATGGCGCCTGGCAGGCGGGCGCCCCGCGGAGGATCGATCCCATGCCCCAACGCCTGCGGCCCGTCAGCTCGCCCATTCACGAGGACGACGCCTTCATCGCGCGCGCGCTCGAGAGCGCCAGCGTCCCGACGCTCCTGCTCGCGCTATTCCACATCACGGGCGACACCTCCCTCCTGCGCGGTCCGATCCGGCCGAAGACCGCATTGCCGGGCGAGGGCCAGGGTTCCCTGTCGGAGGCGGAGAAGGCCGAGGTTCGCGCGCACGCGCTGCGCATCCTCGCGGACTACCGCGATGGCGGTTGCAAGCTGCCGCCGCTTCCGACGCACGAAATCATCCACGAGATGATGAGCTTCCTGGTCGGCGAGCCGGTGCCGGCAGACTACGTGCCGATGATGCTCGAGGAGCTGGCCCTCGCTGGCGAGAGCGCCCGGGAGCTGCGATGGGATCGTGAAATTCCGGCGTCCGTGAAGCAGGGCTTCCACGTGCTCGTGATCGGCGCGGGCATGTCGGGTCTGCTGGCCGCCATCCAGCTCGAAGCGGCCGGCATCCCCTACACCGTGATCGAGAAGAACTCCGGCGTGGGCGGCACCTGGTTCGAGAACAGCTACCCCGGTTGCCGCGTCGACATCGCCAACCACTTCTACTGCTACTCCTTCGAACCCAATCACGACTGGTCCGAGTTCTTCTCGCAGCACAGCGAGCTGCGGGAATATTTCGAGCGTTGCGCGCGGGACCACGGCGTGCGCGAGCACGTCCGCTTCGAGACGGAGGTCGTGTCGGCGCGTTTCGACGAGCGCAGCGCGCACTGGGAGGTGCGCGTGCGCACGCCGAGCGGCGCAGAGGAGACGCTGACGGCGCGGGCGCTGATCAGCGCCGTCGGGCAGCTCAACCGCCCCAAGCTCCCAGAGATTCCGGGACGCGAGAGCTTCGCAGGCCCCGCGTTCCACTCGGCGCGCTGGCAGCATCAGCACTCGCTCGTCGGCAAATCCGTCGCGGTGATCGGAACGGGAGCCAGCGCGCTCCAGCTCGTCCCTGAAATCGCCAAGCAGGCGCAGCGCTTGTTCGTATTCCAGCGCTCGCCCGCCTGGATGATTCCCAATCCCAGCTACCACCGACGCGTCAGCGAAGGCATGAAGTGGCTCCTCAAGCACCTGCCCTACTACAGCCGTTGGTATCGCTTTCTGCTCTTCTGGCCGGGCTCGGACGGCCTGCTTCCCTCGCTGATCTTCGATCCGGGTTGGCCGCATCCCGAGCGCTCCATCAACGCGGCCAACGAGCAGATGCGGATTCACTTCACGCACTACCTCCAACAGCAGGTCGCAGACGATCCCGCGCTGCTCGCGAAGGTCGTGCCCGCTTATCCGCCGTTCGGAAAGCGCATGCTCCAGGACAACGGGAGCTGGCTCGCGGCGCTCCAGCAGGAGAACGTGGAACTGGTCACCGACGGCATCGAGCGCATCACGCACGATGCCGTGGTCTGCGAAAACGGAGAATGCCATCCGGTCGACGTCATCGTGTTCGCCACGGGTTTTCACGCCAACAAATTCTTGTGGCCGATGCAGATCGTCGGACGCGACGGCGCCGTGCTCTCCGAGCGTTGGGGCGAGGATCCGCGGGCGTATCTCGGGATCACCGTGCCGGCCTTTCCGAATCTCTTCTGCCTCTACGGCCCGGGCACCAACCTCGCGCACGCCGGCAGCATCATCTTCCACTCCGAATGCCAGATGCGTTACGTGATGGGGTGTATCCAAGGCCTGCTCGCGAACGGTCTTTCCACGCTCGAGTGCCGGCAGGACGTCCACGACGCCTACAACGAGAGGCTCGACCAGGCGCTGGCGCGCACCGTCTGGTCGCACCCCGGCGTGAACAGCTGGTACAAGAACAGCAAGGGACGCGTCACGACCACCTCCCCGTGGCGCCTGCTCGATTATTGGCGCTGGACAAAACAGCCTGATTTCAATGACTTCGAGCTGAAGCCCGATAAATGACTCGAGCTTGAAAAGATGCCGCCCTTCGCTCCGCACGGCGTGACGCCGCGCAGCTTGCTCGTGGGAGCCGGGCATGCGCACGTCGAAGTCCTTCGGCGGGCCATCGGCAACCCGCCGGCCGGCGCCCGTCTCGTGCTGGTGGTCGATCGCCAGCCCGCAATCTATTCCGGGATGGTGCCCGGTTTCGTGGCCGGCCAATACCGCGCGACGGAACTCGCGATCGATGCCGTCGGCCTCGCGCGGCGAGCGGGAGCGGAAATCGTTCTCGAGGCCGTCAGGCGCGTCGACGCCACACGCCAGTGCGTGGTGACGGCGACGGGCCGCGAGATCTTCTACGACATCGCGTCGCTCGACGTGGGTTCCGGCGTGCTCGGGAGCGATTTGCCGGGGGTTGCAGCGCTCGCACTCTGCGTGCGTCCCATCGAAAACCTCATCGCAGGCGTCGGCGCGTTGATCGCGCGAGCGCGCGGCCTTTCCGGCCGCAGACCGTTCCGGCTCCTCGTGGTCGGCGCCGGCGCGGGTGGTGTCGAGCTGGCCTTCTGCTTCGATGCGCGATTGCGCGCAGAAACGGGCGGCCCGGTCGAAGTCACGCTGATCGATCGCGGCGAGACGATGCTGCCCGGCGCCGCCGCATCCCTCGTGCGCCGGGTGACACGCGCCGCCGGCCGGCGTGGCATCCAGCTCGCGTTCGGCGCCACGGTCGCAGGCCTCGCCCCCGGGCTGGTCCGCCTCGGCGATGGCCGCACGCGCGAGGCCGACGCGGTCGTCTGGTCGCCTGGCCCCGCTGCGCACGCATTCTTGCGCGAATCCGGCTTGCCGGTCGACGCGCGCGGCTTCGTACGCGTGCGTCCGACGCTTCAGGTCGAGGGAATCGACAGCCTGTTCGCCGTCGGAGACTGTGCGAGCCTCGCCGGGATGAAGAAAGCCGGCGTGTACGCGGTGCGCAGCGGGCCGATTCTCGCGGCGAATCTCGAGCGACTCCGGACGGGGCACGCTCCGCGGGCCTATCGACCGCAGCGGGAATTCTTGTCACTCTTGAATCTCGGCGATGGAAACGCCATCGGCGTCGAGCGCGGCATCAGCTTCGAAGGCCGTTGGGTGATGCGCCTCAAGGATCGCATCGATCGACGCTTCGTGGAGAAATACCAATGAGAATCACTGCCCGTTCGACCCTGCGCCTCGTCTGCCTCGCTGGTGTCGGCGCGCTCGTGCTCGCGACGGGGGCCCTGGCCGGCGCGCCGGGCGAGATCTCGAGCAGCGAAGCGCTCGCGCTCCAGAAAACCGGAGCCCCGCTCGTTTTCGTCGACGTTCGGACGCCGGAGGAATTCGCCGCCGGGCACGTGCCGGGCGCCATCAACGTTCCCCGCGACCAGCTGCCGCAGCGCCTCGCGGAGTTCGACGCCGCCCAGGACACCGTCGTCCTCTATTGTGAACGCGGACCGCGTGCGCTCGCCGCCGCGGCGACGCTGAAGAGCGCCGGCTTCACGAAGGTCCGACACCTGACGGGAGACATGTCCGGCTGGCGCTCCGCGGGCCTGCCGGTCGAGAAGTGACCCGCGCGAGCTTCACTCGCCGAGAAACGCCCCCAGCTCCCGCAGAAACACTTCGAGCTGGTCGTGGTGCACCCAATGCGCGGCGTTCGCCACGTTCACGAGGCGCGCGTTGCGAAAGGCCGTGATCCGCCCGTCCTTGATGGGATCGCTGGCCCAGCTCTCCTGCCCACGCACCAGCAGCGTCGGGCATTGAATGCGGCCCCAGCCCGCCCGCGCCTCCTGCATGTCGTAGCGTTCGGGAAAGAACACGCGCACGTAGTTGTCGAATTTCCAGCTGTAGGTGCCGTCCTCGTTGCGGGTGACGCCGTGCAGCGTCAGATGCCGCGCCTGGTCAGCCGACAAGAACGGATTCTCCTCGAGCATGCGCGCAGCCGCGGCATCGATCGAGGGGTAGCGGCGCGGCAGACGCGCCGCGAAATCGCGCACCTGTCGGATCCAGGCGTCCGTGCGCTCCCAGCGCGGCTTCTCGCGCAGCGCCTCGAGCATCTCGGGCGAAGGTCCGAGGCCTTCGATCGCCACGAGTTTCTGGACGCGTTCGGGATAGATCGCCGTGTAATGCAAGGCGACGGCGCCGCCGAGCGAATGGCCGACCAGGGTCACGGGAAAGCTGCCCAACACAGCGAGCAGTTGTGCGATATCGAGTACGAACTCGGGAACCGTGTAGTGCCCCCCCTGCACCCAGGCGCTGTCGCCATGCCCGCGCAGGTCCGGCACCACCACGTGCCAGTCCCGGCGCAGCTCGCGCGCCACCCAATCCCAGCTGCGCGCGTGATCGCGTCCCCCGTGGATCAGCACCAACGGCGGCGCGGATTCGTTGCCCCAATCCACGTAGTGCAGGCGCAGGCGCTGCGAGACGTAGTAGCTCGAAGTCGGGCCGATGATCTCGGGCATCAGGCCTGTTTATGGCGCAGGGCGCGAGGCGCGGCCAGACCCTCCAAATGCGAGTCCGACTGCGTCTCGCGCATGCGCTTTTCGGCGGCCAGGCCAAGATCGGCTACGGCTCGCGCGAAACCCTCTGTGATCTCCCAGACGTCTGGAACACTTTCGCGACACGCGAGCACCCCGATGTCGAGACGTCCCATGTTGCTGAGCACCGTGAGATTGAGGCCGACTCCCTCGCCGACTGGCCCCATCGGATAGACCGCCTCGACCCGCGCCCCGCCAAAGTAAAGCGGGACGGGCGGGCCCATCATGTTCGAGACGATGAGATTGGCCGGCGGCGGTTGCCACTCGGCGAGATCGAAATCGGAGTAGAGACGGGCCCCCCTGGCGGCCAGCCCCGGCGGTGCCAGCTCGAGCCACTGCGAAAGCAGATCCGCTTCGATTGCAGCGAAAACGTGCTTCGCATCGGCCGTCTCGTCGTGGATCGCTTCGATGATTTCCGACGGATCGGCGAGCTGGGTCGGCAACCTCACCAGCAGGGTCGACACCTTGTTCGAGAACTCGGCCTTCTCCTCCTGGGACCTCAGCGAGACCGGAACCATGCAGATGAGCGGGCGCTCCGGCAGATCGGCGCGCGCCTTCAAATAGCGGCGCACGCTGAGCGCACAGGCTGCCAGCACCGCGTCGTTGACCGTCACGCCGAAGGCTGCCTTGATCCGTTTCACGTCCGCGAGGGGCGCGCTGCCATACGCCACGGCGCGGCGCGTGGAGAGGGCCCGATTGAAGAGCGTCCTGGGCGGAGCTTCGAACAGGGGCGCAATCGGCCCGCCGCGCGCGACTTCGCGCTGTGCGCGTCGACGGCTGCGCAAACCCCTGCCGGTGTCCAGGAGCAGGCGAGCGAGCCGCAGCGGGCTCACGAATTGGCTTCCCAGCGACAGACGCACGAGTTCGAGAGCGGACGGCAGCGCGCGCGGATTCCAACGCCGACGCGGCGGCTGCGGCGATGGCGCCGACGCCTCGAGATCCATCAGCTGTGCCATCTGACTCGAGCCCGACGCCCCATCGATCATGCAGTGGTGCATCTTCGTCACGAGCGCGATGCGGCCACCGCTCAACCCCTCGACCACCCACATCTCCCAGAGCGGCTGCGAGCGATCGAGCAGGCGGGCGGCGATGTCGCCGACGATCCCGGCCAACTCTCGCAGCGAACCGGGAGCCGGCACCGCAATCCGGTGCAGGTGATTCTCGACGCGGAAGTCGGGGTCGTCGACCAGAACCGGATGGCCCAGTCCCAGCGGAATCTCGAGCAGACGCTGCCGGAATGGCGGAACGAGATGCAGTCGAGACGCCACGGTCGCGAGGATCTGGTCATAGCCGAAGCTTCCACCGGGCGCGCCGGTCGGGTCGAGAATCGTGGTGCCGAGGCTATGCATCGGCATCGACGGCGTCTCCGCGTACACGAAGACGGCGTCCACTCCCGAAAGGCGTCGTATCCCTCGCGTCTCGTGATCCACGGCGCGTTCACGCATCAGAAATCTCCTTCCGCCGCGCAGGGCTCTCGACCCGCACCCGCCGGTTCCGACGCCATCACCTCCGGTGCGTTCATGCCTTCCCCCGCCAGACAAGGGGTCAACAATGGATGCGCAGGCCTGCTGAATCGCCAGGCGCGCGCCGCATCGGCCGTGTGCGCGACGGCGAGCGCCATCGCGTGCTCGAGACAGCGATAGTGGGCGCCGTTCACGAAATGGCCTGCGCAGGGCACCTCGAGCCGCAACGCGCGCGGAATCGTCTCCGCCACACGCGCAGCGTGATCCCGGGGAATCAACCAGTCGCGGCCGGCCCACAGAAAGCCGACCGGCGTCCGAAGAGCCGCCAGTCGCGTCCACAAACCGCGCGGGCCGAATGCCGGATCGAGCGCCATCTCACGCGCCGCCGAGAGAAAGCTCGCACGCGTGGCCGGGCACGAGCTGTAATAGATCACCCGCACCGACGCTCTAGCCAGCCAGTTGTGCTCCAGCTGCGGAACGGCCAGGATCGCATCCGCGGCCCGCTTGAGGCACGGCCAGGCTCGTTCGAGTGGCATCCGTTCGGACCACGCCGGATCGATCGCACGCGCGAGCGTCAGCGCCCAGCGGCTGCGCCGCCACGGCAGAAACGGCGCGACGAGCACCACCCCACGAAATGCGTCCGGTTCGCACAGCGCCGCTTCGAGCGCCACGCGCCCTCCGAGCGACATCCCCAACAACAACGGCGGTGTTTCGAGAGAACGCGCCAACTCGATCACCGGCTCGGCCAGGCATGCGGGCGTCAGCGCTTCGGCCGGCGCTGGCGTCCGCCCGAAACCAGGAAGATCGGCCGCAAGCGTGCGCAGGCCCAGCGCCGCCAGTTCGCGGGCAACGCCAGCGAACATGCTCGATTCGAGAGCAAGCGGGTGCAATGCGATCACCGGATCGCCGACGCCCCATGTCTCGTAGTGCAACACCGCTCCTCCGCCGACTCCGCCGTCTTCCATTCGAAGCATGGAGCATGCCGCTGTGCTGGCCTCACTAAAGCAATGCGCGCTCATTCCTGTGGTGAAAGGAAGCATTTCTGTGGAATCGAGCGACAGCGTAAACGGGGCATTCCGCCTCTCCCCTTCGCGCCCTCGACAGCCGCGGCCGCACCGCAGATAGTGCATGAAGTTCGAAGCAACGGGGAACCTGATGCTCGAGATGCGCGGCGCGGATGCCTACTTCCTCTGGGAGGAGTCGCGCGCGCGTCACATGCACACTCTCAAGATCATCGTGGTCGATCCCTCGACGGCGCACGCGAAGCCGACCTTTGCACGGGTGCGAGAAGGCGCTGCGCGCAGCATGCCGGCGCTGCTCGCATTCCGCCGTCGCGCGATTCGCGCTCCGTTGCGCCTCGGGCACCCCTTCTGGCTGGATGCTCCGGTGCTCGACAGCGACTACCACTTTCGCCACGAAATCCTGCCCGCTGGCGCGAGCGACGACGCACTCAACGAACTCGTCGGCCGCGTCGCGAGCGAACCGCTGGATCAGTCGCATCCGCTCTGGCAGATCTTCTTCGTCGAGGGCCTGCCCGCCGGACGGATCGCCTACGTGACCAAGATCCACCACGCGGTGGCCGATGGCATCGCGAGCGCTGAGCTTCTGATGCGCGCCTTCCAGACGACACCGGCACCCCAGCCGCCTCCCCCGCCGCCGCCCGGCGCCAACGAGGCGCTGCCTTCGGTCGCCACCCGGATCGCATGTGCGTTGCGGGGGCATCTCCTGCGCCAGCGCCAGCTGCCGCGGCTGTTGCGGCGCGCAGCACGCGCAACATGGCGTAGCCTGCGTTGGAGGCTCGCCGGGCGGCCTTCACCGATCCCACCCTTCTCCGGCCCCAATACCCGGTTCAATCAGCCGATCACGCCGAACCGCTGCTATGCACACGTCACGCTCTCGCTTTCAGCCCTGCAACAGGTGCGCCGCCTTTGCGGATGCACTCTCAACGACGTCTATCTCGCGCTCGTCGGCGGCGCCGTACGCCGATACCTCGAAAGACGCGGCGAGCTTCCCGCGGCGGCACTCACGGCTGCCATTCCGACTTCAGTTCGCACGGCGGAAGAGGATCCGACGTTCGGGAACGCAACCAATTATTGGTTTGCCTCGACCGCCAGCGACACGGCCGATCCGATCGAGCGTTTGCGTCGTGTCGCCGAGAGCACGCGCGCGGCGCGCGAGCAGTTCGCGCTCCAGGATCCCCGCCTCGCGGTCGACTGGTTCGATCATTGGCCGCTCCGGCGCCTCTACCTCAGCGGGTTCCAAAAGCTCGCCTCCCGGCTTCTCCGCCGGCCCAGCTATCACCTGATCGTGTCGAACATCCGCGGGCCCCAGCAGCCGCTCTTCAGCGATGGCGCGCGCGTAGTCGCCATGCGCTCGATGGGGCCGCTCGCCCTGCAACAGGGTTTGAACGTCACCGCCTGGAGCTATCTCGATGATTTCGCGATCGGCCTGCACGCCTGCCGCGAGTGCGTGCCGGA
The DNA here is from genome assembly GCA_031405455.1 of Deltaproteobacteria bacterium. Taxonomy (GTDB): domain Bacteria; phylum Myxococcota_A; class UBA9160; order UBA9160; family SMWR01; genus DATBRV01. The sequence goes on along the minus strand of JANNIY010000197.1, from coordinate 4,881 downwards.
TTTGCGATCGCTGGCGAGCGACCTGAAGCTCGAGTTCGAGGCGCTCAGGGCGGCGGCGGCGCGGCTGGGTTCGAGCGAGCAAGCAGACGCTCTGAAAGAAAGTCGCGCACGCGACCCGGCCAGGCCCGAATCTCTTCGCTCGACTGCGCCAGATGAAATTCCGCGCGCGGCAGCAACTCCGCCAGCCGCTGCGCCGTCGACACCGGGTGGCTTGGATCTCCCCGCCAGGCGAGAATGAGGGCCGGCGCCGCGAGGCGGCGCAAGTCTTCAGGCGCCGGCAGGTCGGAGCCGGCGGCACCTCTCAGCGCCGCGGACACGGCCCTGCGATCCATATGCACCAGGTGATCGAGAAACGAGCGTTGCATCGCCAAGAGCGCGGGATCGATTCCGCGCCGGGAAGCCAGCCAACCGAGATAGCGCAGCGGCGTGACTCCGAATCGCTCGACGAGGCGCGCCGAGAATCGGTAGTTGCGCGCCTGCCGAGGACGCGTGCCCCACGCGGTTGGCGGGCCGACCAGCACCAGGGCCCGAACGCGCGCCGGGCTCGCCACTGCCGCATGTAGGGCCGTCGCGCAGCCCATCGACACACCGCCAAGCGCAACGCGCGCGAGTCCGAGTTCGTCGGCAAGAGCGAGCAGATCGCGGGCGAGTTCCGGCCAGCGGTAATCCGCCGGAGCGAGCGTTGCCTCCGAGCGACCGTGACCGCGCGCATCGTACCGGATCAGACGGAGCGAACCGGAAAGCTCGGCCTCCGGCAACAGGCCGGCTGTGTCCTCTTGCCCCATGCTCCCGAGCAGCCCGTGGCCCCAGATCAATGGCGAGCCAGCTCCGGCCTCACGCACCGCGAGATCCACCCCCCTGATCCGCATGGCGAACGCCCTCCGCGATTCATCGCTTCATCACGGAGCTTGGCTCATTTCGACCGCGGCTTCTATCGTCGAGCGATTCCCATGCGCCGCCGGCTGATCCATCTCGCACGCTCTGTTCGCTGGCTGCTTCCGCTCGCCTTCACCGGCCCGCGTTCGCGCTACACCGCGGCCGATCTGATCGAGAAGCGCGCTGCGGCACGACCGGATGCCGTGTTCGTACGCTTCGAAGGTCGCGAGCTGCGCTACGGCGCGTTCAACGCCGCGGCCAACCGGGTGGCACACTGGGCGCTCGCCCACGGCCTCGGCAAGGGAGACCCCGTCGCGCTCTTGATGCAGAATCGGCCCGAGTTCTTGACGCTCTGGGCCGGCCTCGCAAAAATCGGCGCGCCGACGGCGCTCCTCAACACGCAGCTCACCGGTCACGCCCTGGCGCATGCGCTCGCCGAGGCGGGGGCCCGTGTCGTCGTGCTCGGCGCGGAATGCCTCTCGAGCTGGGCGAGTCTCGGCGAGGCGACACCTTCCGGAGTCACTTTGTGGATCGCGGCCGACCCCGCCCTCGCGACCGCAGCGGACCTGCCGGAGGGCGCGGGCCGGCTGGACGAGGCAGTGGCCCATCAGCCTGACACCAATCCAGCGCGCGGGGTGCGAGCCGCGCTGCGCGGCGGTGACCCGCTCTTCTTCATCTACACCTCCGGAACGACCGGGCTTCCGAAGGCCGCCCGCTTCAGCCACGCGCGTTTCATGGGCGGCGGAACGTACGCGCTGCTCGCCGGCTTTCGACGGACCGATTCCTTCTACTGCCCGTTGCCGCTCTACCACACGGTCGGCGGTGTCATGTGCGTGAATGCAGTGCTGCGCGCGGGGGGCACCCTGGCGCTGGCGCGGCGCTTCAGTGCGCGGCGCTTCTGGCAGGACGTCGTCGAGATGGGCGCTACCGCGTTCCAGTACGTGGGTGAGCTGCCGCGCTACCTGCTCGATCAACCCAACCACCCGCTGGAACGAAGTCATGCGATCCGATTCTGCGTGGGCAACGGCATGCGACCCGAAGTCTGGGAGCGGTTTCGCGATCGCTTCCGGGTTCATCACATCGTCGAGTTCTATGGCGCCACCGAGTCGAACGTTTCGATGGTGAATCTCGACGACCGGGTCGGTTCAGTCGGCAAACCGCCGCCCGGATTGAGGGTGGCGCTCGTGCGCTACGACGTCGAGAGCCAGGAGCTCGCTCGCAATGCCGAGGGCCGCCTGGTGGCGTGTGTTGCCGACGAGCCCGGCGAGCTGATCGGGCGGATCTCCGAGGGCCGCACCGTCGCCGGCCGCTTCGAGGGTTACACGTCCAGCGAGGCGACGGAGAGCAAGATCCTGCGCAACGTCTTCCAGCAAGGCGACGCCTGGTTTCGCAGCGGCGATCTGATGCGCCGAGATGCCAAGGGCTATTACTTCTTCGTCGACCGCATCGGCGACACGTTTCGCTGGAAGGGAGAAAACGTCTCGACGCAGGAAGTCGCCGACGCCATTGGGGAGCTTCCTGGGATCGAGTTGTGTGCGGTCTACGGCGTACAGTTGCCGGCTGCTGACGGCCGCGCCGGCATGGCCGGACTCGTGCTTCGCGACGGCTTTGCGCTCGACGGCGCGGCCCTCTACGCGCACGTCGCTGCACACCTGCCAGCCTATGCCCGCCCCGCCTTCGTGCGCACTCTGCCTGCGGCCGACCTCACGGGCACGTTCAAGATTCGAAAGGGTCCGCTTCAACGTGAAGGTTTCGAACCCCGGGACCCCGGCGATCCGGTCTGGTTCCGCGATGATGCGAAGCGCGCGTACCTTCCGCTCACGCAAGCCGTTCGAGAGCGGATTCGAACGGGCGGCGTGCGCTTCTGACTCGCAGACCGGCTCAGTCGGGCGTCGGAAACCAGCTGGAGTCCGGGTCGTACGCCGTGATGGCAGCGGCCGCGCCTTCGGTATCGGATCCCAGATCCTTCTGGAAGACGATCGCCTGCTTGCTGACCAGGAACGACACGATGCCCGAGTTGCCATACTTCGCGGGCCAGGCGACGGCGGCGAAACCGCCGGTCATCAGGCCATCGGCATTCACGTAGCTCTGCGCGCCACCGGGCGCGGCGGCGCCCTGCGCGCTGAGGGGCCGGTAGAAGTAGCCATTGAAGGGCTCCGGGCCCGCCGCCGCCGCGCGGCCCTCGGGATCCGCATCGGCCAGCAGCGGCCCGATGGGACTCGCCGGCTCGCCCTCGCCCACCGGCCAGTACAGGCCATTCTGTTTGCCCTCGTCGCTCAGAAACTTCTGCGCGTAGGCGGGAGGCTGCCCGTCATGCCCCTGCTCGGAATACTCGAACTGGGCGTCGACGTAGGCCCTGAGGCTTTCGAGCGCCAACAGCTCGTTCCTTCCGATGCGACGATTCAGCAACTCCTCACGCCCGGCTTCGGTGTCGAAGCGCCAGCGTCCGTCCTGTTGCACTAGCGGAATCGCGAAGGGCCAGGCCTCGTTGCCGATCAAGGCGATCTTCGCATCGCCGTGGTCCTCGAACGCGACTTTCTCGAGGATCAATGCCTTGACCCGGAGCGCGTCCTCGCGATCGTTGGCGGGATCTCCCGACGAGAGCAGATCGATCCCGGCGGGTGTGAAGATCTCCTCGGCCGTCTGCGTGTCGCCCGTCCCCGCAAGGTCGGCGAGCGCCTGCATGGCCTCCTCGGGATTCGCGAAGCTGCCTGGCGCCGTTCTCGTGCAGGCGAGAGCTGCGCCGAGAACGATCGCAAGAGCGAATGCCTGCGCGCGTTCGCGCGGCCGATTTCTCAGCATGATTTCCATTCTCCCTTTGCTGCCCTAGCGGCCACGGCCGCCACCACCGCCGCGTCCGCCGCCACCGCCGCCACGTCCGCCGCCGCTCATGCCACCGCCCGAACGGCTCGACGCGCCGCGCCCACTCGCGGCTCGATCGAAGCTCGGACTGCGCGAACCACTCCACGCGCTGCTCCCGCCGCTCCCCGCGCGAGAGGGCTGCTGGCTCGTAGCGGCTCGCTGGCCCCCCTGATTGCGCGTCGCAGCGCTCTCGCGCCCGGCGCCAGGGCGCGAAGCTGCGGCGCCCGTCGACGGGCGTTGGCCTCCAAGATCCCGCTGGCCCGCGCCGCCAGTCTTGGCGCCTGCGCGGTCTTGCGTCGCGGGAGCGGCGCCGGGCCTCTGCGCACCGCCTTCGCTCGCGGGGCGCGTAGCCGCAGTCGCACCGGCGCGATCGTATCCCCGAGCCTGATTCTGCGTGACCCGGTTCGTGCCGCCCTGGGCTCCATATTTCTGGGCCGTCTCGCCATTGCGGTAGTTCACGCCCTTGCGGTGCTCGGCGTTGTGGTTCCACGAACCGTTGTTGGTGTCGCCCTTCTTGGCATTGATGTTCGTGTTGCGGTTGAAGTTGTACTCGTTGTTGACGTTGACCTTGATGTCGCTGTGGCCCCAGCCCCAATTGCAGTTCCCGGACAGCGCGTACCCCCACGCCATTCCCGCGCCAAACATCATCAGGCCATAACCCGGCGGCGGCGGCACGTACATCGCCGGATAGTAATAGGACGGGTAATGCCAGGTAGGGCCATAGACCACCACCGGCGAATAGGTCGGGACGTAGATCACCTGCGGGCTCTTCGACTCGATCACGATGATCTTGTCCGGTTGCTGGGTGACCACCTGCTGCTCGCTGGTCTTCAGGTTGCCCGCTTCGTAGGCCTTGCCGCGCATCCGCTGGACGGCGTCGAGCAATTCGGACTTCTGGCTGAGGACCGCATCGCCGAGATCCCGCGTCCAATCGAGATTTTCATTCATGCTCGCGAGCACCGTCGGGAAGCCACACAGCGCCTTCACGGCCGGATCCCAATCGCGCCCCTTGAGCGCTTCCTCGAGATCCTTGCCCGCCAGGCTGGCGTTCGCCTTGACCCAGCGATCCGCCTCGACGATCTCGAGCGGATACGTGGAAGCCATCAGGATCTGCATGACGAGCGCGTCCGGATAGAGCGCGAT
>JANNIY010000196.1:0-38425 GCA_031405455.1 Deltaproteobacteria bacterium | reverse complement strand
CGCCGAGGCGGCCTTCGAGCGGCTCGAAGCGCTGGTCGGGGAGACGCTCACGCGGCTCGCCCCGAAGAGTCTGCGCGAAGGCGCGATCGAAACCGATTCCGCCGCAGTCGTCTTCGGGACGACGGAAGATGCCTTGTCCTTCATTCGCGATCTGTTTTCCGAAGCCTTCGTCGCGCCCAAGCGCGCCAAGGACGAGCGGCTGTGGATCCGCGGGACCGTCACCGCAATCCAAAGTCGTGGGGCGCTGCGCCGCTCGGCGCATCTCGTCAACCACTCGAAGATCAGCGTCTATCGGCTCGACGCCGGCCTGCTCGACGCGATCGCGGTCGAGAAAAGCGGCTTCAAGGGGATGCGCGTCGTCGTGGAGGAGAGGCTCCTCACGCCCGCGGTTCGCGAACATTTCGCCGTCAAGGCCGGCGACCGCACGTTCGTGCCCTTCAAGAGCCTGACGAACAGCGTCTACCCGCGCCGGATCGTCCACGTCTATGAGGATTTCCTGTGGATGGCGCGGAGCGATGAAAGCGACTGGCGGAAGCTGAAGCGTTCGATGTCGGATCGCCTGCGCTGGAGTGCGCAGGACAGCGAGGAATTCTTGCAAGCGGCGTCGACGCAGGTCGTTTTCAACGAGACCGCCGCGATTTTTCGGAGTCTCGAATCGCCTCGCAAGCGGCGGCGAGCGTCCGACGCTGCGAAACCGAAATCCGTCTAGCCTGGCCGGAGCCGGGCCGCAGACCCGCCAGCAGCTCGACATAGCGCGCGTCATCCTCGAGCAGTCGCAGCCCGAAGCCCCGCCTGCGGTGTGGGTTGGGAGATCCCTCGGTCGTCCACCAGACGAGGCCCGAGATCTCGACCCGCGCCTCACGGCGCGCGAAGAACCGCAGCGATACGGCTTCTCCCTGCGGCGGAATTGCGCGCGTCTCGACGAACATCCCGCCGTCGCTCGCATTGCGGACCGTGCCTTCGGAGACGCGTCCCGAGCTGCGGATCTCGACCGGGATCGAAGTGCGAATTCTATCGTGATGCATGGGCCGGATTTCGGTGGGCAGGAGACCCGTGCGCGTGATGGCGATCACGGCGTCCCGCGGCCAATGGGTCGGGGCCTGACCTCGCCCATCCGACGGGTCTGCGAGCGCCGCGAGCGGAGTTTCAGTCCGGCAGATCGAGCGGCTCGTTCGGATCGACGCCGAGCCAGCACAGCGCCGCGAAGACGTAGAAGCCCGCGACCGAATACAGCGGCGCCTCCCAGCTGCTCCACCACGTGAGGCACAAGCCGACGACGATCGGGCTCGTGACGCCGCCGAGATTTCCGAAGGTGTTCATCGTACCCGACACGACGCCGGCGTGGCGGCCTCCGATCGCGAGGCACACGGACCAGGCGGGCGCGACGCCGAGCGCAGCGAGCCCCGCGGCCGCTGCGAGGCAGTAGGCGCTCGTGCGCGGATCCTGCGCGGTCACGGCCGCCACGATCGCGACCGCGGCGAGCGGCAACCCGAGCACGCCGGGGGTGCGCAGGCCGACGCGGGTGCCAAAGCGACGCGAGAGAATGTCGGCGAGCAGGCCGCCGACGAGCGAGCCCGTCGCGATCCCGAGCAGCGGCAGCGCGGCGAGCCAACCCACCGCGCTGAGATCGAAGCCGCGCGCGCGCAACAAATACGTGGGTAGCCACGTCAGATAGAAATACCAGCCGTAGATCGCGCCGAAGTACATCGCGCACAGAGCCATCAGGTTGCGGCTGCGCAAGAGCCGGCTCCACGGTACGGCGGGATGCGTGGTCGCTGGATCGGTCCCGATCACGGCCAGCTCGGCGGCATTCACGCTGCCGTGGTCGTGCGGGTCGTCGCGAAACCACGCGAACCAGGCGATCGCGTAGACGACGCCCAGCGAGCCGAAGATCGGAAACGCGAGCCGCCAGGAGACGCGCTGGAGAAGAGCCACGACCAGCGGCTGCGTGGCGGCGCCGCCGAGCGCCGCCGCCATCAACGTGAGTCCGAACGCGCCGCCGCGTTCGCGCACCGGGAGCCAGCGCCCGAAGGCGCGCGTCAAGCTCGGGAACACGCCGGCTTCGCCCATCCCGAAGAGCGCGCGCAAGACGACGAGCGACGCGAAGCCCTGCGCAAGGCCCGTCGCCGCCGTCATCGCCGACCACCAGATCACGATGCGCGTGAGCATCAGGCGCGCACCGAAGCGATCCGCCAGCCAGCCGCTCGGCACTTCGAACAGCGCATAGGCGAGCGTGAAGGCGCTGAAGACGTAGCCCATCTGGGCGTCGTCGAGGCCGAGATCGGCCTTGATCGCGGGCGCGGCCGTCGAAATGCAGATGCGGTCGAGGTAGGCGACCGCCGTCGCGCCGAGCGCGAACGCGAGCATCGTGCGGCGGGCGCGCGTGGGCTGCATCGGCTCCTCGGGGCGGCGGGCGCCGCATGGTATCAGGCGCAGCCTGGCAGGAAGCGAGGGTTCTTTGTCCTTGAGGCCGCCCGCGGTTTGGGGGATTCTCTGGGGGCGCGCGCAGGAGGTGGATCATGCCGGAGACCAGGCTTCGCACGCTCGCTGCGGTGCTCTACGACAAGTTCGAGCTGCTCGATCTCTACGGCCCGCTCGAGATGTTCGGCGCACTCGGGCCCGAGCTGCGGATCGTGACGGTGGCGGAGCGCAAGGGCGCCGTCGCCTCGACGCCGGGCGTGGAGACCGTTGCGCATCACGACTTCGCCGATTGCCCGCCGTTCGACCTGCTGCTGCTGCCGGGCGGCATTGGCACCGTGACGCAGCTCGGCAACGCGGCGCTGCTCGATTTTCTCCGCAAGCGCGCGGGCACCGCCGAGATCACGATGTCGGTGTGCTCGGGCTCGGCGCTGCTCGCGAAGGCCGGGCTGCTCGACGGCCGCCGCGCGACCTCCAACAAGATGTTCTTCCAACTGGCGCGCAGCCAAAGCGAACGTGTCGATTGGGTCACCGCGGCGCGCTGGGTCGAAGATGGCCCGTTTGCGACATCCTCCGGTGTCTCTGCCGGCACCGACATGGCGCTCGCGGTGATCGCGCGCCTCTGGGGCCGCGAGCGCGCCGAGCAGATCGCGATCCAGACCGAGTACAGCTGGCATCGCGACGCGGACAGCGATCCGTTCGCGAAGTACCTCGATCAGGGGCTCGCTTCCGTCGCGGCCCTGGAGGCCTGAGCCTGCTCCAGATTGCGGCGCGCCTGCGCGTTCTCTGGCGTCAGTTCCAGGGCGCGCTGGTAGTGCTCGATCGACGCAGTGAGTTCGCCGCGACGTTGTAGCAAGGCGGCCAGATTGCCGTGGGCGATCGCGTAGTCGGGAGCGAGCTCCACCGCGATGCGGTAGTGGCGCAGCGCTCCGTCCGGGTCGCCCGTGTCCTCGAGAGTGGCCGCCAGGTTGTTGTGAAGCTTTGGGTCGCGCGGGCGGTACCGCAATGAAGCGCGATAGATTGCCAGCGCTTCTGCGAGGCGTGCCTGGCTTCGCAGCAAGTTGCCGAGGTTGTAGCCGGCGATGTCGCCAGGCGCGCTCTCGAGAGCCAGGCGATAGTGAAGCTCCGCCTCGTCGAGCCGCCCCTGCGCCCGCAGCAGGGTGGCGAGGCCGTTGTTGGCCATCGGATCGTCCGGCTCGCGCTCGAGCAGTGTGCGGTAGTGGCTCGTGGCCTCGGCGAGCTTCCCCTGGGAGCGCAGGGCGTTCGCCAGGTTGATCCGGATCTTGAATGAATTCGGTGTCTCCGCCAGCGCGCGCTCGTACTCGCGAATCGCGTCCTCGAGCCGTCCCTCGTCGCGATAATGATTCGCGACGTTGTAGCGCATGGTGGGATTGCGCGGCACGGCAGCCACAGCGTGCTCGAACAACGTCAGGGAATCGCGCCAGGTGCGCGTCTGTCGCCACGCGCCGGCGCCGAGCGCCAGCAAGACCGCGATGGCGATGCCGGTGGCGAACGCGTCCACCCGCGGAAGTCGCGCCCGCAAATCGGAAGCGAGATCAGCGAGGCCCCAGGCGAGCATGAGAAAGAGACCGATTGCGGGGACGTAGCTGTAGCGATCCGCGTACGCCTGGGAGCCGATCTGCACCAGCCCGATCACCGGAACCAGGCTTCCGAGGTACCAGAACCAGCCCACCGCCAGATAGCGGCGCTCGCGTGCACGGAACACCAGCGCCGTCACAGCGAGCAGAAACAGCGCGGAGACGGCGATCTGCCAGGACGCGAGCGCTACGCCGCCCGAATCCGGGATGTACGGATGCGGATAGAACATCGCGAGCCGCGTGGGCCAGACGAGCTTCAGCGGATAGCTGGCGTAGGCGACGACGGCGTTGGCGATCCGCTGCGCGAACGGCAGCAGCGCTTGCGTCATGACCGCGCCGGCGCGTTGCTGGAGCGCAAACGCGGTGACGCTACAGGCGAGTGCGACGGCGAAAAGCGGAAGCTTTTCGAGCACCCGCCGGCCCGGTCGCGAACGCTGGAGCGGCCAGTAATCGAGCAGCAGCAGCAGAAACGGCAGCGTCACCAGCATCGGCTTTGCCATCAGGCTCAGTCCGAAGAGCAGCGTCACCCCCAGGCTGCGTCCCGCGCCGCCGCGCCTCGCGTACCCGACGTAGGCCCCGATCGTGAGCAGACCGAATGCCGTGCTGAGGACATCGCGGCGCTCCGAGACCCAGGCCACGGATTCGACGTGGAGCGGGTGCAGCGCGAAGAGCGCGCTCACCAGGGCGCTGCGCCAGACGGCCCCGGTCGCCGAACGCAGCACGCCAAAGACCAGCAGGCTGTTGAGGATATGGAGCGCGACGTTGGTCGCGTGGTGTCCGCCGGCGTTCGCGCCGAAGAGCTCCACGTCGAGCATGTGCGAAAGCCAGGTGAGGGGGTGCCAGTTTCCGATCTCGCCGGCACGGAAGGCCCAGGCGACGCCTTCGAGCGTCAATCCGCGTAGCACCATCGTGTTGCGCGTGACGTGCTCGGGGTCGTCCCAGGTCACGAAATCGAAGCCGAACGTCTGGGCGTAGACGGCGAGCACTGCCGCGCCGAGAGCGATCGAGATGGCGAGTTCGCGTCGCATCGCCGAGAGGTTGCTCCGGCTGCGCGGAAGCCGTGGCTAGGGCGACCGCTCGAGAGCGAGTTCGAGCACCGTCTCGAGCGCCGGCCAGAGCTCCGCTTCCGGGATGTTGAGGGCGGGGAACAGGCGGATCACGCGGCCGGCTGTCACGTTCACGAGCACGCCGCGCTTGGAAGCGCGCAGCGGCAACGTCGCCGCCTGCTCGGCATCCCGCAGGGCGAGGCCGAGCAGGAGGCCGCGGCCGCGCGCGTTCTCTGCCGTTTCCGGGTGTTCGCGCACGAACGCTTGCAGGCGTTCGAGCACGCGGGCGCCGAGCGTGGCGGAGCGCTCGACGAGCTTTTCGACCTCGATCTGACGCAGCACGGCATTCGCCGCCGCGCAGGCGAGCGGGTTGCCGCCGTAGGTGGTGCCGTGGTCGCCGAGGGAGACGGTCGCGGCGACCGCTTCGCTCGCCAGGAAGGCGCCGACGGGGAAGCCGCCACCGAGCCCCTTGCCGAGCGTCACCACGTCCGGCACGACGCCTTCGTGCTCGAGCGCGAACATGCGTCCGGTGCGCCCGACACCCGTTTGCACTTCGTCGAAGATGAGCAGCGCACCGGCGGCGCTGGTGAGGCGCCGCAGCGCCTCCAGATAACCCGGCGGCGGGACGTTGACCCCGCCTTCGCCCTGCACCGGCTCGACGATGAAGGCCGCGCAATCGGCATCGAGCGCCAGCTCGGCGGCGCGCGTGTCGCCGAACGGCACGCAAACCGGCTCGGGCAGGAGTGCGCGATACGGATCCCGGTGCTTCGGCGTGCCGATCACGGAGAGCGCGCCGAGCGTGCGGCCGTGGAACGAGCCCGTCGTCGAGACGAATTTCGTGCGACCGGTGGCGCGGTGCGCGAGCTTGAGCGCGCCCTCGACGGCCTCCGTGCCCGAGTTCACGATGAAGCTGCGCTGGATCGAAGCCGGCATTAAATCGGCGAGCTTCTCGATCAGATCGAGCTGCGGCAGGGTGTAGAACCAATTCGTCGTCTGCATCAGCCGACCCGCCTGCTCGGCGATCGCCGCGACCAGCGCCGGATGGCAGTGTCCCAGGCAGGTTACGCCCCAACCGGCCGTCAGATCGGTGTACTCGCGGCCCTCGACGTCGCGAACACGCGAGCCGCGGCCCTCGACGAGCGCGATCGGCATGCGCTTCACGACCGGCAGGAAATGGGCGGATTCGCGCTCCTGGATGGCGTCGAGTTTCACGGCGTGGCTCCTCGGCGGCAGGGGAGTGAGCTTCGAGGCTCGGAGCGCTAGCGTCAAGCGGTCGGCGTCGAGGTCCCCCATGCAGGACGTGATCCTTCTCGAAGGCATCCAGGTTCCCGCCGCTCTCGGTGTGACGGCGGCGGAACGCCGCGTGCGCCGCCCCGTGTTGCTCGATCTCGAGGTGGCGCGCGATCTGCGCGCTGCGGGTCGCTCCGACGCCATCCGCCATACGCTGCACTACAAGCGGATCTTCGAGATCGTCGAGGACGTGGCCGCGAACCAGGAGCACCGGCTGGTCGAGGCGCTCGCGGATCGCATTGCGCGCGCCGTGCTCTCGAAGTTCGACGCGGACTCGGTGACGGTGACGGTGCGCAAGCCGACACCGATTGCCGGCGTGCTGCGCTACGCGGGCGTCCGCGTCACGCGCAGCCGCGAGGATCTCGGCTAGCGGCTGCCTGGGCTAGTCTCTGCCGCTTGCGCCCGCTTGCGAGGAGCCCCCGATGGATGCAGACGAGCCGACCGCGAAGGCGGTGAGCCTCGCGAGCGCCGAGCTCGCCGCGATGTCGAAGAACGAGCGGCTCAAGACGGCGAGCCGGGGCCTGTTCTTCGTCGCGGGGCCGAAGGGCGAGGTCCGCGCGTTCGGCTCCGAGATCGACGCGCTTTCGAGCGGCGAAGCCGAGACGCTCTCGAACGAGGCCAAGGAGCTCTCGAAGTTTTTCGGCATCTACAAGCAGCAGGAGCGCGGCGAGCGCGGCAAGAAGACCGACGATTATTCCTTCATGGTGCGCATCAAGGCTCCGGCGGGCGGGGCCTTCAGCGCCGCGCAGTGGGCCGCGCTTGATGACGCCGCCGAGCAGTTCGCCGATGGCACGCTGCGCATCACGTCGCGCCAGGGCGTGCAGTATCACCACGTCTACGGGCCGAAGCTCGCCCCGCTCGTGCGCCACTTGAATCGGCACTATCGCGATGCCGCGACGCTCGGCGCCTGCGGTGACGTGAACCGCAACGTGATGTGCTCGCCGATCGAGGCGCTCGACCCCGTGCACCGCACGGGAGGCGCCGAGCTGGCGCACGCGCTCGCCGAGGAGCTGGCCCCCCGCACGAGCGCCTACTTCCAGGTGTTCCTGTCGGACGCGGAGGGCCGCAACGTCGCGCCCATGAACTCGGACGAGCCGTTGTATGGCGCGCACTACCTGCCGCGAAAGTTCAAGATCGGCATCGCGCATCCGACGGACAACTCCGTCGACGTGCTGACGCAGGACGTTGCCTTCGTGCCGGTCATGAACGGCGAGCGTGCCGATGGCAGCCTCTGGGATCTCTACAGCGGCGGCGGGCTCGGGATGACGCACAACAACCCGCGCACCGCTGCGCTCCTCGCGCTGCCGCTCGGCCGCATCCGTCGCGAGCAGGTGATCGACGCCGCACGGGCCATCGCGATCCTCCAAAAGGAAAATGGCGAGCGGAAGGACCGGCGGCAGGCGCGTTGGAAGTACACGATTCGCAGGCTCGGCGTGGAGGCGGTGCGCGCCGAGCTGAAGTCGCGTTTCCGGATCGAGCTCGAAGACACGCCGCCGGCGCCGCTACCGCCGATGCAGCTGCATCTGGGCTGGCATGCGCAGGTCGGCGGCAGGAGCTGGTACGGGATCTCGGTCGAGAACGGACGGCTGACGCCGACGCTTCGGCGTGCCGTGCGCAGCGCCGTCGAGAGTCAGGGCCTGCGCGTGGTGCTCACGGCGCAGCAGGATCTGCTGCTGTGCGATGTGACGGATCGTGCGGCGCTCGAAGCCATTCTCGCGGCCGGTGGCGTGAAGCGTCCCGAATCGGTGTCGCTGGTGCGACGCAATGCGATGGCGTGCCCGGCGAAGCCGACCTGCGGCCTCGCGATGACGGAAGCCGAGAGAATCCTCCCCAGCTGGATCGACGGCATCGAGGCGGCGGGGCTCGGCGACGTCGACGTGATGATCCGCATGACCGGCTGCCCGAACATGTGCGCGCGCCCGCCCACGGCCGAGATCGGCATCTTCGGGTACGGCAAGAACGATCACGTGGTGCTCGTCGGCGGCTCGCGCGCCGGGACGCGGCTCGCACACGAACTCTACGCACGCATCCCAGGCGAGCGCATGCTCGAGGTCCTGATCGGACTGATGCGCGCGATTCGCACGCACAACCCGGAGGCGCTGCCGGCGGGCGAGCTGCTGCACCGCACGCCGCCCGAGCGGCTGCGAGAGTGGGTCGGCGTCGCAGACACCGCGTAACGCGCCCCCTTCGCTCGCCAGCGCTCCAGCTGCGCGCCGGGCACCGCAGCCTGCAACCGGCTCGGCGTCGCCTCGCTCTCGGCAGGCTGCGTGGTATATTGCCCCAGCGCCCGCCCGGCGAGAAGCGATCGCCAAGAGGATCGTGTTGAACCCCTCCTCCCCCCACGCGACGCTCACACGGCCCGAGGCCGAGAGGCTGGTGGCGCAGGCTGTCGACGCAGGTCGGCTCGAGCGCGTGCCGGCCGAAAGACTCGGCGCGAGCCTCGGCGATGTCCACGTGCGCGAGGCCGTGCTGGCAGGCGCCTTCGAGAGCAAGCGGCGCGGCAAGGGCGATCTCGTCAGCCACTCGCGGAATGTCTTCATCCCGCTCACCAACCTGTGCCGCGATCGCTGCGATTACTGCACCTTCGCGAAACTTCCCGACGCGCCGGATGCGAAGACCTACACGCTCGACGAAGTCGCCGAGGTGACACGCCTTGGCGTGCGCGCGGGCTGCATCGAGGCGCTCTTCTGTCTCGGCGACAAGCCCGAGATCGCCTACCGCGCGCACCGCGAATGGCTGGCGCAACGCGGGCTGCGCACCACGGCCGAATATCTCGTGCAGGCCTGCGAGGTCGCCTTCGGGCTCGGCATGCTCCCGCACACGAACGCCGGCATCCTGCGGCGCGAAGAAATGCAGCGGCTGCGCAGCGTCAACGCCTCGCTCGGCTTGATGCTCGAATCGACGAGTTCGCGGCTGCGCGAACGCGGTGGCGCGCATTTCTGGGCGCCCGACAAAGATCCCGCCGTGCGCATCCGCATGCACGAAGAAGCTGGCGAGCTGGGGATCCCCTTTACGAGCGGGCTCCTGCTCGGCATCGGCGAGAACGCCGCCGAGCGCGTCGATACGCTGCTCGTGATCCGCGAGCTGGCCGATCGCCTGGGCCACATCCAGGAAGTGATCGTCCAGCCGTTCCATCCCAAGCCCGACACGCGCATGCGCGATGTCCCGGCGCTCGGCGACGCCGAAGTCGCCGGCTGGGTGGCGATGGCGCGGCTCGTGCTCGGCCCCGCGATGAACGTGCAGGCGCCGCCCAACCTCGCGCCCGAAGCGCTCGAGCTGTTGCTGCGTTCGGGGCTCAACGATTGGGGCGGCGTCTCGCCGCTGACGGTCGATTTCATCAATCCCGAGGCGCCGTGGCCGACGTTGCGCGAACTGGAGCGTCGCACGCAGGCCTCCGGCCAGCGCCTGGTCGAGCGGCTCCCCGTCTACCCCGAGCATCTGCTCGGCCGTCCGGATCTCTTCGATCCGGGTGTGCGCGAGGCCGCCCTGCGGCTCGTCGATTCCGCTGGCTGGGTTCCCGCCCGGCGCTCGCATTCCCAGGTGGAGGCCGCATGACCCTCGAACGTTTGTTCAGCGACGCAACGCCCGAGGTGGCGCGAATTCTGGACGCGACGCTCAGCGGCCGGGAACTCGGGGCCGCCGATGCCGAGCGGCTGCTCCAGGCCCAAGGCACGGATCTGTTCGCGCTGATGCAGGCGGCCAATCTGGCCCGGCGCGAGGACAAGGGCGACGACATCACGTTCGTCGTCAATCGCAACTTGAACTTCACCAACGTCTGCTACGTCGGCTGCTCGTTCTGCGGCTTCTCGCGCCACAAGGACGATCCGGATGCCTACGATCATCCGATGGAACGGCTGGCCGAGAAGGCCCGCGATGCCGTGAAGCGCGGCGCCACGGAGCTGTGCATCCAGGGCGGGATCCACCCGAACAAGGATCACACGCACTACCGCGAGATTCTCGTCGCATTGAAGCAGGAATTTCCGCAGCTTCACATCCACGCCTTCTCGCCCGAGGAGATCGACTTCGGGCATCGCAAGAGCGGAATGGAGCTCGCGGATTATCTGCGCTGGCTCGTTGCTGCGGGCCTCGGGACGATGCCGGGCACCGCGGCGGAGATCCTCGACGATTCGGTCCGCAACATCATCTCGCCGCGCAAGCTCAAGCGCGATCGCTGGATCGAGATCGTGAAGGCGGCGCACGCCATCGGCCTGCGCTCCACCTCGACGCTGATGTATGGGCACATCGAGCAGGTCTCGCACGTGGCGCAGCACTTCGCCGTGCTGCGCGAGATCCAGAAGCAGACGGGAGGCTTCACGGAGTTCGTGCCGCTCGGCTTCATCCACGAGCGCAATGTGCTGTTCAACCACATGGGCGCGCGCGCCGGCTCGTCGATGCCCGAGGACGTGCGGCTGGTGGCGGTGGCGCGCCTCTTCTTGCGACCCTGGATCACGAACATCCAGGTGTCGTGGGTGAAGATGGGCCCGAAGCTCGCTCAGCTCGGGCTGATGTCGGGCGCAAACGATTTCGGCGGCACGTTGATGGAAGAATCGATCAGCCGAGAATCGGGTTCGCAGTTCGGCGAGAACCTGCCGGCCGAGGACATGCGCCGCCTGATTCGCGAGATCGGGCGGACGCCCGTCGAGCGCAGCACCACCTACGCGACGCTGCACCGCTTCGACGATCCGGCGCTCGATCCGCCGTCGCTCGAGCCCAGGCGCGAGCGCGAGCTTTCCGGTCCCGAGCGCTGGCGCCTGGCGCAGGAGCAGGCCGCTCCGCGCGCGGCCCTGCCCCCGCTCAACAGCTGATCGGGCGGCTGCGCTCGAGGCGGTCGAGGCGCGCCGAGAGTTCCTCGACCTGGTAGCGCAGCGGTGCGCGCTCGAGAATCTTGCGCTCCACGACTTTGATGGCATTGCTCACGGCCGGGTGATCCCGATCGAAGGCGCGTGCGATCTCGACGAGCGGCAGGTTCGTGTAGCGCCGACACAGGTACATCGCGAGCTGGCGCGGAATCAGCACGTCGCGGCGCCGGGTGCGGGCCGCGAGCGCCTCCTGCGATTTCCCGAAAAACAGCGCGACGGCGCGAATCACCGTGGTGGCATCGAGCTGCCCGCGCGGCTCGGGAGCCGCGAGCTTGCGCAGCGCCGCCTCGCTGAGTTCGCGGTCGATCGGCCGCTTCATCAGCGATGCCATCGCGACGAGCTGGATCAACACGCCCTCGAGATCTCGCACGCTGCCGCGCGTCCCCTCGACGAGACGGTCGAGGCACTCGTCGGGAATGCCCACCCCACCCGCCGAGGCCTTGGCACGCAGGATGCGGCGGCGCACGGCGGCGTCCGGCGGCTCGAGCTCCGCCACCAGCCCCGCGGACATCTGGGAGCACAGGCGGGGCTCGAAACCATCGCTGCGCCGCGGCAGGCGATCCGCCGAGATTACGACGCGCACGCCAGCATCGAGCAGGTGGGCGAGCGTGTGGAAGAGTTCGAGCTGCGTCGCGGTCTTCGAGCCGAGGAACTGGACGTCCTCGATCACCAGCAGCTGACATCCCTGTCGGAAGCGCTGCTTGAAGGACTCCATGCGCTTCGTACGCAGGGCCGTCATGAACTCGCTCGTGAAGCCTTCGGCCGAGGTGTAGACGGCGCGCTGACTGCCGCAGCGCTGCGCTTCCGCGACGATGGCGCGTGCGAGGTGCGTCTTGCCGAGCCCCCGCTCCGAGACGAGAAAGAGCGGGTTGAGGCTTTGTTGCCGATCCTGCGCGAGCGCGAGCGCCGCTTCGCGCGCGAGCGCGTTGCAAGGCCCGACGACGAACGTGTCGAACGTATGCGGGAGCAGTCGCTGCGCGGGCTGCGCGGACGAACTGGACGTTGCGATGGTGTCGCGCGCACGCGCCACGGGCTCGGCGCCGAGCGCGGGGGCGACGACGCGGGCGCGCGCACTCGCCGTTGCTTCGCTAGCCACGGCGGGTGTATCGGCGATCGCAAGCGAGAGGCCGAGCGCGCGCCCGGCTTCCAGGGCGAGCGCGCGCGTGATCGCCGACAGGAAGCGCACACGCACACGCTCCATGTGGAACGGCGTGGGGCACAGCAGCCGAAGCCCCTCGCCTTCGACCTCGAGCGCCAGGGGGCGCAACCAGGCCGCGAGCGCGAAGGCAGGCAGATCGCTGCCGAGACGGCGCAAAACGCCGTCCCACAACTCTTGGGGGGAGGTCATTCAGTTTTCTCGAAATGCAGGCTTTACGGAAGCTCTAGAAGCGAATCCCCAACATCCAACCCTGAGGCGCGCCGAGTAGACCACGCTCGCGGGCGACCCGCAACGTCGCCAGCCTGTCTCGATGCGAGCCTCGCTACACACACCTGTCACGCGGCGAAGGCTCGAAACAGCGACGGAAAACCACGGTTTTGAGGCGGGATCGCGATTCGATTCCGGGGACTTCGCCACGAGCCTTGAGGTGACGTCGCGGCTCCGGGGCGGCCCGCGTGCCGCCGAGAAGCGAAATTATCGATCGCAATTTTTCAGCGATTATCGCCTTTGATCAGGAATTTTCGTCGAATTTCAATTGAGTCGTTCACTCAGTGAATCGCTTCCGAAGACGGGGCGGCGAAGTGCCTGCGAGCTTCCGCCTGGAAGCCGAGCGTCGAGACGAGACGCTCGTAACGCTCGGGGATCGAAGCGGCCTCGAGCAGGCTCTGCTTCTCGGCGGGCGCGAATGCAAAGGCGTTCGAGAGAGCGTTCACGAACGTCACGTCGTCGACGTTGCGAAAGGCTTCCGGCGTGAGCGCAGGCTGGCTCGTCGGAGCGCCGGTCAACTCGGCGGCGAGTTCGATCGCGCGCTGACGCAAGGCAATCACGCGCGGGCGCGAGGCGGGATCGAATGCATCTTCGAGCTTCTCGATCTCTGCAACGCGGTAGAGCCGTCCTGTCCCGCCTTCGCACTCGCGGGTGATGCGAAAACGCTGCGTACCTTGCAGCAGGATGTTGAAGCGGCCATCCGGAAGCGGCTCCGTGGCGGTGATCAGGCCTTCGCAACCCACTTCGAAGAGCGGGGGATTGCCCGCGATCTCGTCGCTGTGCTCCGGCCGCACGGCGACCATGCCAATGCGCCGATCGCCGGCGAGCGCATGCTCGATCAGCTGCCGGTAGCGCGGCTCGAAGATGTGCAGGGGGGTCTGCACGCGCGGGAACAGCACGACGTTTGCGAGCGGGAAGAGCGGCAGTCGCTCGAGCGCGGGCATGGGCTCGAGGGTATCACGCGCATGCGGGACCTTGACGAGCGGGGCGCGCACCCGAAGACTTGCGGCGCGGTATGGATGAACGCATGGCGCACGGCTTGATGGAACGCCTGAACGCAGATGCGCAGCGCATCGCTCGCAGCTTTGGTCTGCAATACAAGGAAATCGCGGCGGAGCGCGCCAATGTGAAGCGGCGCTACGGCGTCTGTTTCGCGGATGGCTCGATTCGCATCCGCCTGCGCCATACGCTCAGCGGGCGTTCGCTCAAATACTCGAGCCTCGTCAACACGCTGTGCCACGAGCTCGCGCACCTGCGCCATTTCAATCATGGCCTGCGTTTTCGGGCTTTTTATCGCGAGCTGCTCGAGTTTGCGCGGCGCGAAGGCATCTATCGGCCGGGTCCGCTGGCGATCGCTCGCGAGCCGAGGGCCGAAACACCTGCGCTGCGCGAACGCGCGCGGCCGCGCGGCGCCTCCACCCAGCTCACGCTGTTCTGAGACGAAAATCCAGGATCTGAAGCGGACGCGAGGGCGGAATCAGGCCTTGCTGAGCTGGTCGTACTCTTCGAGGGTGTTGGGGCCCTCTTCGACCTTGGCCTGGATGTCCTCGCAGGCGACTGCCTTGTCGAGGATCTCCTTGATGAGACCTTCGACCGTGACCTCGTCGTACTCCGCCATGGCGTCCTCGAGTGCGCTCTCGGAGACGCGAAAGGCGAGGGAAATTTTGACCTTCACGTCCATCAGCCCTTCTTCCCTTTCATCGAACCGGCGAAAATCGCCGCGAAGGCTCGCGTACGATGCTCTCACCGGGGGCGGGCGGGGCAACCGCGGCTCCAAACCAGCCCCGTGAGATCGTGTAACTATCTGAAAACAAAGAGGTTTTTAGATAAGCCGCGAAAGCATACACCAGTGTTGTGAGATCCGCGACGGTTTTTGCGCGACTTTCGTCGAATAATCACCAACCTGCTCGGGGTGCCCCCTGAAGCCTCAGCGCGGAGGCGGGCTGTTTTGAGTGTGCAGATCGGCGCGTACGTGCCCGGCGAGCAAAACGAGGGTCATTACGCCCACGCCGCAGAAGATCAGCATCGAGATCTGGTGTAGCTGCTGGAACTGCGCGGCGAACTCCGGGCTCCCCTGCGGCCCAAACGCGAGCGGCCGGAGCCGGGCGATTTCGGGTGTGATGCCGAGCTGCGAGTACGCGCACAGCGCCGAGGCCACGAGCGCTGTCCCCACCAGGCCGGGTCCGCGGCCGAACTGCCAGGCGAGCAGCGCCAGCAGGGCTCCCGCGATGGCTCCATACCAGTGGAGCGCGTCGAGCACCGGCCCGATCAATTGGCCGGCGATCTCCAGCGTGGGCAACACCCGGAAGGCCGTCGGCGCGACGACGAGCCCGAAGCACAGCCAGGCGCCGACCCATCCCCCGAGCAGCAACCAGAGCAAACAGCGCAGTCCGAAGCTGCGCGCGCGGGTGGCTGCGTCCTGCATCGCGCGAGTCTATAGCAACGCAGGCTCGGCAGGCGGTGCGAGCACCCACGTCCGCCCCGCTTCCACCGCGCGCAAGCCGATCTCGTCCCGGCCCACCTCGGCGATGCGCGCCGCACCGAGCGTGCGCCGCAACATCTCGATTCCGGCATACGCGAGCACGTCTTCGAATCGAATCGGGAGCACGCCCGCAAGTGCCTCGCAGTAGCCGGACCAGAGTGCACGCACGCCGGGCGCCGCGGCGCGCGGCTCACCGCGCGCGAGCGCGCGCAGCCAGAGGTGGCCCACGAGCTGTCCCACGTCGAAGGCGGGATCACCCACGTGCGCGATCTCGGCATCCAGCAGCTTCGGGCCGCTCGCCGCAACGAGCACGTTCGTCGGCTGGACGTCGCCGTGCACGAGCGCCAGCGCGCTCTCGAGATAACGGGCGTAGGCCGCGTCGATGCGTTCGCGCAGCTCCGACTCCGAGGCGAGCGCCTGCCCGCGGCGGCGCAGCGCGGGCGTGAGCGGAAAATCATTCGGCTGGAACGGAAGCACGAAAATGTGCTCGCCGTGGAGGCGGCGCATCTCGTCGTTCTGGAAGCGCGCGGCGAGCGCGGGATCGCGCGTCCCGGCGTGAACCGCGCCGAGAAAAGCGCCGAGTTTCGCTGCCGCCTGCGACGCGTCGGCGCCGCGCGCGAGCCATGCGTCGAGCGGTTCCGCACCGCCGAGATCCTCGAGCACGAGCGCCATGCGCTGCGCGTCGAAGTGGTGGACCCCAGGGCAGACGCCGTCCCGATCGAAGGGCGCCACGGTCGCGTACCAGCGCGCTTCGAACTCGATGCGACGGGTCGAAACCCGGTACTCCGGGAACCGCTCCAGTGCCGGCCGGGCCTGCTTGACGATGAATGAGCGCGCGCGCACGTTCGAGCGCACGCGCCGGACCCAGTTGATGTTGCCATCGCCCGCGCGTTCGACGCTCGCCGGTTCGCCGCGGGAGAGGAATCCCAAGTCCGCGAGGTAGCTAGGTAATTCTTCTTCGCTGAAGGCGAGCTGCGCGCTCACGCGTCCGCAGCTCGCGCGCAAATAGCGCTCAAGCCCCGGCAGTCACGGCCGATGAGATCTCTAGATCTGAGCTGAATCTGGGGGGGTGAGGCTCGGACGGGACGCCCCGGGACCGCAAGGTTCCGGGGCGCCTTGCTTTGGGCCGCAGCCTGGCTCACGCGGCCGGCGGCGCTCCGAGCGGCTCGAGCGTCACGGGATCGAGCGCGGCGGATTGCAGCCGCTGCGCCACATCTGGCACCACTGCATCGCTGTGGCAGCTCGCCTTATGCCCTTCGTCGGCATGCATCGCCTTGCGCGTCTTGTTAGCAAGCCGATGGATTTCGCCCGGCTCGAGGACACCCCGCTGCTCGAGAATCTCGCGCTGCGTGGGGGAGAGTGCGTCGCTCACCCGCGCCTGCTCCCATTGATAGGCATCCGCCTTGCCGCTGGTGAATTCGACGATCTCCTTGCTGATCCGCACGGAGCACCAGTCGTGGCCACACATCGCGCAAAAATCCGTATCGACGTCCAGATCTTCGTCGTGATACGCGCGCGCCAGATCGGGATCGAACGAGAGCTCGAAGTGCTTCTCCCAATTGAGCGCGGCGCGCGCCTTGGTGAGCTCGTCGTCGCGGTCGCGGGCGCCCGGAATGCCGAGCGCGATGTCGGCCGCGTGGGCGGCGATTTTGTACGCGATCACGCCCTGCTTGACGTCAGCCTTCTTCGGCAGCCCCAGATGCTCCTTCGGCGTCACGTAACACAGCATCGAGGCGCCGTGGTAGGCGGCGGCGGTGGCGCCGATGCAGCTCGTGATGTGGTCGTAGCCGGGGAAGA
This sequence comes from Deltaproteobacteria bacterium, assembly GCA_031405455.1. GTDB lineage: Bacteria > Myxococcota_A > UBA9160 > UBA9160 > SMWR01 > DATBRV01. The sequence continues at coordinate 21,509 of JANNIY010000196.1, read as the reverse complement.
TGTCGGTCACGAGGGGACCGAGCACGTAGAAGGGCGCGCCGTGACACAGCTGGCGCTGAAGCTTCATGTTGTATTCGATTTGATCGAAGGGCACGTGTCCGGGCCCCTCCACCATCACCTGGCAACCGTTGCGCCAGGCGCGCTCCGTGAGTTCGGCAAGCGTCGAGAGTTCGGCGAGCTGCGCGGCGTCGGTGGCGTCGGCGAGACCGCCGGGCCGGAGCCCGTCGCCGATCGAAAAGGTCACGTCGTAGCGGCGCAGCACTGCGCAGATCTCGTCCCACAGCTCGTACATCGGGTTCTGCTGCCCGTGCACCAGCATCCACTTCGCGAGCAGCGAACCGCCGCGGCTCACGATTCCGATCAAGCGGTCGCGCACCAGCGGCAGGTGCTCGCGCAGCACGCCGGCGTGCACCGTCATGTAATCGACGCCCTGGCGCGCCTGGTGTTCGAGGCCGGCGAGGATCGCCTCCCCGTCCAGATCCTCGATCTTGCGCCCGATGATCATCGAATAGATCGGGACCGTGCCGATCGGAACCGTGGCGGCGCGCACGATCGCCTCGCGCGTGAGATCGAGATCGCCGCCCGTCGAGAGATCCATCACGGTGTCGGCGTTCCAGCGCTCGGCCCAGCGCAGCTTCTCGACTTCCTCGTCGGTGCCGCTCGAGACCGGAGAAGCGCCCATGTTGGCGTTCACCTTCGTGAGGCTCGCCCGCCCGATGCACATCGGATCGAGACCCAGGCTGCGATGGACCGTGTTGGCGGGAATCACCATGCGCCCGGCCGCCACCTCGTCGCGGACCTGCTCGGGCGTGAGGTGCGGCTCGCGCTGCGCCACGCGCTGCATTTCGGACGTGATCGCGCCGAGGCGGGCATGCTCGAGCTGCGTCACCGGCGCGAAGCCCGCCGGCGGCGTCCAGCGCCCCGCCGCGAACTTCCAATCGCTCGGCATGAAATCCCAGGCGGTCTTCGCGGAGGGCTGCGGCATGCCCGGTGTGTCCGGCGACGCGAACGTGCGCGGGCCGCCGATTTCACTCGGACGCGCGAAACTTCCCGGTGTCGTTCCCTGACGCGAACTCGAAGGGTTGCCGCCGAGGTCGGGCAGCTGCCACGAGCGCCCTGTGGGCGGTCCAGCAGGTGTCGAACGCGAATTCGTCATGGGGGCTCCGTTCGACGACGCTACCACCACGCCCCACGCGGCTCAACCCGCGCGGCGCTACCTTCGCCGCGTGTCGGCCTGGGATCCCCTGCTCGCGAAGCTCGCGGAGGCGCCGCGGGAGAACGGATCCGCCGCTCTTCACGAGGCCGCCCGATTCCTGGTCGAGACGCTCGAGCGCGCGGGCCTCGACGTCGCGCGGGTCGGCTTCGACGCACAGCCCTTCGCGCTGCGGCTGGCGGGGGTGCTCGCGCTCGTCGGGGGCCTCCTCTATTGGCGCCTGCTGCGGGCTGGGCGCGCGCTGCCAGCGTTCGCCGTCGCCGTCGCGATCCCGCTGCTCCTGCTCGCACAACTCGAGTGGCAGCTGCCGGTCTTCGGCTGGATCGGCGCCGAGCGGCAGGACCACGTGCTCGTGCGTCTTCCGGCGCGTGCGGCCGAGCAGCGCCTGATCCTCGCCGCGCACTACGACACGAAGACCGATCTGCTCGATCACGTCGAGCGCGCGCCCGTCGATCTCCTCGCGCTGCCGGTGATTCCGCTCATGCTGGCCGGAGCGCTGGCCGCAGCCTGGGCGGCGCGTCGCCCGCAGCGCCCGCGCGGCATCTCGCTCTTCGTCGCATTCGCGGCGTGGTCTGCGGCCCTCTACGGTGTCGCCACTTTCGTGGCGCTCTCGGCGGGCGCCTTCGTGCCAGCGCGCAGTCCGGGTGCGCTCGACGACGGCGGCGCCTGCGCCGTGCTCGTGCGCGTGGCGGAGGAACTCGCGCAGCGGCCCGCGCTCGCGCGCACGCAGGTCGAGGTGCTGTGGCTCTCGGCCGAGGAAGTCGGCGTGCAGGGCTCGTGGGCCTACGCGGCGCAGCGCTTCGCCGCCCCGCCGGATCTGCCGACCTTCGTGATCAATCTCGAAGGCATCGGGGCGTCGAAGCAGCTCGCCGTGCTCGGAAGCGAGCGCTTCACGCTGCGCTCGTTCCCGCCCGATGCGCGCGTGGTCGCCCTGCTCGACGCGGGGCACCGAACGAGCTTTGGCGCCCCGCTCGAGGTGCTGAGCATCGGCGGAGCGACCGACGCGCGAGCCTTTCTCGCGCACGGAATCCCCGCCGCGACCCTGGTTTCGCGCGAGCCGGGGCGGCTGGTGCCGCGCGGCCTGCACTCGGCCCTCGATGCACGCTCGCGCCTGGACGAAAGCGCGCTCGATGCCAGCGTCGCCTACCTCCTCGCCGTGATCGCCCACGCCGATGCGAACGGAATCTGAGGACGAACCCGGTGCTACGGTTTGCCCCCATGCTGACGAAGCCAAGCGCCGCTGGTCTCTGCCTCACGCTCGCGATGCTCGCCGCCTGCGATCGCAACATCGCGCCGTTCGATCCTGCCGAGGAGCCGCAGCAACCGGATCTCTCGCGGATCTTCCCGGCCGGCGCCGATGAGATGCCGGCCGTGCAGGATGCGCCGACCGAGATGCCGCCGCCGCCGCCCAGCATGGCTGCGGCGCCGGAGCTCGCAGCGCCCGGCGGCGATCCGATCCGTGGCACGCTGCGGCTGGCGCCGGAACTCGAGGCGGCGCAGCCCGCCGGTGCGGTGTTGTTCTTGATCGCGCGCGGCACGGCGCCGGGCCCTCCGCTCGCGGTCAAGCGTATCGAGGCGCCCCGTTTCCCGCTGGCCTTCGAGATCGGTCCGGACGACCGCATGCTGAAGACGATGCCGTTCGCGGGCCCGTTGCAACTCAGCGCGCGGCTCGATACCGATGGCAACGCGACGTCGCGTACACCGGGGGACCTGCAGGGTGCGGTGAAGTCTGCCGTCTCGCCCGGCGCGAGCGGCGTCGAGCTCGTGCTCGACGAACGGCTCTAGAGCCGGCGCGCCGGTGGCGGACGTCGCATGCTAGCTTCGGGTCCATGTCGCGCCCGCGGCCCTGGAAGGCCCTCGAGACCGAGGCGCTTCAGGATTGCGCCGTCTTCAGCGTGAGCCGCACGCTCACGGAATCCCCCAACACGGGAGAGCGTCACTCCTTTTTTCGGATCGACTCCGCCGACTGGGTAAACGTGGTGCCCGTGACGCCCGCGGGCGAAATCGTGATGGTGCGTCAGTACCGCCACGGCCTGCGCGACGTGACCCTCGAGATTCCGGGCGGGATGGTCGATCCCGGCGAGGCGCCACAGGCGGCCGCGGCCCGCGAGCTGCTCGAAGAGACCGGCTACCGCGCGCAGCGCCTAGAGACCCTCGGCAGCGTCAACCCGAATCCGGCCTTGTTCGGAAACCGGCTGTTCGCCTTCGCGGCGCACGGCTGCGAGCGCGTCGCCGAGATCGCGAACGAAGGTACGGAAGAGACGCTCGTCGAGCTGGTGGCGCCGGCCGCGCTGCGACGGCTGCTGCGCGAAGGGCGCATCGATCACGGCCTCGTGATGGCGGCGCTGTATTTCTTCGATCTCGCAAGCGAGCGGGAAGGCGATGAAGGCTAGGCGCTCCGCAATGCGCGCATCGATGCCGCTCGGCGATTTTCTCGTCGCCTATCTCCAGCGCGCGGGTGTGACGCACATCTTCGGGCTGCCCGGCGATCTCGTGCTCGGGCTCTTCCACCGTTTCGGGCGCGCGCGTGGGCTCGAGATCGTGACCTTCTCGCACGAGCCGTCGGTGGGTTTTGCCGCGGACGGCTACGCGCGCAGCACGCGCAAGCTCGGCGTGGTGTGCGTCACCTACGGCGCCGGCGGACACAACGTCGTGAACCCGATCGCCGGCGCCTACGCCGAGCAGGTTCCGCTGCTCGTGGTTTCGGGGGGCCCGGGGGAGGCCGAGCAAAAGCTGGGGGGCGTTCACCACCAGGTGAAGGACGTCGAGGGGCAGTGGCGGATGTTTCGCGAGGTGACGGCCGATGCGCGGATTCTGCGCCGCGCCGATCTCGCTGCCGAGGAGATCCACGAAGTCGTGGGCCGGGTACTGGCCGAACACCGGCCCGGCTACCTCGAAATCCACCGCGACATGGTCGACGTCGTGATCCCGGTTCCGAAGTCCATCATGGCGTGGGATGGCAGCTTTCCGCGACCGGGCTCGGACGAGCGCAAGCTCGCGGAGGCCGTCGCGGACACGACCGCCCGCATTCGCGCCGCGAAGCGGCCGGTGCTGATCGGCGGCGTCGAGCTGTTCCGCGAGCGTGCGGAGAAGGATTTCCTGCGCCTCGCCGAGAAGCTCGGGGCGCCCGTCGTGACGACGATGCTCGCCAAGGGCGTCTTTCCGATGGATCACCCGCTGCACATGGGGATCCACATCGGTCCGTTCAGTGCGCCCGAGATCCAGCGGCGCGTGCGCGCGGCGGATCTCGTGCTCTCACTCGGCAACCAGTTGACGGACATGAACCTCGGCGCGGCCAAGCCCCAGGTCCGGCGGCGGCATTCCGTATGGGCGGTCGATGATCGCGTCAATGTCTCGTTCCATACCTATACGGACGTGACGCTCAAGGACTTCGTCGCGCGCCTCGCGGCGGAGAAGCTGCCGCGTCTGCGCGAGCCCGTGCGCTACTACGACAACCTGAAGCGAACGCCGCTCGCGAAGCCGGGCCGGCGCGAGAAGCCGCTCTCGATCAACGATCTGCTCGTCGAAGTGAACGACTTTCTCGCCGAGCAGAGCGGTTACGACGTGTTCGCCGAATCGGGCGACATGCTGTTTGGCGGCCTCGAGGTGCGTCAGCGCCGCGGCGGGCTGTATTTCTCGCAGGGTTACTACGCGTCGATGGGCTTCGCGGTGCCGGCGGCGCTCGGCGCGCAGATCGGCACGGGCCGGCGGCCGTTGGTCCTCTGCGGCGACGGCGGTTTCCAGATGACGGGGGCCGAGATCTCGTATGCGCCCATGCGCGGGCTCACGCCGATCGTGGTGCTGATCAACAACGCCGGCTGGGGAATCTTCCGCCCGGTGACGCCGCGCAAGGATCTGCTCCAGATCCCCCCCTGGCCCTATGCGGAGCTCGCCCAGGCTTGGGGGGGCGTCGGCATCGAGGCGAAGACGCGGCGCGAGCTGCGCGAGGCGCTGCGCGCGGCTCACGAGGTGCGCGAATTCGTGATCATCGAATGCGTGCTTCCGCCGGGCGACATCTCGCCAGTGTCGCGGCGTTACATCCGCGCGAGCGCTCGCAAGAGCCGCGCCGCAGATGCGTAGAGCCGGCTGCGTGTCGCTGCGAGCTGCGAGCGCGCGATGAACGATCTGCTTCCGCCGCGCGGATCCTCCGTCGCGCCGGTCGCGCCCCGCACGGCGCTGCTCGCGGCCTCGCTCGCGTTGCTGTGCGCGCTGCTCTTCTGGTGGCCGCTGCTCTCGGGCGGGGCGCTCTCGGGCAACGACTGGAGCTCCCACCATTTCCATTATTTCGATTGGGTGCGCAGTTCCTTGCGCCGTTTCGCGAGCCTGCCCTTCTACATGCCCGACGCGGTGATGACGCCCAATTTTTTGGCGAACGCCGAGTCGCCGCTGCTCTCGCCGCTCGGGCTGTTGCTGCTGGTTCTCGACACGGATACCCACCTGAAGCTCTTGATCGTGCTGTTCACGGCGCTCGGCCTCGCGGGCAGCTTCGGCTTGTTGCGCGACCTCGCTGTGCCCGCGCCGATCGCGCTGTTGTTTGCGCTCGTGTTCGGACTCGGCGGCTTCCTGCCCGCGCACCTGGCGGTGGGGCACCCGTGGGCGCTCGGCACGCAGGTGCTGCCGGCCCTGCTGTGCCTCTATCGGCGCGCAGCGCTCGGCAGCCTGGCGGCGTTCTGGCTCGCGGCGTGGCTCGGCGCCAGCGTGATCGTCGGAGGCCAGCACCAACCTTTCATCTGGCAGGGCCTCTTCCTCGCGGGTTTTTCGCTCTGCTGGGCGCTGCAGACGCGCGCCGTCTTTCCGATCCTGCGGCTGGCCCTGCTATTTGCCGCGGTCGCCGGGCTGGCGGCGCCGAAGCTGCTGCCGATGCTCGCGGAGTTCGCGGATTACGCGCCGACGGCGCTGATCCAGGGCCTTCCGCCGGGCCTCCTCTTCACGAGCCTCACGGCGCGCGGCCAACAGCCGGGGTTCGCAGCGGATGGCTTCGTCTTCACGCACGGCGCGGGCTGGTGGGAGTACGCCTTCTACATCGGTCCCGTCGCATTGATCTGTATCGTCGTGGGACTCGCGACGGCGCGACGCGGCTGGAGTCTGCTGGTGCTCGGCATGTTCTTCCTGGGACTCGCGCTCGAGCCGCCGCTGCGGATTCTCGATCCGTGGACGCTCTTGCGCGAGCTGCCCGTCTGGCGCACACAGCGCGCGCCGTCCCGTTTTCTCGAGCTGGCGCTTTTCGCGTTCAGCGTGGCTGCGGCGCTGGGGCTCGGACGGCTCTACGAACTCGCGCTCGGGCGCTCACGACCGCTGGCGGTCGCGGCCGCTCTCGCGCTGGCGCTCGTCGTGGGCATCGATCTCCACGTCGAGAGCCGGGCCTGGCAGCAGGCGGCGCTCGGTCCGCCGATTCTCGAACGCGATCATCGCCCGCAGCCGGTCGTGTTCGGGTCGCCGTCGGGGACGCGTGTCGAGCTCGTCGAGTTCAACCCCAATCGGCTCGTGTATCTCGTCCGTTCGCGTGCGCCCGCGCAGATCGCCTTTCCCGTGCGCTGGGGGAAATCGCGCGCGGAGTGGCAGGTGACGGGGGGGCTCGCGAGCAATCGTTCGGGTCGGCTCGCCGTCGCGGTTCCGGCTGGTGAGAGCCGCGTCGAATTGCGCTATCAGCCGCGATTCTGGCGCGCGGGCCTCGCCGTGTTCGCGGCGACGCTGCTCGTCTTCTGCGCTCAGCTCGCCATCCGGTGGCGCCGTGCAGGCTGAAGCGCGCTTCGCCTGGCTGCGCGCGCCGGGCGCGTGGCTCTGGTTCGCGCTCGGGGCGGGCGCGTTGCTGCGCGTCTACCTCGTCCTGTGTACGGAAGGCAGCTTCGACGTCGCGATCAAGCTGTTCCACGGGCGCTCCGTGCACGAGGTCGGCTTGATCGCGTACTACGAGCGCGGGCCGGTCTTCAATCATCCGCCCCTCGCCGGGCGCCTCTTCGAAGCCGCGAGCGTGCTCGCCGACGCGACGGGAATTCCGTTTCGCGTGATCCTGCGGGCGCCCTTCGCCCTGCTCGATGTCGCCGCGGCCGCCGCGTTGTTTGCGCTCTTTCGCGGCTCTGCCTGGCGCTACGCCGCGCTCGCCGGCTATTGGCTGCATCCGCTCGCGTGGATCTTCTCGGCCTATCACGGCAATACGGACAGCTTCGTCGCGCTGGCGGCGTTGCTCTCCCTGCTCGCGGTGACGCGCGGCCGGCCGGCGCTCGCCGGCGTCGCGCTCGGCATCGGCGTCGGCATCAAGCTCCCCGCCCTGATCGCGGCGCCCGCCTTGTTTTTTGCGCTCGCAGGTTCGCGGCGGCGCGCCCTGTTTGCAGGCGCCGCAGCGCTCACGGCAGCCGTCCTCTATCTGCCCGAGGTCGCGCTCGAGCCGACGCTTCTCGCCCGCAGGATCTTCGGTTATCCAGGCTCGGGGGCGCAGACCGTTCACGGTGTAGCGATCTGGGGAATTTGGGCGGCGCTCGGGCTCGAGCGCGCGCCCGGGTTCGGCCGCGTCGCGGCCTTCTTCGCGGCGCACAACACGAGCGTCGTCGTGATTCCGATTCTGGCCGTCGCCTGGCTGCGCCGCGGACGCCGCGAGGCTCACGAGATCGGCGCAAGCGTGTTCGCGTCGTTCATGCTCCTCTACGGATTCAGTTCGCAATGGGCCTTTCAGTATCTCGCGTGGTCGGCGCCGTTCTGGTGTTTTCGCGGTGCGCGTTACGCCGCGGCCGGCTCGCTGCTGCTCGGGGCCTACATCTACGGCGTCTACGCCTTCTACTGCGGCAATCCGTGGCTGCTCGGACTCTGGGATCACGTGGCCCATGCCAGCTGGCCGCTCGGCTTGCGGCTGCTGCGCGACGCAGCGGTCGTGTTCTGCTTTGCTTCGGCCGTGTGGATCGTCTGGACCTCCGTGGCGCAAGCGCGCCCCGCGCGCAGGCACGGGTAGCGGATGCGGGCTCACGGCTCGGATGCGATGGTCGCGGCGCTGCCGCTCGCTGCGGGCTTCACGCTAGAGCTCGCGCGCTGGCTGCCGATTCGCTTCGAATACCGCGAGAATCTGCTGGGCATCGTTTCCTACTCGACGCTGCGTCGCTATCCGCTGCAGCAGGAAACCTTTTGGCTCGTCTTCGCTGCGCTCGTCGGCGCGCTCCTTTGCTGGTTGCTCGCGCGGGCGCTCACGCGCGAGGGGCTGCGTCCGCAGACGCAGGCCAACGTCGAGGCGCTCGCGCTGCTCGGCCTCGTCGGCGCGCTGTGGTTGCCGGGCCTGGCGGGGACGCTCGCCTGCGTCGCTGCGGCGGCCGCGGCGATCGGCGTCGTGCGGCGCGCAGATCGAATCGCGCCCGGCGTGGAGTCGCTGGAGCCGCCAGCCCGGCGTTGGTCTTCGCTGCGCAGGCTCGGCTTCGTCGCGTTCGCCGCGCTGCTCGCCGTTTTCATCACGCCTCCCATCTGGGCCACCACCTGGGCCGTCGTGTATGCGGTGCCCGATGTCCAGCTCGTGAAGGATTATTTCAACTTCCACGCCGAGATCGGGCAGCATCTGGTGTGGGCCGACGCGATCCGGCGCGGCGAACTCCACGGCCGGGATTTCTTCTGTCTCTACGGCCCTCTCTATGACATGGGCGTCGTCGGCATCTGGGCGCTGACGCGGCGCTCGATCGCGGCGTATCAGCTCTACGCCACCGCTGGCCGCGCCGCGAGCTACGCGGCCGCCCTGTTGTTGTGCGCGGCGCTCGTGCGCCGCAAGAGCCTCGTGTTGGTTCTGCCCTTTCTGTTGCCCTGGATCGATCTGCGCGTCGGGCTTCCACTGGCGGGGTTGCTGCTGTTCACGCTCTGGTTGCAGGATCGCAGACGCTGGCTCGCGCTCGCAGCGGGAGCGCTCGCGGGAACGTCGCTGCTCTACAGCCAGGAGTTCGGGCTGGCGCTCGTCGTCGCGGCGACGGCGGGTTTTGCGGTCACGCGCGAGGGCAGGGCTGCGGGTGTTTTCGCGGCGGGGCTCGGCGCCGTGGTCGCGCCCATGCTCGGCTGGTTCGCGCTGCACGGCGCGCTCGGGCCGATGCTGCACGATCTCGTCGAGTATCCGCGTTACATGTTCGCGGGCTTCGGCAAGCGGCCCTTCCCTTCGCTGATCGCGAACCTGCCGCTGCGTCTCGCTGCGCTGCGCGATCCGGGCGCGCTCGACCTGCGCCTCGGCTACGTCGCACCCGTCGTCTGCGCCGCCGCCCTCCTGCTCGCCGTTCCGCTCGCGGCGCTGCGCGTGCGGCAACCGTTGGTCTGGTTGCGCTCGGCGCTGGAGACGCTCGCGCGCGATCCCGCGCGTCTGGGCGTTGCGTTGATCGCGCTCTTCGGCGCGATCGCCTTCCGCAGCGCGCTCGGGCGCAGCGACATCACCCACATCCTGATGATCCTCGCGCCCGCGGCGCTACTCATCGTGATCGCTCTCGATCGCCTCGTCGGCGCCTGGCTCGCGGATGCCTCGCGGCGAGCCGTGGTTGCCACGCGCGCGGTGGCGCTGATCCTGCTCGTGCTCGTCAGCGGCCTGCTCGACAAGCCGCGGCCGCTGCGTTCGGTTCTGTATTCCGTCAGCGACATCTCGACGCTGGCGCGCGTCGGTTATGCGCCGCGCGGCGACGTTCACGTGCAGAGGGTGTGGCGCTGGGTGCTCACGCACACGCAGCCGGGCGAGCCGGTGCTCTTCCTGCCGGACATTGCTTCGTATTATTATTTGACGCGGCGCGCGACCCCGACCCGTTTCGTGCTCGGACACCAGATCGTGACGGATCGCCACCGCGCCGAAGTGCTCGCCGAGCTGCAAGCCGAGCCGCCGCGTTACGTCGTTTGGGACGACACGCTGATGGGGGTCGACGACATCGATCCGCGCGTCTTTCTCGGCGCCGCGATCAGCGCCTGGATCGAGGATGGCTACGTCGAAGAGACGCGCATCGGCAAGACGCGAATCCTGCGCCGGCGCGACCTGGCCGGAGCGCAGGGCTCATGAGCGCTGGCGACGGTTTCGATTACGAAGCTGCCCGCTGGGGCGAGGAGACGATCGCGCCCGGGGAGCGCTCGATCGCGGGCTATCGGCTTGCCGAGGCGCTGCGCTTTCTCCCGGAGCGCGGGCGTGTACTGGAAGTCGGGTGTGGTGCCGGGCGCTTCCTGCGCGCGGTCGGCGCCGCGCGTCCCGGCCTCGCGCTCACGGGCGCCGACGTGAGCCGAAGCGCGCTGGCGACGCTCGCGAGCCTCGCACCCGCGATCGAGACACGCGCCGCGACGCCGGGCGCACTGCCCGCGCGCGAGAACGAGTTTGACGCCGTGCTGCTGCTCGACGTGCTCGAACACGTGGACGACCCGGCGGGCATGCTCGCCGAGATCCGGCGCGTGCTCGTCCCCGGTGGCGTGCTGCATGCGCACGTCCCGTGCGAGGGCGACCCGCGCAGCCTCTGGTTCTGGCTTCCGGGCCAGCGCGGCGCCGGTGCATGGAAGCGGCGGTTCGGCGGCCACGTGCAGCGCTTCCGGCGCCGCGAGCTTCTCGCGCAAATCGAAGCTGCCGGCTTCGAGCTCGTTCGCGTGCGCGGCAGCCTGCACGTGCTCGGCAACTTCGCCGATCTCGCGGCCTTCGCCGCGCTCGCGCTCGCGGCACGCTCGCGTTCGCGGAGCGCTTCGACCGGGCAGATCCTGGCGGCGTCGCGCGCGCCGGGCCGGGGTGTCGCGGCGCGTCTCGCAGCGCTGCTCGTGCGAGGCGTCGATGCCCTGCTGTGGGCCGAGGCGAAGCTGCTGGGACGCGTGCCCTCCTGGGCCGTCCACGTCACGGCGCGCAAGCCGGCTTGAAGCCCGCCGCAGCAACCGCCCGCTCGCGCGGTGGTAGAATGCCCGGTCGTGCGTGTCGCGCGTCCCAATCGTCGTTATCAGGCCGCGCTGTGGATCGACCGGCGCCTCGGGCCGCTCGTGTGCGCGCTGCTCGTCGGCTGGCAGAAGCTCTTCCGCACGCCCGCGCCACTGCCGCCCCCCGAAAGCGTCGAGAAGATTCTCGTCCTCAAGCTCTGGGGCATGGGCAGCATCGTGCTCGCGTCACCGCTACTCGCGCGTTTGCGCGAGCGCCACCCGCAGGCGCGCATCGATTTCGTCTCGCTGCGCGAGAACGCGCAGATCCTGTCGCTGCTGCCCCAGATCGATCGCCGCATCGAGCTCGAGCTGGGTGGCGGGATTCCGGCATTTTTCGTCGGCACGCTGCGCACGCTGCTCGCGCTGCGGCGCGAACGCTACGACCTGCTCTTCGATCTCGAATTCTTCACGCGCTTCTCCGCGATCTTCTCGAGCCTCGCGCGGGCGCGCCGCTCACACGGCTTCAGCAGCAAGAGCCAGTGGCGGGGGCGTCTGCACGACGTGCAGGTTCCCTTCAACGCCTACCACCACGTCGCGCTGAACTTCCTGACGCTGCTGCGCGACGATCCGATGGATCCGATCGATACCTCGCCGATCGACGGCGACGCTGCGCTGCCGCCGTTGCGTGCGCCCGAGGGCGCGTGGGAGGAATGCCGTGAGCGGCTCGCGGCCGATCCCGCGTGGCGCGCGGACGCGCCGATCATCGTCGTCAATCCCAACGCCGGCGACATGGCACTCGAGCGCCGCTGGCCGGCCGAGCGCGTGGCGGAGCTTCTCGGCTTGCTGGCCGCGCGCCGGGAGATCAACCTCGTGGCGATTGGCGCGCCGGCCGAGCGCGAGTACGTCGCGTCCGTGATCCGCACGGCGCGTCTCGAAGCGCGCGTCGTGAACGCGGCCGGCCGCATCGACATTCCGCAGCTCGTGGCGCTGCTCGCGCAGGCGGCCGTCGTCGTGAGCAACGACAGCGGTCCGCTGCATCTCGCCGCTGCGGCCGGCGCTTCGACGGCGGCGCTCTTCGGCCCGGAGACCCCCGTTCTCTACGGACCCCTGCGTTCGCGGCCGGGACAGCGCCACAGCGTTCATTACCTGGCGCTCGCCTGCTCGCCCTGCATGTTCGTCCACGACAACAAGGTGCTCTCGTGCTGGTTTGCGCAGGCGCGCTGCATGACGGGCATCCGGCCCGTCGACGTGCTCGCTTCGGTCGAGCGCAGCCTCAGCGAGGCCACGGGCGTGCGCGCTGCGAAGGTTCCCCTGCGCGTGATTGATTCGTGAAGGGCGCCCCCGAGCGCTGCATCGTATGCGGCGACGCCGCGATCGCCGTCTTCGAGCGCGGCGCGTTCGCGGTCGTGCGTTCCCCCGGCTGCGGCCTCGAGTGGCAGCGTCCGTTCCCGAGCGAGGCGCGCCTGCGCGAGCTCTACGCGGGCGATTATTTCGAGCGCTGGGGCGGGCGCGACGCTGCGGCCTACGAGCGCGTGCGCGCGATGAAGCACGCCACGCACGCCGCCTTCCTGCGCGAGATCGCCGGCCTGCGCCGCGGCGGGCGCCTGCTCGACGTCGGCTGCGCGACCGGCTTCCTGCTCGAAGTGGCGCAGCAGCAGGGCTTCGAGCCGTTCGGTCTCGATCCGAATCCCGAGGCCGTGCGTCTGGCGAGCCAGGGTTTTGGCGAGCGGGTGCAGCAGGGCGAGCTCGACGCAGCCGTCTTCCCCGGAATCAGCTTCGACGTGGTGACGCTGATCGATGTGCTCGAGCACGTCCCCGATCCGGCGCTTCTACTTGAAACAGTGTACTCGCGCCTGGCTCCGGGCGGCGTGCTCGCCGCGGTGCTTCCGAACGCGGCGAGCTTCGTGCGCAAGCTGCTCGGCGCGCGCTGGCCGCATTATGCGCCGGAACACCTGTTCTTCTGGACGCCGGCGGCGCTCGCGCGCCAGCTCACGGCCTCGGGTTTCGCCGTGCACGCGATCCGCACCGGCATCCGGAAGACCTTCACCGGCGATTACTTGAGCGCCTACGCCGCCTGCACCGGCGCCTGGCTCCCGCCTGGCATCGGCTGGCTCGGCCGTCGCAGATTGCGCGTTCCCACCGGCGAGATGCTCGCGCTCGCGATTCGCCGCTAACGCTCGGCCGGCGCCTCGTCGGGCGCCGGGGCCGGCCGCACGGCTGACGGCAGCAGCCACGGAATCAGCGCGGCGAGCGCGAGGCTACCGATCCCACCGGCCAGGTAGGGCGCCCGCGGCCCCACGTGTTCGAGCAGCCATCCCGACGCGAGGTGCGAGGCCACCGCCCCGAGGCTCACGCCGACCATTGCGAGCACGCCCTGGCCCGTCGAGCGCAGGCGCTCGGGGACGACGGACTCGACGTAGAGCGGCCCGCCGATCACGAGCCCGGCCACCACGACACCGTGCAGGAGCTGGAAGGGATAGATGAGCGCGAGATCGTCGATCAGCCCGCACGCCGTCCAGCGCACCCCGCCCGCGATCGCGCCGATCGCCAGCAGACCGCGTGGACCGAAGCGCGCGAGCGAGCGACCCGAGAATGCGACGAGCGGAATTTCGAGCGCGAGCATCAGGATCCACATCTCGGAGACCGAATCGAGCGTGCCGCCGAGCGAGCGCACGTAGATCGGAAAGATCGACATGGGACCCTGCAGGCACAGATAGGCGAGCAGCGTGAAGACGAGCACGCGCACGAACGGCCGGTGGCGCAGCAGCCGGCGCCAATCGCGGCGCGGCGCGCGCAGGTTCATTTCGCCGCCGTGCGGCAGCGCCAGCGCGAAGAACGCGCCGCAGGCGATGAGTGCAGCCGTGATGGGGAACATCACCTCGAGCCCCGGCTCCGAAGGGCCCGTGGCTCCCGGCGCGAGTCCGCGCGCGGCCTGAAACCAGTCGAGGAAACGCGGGAAGGCGACGACGAGCGCCAGGAAGCCGATGGTTCCCCAGACGCGCATGCGCCCGAAGGCGTGCACGCGATCGCCGCGCGCGAGTGCGAACGTAGTCGACATGGCGGTCGGCACGACCGCCGTCGAGAAGCATGCGAGCAGCAGCGTGGCGAGCACGAGCGCCGTGAATCCATGGGCAAAGCCGAGCGCCAGATAGCCGCTCGCAGCGCCGAGACCGAGCAGCACGAGCACGCGCGAACGCGCGCCCGTGCGATCCGCGAGCTGCCCCCAGAGCGGCTGCGCCAGCGTCCCGACGAGCGGCAGCATCGCAAGCACGATGCCCACCTGAACGCCGCTGAGCGCGGCGTTCTCGCGCAAATACAGGCTGAAGTACGGGAAGAACAGCCCGAGGCCGCCCAGGCAGAAAAACCAGACGCAGGACATGACGAAGCGGCCGGACATCGGGATTGCCGCGAACGCTACACTCTGCGGCCGTGGATCGCACCGACGCGCGGCTCGAAGAACTCGAGCGGCGGTTCCAGAGCGCAGTTCAGGATCTGAAGCAGCTCCGTTCGGAGCGCGTCGCCGAGCTGCGCGCGAACTGGGCCGAAACCGAGCACAAGCTTTCGGCGCTGATGGCTGCGGCCGTCAGCTTCCTGTTCGTCTGCTCGTTCTTCGTCTGGAGTCTCGTCGGCCAGCAGGTCGACGCGCGCACGCTGCCGCACGGCTCCGACATCCTGCTCGATCAACTGCCGCTGATCGATCTGGTCCCGGTGCTCACGATCGGCTGGCTCTCGATCCACATGCTCGCCATCTACGTCGCCGTGATGTATTGCCCGCGCCGCTGGGCCTTCATCCTCGCCACCATCGGCTTGTTGATCCTGGTGCGGACGGCCTTCGTCGCGCTCAATCCCGTCGGCGCGCCACCGGGCATGCTCTCGCTCAACGCGAGCTACCTGCTCGCGCCGCTGAAGGGCATCCTCGCCTTCGAGAACGAATTCTTCTTCTCGGGGCACGTCGCGTTCCCGTATCTCTATAGCCGGGTTTTCTATCGCATCGTCTGGGCGCGCCGCACGTTCGTGGCGCTCTCGATCGTGATGGCCGCGAGCGTCGTGCTCACGCGCAACCACTACACGATGGACGTGCTCGGCGCGTACTTCATCACGCATTCCGTGTACGCGCTCTCGCGCTGGCTGCTCGGGTGGCTCGATCCGGAGCGGTCATGAACCCCCACTGATCAGCGTTGGAAGCAGCGGCGGAGCGGGAGCTGCGGTGTCACTGCTCATCGAAGTGGTTTCGGGTTGGCGAGGATTCGCACCACGTTCAGACGCTCGAGGCCGGCCCACACGGTTTCTTCCTCTACGCCGAAGTCGATCAAACAGGCCACTTCATCGACATCGATCTCGGCCAACCGTTCGACGGTGTCGAGGCACTTCTCGTAAGAGCCTAGAAGGCTGCCCATGTGAAAGTATTTCTCGAACGATGCCTCCAGCGCCTGGTCCACCAGCTCGGGCGTCAGGGCTTCGACACAGATTTCTTCGGGTTTCTGAAGGAATGGCACCGATTGCAGGTGCGCCGCCGCCAGGCTCAGAGAGCCCGCCAGGTATTTCTTCATCGGCTCGCGAACGAGATCGTGAACCTCTTCATCGCTGTCACCCACGAAGGTATGGAGCATCAGGGTCACGATTCCCCTGCCGGGATGTCCCGCTACCCGCCACGCCTCACGATAGGTCCGTATCTTTCCGGCCAGTCCCTGCACCGTTTGCCCGAGCAGATGCCGTAAGCTTCCCCATCCGGTTGACAGTGTTGAGTTGGACTGCCCCGCGTATTTTTCCAAGGCGCTCAGGCGATCGCCTCAAGCACCGATTTCCTTCGAATTTGAGCCTCCTGCGCACGAAGATCCCGAAATTGAGTGCGTGCTGGTGAAGGCTTCCGGCCTCCTCGAGCAGGGCGCGGCTACGAGACGTCCTCGACGCGCTCGACGATCACGTCGAGGAGTTTCGCGTGCGGGCCGAGGGCGGGTGTGAGGTGTATGCGCACGCCGGGGTGGCGCGCGGCGGCCTGCTCGACCTGCTGCGGGATGTCGTGGGTCGTGTGGCGGCCGGGCGACAGGAAGTAGGGGTGCACGACGATCTCGCTGGCGCCCGCGGCGACGCAGGCGTCGATGGCTGCGCCGATTCCGGGGGGCGCGATTTCGAGGTGGGCGACGCGTACGAGGCGATCCGGGAGGCGTTCACGGAGTTGCTCGGCGACGGTGTCTAGCGCCGCGTTCGCGCTCGCGACGCGGCTGCCGTGATCGACGAGCAGGATCGCGCGCGTCATCCCGCGCGGGCGGCCTGTTCGAGGGCCTGGCCGAGATCGGCGCACAGGTCGTCGGCGTGCTCGATGCCGATCGAGAGCCGCACGACGGCTTCGCTGACGCCCTTGCGGCGCTTTTCTTCGGGCGGGAAGGCGCCGTGGCTCATCGACCACGGGTAGCCAATCAAAGACTCGACGCCGCCGAGGCTTTCGCCGAGCGCAAACAAGTGTGTCGATTCGCAGAGCTTGCGCGCGGCGGCGGCGCCGCCGCGCAGCTCGATGGCGAGCATGCCGCCGAAGCCGCGCATCTGGCGGCGGGCGAGTTCGTGGCCGGGATGCTCGGGCAGGCCCGGATAATGGAGTCGTGCGATTTCCTTGCGACCGACGAGGAACTCCGCGACGCGCGCCGCGTTGCGTTCGTGCTCGCGCATGCGCAGGGCGAGCGTTTTTGCGCCGCGCAGCGTGAGCCAGGCGTCCCACGGGCCGGGCACGCCGCCGGTGGCGTTGCGCGTGAACTGGAGCCGCTTCGCGAGTTCTTCGTCATCCACCACGATCGCGCCGCCGATCACGTCGGAGTGCCCGCCGATGTATTTCGTGGTGGAATGCAGCGCGACGTGCGCGCCGAGCGCGAGCGGATTCTGGAGGAAGGGCGTCGCAAAAGTATTGTCGACGACGAGCTGCGCGCCGCGGCGGCGGGCGATTTCGCCGCAGGCGGCGATGTCGACGAGCCGCAGCAGCGGGTTGGTCGGGCTTTCGATCCAGAGCACGCGCGTGGCGGGCTCGCAGGCCTTGTCGATCTCTTCAGGGCGCGTGGCGTCGACGAAGGAGAACCTGACGCCGAAGCGCGGCATCACCTGCGTGAAGAGCCGGTAGCTGCCGCCGTAGAGATCGTCCGCCACCACGACGTGATCGCCGGCGGAGAGCAGCTGCATCACGCCGTTGATCGCCGCCATTCCCGAGGCGTAGGCGAAGCCGAAGCGTCCGCCTTCGAGCGAGGCGAGGCAGGCCTCGAGCGCCGCGCGCGTCGGGTTGTTGCTGCGCGAGTATTCGAAGCCGCGATGCTCGCCGATCGCGTCCTGGGTGTAGGTGACCGTCTGATAGACGGGCACGATCGTCGCGCCGGTCGCCTCGTCGGGCTCCTGCCCGGCGTGGATCGCGCGGGTTTCGAATTGCAGCTCGCGGGGCATCAGGAGCGCTTCGAGAGATCGGCGAGGAATGCCGTGGTTCGCTTCACGTTTTCGGCGCCGTCGCTGCCAAAGGGGTAGGGCGCCGCCGAGAGATCGGTCACACCCGCCGACGCGAGCGAGCGGATCGCGCCTTCGATGGCGCGCTCGTCGCCTGCGATCACGATGTCACCCGGCGTGGCGGCGCCTTCGAGATCGAGCATGGCGCGGTAGGACGGCAGCGTTCCGTAGAGCGCAAACATTTTGGCCGCGGCTTCCCGCGCTTGCGCGGGATCGTTCGTCAGCGCAATCGGCAGGCCGGCCACGATGCGGGGCGCCGGTCGCCCGGCGGCTTTCGCCGCTGCGCGGATCTCGGGCACCAGCGTGCCGCCGAGTGCGCGCGGCCCCGTCATCCAGGTGAGCGTGCCATCCGCGAGCTCGCCTGCGATCTGGCGCATGCGCGGGCCGAGGCCGCCGATCAGCACCGGGCAGGCGGGCTCGGCCGTGCGCGAGAGCGCGGCGCTGACGCGATACTGCGTGCCCTGGAAGTCCGACTTTCCCGTCTCGAGCAGCCGCTTGACGATGCGGACATACTCGCTCATGTGTCGGGCCGGGTGCGCGTAGCTGAGGCCGAGCAGGGTTTCGATCACGAGCTGGTGGCTCGGGCCCAGACCCAGCACGAAGCGCCCGCCCGCAGCCAGCTGCGTCGAAAGCGCCTGCTGCGCCATGTAGAAGGGATGGCGGGAATGCGTGGGGACGACGGCCGTGCCGATCTCGACGCTGCGCGTCTCGCGCCCGACGAGGGCGGCCAGCGTCATCGCGTCGCAGCCGAAAATGTTGGCGAACCAGAGGGTCGCGAAGCCGTCGGCCTCGGCGCGCTGACAGCGCGCGACGATCTCGTCGATGCTTCCGCTGCCGCCATCTCCCATCCCGAGTCCGATCCGGATGCCCTGCATGTCGTCCCCCTCCGTGCGCGGCGCCGCGCAATCCTCACCAGTAGCTCGTCGTCACCTCGAGATCGCCGAGCAGCTTTGCGCGACAAGCGAGGCGCTGCTCCCCCGCGACCCGGTTCCGGCGCTTCGCCTTCGCCTCCCCCGGGTCCTCGCACGACACGCTGCGCGCGTCGGAAAGCAGCGTCACACCGCAGCGGCCGCACAGTGCATCCCCGCCGCAGGCCGCCGCGAGCGGCAGGCCGACCCGGCGCACGGCCTCGAGCAGCGTCGAGCCCGCAGCGACGGCGACGGAACGGCCAGAGGGCTGAAAGCGCACGCAAACGTCCACGGGCGCATTCTACGCGAGGAGCCGGCGAGCGGGAAGCGCCCGCCATTGGAGCGCCGCGCGCGCTTCGATATCCTGCGACGTCATGCCGACCGCTGGCATCCTCATCATCGGCAACGAGATCCTTTCCGGGAAGGTCGTCGACACCAATTCGCCGTACTTGTGCGCAGAGCTGCGCGCGCTCGGTGTCGATGTCGAAAAGATCGTCACGATTCCCGACATCACGGAGACGATCACGGCCGAAGTCCGCGCCCTGAGCGCGGCCCATGATTTCGTGTTCACGTCGGGCGGCATCGGACCGACGCACGACGATCTCACGATGGAAGCCGTCGCGGCGGCGTTCGGCGTGCGGGTGCTGTGCAGCGAATCGATCGCCGCGCGGATCGCTCGCGCACAGGGCGCGCCCGCGACGGAGAGTCAGCTCAAGATGGCCATGATCCCCGACGGCGCGACCCTCGTCGACGCCGGCGACCTGTGGTTCCCGGCCGTGATCATCCGCAACGTGCACATCTTCCCGGGCGTCCCGCAGCTGCTGCGCAAAAAATTCGAATCGATCCGCGAGCGCTTCCGCGGGATTCCGTTCGTGTTGCGACGCGTATTCGTGTCGCGTCGCGAAAGCGACATCGTGCCGTCGTTGAACGAGCTGGTGGCGGAGTTTCCGGAGCTGATGCTCGGGTCCTATCCGCGTTTCGAAGACAAAGCCTTCCAGACCTTGCTGACGCTCGAGTCGCGCGACGCGCACTATCTGCAGCGGGCGCTCGACGCGCTGATCGCGCGGCTGCCCGTCGACTCGATTCACAAGGTCGAGTAGCTGGACCCGACCGCCAACGATCCGCTGGCGCGCGCGCTGGCCTATCTGCATCCGGCCTGGATGCTGATGTCGCTCACGCTCGCCGTGCTGACGCTGCGCGCGGGTCTGGCGCTGCGGCGGGCGCGGCGGGGGCGCGCACCGCGCGATCCAAAGCTGCGCCGCCGCCACCTGCGGCTCGCGAAGCCCGCCGTCGCGCTGATACTGGCCGGATTCGTGGGCGGTCCGATCTCGGCGGTCGCGCTGCGCGACTGGCAGGCGTTTGGAAGCTTCCACGGCGCGCTCGGATTGGCGGTCGCGGCTCTGTTCCTGGCCGCGGCCGTGCTGGGACGCCGCATCGAGCGCGGTCGCGCGAGCGCCTTCGAGGTGCACGGTGTGCTGGGTGCGCTCGCGGTGCTCGGCGCCGCGCTGGCGGCGGTGGCGGGGTTCGTGCTGCTGCCCTGAGCGCCGCTACCAGCGGTGGCGACGGCTAAAGCTGTTACGGAAACCCACGGCGGCGGGACGGTTCGCGAGCGCCATCCGTCTCGAGCAGCGCTCGCGCCTCGCGCAGCGGTCGGTACTCACGACCCCCCTGGAAGCTCGCATAGAGGTCGGCGAGTCTTTGTCGCGCGGCCGGCTCGTCGCCGCGGCCCTGGGCCAGCCGCAGCAGCTCGGTCGCGACCGTCAGGCATTCCACCCGCGCTCCGAGCCCGGTGAAGATCTCGAATGCGCGTAGCAGCTCCGCCTCGGCCTTCTCCTGCTCGCCCTGCGCGACGTGGATCATGCCCCGAATCCGTCGGCCACGTGCCTCGAAGATCGTTTCGCCCGTCTTTTCGTAGATCTCGCGACCGCGATCGAGGAGCTCGACGGCGCGCTGGTTGCGGCCCGCCAACCGGTTCGCTTCTGCTGCGGCTTCCACGTACTCGCCCAGACCGCCCAGGAAGCCGGCCTTCTCGGCGAGCGACAGTCCGGCTTCGACGTCCTCGAGACCCGCCAGATCGCCGAGCGCGACGCGCGCCCAGCCGATGTTGGTGCGCGCCTGCGCGTCCGCCGTGTGGAAGCCCCGGCCCTCGGCCAGCGCCAGCGCCTCCCGACCCCACACGAGGGTCTCCTCGAACGCTTCGAACAGATTCAGCGTGATCGTGGAGAGCGCCATGACGTGGATGCGGGTCGGCTCGTGTTGCTCGGAGAGAGCGCGCGCTCGCGCCGCGCGGGCTTGGGCCGCAGC
Source organism: Deltaproteobacteria bacterium (assembly GCA_031405455.1). Lineage (GTDB taxonomy): Bacteria > Myxococcota_A > UBA9160 > UBA9160 > SMWR01 > DATBRV01. The sequence goes on along the minus strand of JANNIY010000196.1, from coordinate 791 downwards.
CTCGTCGGGACGGCCGCCGATCGCCAGGGCGACGCCCAGCGTCGCGTGGAGGAAGGCGAGGAGCTCTGGCTCGAGAAGGCTGGTTGCGGGCGGAAGCTCGATCGACTTCGCGATCTCGAGTGCGCGCTCGAGATCCGCGATGGCCGAAGGCAGCGGCGCCGTCGTGATCTCGCAGGATCCGATGATCAGGCGCGCCACGACCTCCATCAGCGGAATGCGCGCTTGCTGCGCGATGTGCAGGATCGACTCGCCCATCTGGACTGCCTTGTCGATCGCGCCGCGTCGGTGGTGGTATCGCGACAGATAGAGCAGAGCGGGGAGCTGCGCCGCGCCCTCGCCGAGCAGACTGCACAGTGAGGCGATCTGCTCGTGCAGCTGCTCGACCTCTGGGTGGCCCAGGCTGCGCGTGGCGATCAGCGGCGGCGCCATCGCCAGGCGGACGGCGAGCTCTCTCTGGTGCCGCGTGACGTCCTCGGGGAGGTGGCTCAGCGCATCGTGCGCTCGGCGGCGTGAAATGGCCAAGGTCCAGTCGATTCGCCGCAAGGCCGCGAAGCGCACAGCGCGGCCCACGCTGGTGCACCAATTCCTCATCGTCCTGAGTGGCACCGACCCACTCGTCTGGCGTCGCATCCAGGTCCCGGAGAAGTGCTCGTTCTGGGACCTGCACGTCGCCATCCAGGACGCGATGGGCTGGCTCGACTATCACCTGCATGAGTTCCGCCTGTTGAACGCGTCCGAGCAGGCGGTTGTGTCCATCGGCATTCCCACCGGCGAGGAGTCGGCTGACCGGC
>JANNIY010000195.1:0-11550 GCA_031405455.1 Deltaproteobacteria bacterium | reverse complement strand
GCATCCGCCGAGGCGGCGAAGCCCAACATCCTCGTGATCTGGGGCGATGACATCGGCTACTGGAACGTCAGCGCCTACAACCAGGGCATGATGGGTTACAAGACGCCGAACATCGATCGGCTCGCCAAGCAGGGCGCGCTGTTCACGGATTCCTATGGGCAGCAGAGCTGCACCGCGGGTCGCGCGGCGTTCATCACCGGGCAATCGCCGTTTCGCACGGGCCTGCTCAAGGTCGGCTTGCCGGGCGCGAAGGAAGGCCTTCAAAAAGAAGACCCGACGATCGCCGACCTGCTGAAGCAGCAGGGCTACATGACGGCGCAGTTCGGGAAGAACCACCTCGGCGATCGCGACGAGCATCTGCCCACGGTGCACGGCTTCAACGAATTCTTTGGCTCGCTCTATCACTTGAATGCCGAGGACGAGCCCGAGCATCCCGATTACTTCAAGGATCCCGCCCTGCGCAAGCGCTTCGGCACGCGCGGCGTGATTCACACCTGGGCGAACTCGGACGGCACACAGAAGATCGAGAGCACCGGCGCGCTCACCAAGAAGCGCATGGAAACGATCGACGACGAAATCGCCAAGGGCTCGATCGAGTATCTGCGGACGGCGAAGGCAGCCGGCAAGCCCTTCTTTCTCTGGGTCAACTTCACCCGCATGCACATCTGGACGCGGCTCAAGGCGGAGTACCAGAACAAAACCGGCCTCGGCATCTATCCCGACGGCATGGTCGAGCACGATGCCCTGGTCGGGCAGGTCCTCGACGAGCTGCACGCGCTCGGCCTCGATGAGAACACGATCGTGATGTACTCGACCGACAACGGCGCCGAGAAGTTCACCTGGCCCGATGGCGGCCAGACGCCGTTCCGCGGCGAGAAGAACACCAACTGGGAAGGCGGCTACCGCGTGCCCACGATCGTGCGCTGGCCCGGCACGATCGCGCCCGGCAGCGTCTTCAACGATGTCGTGTCGCACGAGGATTGGCTCCCCACGTTCGTCGCGGCGGCCGGCGAGCCGGCCGTGAAGGAGAAGCTGTTGAAGGGCTTCAAGGCCAACGGCAAGAACTTCAAGGTGCACCTCGACGGTTACGACCTGGGCCCCTATCTGGCCGGCAAGGCGCCCAGCCCGCGCAAGGAGTTCTTCTACTTCAACGACGACGGCTCGCTCGTGGGGCTGCGCTTCAACCAGTGGAAGCTCGTCTTTGCGGAGCAAACGGCGCACGGCATGGACGTCTGGCAGAACCCTTTCGTGCCGCTGCGCCTGCCGAAGCTGTTCAACATTCGCTCGGATCCGTTCGAGACGGCCGATCACGAGGGCATGGATTACGAACGCTGGAGGGTCGAGCACGTCTTCTTGCTGGTGCCGGCGCAGCAGTACGTCGGGCAGTTTCTGAGCACCTTCAAGGAATTCCCTCCGCGTCAAAGGCCCGGCAGTTTCTCGCTCGACGCGGTTCTGGAGTCACTCCAGCAGCCCAGCCCCCTATCGAACTGACGAAGGAGCGACCCCCGATGGCCAAGATCCTGATTACCGGCACGAGCAAGGGAATCGGCTACGACGCCACGCTCTTCCTGGCGCGCGCGGGCCACGAAGTGATCGCCAGCATGCGCAATCCCGGCGCGAGTGATCTCGAGAAGGTCGCGACCGAAGCCAAGCTTCCCGTGACGGTGCTGCCGCTCGACGTGGATGACGACGCGTCCGTGGCGGAAGTCTTCGCCAAGGTCGGGAAGTCGGTCGATGTGCTCATCAACAACGCCGGCATCTACAGCATCAATGCCGTCGAGGACGAGAGCCTCGAGCAGTATCAGCGTGTGATGGACACGAACTATTTTGGCGCCGTGCGCTGCATCAAGCAGGTGCTGCCCTCGATGCGCAAACGCGGCTCGGGCTGCATCATCAACGTGACGTCGATCGCCGGACGCGTCGCATTTTCGGCGAGCAGCGCCTATGCGGCCTCGAAGTTCGCGCTCGAGGCGTTCACGGAATCGCTCGCGCAGGAGGTGAAGGGCCTCGGGATCAAGGTGGCGCTGGTGGAGCCTGGCATCATCGATACGGCGATGGCCACTTCGAATTTGCCGCAGTACGCGGCGAACACGCTCTATCCGCACGGCCGGAGGCTTCGCGCCTTCTTCACGAATCCAGCCAAGCCCGAGGCGTCGGCGACCCTCGTCGCGGAGATCTTTCGTCATGTGATCGAAGGCAACGATCCGCGCCTTCGCTACCTCGTCGGTCCCGACGCACTTCCGTTTCTGGGCTGGCGGACCTCCTTGAGCGACGAAGATTGGGTCGGCCTCGGCGGTCTCGAGCACGACGCCGATTATTACGAGCGCGTCTTTCTCGATACCGGAGTCGATCTGCGCTCGCTGTGAGATCCCGGGCGTCACGGGTATCATCGCCCGCGCGGCGTAGCGCAGCGGGCGGGCCCTTCCATGCAACACAGAGCGGCACGTTTCTCCCGATTCGCAGCGCGTTGCGCGGTTCTCGCGCTCGGCGCTGCACTCGCCTGCATGCCGGCCGCGCCGCCGCCCGCACCGGCGCCGGTCTTCGTGCCCCGCTACCCGGAACTGCCGGGGACATATTTTGGAATCAAGACCACGGATCCGGACGGGCGCTCGCGATTCGTTCAGACCAACGTGGTTCCGAACATTCTGCGCCAGCGCTATGGCTGGTACATCTGGGTGGGTGAAACGCCAACCCTGACCCACTGGACGGAGACGCTCACGCTTCCCACCACCGCCAGCTGGCCCGATAGGCTCGCAGCGCCGACGCTCGCGATTTCTCCCGATCAGCGGATCGCAACGATTCAGGACGCAGCGCTTCCGATGCGCGGATTCGTCTCGCATTTCTGGGAAGTGGTGGAGGGCGACCCCTCCGGCCCGCACGAGATCGTCGTCCAATTCGAGGATGGAAAAGCGGAACGCTTTGCGTTCACGCTCGCCGTTCCCGCGGCGATCGAAAGCCCGATTCCCGAGCCCTGAACCGACGCGCGAGCGGCGACCCGCTGGCGCGCGCGAGGTGCGAACGTGGAGCGATTCAGCGTCGGCGCGAGGCTCCGTAGTGTCGAGCATGCGCTGCGCGGCCTCTGGATCACGCTGTCGACGCAACACAATGCCTGGATCCACGCCGCGGCCACCGCGGCGGTCATCGCTGCGGGTGTCGTCCTGGAGATTCAGCGCGGGGAATGGCTCGCCGTGGTGCTGGCGATCGTCGCCGTCTGGACGGCCGAGGCGATCAACACCGCGTTCGAGGCGCTGTGCGATGTTGCAGCGCCGGAGTTCCACCCGCTCGTCGAGCGCGCCAAGGACGTCGCGGCCGGCGCCGTGCTGATCAGCGCGCTCGGCGCGGCCGCAATCGGCTTGCTGGTGTTCGGCCCGAGGCTCCTGGGTCTGTGTTCATGAGCGCGAGCATCCGATCCCGCAAACCTGGCGCGCCCATCTCACGCGGGAGAATCGCGGCTGATCCGAAGGTGAAAGCCCAACCGGCGGCCTGCTAGATTCGCGCCATGCCTGAACTGACGAAGGAGGCCTTCGGGCCCGAGGGGGATGCATCGCTGCACCGCCCGCTGGCGGACCTCAAGGCGGGCCTTCGCGCGCTACCCGAAGCTCCAAGGAATTCCGGGCGCCTGGCGTTGATCGTGCGCCGCCGCCCCGATGGCACGCGCGAGACGCCGGAATACGTGCAGCTGTTTCCCGACGAGGGCGTGCCGGGGGACGGCTGGACCCGCCGCTCGCCCCGCGATCCGCTGGCGCAGCTCGCGGTGATGCGCCTCGACGTCGCCGAGCTGATCGCGAACGGGCAACCGCTCACCGTTTTTGGCGACAACCTGTTCGTCGATCTCGATCTTTCCGAGGAAAACCTTCCGCCCTCGACACGGCTCCGCGTCGGCGAAGCGCTGATCGAAGTGACGATCAAACCCCACAACGGCTGCATGAAGTTCAAGGCGCGCTTCGGACAAGACGCGCTCCGCTTCGTGCAGACGAAGAAGACGCGTCCGCAAAATCTGCGGGGCATCTATTGGCGGGTTCTCGATCCCGGTGGGGTCCACGTCGGAGATCCGATTCGGGTGATCTCGCGCGGTTGAGCGCCGCGCCCGCCGCGCGTCATTCAGCGTCGGTTTGCGTTCACGCATCGCCCGGGCTTGCCTGCCCGCCGCCGCGCAGGATGCGGGCCTCGCCGCGGCGCGCCGTGACGTGCTCTTCGTCGAAGAGTTCCATCAGCGGCACGGCGGTGCGGCGTGAAGTGCCGATCAGCGCCTTGTAGACGGGCGTTTCGAGGCGGCCGTGCTCGCGCAGATGCTCGATCACGCGCGCGCGCAGCGCATCGATCGCCGCGCGATCGAACCACAGATCCCCAGGCGTGCGCACGAGTGCGCCTTCGCGCTCGAGATGCGCGAGCAGATCCCGGAGCTTCTCCATCGGGAGACGCAGGCGCTCGCTCCACTCGCGCGCCGTCGGTGGCTCGAGGCCCGCGGCGCGCGCCTCGGCCGAAATCCGATCGGCATGCGCGCGATCCGCAGCCGACAGCCGCACCTGGTGCGTTGCCGCGCGCACGAGCTCGCCCTCGATCGCAATTCGTCCAGCCTGCGCGAGACGCGCGAGCGCGAGCTCGAAGGCGTCGGGCGCGAGATTTTCCGGCAGGCGCCCACGCAACGTGCGCGCTGGGATCCCCGGGCGGATCGGTTCGGCGGCATGCCAGGCGGTGAGTGCGGCGAGCGTGCGCTCCTGCGCAGCGCCGAGCGCTTCGGAAGTGAGCCAGACGGCGCTTCCGGCGCGCGTCACGCGGCCGGCGGCGGCGAGCGCCGCGAGCGTCGCATCGAGCACGCCGGCTCCGAGACCGGTCTCCGCGAGCAGCAGCTCGCGCGCAACACCCGCGAGCCCCGCGCGTGCAATCCGCACGCTGAGGTCCGTTGCCGGATCGCGGCGCGCCAGCGCCTCCAGCTCTTGCAGAAGCTGTGGATCGCTGCGGCGCCGATGCGGCGGTGCGACGTCGAGCACGACGCCGCCTCCGAGCGTCGCCCCCGAAGCTTGATTGCGCGCGAAGCCGCGCACGATGAAGCGATCGCCGGGCAGCACCGGCAGGGGATCGCCTTCGACGTGGATGCGCGCAAAGCCGTGCTCCCCGGGAACGAGCGCGTCCGTGCCGATGGGCGCGAGCCGTGCGCGCCGCTCGCAGGTGGCCGACAGCAGCTCGACCGAAACGGGCCCCTGCGCGCGCGGCGCCGTCGCGAGCCAGGCGAGCGAGACGTCGAGCGCGTGCGCCGGAGCGAGCGCGCCGGGCGCCGAGACGATCTGCCCGCGCGTGATCTGCGCCAGCTCGACACCTTGTAGGTTCAGCGCGCAGCGCGAGCCAGGCTCGCCGCGCTCCTGCTTCTCGGAATGGCTCTGCACACCGCGCACGCGTGCGCGCAGGCCCACGGGATAGATCTCGACGGCATCGCCGATCGCGAGCGGGCTCCCGAGCAGCGTGCCGGTGACGACCGTGCCGAAGCCTTTGGCTGCGAAGGCGCGGTCGATCGCGAGTCGCGGCGGGCCGCTGCGCGGCGTGCGTGGCGCGGCGTGCGCGGCGAGCTTGCGCAGCGCGTCGCGCAGCTCGCCGAGCCCGGCGCCGGTTTCCGCCGAGACGGGCACGATCGGCGCGCCTGCGAGCGAGCCCTCGGCGAGCAGCGCCTGGACTTCTTCGGCCGCGAGCGCCGCCAATTCGGGCGCGGCGATATCGGTCTTCGTGAGCGCGACCACGCCGTGATCGAGGCCCAGCAACTCGCAGATCGCGAGATGCTCGCGCGTCTGCGGCATCACGCCTTCGTCGGCGGCAACGACGAGCAGCACGAGATCGATGCCCGTGGCGCCGGCCACCATCGTGCGCACGAGGCCTTCGTGGCCCGGCACGTCGACGACCGAGAGGCGCAGGCCGCCGTCGAGATCGAGCGGCGCAAAACCCAGCTCGATGGTGATGCCGCGCGCCTTCTCCTCGGGCAGGCGATCGGTATCGACGCCCGTGAGCGCGCGCACGAGCCGCGTCTTGCCGTGGTCGATGTGCCCCGCGGTGCCGAGCACGAGCCGCGGGGTTTCGTTTGCAGCGGCGTTCGCTTCGGGGGAGCTGCGCTCGCCTGCGCCGGGTTGTGCGCGCCGTTGTCCTGCGCCTGCCGGAGGGCTAGCGCGGTCCAATGCGATCGAAGCCGGTGTAGGGACGCAGGGCCTTCGGGATCTCGATGCTCCCGTCTGCCTGCTGGTGGTTCTCGATCAGCGCGATCAGCGCGCGCGAAATGGCGATCGCCGTGCCGTTGAGCGTGTGCACCAGCTCGTTGCGCTTGCCGCCTTCGCGCTTGAAGCGGATCCGCAGCCGGCGGGCCTGGTAATCGGTGCAGTTCGAGCAGCTCGTCACCTCACCCCAGTCGCCGCCGTCGCCGCGCCCCGGCAACCAGGCTTCCAGATCAAATTTTCGGAACGCGGGCGCGCCAAGATCGCCCGCGGCGACGTCGATCACGCGGTAGGGAACTTCGAGCGCCTGGAAGATCGCTTCCTCGATCGCGAGGATCTCGCCGTGCAGCGTTTCCGAATCTTCCGGCCGCGCCAGCACGAACATCTCGACCTTGGTGAACTGGTGCACGCGATAGAGCCCGCGGCTCTCGCGCCCCGCAGCGCCCGCTTCGGTGCGGAAGCAATGCGACACACCAGCGAGTCGCACTGGCAGGGCGGATTCGTCGAAAATCTCATCCGCGTGCAAACCGCCGAGCGTGATCTCCGCCGTGCCGATCAAGTCGAGATCCGTTCCCGCGATCGTGTAGATCTGCGTCTCGACGCCGCGCGGAGCGAAGGCGAGGCCATCGACGACGCTCTGGCGCGCAAGATCCGGCGTCATGTACGGCGTGTAGCCGCCGCGCATCACCACATCGAGGGTGAAGCGCTGGAGCGCCAGATCGAGCAGCACGGCCTCGTTCTTCAGGAAGTAGAATTTCGGTCCGGTGACTTTCGCGCCGGCCTCGAAATCGACGAGCGCGAGCTGCTCGCCGAGCTTCACGTGGTCGAGCGGCGCGAAGTCGAATACTCGGGGCGTCCCCACGCGGCGCAGCTCGCGGAAATCCGCCTCGCCGCCTTCGGGTGTCTGCGGGTGCACGAGGTTCGGGATCGTCACGATGACCGTGTCGAGAACGCCCTGCGCCTCGTTCACCGCGGTCTCGAGGCCCGCCACTTCATCCTTGAGGCGCCGCCCCTGCGCGACGTGCTCTTCGCGTTCGGCGCTCTCGAGCTTGCGCTTGCCCGAGGCCTGGTGCTCGTTGCGGCGCCGGTTCGCCTCGCCGAGATCGGTTTGCGCCGCGGCAAGTCTTTCCTGGGCGCGAATTGCGCCATCGACGTCGGCCGCAACGCGCCGCCGCCGACAGCTTTCGACGATCTCGTCACGGCGGGCGGAAAGAATGCGCGGATCCAACATGCGGGCCACAGGGAAGCACAGCGGGCCGTGCCGAGCCAAACCAAGGCACCTTGACCGGGGCCCGGCGGAGTTGTTAAATCCTGCGCAATTCCGGGGTCTTGGGAGAGGTGGCCGAGTGGTTGAAGGCGGCGGTCTTGAAAACCGTTAGGCGTTAACGCGCCTCGGGGGTTCGAATCCCTCCCTCTCCGCCAGATCCGTTATCCTGCCCCCCCTGCGCGGAGAGGTGGCCGAGAGGCCGAAGGCACAGGTTTGCTAAACCTGCATACGCCAAAAGCGTATCGAGGGTTCGAATCCCTCCCTCTCCGCCACGTTCAAACCGGGTGCGGCACCGCGGCGCCGCGGGGCTCACGGAGAGATGGCCGAGAGGCTGAAGGCACGCGCCTGGAAAGTGCGTGTACCCCAAAAGGGTACCGTGGGTTCGAATCCCACTCTCTCCGCCACCCAGTCTGCATCGTCACAGTCTTTCCTCGAAAGCCTCGGAGCCGTCCGGATGATCTCCCGCAAATTCGCGGGTCTTGCGCGGGCGCCCGTTTCGAACGGGACCCGGAGAAGCCTCGAAGCGGATCGACAACGCGCTCCCGCGGCCCAATTTCTCCGTGACTGAGTGAGACGGTGCCCTTTCGGTGTCCAGCTCGTTGCTTCGAGTGCGGAGAAAGGCCGGCAAGACTCGGCGGCCGCCCAGCCGTGCTTGACTCGTGGGCATCCGCCGGTCGACACTTGGCTGCAACTCGGGTGGTCGTAGCTGAGCGCCCGATCCGGTAGACGGCATGATGCGCAGTTTTCTCCCCGGTGTCGCAGCTCTCGCCGCCGCCCTGGCCCTCTCCGGGCCCGCCCCGGCGGCCGAAGTCCGTTCCATCCCACTCGCGGTGAATGATCTGATCTACGACCCGGCCACCGGGCTTGTCTATGCCTCCGTCGCGGGCACCATCAAACCGTTCGGTTCGCGGCAGCCGATCCCGATCGCGAACAGCATCGTCCCGATCGACCCGCGCGACGGCACGCTCGGCTCGCCCGTCTTCGTGGGAAGCGACCCGAACCGCCTCGCCCGCTCGGACGACGGGCGCTTTCTCTATGTCGGGCTCGACGGCGCCTTCGCCGTCCGCCGGCTCTCGCTCCCGAGCCTGGCGCCGGGTCTCCAGTTCCCGCTCGGAGCGTCCTACGGGCCGCATTTCGCTGAGGACATCGCCGTCGTCCCCGGCCAGCCCGAGGCCGTGGCCGTCGTCGAGCGCGTCACGAGTGGCAATCCGTACAGCCGCGGCGTCACCGTGTACGACGCCGGCGTACCCCGCCCGCTCCGCGCCAATGGGGACATCAACCGCATCGAGTTCGCCACGCCGACCACACTCTACGGCGACGAGACCGAGAGCACCTCCTCCGAGCTGTACGCGCTCGCTCTCGATGCGCTCGGCGTGACCATCACGAAGGCCACGGATCACATGCTCGGCGGCGGTTTCTTCGGCGATCTGTACATCGCGAACGGCCTCGTCTATGGGAGCGCCGGCGCCAAGCTCGATCCCACGGGTCCGACCCTGCTCGGCACCTATGAGAGCCCCACGTTCAGTGTCCGGCGGGACGTCGTCGCGGATCCGAACGCGGGCCGCGTCTATTTCCTGACGTACGAAGCACTCTGGGTGTACGACCTCGAAAGCTTCGCGTTCCTCCAGAGCGTGCCGCTCCCGGTCCCCAATGCCATCGACCTCGTGCAATGGGGCGACGGCGCTCTCGCATTCCACAACGAGCGCTCCGTGTTCTTCGTCGAGCTCGACCCGGTCGACCTGGATGCCGACGGCGTGGGCGACGGTCGCGACAACTGCCCGCGCGTCGCGAATCCGGACCAGGCCGACAGCGACGGGGATCACACGGGCGACTCGTGCGATCGGCGCCCGGCGATCGTCGATGGTGCGCTGGCCCAATGCGAGCAGCGAGTCAGCGAGAGCCGGCAGGAGATCTTCGCTTGCGGGCAGCCCTACGATCCAATCGACGACGACCTCGATGGGGAGCATGACCACAGCGACCGTTGCCAGAGTACACCTGCCGGCGAGCCGGTCGACGACGCGGGCTGTTCGCTCGCAGAATTCTGCGCGCGCCAAACCGTTGGCTGCGCGAACGCCGACTGGCGCAACGACGAGCCGGGAGTGAAGCGGGGCGATTGCTACGTGCTGGGCAAGAAGAAGGGGTCGTGCCTGCCCGTGGTGGCGCCATGATCCACTCGGCTCTCGGCGCGGCCCGGAAGGTGTGCGCCCTTGCGTGCCTGATCGTCGCGATCGGCCCGGCGCCGGCGGGGGCCCATGAGTGGTACGAGGTCCGTACGCTCGAGCTGCACACGCACGACCTGGTGTGGCATGCGGCGAGCGGACGGCTGCTCGCGAGCGCGGCGGCCGATGCCGGCGCGCGCGCGAACGCGATCGTTCCGATCGATCCCGAGGGCGGCACGCTCGGCTCCCCCACGCCGCTCGGCGGCGAGCCCTTCGAGCTCGCCCTCTCGGACGACGGCTCGCGGCTCTACGCCGGGCTCGACAGCATCGGTGCGGTGCAGCCCGTCACGCTTCCGGGTCTCGTGCCGGGAGCGCCCTGGTCGCTGCCCTCCGATACGGCCGGCGGCACCTTGCACGCGGGCGCCCTCGTGGTCCAGCCTGGCTCACCCGAGGTCCTGGCGGTGGCGCTTCATTCCATCCCCGTGCGTGACTATCCGACCGGGGTAGGAGTCGTGATCCTCGACTCCGGAGTGCTACGCCCCGCGTACACCACCGCGCCGGCCGATGAGATCGTCTTCGCCGAGCCGGGCGTCCTCTACGGCGAGTTCGGAGTTCCGGTTCACGAGCTGTTCTGGCGCATGCAGGTCGACGAGCAGGGCGTGAGCGTCGTCGACGAACACGAGCGCGCGATCGCGGGGCACCTACGCGGTGAGATCCACATCGTGGCCGGCCGCCTGTATTCGAGCTTCGGGCGGGTGCTCGAGCCGAGCCGCCCGTCCTACTACGGAACGTACGCGATGGTCGAGCAAACCACCGACGTCGCCGTCGATCTGGCCGCTGGTCTCGTGTATTTCCTCGAGGAGAACGGCGTCGGCATCTACGACCTGTCGCATTTCGTTCGCCTCGCGGAGATACCCGTGCCCGAGCTCGCGACGGATCGCAGCAGCCTCGTTCTCTGGCGCACCGGACGCCTCGCCTTCCGTGCCGGAAACCGCGTGTACCTCGTCGACGCCACGCTGCCGGATGCGGATGGCGACGGACACGGCGACCCCCGCGACAACTGCCGGCTCGCGTCCAACGCGAATCAGGCAGACGCTGACGCAGACCGCGTCGGTTTCGCCTGCGATCCCGACGACCGCCTCTCCGGCGTGCCGCTCGCTGTGTGCGAAGACTCGATCGAGTACAACGCCGCGCGCCTGATGGCGTGCCTGTTCGCAGCCGGATTCGAGGACGCCGACGGCGACGACGAGTACGACCCGCGCGACCACTGCCCTGGCACGCCTCCTCGCGCACCCGTCGACGACTCTGGCTGCTCGGTCGAACAGTTCTGCACGGCACAGGGAGCTGCGTGCGAAGTCGCCGACTGGCGCAACGACGAGCCGAAGGCGAAGCCACGCGACTGCGAGCGCGTCGGCAACAAACGCACCGGTTTCGTCTGCCGGGCCGCGGCGGCGCGTGGCGCGTGAAGCTTCAGCCGGCCGCTGTCGGTTCTCAAAATTCATCCGCGACCTCTGATCGCCATATCGTGAGCGACGAAGCCGCCCATCGGGATGCTTCGCGCCAGCGGTATCGATGGTGAAGACCACCGACACCCGGGAATCCGATGACTTTCGCGCCAGGGGTCGCGCGCTTCCCGTGCAAACCCCACCGTGGTGGTACTCGGGGCGCGGGAATCCGTGCTCACCCGAAGAGATTTCCCTGTTCTCCGACTCAGGGAATGCACCCGCCAGGATCTCGAGAGGTCGTCGAATCGGAGCCCCTGGCCTCGCCGCAAGGCCGGGATCGAAGCGGTTTCCCTGTATATTCCCAGTGGATCAGGGATTTGGGCCCAGAGACGAGTTCGCTCCAGCCTGCCCCCACCGCCACCCAGTCTGCAGTTGCAGAGACTTCCCGCCCGCACTCGGGCACAGCCTGAGAAATCCCCGCGATT
>JANNIY010000194.1:0-11968 GCA_031405455.1 Deltaproteobacteria bacterium | reverse complement strand
AATCCTTGGTACAGCGCGAAGCCACTAGCGACAACGACAGCCGCCGCGGGGAAGCACATTGCCCAGCGACTCGTGCGCAGCGTGAGTGTCGCGCCAAGCACCGCACCACCGACGAAGCTGCCCGCTACCGCGCTGAGAAGCGAGATTCGCCCGACAACGGGTCTGTCTGGCAAGACGGTTGAGGCGCGTCGACCTGGCAGAGGAACCTGTGCACGGTACCAGCGGTACCAGCGGGCGGCCTCGATACCGAGGTCAGTGACCACGCCGGTCAGGTGCGTCGTGCGCACGACCGCGCCGGACAAACGCGTCACCAGACTGTTCTGCATGCCCATCGCCAAGCACAGAAGCGCAGCCTGTGCGTCCAGGAGGCGTGGATGAGTGGCGCGCCGCCTTCTTCGTCGTCTTCTTCTTTGCCTTGGCCATGATCCTCTCGCCCCCTTCGATGTGTGTGCGCAATGTTGCGTGTGGGCTGCAAGGTAGCGAGAGCGGAAGCGAAAGACCCTAGCGGCATCGTCGCGCAGGTTTTACGAAACCGTGACACGGACGCCCTGGAGCCCGCGGTAGGCTCTGCGCCATGAAATTCGCGGTTCGCAGCTGGATCTTCAAGGATCCCATGAGCGCGACGACCCATTTCGCCGGATTCTGGCTCGCGCTCGGCGCGTCGGCGCTGCTCGTGTTGCGCGCGCTGGGGGATGCTCCGCGAACGACGGGCATGGCGATCTACGGCGCCTCGCTCGTTGGGCTCTTCCTGGCGTCGAGTTTTTATCATTTCTGGGATCTCGGACCGCGCGGCAATCGCTGGCTGCGACGGCTCGATCACTCGGCGATCTTCTTCCTGATCGCGGGGACGGCCGTGCCGATCCTGTTTCTCGTGCAGTCGGGCAGTGGGCGTCTGGTGGCGTTGGCGCTCGTACTTGGGCTCGCCGCCACAGGAGCGCTTCTCAAGATCTTCTGGATCGACTGCCCCGACTGGCTCGGCATGTGCCTCTACCTGGGCCTCAGCTGCGTGGTGGTGGTTTCCGGCCGCCTGATCCTTCCGCAGCTCTCGGGCGGAGCGCTCGCCTGGCTCGTCGGCGGGGGCCTCGCCTATCTGCTCGGCGCGGTGATCTATGCCCGCAAGTGGCCCGATCCGTGGCCCGGGCACTTCGGGCATCACGAGATCTGGCACGTCTTCGTGCTGCTCGGCGCCGGCTCTCATTTCGCGTTCACGTACTCGCTCGTCGGCCGCTCGTTTCCGCCGTTCTGAAGCGCGCCTAGCTCCAGGCCTTCTTGTCCTTGATCCAGGCCTCGGCGTTCGCGCGCAGGGTCGGGTTCGCGCCGCGCTTCGCGATCTGCTCGGCTTGCTTGCGCGTGAGCCGCTTGTCGCGCACCAGCTTCGTCTGGATCGAGGCGTCTTTGAACTCGAGCACCCGCTCGATCAGCTCGTCGTTGACTTCGAGCGCGAGGCGGCGCGCGAGATAGGTGCGCTGGATCAGGGCCTCGTGCCGGCGCATCAGGCTGCGATCGGCGCGGGCGATGCGCTCGAGCTGCGCCAGGCTGAGGCGCGGCGAGCCGATCAAGGCCGCGACCGCCGCGCTGGCGAGCTTGGCATCGCGTTCCTCGCTCACGCGGGCGAGAAACGCGTCGATCTGGGCATCCTCGATCGCCCCGGGCGCGTCGAGCCAGGCCGTGAGGTCATCGCTCATGGGGCCTCGCCTCCGCGCCGGGTCAAGGGTTCATCTCGTAGCGGTCGGCGAGCGGGGCGACGTGTTCCTTCCAGATGCGTGCGCTGGCCTCGGGGTCTGCGACCGGCCGGCGGATCATGCGCAGGCAGTGCTCGACCTGCGCGGGCGTGCTGGTCGGTTTGCCGTGCAGATCGACGGCGAAGCGCGAAAAATCCCGCACGAAGACATCGAAGATCTGGTTCACGAGCGCCGGGTCGATCGCGTAGCTGGCCGCGTTCTCGAGCAGCAGCTGGGCGTAGACGACCAGCGTGAAGATCTCTCCCACCGCCATCAGGAAATCGACGTCGTTCGCCTGGCTGTCGCCGGGGGTCGCCTTCTCCAGCAGCTGCTTGAAGACGGCGACCTGTTCGCGAAAGACGCCCACGTTCGGAAGCGGGCTCGCCTCGAACACCGGTCCGTAGGCGTGGAAGCGGATGTGGCCGAGTCCCTTCGCGGGGCCCTGGTCGAAAAGAAATGCATCGTCGGCCGGATCGTCGCGGCGCGGGATCACGGGATAGCTCTCGGGGTTGAAGAAGTAGTTCGGCATGAACTTCACGATCAGCGCGATGTTCACGTGCACGGTTCCCTCGAGCTTGGGAAGCGCGCGAATGTCACGGGCCGCCATTTCGAAATAGCCGTCGCTCTCGAACCCCTTGGCGGCGATCACATCCCACAGATGATCGATGACATCTTCGCCCTGGGTCGTGACCTTCATCTTCACGACCGGGTTGTAGAGCAGGTAGCGCCGGTCGTCGGAAGACGCGGAGCGCAGATAGTCGGCGGCGCGCAGCGCCACGAGCTTCATCGCCACCAGCCGCGCATGCGCGTCGCTGAAGAGCTGCTTCACGTGGGAGAATTCCGTGACCGCGCGGCCGTAGAGCTGACGGTGCGTCGCGTGGTGGAGGGCTTCGTAGAGGGCGTGCGTGCACATGCCGATCGACGCCCAGCCGAGGTTGAACTTGCCGATGTTCACGGTATTGAGGGCCGCGTTCCAGGCGTCCTTGCCCCGCGACAGGATCTCGTTCTCGCGGATGGGCGCGTCATGGATGGCGAAGTTCGCGACGTAGGACTGGCTGTTCACCACGTTCCGGATGCACTCGAACTTCTCGTGCTGTGAATCGATTGCGAAGAAGACGTAGTCCTGCGTGCCGGCAATCTTTCCGAAGGTCGAGACCAGCGCCGCCTGGTTGGCGTTGCCGATGTAGTACTTCTCGCCGCGCGCGAGGAAGCTGCCATCGGGCTGCGGCACCAGCTGCATGTCGGTCGCGTAGACGTCGGCGCCGTGGGCCCGCTCGGAGAGGCCGAAGGCGAAGATCCCGCCCGCTTCGAGCAGGCGCGCGGTGCGCTGCTTCTGCTCCTGGTTCTGGCTCATCCAGATCGGCCCGAGCCCAAGCACCGAAACCTGCCAGGTGTACCAGTAGGCGAGGCCGTAGAAGCCCAGGATTTCGGCGAATTCGCAGTTGCGCCAGGTATCCCAGCGGCAATCCGGCGCGCCCTCGCCGGCGGGCGTGAGCAGGGTTGCGAAGATCCGCTCGCGCTTCACGAAGGCGAGGAAATCGGCGTACCAGACCCGCTCGCGGTCGTCTGCCTTGAGTCGGCGCTTCCCCTTGCTCTCGAAGAACTCGATCGTCTTGCGCATCACCTCGCGCGAGCGTTCGTCGGCGTAGGGGCGATCGTGATGCTTCGGGTCGAGCAGGATCATGGGGGTCCTCGGGGGGTTCGCGAAGGGGCGATTGTCCCCGATTTCAGCGCAGATGGCTCGGCTCGCAGGTTCGCCGCGCGCGCGACGGCATCCGCGCGCTCGCCGGCCGCTTCGAGACGCTGCGCACGCAGGACGCGCGCCGGCTCACCGCCGTCGCCGACTACGCCTACGCAACCGGCCGCGGCGGGGAGGCACCTCCCGCATGACGCGGGAGGCGGCTCGCGACACGGAATAGCGGCGTTCGGGAGAGCGCGTCATCGCATGCGACCGCGGCGCTGAGCCCGGCGTCTGCGCCCGGGCAGTCGAGCGAGATGCGCGGCCGGAGATTGCGGGCGACGATCTTCGGCCAGGCGTAGTCGAACGACGCCCGCCCGCCGTCGAGCAAGCGGCCCGATCGACGCTGAAGCCGCGGGGTTCGAGGGATGGAGCGAGGCGATGTGCCCCGGACCGAGGTTGCGAGTCGCAGCGCACTCGTCCCAGGAGCTCCACCGCCTGCGGGGGGGATGGCACGATCGCTGCATTTGCAAGCGTGGCGGCGCCCGACGGATGCGCGCGTCTGTCGCGTGAGGCCGCATCCGGGCGAAGGGAGAAGGCTGATGGAGCCGGATTTCTCGCGTCAGCGCGAACAGATGGTCGGACGTCAGATCGAGTCACGCGGCGTGCGTTCCAAGGCAGTTCTCGACGCGATGCGCACGGTTCGACGCGAGGGATTCGTTCCTTCGTACCTCGGCGAGTTTGCCTACGACGACACGCCCCTTCCCATCGAAGAAGAGCAGACGATCTCCCAGCCATACATCGTTGCCTTCATGATCGAGGCGCTCGCGCTCGACGGACACGAGCGAGTCCTCGAGATCGGCACCGGGAGCGGCTATGCCGCGGCGGTTCTCGCGGAGATCGCGAGCGAGGTATACACCATAGAGCGGCATAAGGGGTTGGCGCGGACCGCGAAGGCAAAGCTCGTGGAGCAGGGCTACGCGCGCGTGCACGTGCGTTGCGGCGACGGGACCCTGGGCTGGCCCGAAGAGGCGCCCTTCGACGCGATCGTCGTGGCAGCGGGCGGTCCCACGGTGCCCGAATCGCTGCGCGAGCAGCTCGCCGTGGGCGGGCGGTTGGTGATCCCGGTGGGTGAGCAGGTGGGTCTCCAGACCCTGCGTCGCATCACGCGCGTGAGTGAGGACGAATTTCGCGACGAAGATCTCGGCGGGGTCCGGTTCGTGCCGCTGATCGGCGAGGAGGGTTGGCACGCGGAGGTGTCGCGTCCGCACGTCAGGCCGCCTCGGACAGCGAGCCTCTCCGACCAGCTGGCGAAAGAAGCGGAGCAGTTCGGGCAGGTCGCCGACGCGCCGCTCGACGCGTTGCTGCGTCGCATCGGTGACGCCCGCGTCGTGCTCCTCGGCGAGGCGACGCACGGCACCTCCGAGTTCTATCGGATGCGCGCGCGCATCACCCAGGCGCTGATCGAAGGGAAGGGCTTCAACCTGGTCGCGGTCGAGGCCGACTGGCCAGACGCTGCGCGCATCGATCACTACGTGCGAGACCGCGACGTTCCGCCACAGGATTGGCGCGCCTTTGCGCGCTTTCCCATCTGGATGTGGCGTAACGTCGAGTTCCAGCAGTTCGTCGAGTGGCTGCGTGGACACAACGCGGGTCTGCCGCACGCGCGCCGCGTTCGCTTTGCGGGCCTCGACCTCTACAGCCTGTACACCTCGATCTCGGAGGTATTGCGCTTCCTCGACGCGCGCGATCCGTCCGTCGCGCGAATCGCGCGAGAGCGATACGGCTGTCTCACGCCGTGGCAGAGCGACCCGGCCGCCTATGGGCGCGCGGCGCTCGGCGGCAGCTACCGCTCGTGCGAGAGCGAGGTGGCGAAGATGCTCCAGGGGCTCCTCGCCGAGCGCGTCGAGCTGACGAAGGGCGACCCCGAGTCCTTCTTCGACGCCGTCCAGAACGCGCGCCTGGTGGCGAATTCCGAGAGCTACTACCGGATCATGTACTACGGACACCATCAGTCGTGGAACCTGCGGGACAGCCACATGTTCCAAATGCTCGAATCGCTGCTTCGGTTCCACGGGCCGGAAGCGAAGGCGGTGGTGTGGGCGCACAACTCTCACGTCGGCGATGCGCGCGCCACCGAAATGTCGACGCGAGGCGAACTCAACGTCGGGGAGCTCTGCCGCCGCCAGTTCGGGGACGCTGCGTACGCGGTTGGCTTCGGGACCGATCACGGGACCGTTGCGGCGGCCTCGCATTGGGACGGCCCGATGGAGTTGAAGTCCGTCCAGCCCGCACGCGACGACAGCTACGAATCGCTCTTCCACGAGTCGGGCGTGCCCGGGATGCTTCTCGGTCTGCGGAGCCCGGTGGCGCCCGGGCTGCTGACTGCGCTCTCCGAAGCGCGTCTCGAGCGCGCCATCGGCGTGATCTACCGGCCGGAGACCGAGCTGGCGAGCCACTATTTCCGTGCGGTGCTGCCGAGACAGTTCGACGAGTTCGTGTGGCTCGACGAGACGCACGCGGTCGAGCCCATCGACGCACGCAAGCTCGCGGGGATGCCGGACACCTATCCATTCGGGCTGTAGGACTGCGCCATGGGCCACAGCGTCGCCCACGGGATCATGCTGGCGTTCGCCGAGCGCACGGGACTCTCGTCCGACGCGCATTCGCCGGTCCGTTACCTGTGGACGGACGCGTTCGCCGTGTGCAACTTCGTCGGGTGCTACGTCGAGCACGGGGAAAAGGAGTCGCTGCAGCTCGCGCTGAGGCTGGTCGATCAGGTCCACCACGTGTTGGGACGGCATCGTCCGGACGATCCCCGGACGGGCTGGATCAGCGGTCTGTCCGAGGCCGAGGGCGAGGCGCACCCGACGCGCGGCGGGCTTCGCATCGGGAAGCCCCTTCCCGAGCGACGCTCCGGCGAGCCGGCTGACCCGATGCGGGAGTGGGACCGCGACGGTCAGTACTTCCACTACCTCACGCGTTGGATCCACGCGCTCGAACGGGTGGCCCGGGCGACGGGCGAACCCAGCTACCACCGCTTCGCGTGCGAGCTGGCGAAAGCGGCCTGCAAGGGCTTCGTTCGCGACTCCGCAGAGGGCAAGCGCCTGCATTGGAAGATGAGCATCGATCTCGAACGTCCCCAGGTCGCGTCCGAGGGGCAGCACGATGCCTTCGACGGCCTCCTCACTTGCTGCGAGCTCCAATCCGGGAACAGCGGCCAGGCGGATCTCGACTTGAACCGGGAGATTCGCGAGTTGGCGGTGCTCTGCCGCGGTCGACGTTTCGATACCGACGACGCGCTGGGCATTGGCGGCCTGCTGTGCGACGCCCATCGGCTCGTGCGGCTCGCGCGAGTTGGGGAAGCGAACCAGACGCCACTCCTCGAGGCGCTCCTGCGGTCGTCGCTTCGCGGGCTGCGCACGCTCGTCTCCCGGCGCGCCTTCGCGGCGTCTGCCGGCGTGCGCCTCGCCTTCCGCGAGCTCGGCCTTTCCATCGGGCTTCATGCAGCGCAGCGTCTCGCACGGTCCGACGTCGGGGGCGGAGACGTGCGCCCGCTGCTTCAGGAACTCGAGCGCCATCAGCCCCTGGCCGCGCAGATCGAGCGCTTCTGGCTCGAGCCCTCGCACCGGGCGAGCCGAGCCTGGTGCGATCACCTCGACATCAACGACGTGATGCTCGCAACGAGCTTGGCGCCTGGCGGCTACCTCACGGTCGCTGAGGACTGAGGTGCTTCAGGCGAAGCTGCGGGACGCATCGGAAGGCCGGGCCGGCGACGCGGCGATCGGGTAGGAGATCTCGCGGCTCACGCGCTCGACGCTCCAGTCGGTGCCTGCATGGTCCACGAGAAAGCGCTGGATCTCGCGACGGGCGATGACGACGCTTGGCGCCGTCACCTGGAGTTCGAGCATCAGATCGTTTTCGGGACGCATGCTCCAGCGATAGACATAGGCTGTCACGATCTCTCTCCTTTGGGTCGCAGTAGCGGATCGAAGTGTAGATTCTCCAGGAACGCAAGCACCATGCCCTTTCCCATTCCCGCGCTTGCGCTCGCCCATCCCCTCGCCGACTTCGGCGCGCCGAGGTGGCCTGCGGCAGGATGACTCAGCGCGGGGTTTGAAGTCCCTTTTGCGCTCCCCTCGCCCATGCGAGACGCGGAGTCAGCGGCCGCGGACCGAGACTCCACCCGGCCCAGGATCAGCCCGCTGCACGCAAGCACCGGGAACGCGGCTCCGGCGGTACTCGTCAGCGAGTGGGCATGCGGATTGCTTCATTCTCGAGAGTAAGGAGAGAGAAGCAGCATGAGTAAGAAACGATCGACCACGCACTCCGCCGCCAGCTCACCCCGTCGGGCGCGCCGCATCCACAGGGAAACGCCGGGCAAGCTTCGCGAGCCGACAGCTTGTCCGACCTGCGCCGCCAGCTACCGAAACGGACGCTGGACGTGGAACGCCGCACCCGTGGACGCCGAGCAGAAGCTGTGCCCCGCCTGCGAACGGATCAAGTCCGGCTACCCGGCTGGCGTGTTGAACGTCGAGGGAAGGTTCGCGGAAGCGAACCGTCGTGATCTCGAGCAGCTTCTTCGACATGTGGAGGAGCGCGAGCGCACCGAGCATCCGCTGAAGAGGATCATGTCGGTCAGCGACGAAGGAGCTGGCTTCACGGTGACCGTCACCGACGGCGATCTGGCCATGGCCTTCGGCAACGCCCTCGAGAGCGCATACCAGGGCGAGCTCGAGCATCCGCCGACCACCAGCGACACGGAGAACCTCGTGCGCGTTCGCTGGAGACGCGACTGATTCGGATTGCGGCGAGAGCCAGCGCAAGCGGCCGGGCCGCCCCTACCCGGACATCCCGAGAATCCGGCTTGAATACCCCATCCTCTACAGCCCTCGGCAGGCCCGTCGGATCGATGGATCGTCGATCAGGGGTCCGATTCGGCGCAGCGGGGGGTCCTGCGGCCCGAATTTCTCGAGCGAGAGCTGGTAGAACGACGCACGCTGCCGATCCGACTCACCCAACATCGGCAGTCACCCACCGCCAGTAATCCTACACCGCAGCGCAACCACCCACTCGTAACAACTTCTCGCTGTACCTGCTTCGTCAGCAACCTGCTAACGCAGCTTTGCGATCAGCGTCTCGCCGAAGCGCAGGAGGGAATCGCGCTTCTGGGCGAGCGTTGCATCCGGCGGCAGCGTGTAGGAGAAGGGCCAGGCGGTTGCCGACGTCATGCCCTCGTCGCCGAGACGGCGCAGCAGGTCGACGTCCGGCGGTGTGATGAGCGGCACGATCGTCTCGAACGGCTCGTTCGCGCGTTCGGAATCAGCGCGCAGCTCGCGCAAGCGGCGGAGCAGGGCGGGGACTTCGGCGGGATCCTGGCCCGTGCCCATCCAGCCATCGCCAAGTCGCGCCGCACGGCGAAGAGCCGGCGCGGAGACGCCGCCTACATAGATAGGCAGCGGCGCCGCCGGCGCGGGGCTGATCTGGAGGCGATCGAAGTCGAAGAACGTCCCGTGGTGCTCGACCATGCCGCCGTGCCAGAGCGCACGCAGCACGCCGATCATTTCGTCAAACCTTTTGCCGCGCGTCGCGAAATCGACACCGAGCTGGTCGAACTCCTCCTGGATCCAGCCCGCGCCGCAGCCGAGCGCGACGCGCCCCCCCGACAGGATCGAGAGGGTTCCAAGTGTTTTTGCGACTTCCAGCGGCTGTCGCAGCGGAAGCACGAAGACGAGCGTCGAGAAGTGCAGTGTCGTCGTGGCCGCCGCCATCGCGGCGATCGAGGTCCACACTTCCGGGAAGACGGTAGACCCATCGAACCCCGGCTTGCCGTCCGGCGAGTACGGATACTTCGAGCGCAGCTTTTCGGGAAAGAAGAGATGATCGGAGAGCAGGACGCCGTGGAAGCCGGCCTCCTCGGCGGCGCGCGCGAGCGGGACGAGCTGTTCGGCCGGAGTGAAGGAGAGCACCTGCCAGAATTTCATGCGCTCTTCTTCTCGGCCGGGTAGTAGCGGCTGATCGTGTCGATTACGCAGCCGGGTCGCTCCTGACCCTCGATCTCGACGGTGACGCGGATCTTCGCCTGCACGGAGCCATCCTTCTGCTTCTCGACTTCGACGAGCTCGGCGCTGCCGCGCACGCGCGAACCGACCGGAACCGGCGCGGGAAAGCGCAGGCGATCGGCGCCGTAGTTGATCCCCATCGAAATGCCGTGCACCTGGACGATCTGGGGCAGGAAGAAGTTCACGAGCGATTGCGTGAGGTAGCCGTGGGCGATGGTCTTTCCGAAGGGTCCGGCCGCGGCACGCACCGGATCGACGTGGATCCATTGGTGGTCGCCCGTCGCCTCGGCGAACTGATCGATGCGCGCCTGCGTGATGGTGAGCCAATCGCTCTTGCCGAGCGGCTTTCCGATGGCGCCCGCCAGCTCGAGCGGGGATTGAAAGACGCTGGGCATGGAACTTCGGCCTCCGCGGCTAGGGGTGCTGGCTGCTCACGGATACGATTTCGCCCGTCATGTACGAGGCGTAGTCGCTCGCGAGAAACACGATGGTGTTGGCGACCTCCCACGGCTCGGCGCCGCGGCCGAAGGCTTCGCGCGTCGCCAGCTCGTCGAGCAGATCCTGGGGCATGGCTTTCGACAGGAACGGATGCGTCGCCAGGCTCGGCGCGACACAATTGATGCGTACGCCGGACGCCGCCGCTTCCATCGCAGCGCAACGCGTGAGGGCCATCACGCCCGCCTTGGCGGCGGCGTAGTGCGCCTGCCCGGCCTGGGCCCGCCAGCCGAGCACCGACGAGTTGTTCACGATCACCCCCTGCCGGCGCTCGAACATGTGCGGCAGCACGGCGCGCGTCATGCGGAAGGTGCCGTTGAGCGTCACGTCGAGCACGCGCAACCATTGCTCGTCGGTCATCTCGATGATCGGCGCGAAGCCGCCGAGTCCGGCGTTGTTCACGAGCACGTCGAGGTGGCCGAACTCGCGGACGGCGGCCTTCACGAGCGCCTGCACCTGCGCCTCGTTCGTGACGTCGCAAAGCTGCGTCGGCGGCAGGCTGCCCGTCAGCCTGGCGAGCTCCGCGGCGGATTCGCCGAGGCGCCGCTCGTGCAGATCGGAGAGCATGACGCGGGCGCCCTCTTCGGCGCAGCGGCGCGCGGTGGCAAAGCCGATGCCCGTGCCGGCGGCGGCCGTCACGAGGACGGTCTTGCCGGCGAGCAGGCCGTGCGAAGTGGGGTAGGGCGGTACGGGGATCTTCGGTTCGCTCATGGGACCTCGCGCTAGACCCGCGGTTCGCGCGGGAGACCGAGCCCTCGCTCGGCGATGATGTTGCGCTGGATCTCGTTCGAGCCGCCGTAGATCGTGTCCGAGCGCGTGAAGAGGAAGAGACGCTGAAGGCTACCGAGTTCGTACGGGGCGCCCTCGAGGACGCTCGCCTCGTCGCCGAGCACGTCCATCGCCAGTTTGCCGAGATTCTGGTGCCAGATGGCCCAGTAGAGCTTGTAGATCAGCGCTTCGCGCGGCAATTCGGCGCTCTCGCCGCCCGAGAGCATGCGCAGGGCGTTCATGCGCATCACTTCGAGGCCGATCCAGGCGTCGGCGAGGCGCTGGCGCAGCACGGGATCGCGATCTCGTCCGTTGCGCTTTGCGATCGCGAACACGTGTTCGAGTTCGTTGCGGAAGCTCAGGTTCTGTCCGAGGGTCGACGCGCCGCGTTCGAACGCGAGCGTTCCCATCGCCACCTTCCAGCCCGCGCCGGGCGCGCCGACGATGTTCGCGGCCGGCGTGCGCGCGCCGTCGAAGAAAACCTCGCTGAACTCGGAATCGCCGGTGAGCTGTTGAATCGGGCGCACGCTGATGCCCGGCTGACGCATCGGGACGAGGAGATACGAGAGTCCCCGGTGTTTCGGCGCCTGCGCGTCGCTGCGGCAGAGCACGAAGCACCAGTCGGCCCACTGCGCCCAGGAGGTCCAGACTTTTTGGCCGTCGATCACCCAGGCGTCGCCCTCGAGGCGCGCGCGCGTTTGCACGTTCGCGAGGTCGGAGCCGGCATTGGGTTCCGAGTAGCCCTGGCACCAGATTTCGTCGCCGCTCGCGATCGCGGGCAGGAAGCGACTCTTCTGTGCGTCGGTTCCGAAGGCAAGCAGCGTGGGTCCGAGCAGGCCTTCGCCGATGTGGCCCAGCCGCCCGGGTCCGCGCCCGCGGGCGTACTCTTCGTGGAAGATCACCTGCTGGCTGAGCGAGGCGCCGCGGCCACCCCATTCCCGCGGCCAGCCGACGCAGGCGTAGCCGGCGGTTCCCAGCCGGCGCTCCCAGGCGCGGCGTTCGTCGACGAGGGCGTTCTCGTTGCCGGGGCCGCCAGCGCCGCGAACCTCGGCGTATTCTCCGCCGAGCTCGCGCTCGAGCCACGCGGCGATTTCGCGCCGGAAGGCTTCGTCTTCTGCGCTGAAGTGCAGGTGCATCGGATCCTGACCTGGGTGGGCGCAAATCCTACGATACGATCCGACCCCTATGCAACGAACGAGCGCGCCCCTCGCGTGCCAGACGCTCCCGGCGCTCGTGCTCGCGGC
>JANNIY010000193.1:0-2252 GCA_031405455.1 Deltaproteobacteria bacterium | reverse complement strand
CGGCCAGCTCACCGCCGCCCGCGACGCGATCGACGATCCGCAGCGCCACCCGCCGCCTGCGAGCGATCGCAATCTTGCCGAGGGTTATCGCTACCTGCTCGGCCTCGTCTACGGCACGATCGGCCGCGTTCTCGGCGATCCGCTGTTTCCGGTCTTTCGCCGCGCGATCGAGCCACTCTCGAAATCGACGATCGACAACGCCGACGCCGTCTATCTGTGTGCGCCGATCGACGGCGAGCACAGCTACGTGCTGCGCGTGCGCGCAGGCGACACGCGCCACTGGCGCGGTGAGGCTCCCGCGAAGCAGGGCCGCAAGGCGCCGCAGTACGTGATCTTCGAGACGCCGAGCCGGTATCTGGGTGACACGGGGAGTATCGCGGAGCTGCGACCCGGGACGGCGGCCAATGGCGGCGTGCTCGATTCATCGAAGCTCGAGGTCGAGCCCGACGGGCGCTTCGAGATTCTATTCGCGCCAACGCGCCCCGAAGGCCACCGCGGCAATTTCATCGCGACGAAGGCGACGCGGCGCGCAAAACTTCCCGACGGATCCTCGCAGAGCGTCGCGTTCACCTCGCGCTGGATCGTCCTGCGCGAAATCTTCCACGATTGGGAGCGCGAGGATCTGCTCGATCTCGAACTCGTGCGCCTGGGCTCCGAGGCTGCGCATCCGCCCGTGCAGGATTCCGAGCAGGCGGCGGCGCTCCTGCGGCGCGTCGGCGAACTCGTGAAGCACCAGATGTTCTACTGGAACGAATTCTATGCCGTGACGCTCGAGACCTATGAAGATCGCAATGCGGACGGCAAGCGCTTCATGCCGCGCAACGATCTCAATCCCCCGAATCCGGGAGTCGTCTTCGGGGGGCAGGCCACGAATCTCTACGCAGGGGGCGTGTTCGAGCTGGCGCCCGACGAGGCGCTGTTGATCGAAGTGAACGTGCCGATCGAGCCCGCGTACTCCGGCTTTCATCTGGCGAACCTGTGGGGCGAATCGCTCGATTTCGCCAACCATCAGAGCAGCCTGAACGGCTTCCAGGTCGAAATCGATCCCGACGGCCTGCGACGCTACGTGGTGGCGCATCGTGATCCCGGCGTCGCGAACTGGATCGACACTACCGGCCTGCCCGAGGGCTTCCTCTCGCTGCGCTGGACCTACTCGCAGCGGCCCTCAGCGCTGCCGACGACGCGCGTTGCGAGGCTGCGCTTCGACGAGATCCGCAGTCAGCTGCCCGCGAGCACGCGCTCGTTGTCGGCCGAGGAGCGCCGCGAGCGCATCCGCATCCGCCTGGCGCACGTGCAGCGGCGCTACCGGCAGCATTGAACCTCCCGCGCTGGCCGCGCCACCCCGGGGTCGCGCCGGATTTCCAGCGACAGCTCGCAGGCGCGCGGGCGGCGGGTGCGTGTCGGACGGACGCGCTGCCGCGCAGGCTTTCGCTTCGCTAGGCAGCGTCCCCAAGGCTCGTCGCTACGTACTCCGCATACGGGACCACCCGTACGCCCGTCGCAAACAGCCGATCGAGCCGGCGGAAGAGATCGCCGCGGTTGCGATACATCAGTGCGTTGAGGAACCGGCTATCTCCCAGTTCCGGGTGCATGAAGTGCTCCTGGTCGGTGTCGATGTCGTACGGGTGCACGTAGCCGACGATCGGCTCGCCGGCTGCGGCGCGCTTGCGAAGCGTTCGATCGATCAGCGGCAGCGGCAGGTTTCGCAGGTAGACGCCCGCCGCAAAGGGAATCCGCAGACCGGGCACACGAAACAGCGATAGCGGAAGCTCCCACAGCCCGGCGACGCGGCGCGGCCGATCGCCCCCGAATTCGGGCCAGCCATACAGGGGGCTGCGCGCGCTCACGACGGAGCTCGAGTACGCGAAACCCTGCTCTTGCAGCACGCCATGCGCCCAACACGTGGCGGCGGTGAGCGAGCCGACCGGCGCGCGAAAGCCCGAGGGCCGGGGGATGCCGGCGGCGGCGAAGCTCTCGAGGCTGCGATCGAGATCATCCCGAAAGCCGGCGAGGCCGAGGCGTTCGAGCGGCGTGTGCGCATCGCCATGACAGGCGATCTCGTGGCCCTGCGAGACGATCGCGCGCAGCAGCTCCGGATACGCGCGTGCGACGTCGCCAACCGTGAAGAAGGTGCAGTGTTTGTCGTGGCGCGCGAGGAACTCGAGCAGCCGCTCGGTGTTCGCCGGCACGCGTTCGCGGTAGCGCGCGCCCTCCGGGATCATCGAGCGCACGTCTTCGAGATCCACGCTGAA
>JANNIY010000192.1:0-74949 GCA_031405455.1 Deltaproteobacteria bacterium | reverse complement strand
GAAATGATCGTAGAGGATGGCGCTTTCGAAATCGGCGGGGCCGAGGCCGCTCTGGGCATAGAGCTGCTGCGCGACCAGCGCCATTTCCGGGATCGCCGAGATGCTGTCACGGTAGAAGCTCGTCATGCGGTGCTGGCCATGCGCGCTGCCCTGCGCGGCGGCGACCACCGTCACCGGATCGCGGCGCAGCCGCCGCGCTCGCTCGGTGGAGGTGATGACCAGCGCGACCGCGCCGTCGCTCTCCTGGCAGCAGTCGAGCAGGCGCAGCGGCTCGACGATGAAACGCGAACGTTGATGATCTTCGAGCGTGATCGGCTGTTCATAGAACCAGGCGGCCGGGTTGGTCGCGGCGTGCTTGCGGTCCGCCACCGAGATACGGCCGAAATCTTCGCTGGTGGCGCCGTACTCGTGCATGTAGCGGCGCGCGGACATCGCGACCCAGCTCGCGGGGGTCAGCAGGCCGTAGGGCGAGTGCCAGCCGAAGTGGGCGTTCTCCGCGGTCGGAATCGGCGGCCGGTCCTGCACCCCCGCGCCGAAGCGCTGCATCGAGCGTTCGTTCATGGCGCGATAGCACACGACGGTGTCTGCCAGCCCGCTGCTGACGGCGAGCGCCGCCTGGAGCACGGTGGCGCAGGCGGCGCCGCCACCGTAGTGAATCCGGCTGAAGAAGGTCAGATCCCCACCGCCGAGATAGCGGTTGATCTCGATCGCCGGATTGTTGTCCATTGTGAAGTTGCAGTAGCCATCGACGTCGCTCGGCTCGAGTCCGGCGTCGGCGAGCGCCGCCGCGATTGCTTCGACGGCCAGTCTCATTTCGCTGCGTCCCGAATTCTTCGAGAACTCCGTCTGCCCGACGCCGGCGATCGCAGTCTTGCCGGGGAACGAGAAGTCGCTGCGCTGTCGGGACGCGCGCGTCATCTTCAACCCGGCAACGTGAGCGTGACGGTCCCCGTCACGTGGTTCCCGAGCTGATTGGCACCGACGATCTCGATCCGAACCAGCCCATCGGCCTTGGCGCTAACGCGTCCACGCAGCGTCATCGTGTCGCCCGGATAGTTGGGCGCGCCCAGCCGGATAGCGACTTCGCGCAGCAGCGCCTCCGGTCCCGCCCAGTCCGTGACGTAGCGCCCGACGTAGCCGTTGGTCGTCAGGATGTTCATGAAGATGTCCTTCGAGCCCCGCTGCACGGCGAGATCACGGTCGTGGTGCACATCCTGGTAATCCCGGGAGGCGAGCGCGCCGGCGACGATGACCGTCGCGGTGAGCGGAATCTCGAGCGCGGGAAGTTCGTCGCCCACCGTCACGTCGGAGAGGCGACGGGTCGTGAGGCTGCGCGGCGTCGTCACTCAGGCCTCCTCGCGCGGTTCGTCGACGAGCAGCGCACCCAGCCGCGCGAGCTGGCGGCTGGCCCCGCCGAGCGTCACGTCGAGCTGCTTCGACCACAGAAAATACCGGTGGATCGGGTAGTCGATGTCCGAGCCGATGCCCGCATGCAGATGCTGCGCCGTGTGCACGACGCGCTGCCCCCCGCGGCACGCCCACCACTTGGCGGCGGCCACCTCGGCGCGCGCGGGCAGGCCAGCCGCGACGCGCCAGGCGGCCTGCTGCAGCGTGGCGCGCATGGCTTCGAGATCGATGTAGGCATCGGCGGCGCGCAAGGCAACGCCCTGAAAGGCCGCGATCGGGCGCCCGAATTGCTTTCGCGTGCGCGTGTATTCGGCCGTGCGTTGCAGCGCCTCTTCGGCGACGCCCAGCTGGAGTGCGCACAGGCCCACCAGCGCGTGATCGAGCAGCCATTCGACGATCGTTGCGCCGTCGGAGGGATCGCCCAGCACGGCGTCGGCCGCGAGTCGCGCGCCGGCGAGCTCGAGCCGCGCCTGGGGCTCGCGGTTCGTCGCGAGCTGACGTTCGAGACGAACGCCGGGGCTGCCGGGCTCGACGAGGAAGATCCCGACGCCATCAGGTGTCTGCGCCGGAACCAGCAGCAGCGTCGCCAGCGTTCCTGCCGGCACGCACTCCTTGATCCCATCGAGACGCCAACCGCCGCCGTCCCGGCGCGCCGTGACGCGCGGACGCGCCGGATCGGCGCTCCCGGCTTCGATGAGCGCCGCCGTGAGGATGCGGCCCTCGGCCGCGGCGGGCGCGAGCCAGCGCCGACGCTGCGCTTCGCTTCCGAAGCGCGCAATCGGAAGCGCACCGAGCAGCTGCGAAGCGAAGAGCGGCACCGGAGCCAGGCGTCGCCCTGCCTCCTCGAGCACGAGCGCCAGCTCGAACATCCCGAAGCCGCCACCGCCGACATCTTCGGGCAGCGCGAGGGCTGCGAGGTTCGTCTTCACGAGTTCCGCCCAGAGCCCCAGGTCGAACCACTCGCCGCTGTGTTCCAGCTGCTTCGTGCGCTCGTCGCTGCAGCGCTCGGAGAAAAGCTTGCGTGCGAGGTCGCGGATGGCCTCCTGCTCGCTGGTGAGAGAGAAATCCAAGCGCTTCTCCTACGCGGCGACGGGCCGGAAGCGGGGCAGCAGGCGTCCCGGTTCGACCTCGGCGAACTCGAGCGTCACGGGCATGCCGATGCGCACGTCCGCGTGCGCGACACCGACCAGGTTAGAGACGATGCGCGTGCCTTCCTCGAGTTCGACGAGCACGATCAGGTTCGGAACTTCGAACGGCGGAATCGCCGGATGATGCGCGAGGACGAAGCTGTAGACGCTACCGCGGCCCTGCGAGACCACGAAGCCGAGGTCGAGCCCGTGACAACCGGCGCACATCGGACCGGGCGGGTGCTGTAGGCGGTTGCAGGCGTTGCAGCGCTGGATGCGCAGTTCGCGTTCGGCGACGCCCTCCCAGAAGAAGCGGTTGTCGTGGGTGATGGCGGGTTTCGGGCGCGGCCGCGCGGCGGGCGCAGCGCTCGCTCGCGTCGGGGGCCGGAATTTGAGCAATCGAAAACTCATGTTCGCGACGACTTCGCCGTGTTGATCGCGATAGAGCGTGCGCTGGGTGACGAAGTGCCCGGTCCCGAGCGCCGTCTGCTTCTCTTCGGAAATGGCTTCGATCACGGTTTCGGCGCTCAGCAGGTCGCCCGGGCGCAGGTAGCGGGTGTAGGTCTGCGTGCAGTTCGTGGCGACGACGGACGTGAAGCCCGCCTCGTCGAGAATCCGCAACGCGCTGAACACGCCCGTCAGGTTCTGGGCTTCGCGCACCTCTTTCGGCAGCAGCCCGCGCATCGTCCACGCCTGGAGCATCGTGGGCGGCGCGACGATGCCGCCGTGCAGCGAGCGTTCCGCGAACGCCGGATCGGTATACACGGGGTTGCGATCATCGACCGCGTCGCACCAATGGCGGATCATCGGCAGATTGACCGGATCGCGCGCGATCACCGGCTCTCCGAGGCGAGCGCCCAGCACTGCGCGCAGCCGCCGCATCAGCTCAGCGTCGCTCACGAATGCACTCTCCAGGGCCCGATTGCCTTCGCTCGCCTGCGGCTCGCTGCGCGCTTCGCTTGCGCGTCCGACCCCGCTCGCTTGCAGCTTGCTGCGCGTTTTGCTCGCGCCTTCGACTCAACGCGGCGCACGCGGCAGCCCCAGCCCCAGCATCGCGACGATTTCGCGTTGGATCTCGTTCACACCGCCGCCAAACGTGTTGATCTGGCAACCGCGCCAGTCGATTTCGAGCTGGCCGCGCAAGACGGCGCCGGGCGAGCCGGCTTGCAGGGTCCCCGCCTCGCCGAGCACGTCGATGAGCAGGCGGTAGACCTCGATCAGCGTTTCGGAGGAGTAGACCTTCGCCGCCGAGGCCCGAGCCGGCTCGAGCCGCCCCTGCTCGAGCTCCCACGCGATCCGCCAGTTCCAGACCTTCTGCGCCTCGAGCCGCGCCCACGCCTCGGCGAACGCGATCTGCACCCAGGGCTTGCGCGCGAGAGGCAGGCCCGTTTCGTCCGTCGTTGCCCGCGCCCAGGCGAGCACCTCGTCGAAGCGCTGCGCCGCCGAGGCGCCGAAGGCGGCGAGCCCTATGCGTTCGTGATTGAGCTGAAGCGTGATCAGCTTCCAGCCCGCGTTGAGCTCGCCCACGAGCATCTCCGCCGGCACGCGCACGTTTTCGTAGTAGGTCATCGTCGTATGGCCGCCGCCCAGCGTATGGATGGGCGTTGCCGAGAAACCCTTCAGTTTCGTATCGACGATCAGGATCGAGATGCCCTTGTGCTTGTCGGCTTGTGGATCGGTGCGGCAGGCGAGCCAGATGTAGTCGGCGTCGTCCGCACCGCTGGTGAAGATCTTGGTGCCGTTCACCACGAAGACGTCGCCCTCGCGCACGGCGCGCGTAGCGAGTGAGGCGAGATCCGTGCCCGCGCCAGGTTCGGTGTAACCGATCGCGAACTGGATCTCGCCGGCGAGGATTCCCGGCAGGAAGCGCCGCTTCTGCGCCTCGCTGCCGCGCGCAATCAGCGCTGGCCCCACGGTATTCAGCGTGACGAAGGGCAGGGGAGCGCCGGCCTTCCGGGCCTCCTCGAACCAGATTTGCTGCTCGATCGCGGTGCGGCCCTGTCCCCCCCACTCCCGGGGCCAGCCCACGCCGAGCCAGCCGTCGGCGCCCATCTGCTGGATCAGCCGGCGCTGGAGCGGCCCCCCCTCGAGCGAGCGGATCTGCGCACGCACCTCCGGCGGGACCAACTTCGAAAAATAGGCGCGGAGCTCTACGCGCAGCGCCTTTTGGGTGGGGGTGTGGTCGACGTGCATGGTTGGCCGCGGCGAACCGAGTCTATCCGAGGAGGGGCGGGTCAGTCACGCCCGCGGGTGCAAGCCGGGATCCAACGCGCGGATCGGTGGATGGGGGGTCAACTTGCGGGCGCGTGGGGCCGATAGGCGGGTGGCTTCGGGGGGATGCCCATGTTCGCGCTGGTCAGCGGCTTGGTGACGCTCGCCAATCTGCTGTTGAGCCTCGTGATCGGTGTTCGGCTGTTCCGACTCGCGCGGCGCGGCGGCGGCTTCGGTCCCGAATTCTGGCTGGCTTCCTTCTTTCTGTTCGCGGCCTTCCTGGGCGCCGGTCTTAACATCAGCGTGTATGCAGGTCTTGCCGATCCTGCGCTCGCGCTGAGTTCCCAGAACGGCCCGCTCGTGCTCGCCGCGTCGACGTTCAGCTACTGCCTGGGAACCATTGGTCTTCACGTATTCACCTGGCTCACGTTTCGCCGAGATTCGCTTCGCGCACGCAACGGAGTCGTCGCCGGCAGTCTGCTCGTGGTGGCGGCCGCATGCGCGCAGGGATGGAGCGAGGGCTTCGCGGTGAAAGTGTTCCCGGGCGTCGCCTACTGGGTTTTCTACGTCGCGCGCGTCGCTCCCTATTACTGGCTCGCGGTCGAGGCGCTGCGTTACTGGTCCGCGGCGCGACGTCGCGTGCGGCTCGGGCTCGCCGACCCGCTCGTCACCAACCGCTTTCTGCTGCTCGGGCTGTGGGCCGTGGCCTGGGCCGCGATGGGCTTCTCCGACATTCTCGCGCGCGGCGCCTACCTGCTGGCTTCCGGTTCGACGACGGAACTACAGCTCGATACGGCCGGACCGATCATCCTCGTCACGATCTGCGTCACGTCAGTGTTTGGCGGGCTCGCGGCGGTGACACTCGCGCTCAGCTTCTTCCCGACGCGCGGCTACCGCCGCCTCGTCGAGTCGCGCGCCGCCGCCAGCAGGATGTAGCGGCCGCCTCCCCGCCCGCGCGTCCAATCACGTCCCGTTTCCGTTGGCCGTACGACAGATCGTTGCTTCGCCTACCAAAGAACTTTTCTCAATTCAGGCGCGGGTTTTGCTGTTTTTTTCAAGGTGCGGGTGATAGCTTCAGAACGTTCGATTTTGGATTAGAGCGGAGGCACTCGTTCTCGATCGCGTGAGCCTGGGGTTGCGGTCTACTCCCGGGCGAGCGACGAGGACCTTGGGTGTTGGGCCTGGGCGAGGCCCCCTCCGCTCTATTCTTTTTTCAGGCCTGCGTGGAGAAGCGGTACACGCTGCGCTCGCAGTAGTCATCGCCTGGTGTGAGCACGGCGCTCGGGAATCCCGGCTGGTTCGGCGCGTCGGGAAAGCGCTGCGGCTCCAGGCAAACGCCGGCGTGACGCGCGTAACGGATTCCGCCGCGCCCGCGCGCAGAACCGCCCAGGCCGCCCCCCGTGTAGACTTGCAGGCCCGGCGCCGTCGTTGCGAGTTCGAGCGTGCGCCCGCTCGCCGGATCGCGAAGCCGCGCGGCGAATGCGGCTCCCTCACGCAACACCAGATGATGATCGAGGCCTTCCGGGGCATCGCGCAATGCGGCGCGCAACGTGCGTGCGGCTCGAAAGTCGAGCGCGGTGCCCGCAACCGAAAGGATTTCTCCCGTCGGAATCTGCTCGCGATCCACTGCCAGGAACGAGCTCGCAGCGACTTCGAGCTCGTGGTCGAGCACGCTGCTCCTGCCGCCGTCTGCCAGGTTCCAGTAGGCATGTTGCGTGAACGAGACGACGGTCGTCGCATCGGTCGTTGCGGAGAATTCCACGCGCAATTCATCGGCTTCGTTGATCGCGTAGCGCGCTCGCGCCTCGAGCGTGCCGGGATAGCCCTGATCGCCGGCGAGACTCGTGAGCCGGAAGCTGACGCCCACCTCCTCCGAGGTCTCGAAGATCTGCGTGCGCCACGGCCGGCGATCGAAGCCGACGGCGCCGCCGTGCAGATGATGGGGCGGCTCGTTCACACTCAAGTGATGAACGCGGCCCTGTAGCGTGAAGCGCGCACCGGCGATGCGGTTGGCATAGCGGCCGATCGTTCCACCAAAGTACGGGTGCACCCCGGTGTAGCCAGCGAGATCGTCGCAGCCGAGCGTTGCGTCCACCGGTGGCCCCCTGCGATCCGGAACGAGCAGCTGCGCGAGGGTTGCGCCCCACGAAAGCAGCACCGCCGTCAGCCCGCTCGGGCTCGTCAGTGTCACACGCTCGACCGGCGTTCCATCGGGCGCGTGGCCATACGCGGCAGTCTGTACCCGCAGCATCGAGCTAGGCGCCCAGCAAGCGCCGTGCGCGCTTGCTGCCCAGCACGCGTCTGCCGGCGAGCGCGAGCAGGCAGCCCGAACCGATTCCAAGCACCAATTGGAAGACGATGCGTACGAGGGGCGGCCAGGGCCTCACCCAGAGATTCGTCGCGGCCAGCGGCGCCAGGTGATAGAGATAGATCGTGAGGCTCACCGTGCTGAGAAAGCGCACTGCCCGCGGCGCCCGACGGCCATGGGTGACCACGACGATCAGCGCCACGACGCTGAGTGTGTAGAGCACCAGTTTCAGGTCGATGATGTCCCGGTTGAAGGTATGCCCCAGGCTCGCGAACCAGAACACCACGCCCGCACCGGCGACGCACCCGATCAGCAGGCGATGTTGCGCGAGCCGGAGCGCCAGCCACTCGCGATGTTGGGCCGCGACCCAGCCCACCACGAAGTAACCGAGCCTGAACCCCTCCAGGGGATTGCGCTCCATCCAGAAATAACTGGCTGGAACGTGAAGTCCGGGCCAGGCGCTGAGCGCAACGGCGTAGGTCAGCAGCGCTGCGAGCAGCACGTCCGAACCCTTGTGACCGATGCGCGAAAGCGGCCACAGCATCAGCGTGCAGCCGGTGAAAAGTGCGATGTAATAGTACGGGCCCCGGGCGCTCGCGGTGGCGATCTGGAACAACGCCTGCGCTGGCCCGCCGACGTGCGACGGCGCCAGGGCTTGCATCAGGAGACTCGCCAGCACGTAGGGAATCCAAACTCGCGAGAGCCGCCTCGTCACGTCGCGCAGGCTCGCGGGACGCTCGCTGTAGTACAGAAATCCCGAAACGAGCAGGAAGGCCGGCACCTGGAACCAGGTCCAGGTGGCGGTGAGCACGCGATCCCAGACGGTCGCAGCGGGGTGAAAGACGTTGATTCCCGAATGCGTCGCCACCACGGCGACGATCGCGGCGGCCTTGATGAAATCGATCGCGTCGTTGCGGCGGCCGTCGCTGGCCGGCGTCACCTTCAGCTCCCGAGCCCGACCCGGATCCCGAGCAGCACGAGCGCTCCCGCCGCGAAGGCCGCGAAGTGCAGAGCGGCCGTTGCGAGCCGGTGATGCCGGTTCACCTCGGGAATCAGATCCGAGGCGGCGATGTAGAGAAAGTTCCCCGCCGCGAAGGGAACCAGGAACGCGACGTCCATCTGCAGCGATGCGGCCCAGGTGAGCAGCCCCCCAAACAAGAAGGGCAGCGAGGAGAGCACGTTCACCACGAGCGCCTTGCGCCGGCTCCAGCCGCCGTGCAGCAGCACGCCGTACTCCCCGAGTTCCTGCGGCAGCTCGTGCGCCGCCTCGGCGAGCCAGGTGGCGATGCCGAGACGAATATCGACGAGAAAGGTGCCGGCCACCGCCATGCCGGCCAGCAGATTGTGCAGCGCATCGCCGACCACGATCAGCGTGGGCAGCGTGCTGTGCGTCTCCCCCGGTGCGTTCTGGCAGCGATGCCAATGCAGCAGTTGCTCGAAAGCGAAAAAGAGCGAGAAGCCTGCGACCACCCAGATCCAGACGCGCAGATCGCCGTCGCCTGCCTGCATCGCGGCGGGCAGCATGTGGAAGAAGGCGCTTCCCAGCAGCGATCCCGCGGAGAACGCGACGAGCGGCAGCAGCAGACGCTGTTGCACGCGCGCCGGCAACAGGAACGTGACGGCGCCGAGCAGCGCGATCCCGCTCATCATCACGCCACCGAGTACGATCCAGGCGAGGGCTCCCATGGCTCAGGCGGCTCCGTCGAGCAGGGACGTGAAACCCGACGGGCGGTGCGGACCGATCACGAGCTGTTCGAGCACGCCGATCCCTTCGCGATCGCCCCAGCGCGCGCGGCAGAGCTGCTGCACATGCACGTGTCGGAAGTCGAGCGGCGCCAGCTCGGCGGGCCGCCATACTTCGCTGCCGAACGCTGCGTCACCCTTCCAAAGCCCATGCCCCCACTCGGGATGCAGATAGCCCAGGCCCAGCATCTGGAACGTCAGCAGCGGCTCGAGGGCGATCACCGCGGGTTCACCGACGTGCGGCACGATCTCGATGCGCGCGCGTCGTGAGCGCCGGGTTCCGGGCTCCCAGGCGATCTCGTGCGCCACGCGCACGGCGCGCTGTTCGCGTGGATCTGCGGAGCTCGCGAACGCCTGTGCATCGGTGTAGGCGGGCAACGTGACGCCGCCGGCGTGCCACGCGCGGCCCGCCGCGTCCTCGAAAATGCCCAGATGCGCGCACGCGTCGTCGAAATGAATGGGGGCCCAGAGCCAGAAGAATTGCTGCGGCGCGCCCGGCGCCCCCGCGTCGCGCTCGCCCACGGGACGGATTCCCCAGGAACGGTCGCGCACGCCGAGCACGTGCTCGGGCTGGATCTCGAGCCGCCGCCCCTCGATCTCGAGGCTCCCCTGCCAGCGACCGAACTGGGTGAGTCGGGTGGCATCCATCACGATCTGCGTGCCCGCGCGCAGCGTCGCGCGCGGTTCTTCGATCGCGGCCGTGCGTGCATGGAAGACGAGATCGCAGCTCAATCCGCCAGGATTCTCCGTGCAGCGCACTCGCAACGTGCGCAGCGGCTCGACGACCTCGATCGAGATCGGACCCACGCGTGTTTCGCTGCGCTCGAGCGGCGCCAGGCGCGAAGCGTGGATCGAGAGCTGGCGACCGTCCACGACGACGCTGAAGGAAGCATCCATTACGCGCCGGTTCGGGTAGAGACCGAGCGCCAGGCCGAAGAAAAGCGAGCCGTCGCGGGCGAAGCCGTTGAAGAAATACCGGTCGTAGAAGTTCTTGTCGCTGGTCGCAGGGTGAGCGACGGGCTCGGGGGTCTGGTGCAGCGGGAAATCGTCGTAATGGGTGAGCACGCGTCAGCCCTTCGAGATCTCGGAGAGGAGCGAGGGCTTCAGCAGCATCACGTCGCGCAGGACCTGGCCGGCGAGATGGGCGCGCAGGGCCTCTCGTTCCGTTTCTGCGAGGCCCTGCGGCCGCGCCGCGATCGCGTCGGCCAGCGCCGCGCGAAGCGAGGCGGCGCGCGCCGACGGCGGCTCGTCCGGCGCGCAGGCCAGCGCACTCTCGATGGCCGCCGCGCCATTCGTGTCCGCGTTCGCACGCAGAGCCGCTGCGAGGCGGGCGAGCGCAGCCCGAGCCGAATCGGCTTCGGTCGTCGCCGCCGCGACTTTTTCTTCGACGCGATCACGCAGGTTGTTGAGCACGTCGAGCACCGCCCACACCCTCCCGCGCACCGCGCGCGAAGCGACCTCGGGCAGCACTTCCTCGCGCAGTGTCTGCACGCAGCCATCGATCAGACGTTCGATCGGAATCAGCACGCTCAACCTCCCGAGAGCCAGCCGCGCGCGAGCGCGAGCAGGGCGAACAAGAACGGCAATTGATGGTCGAAGATCGCCATGCGCAGATCGGATGTGCGGCCTTCGTTGAACGCCCGGATTCCCGTCAGCATGATCGTGATCATCTTCACCACCGCGAGCACGCGATAGAATTCCATGCGGATCGGGTCGACGCTGCGGCCGGAAGCCGAGGCATAGGCGGCGGCGAACGCCTCGGGCGCGATCATTGCGCCCGCAAATGGCGTCCCGCCGCGCCAGAGTTCGCAGCTGCACCAGGCGAGATCCTCCAGGGGATCTCCCAGGTGCACCATCTCCCAGTCGAGGACACCGAGGAGCGTCGCGGAATCGCCGCGTTGTTTGACGAGCCAGTTGCCGAGCCGGAAATCGCCGTGCACGAGTGTGATCTCGGGCGCGTCCGGCAGGTTGCGGCGCAGCCAGACGAGCGCGTCGGCGAGCAGCGGGGGAGGCGCGAAACCCGCGCTCGCGATGCGGGCTTCCCAACGCGCGAGTTCTCGCGCGGCTGCGTCGCGGCCCGCGCCGGGAACGCCGAGAAAATCGAAGCCGCGTTTGCGCCAGTCGACGGCGTGCAGACGCGCGAGCGCATCCGCGATCTGCGGTGCGAGCGATTCGCGTTCACCTGGTGTGAAGGGCCCGCCGCCGTCTGCGCCCGGGGTGGGAAGCGGTACGTCGCCGGGCAGGCGCTCCATGACGTAGAAGGGCCGCTCGAGCACACGCGGATCGTCAGTGAACCAGGGCGTCGGCGGCGAAAGCACGTCCGCGCCCGCGAGACCGTGCAGCACGCGGAACTCCGGCTCGAGATCGTAGGGCTCGAGCAGTCCGGCCACCGGTTCGCGCTTCGCGACGTAGCGCCGGGTCTCGGCCCCGAGTTCGGCATCGAAGGAGAACGTCTCCTGCGAGAAACCTTCCGTGTTGCGCTCGAGCCCCCGCACCCGAACCGGGGCGCCGAGGCGCTGCGTCAGGAAGCTCGCGAGGTTCGCTTCGAGCTCTTGGGGGGTCATGCCGTGCGCAGTGTAGACAGCACGGCGCGGCATCGCCGCTCAACCCGGTCGCTTCGGCGGAGCGCAGGTCCTCGTGTACCCTCGCCGGCCCGTCGGCTGGGCAAGGTGGCGAAACGCGCGCGATGACCCTGATCTTCATCTCCGGCGCCTCGAGCGGAATTGGCCTTGCATTGGCGCGCAGCGCGCCCTGGCCGGGCGCGCGCGTGATCGACGTTTCCCGGAGCGGCGCAGCGGGCTTCGAGCATTTCGCCGCCGACCTGGCGGAGCCTGCGGAGTGGGGGCGCGTTGCGGCGCTCTTTGCGCGCGAGCTTCGCGATTTTGCCGGCGAGCGCGTGGTCTTCATCCATGCCGCAGGCACGCTCGAGCCGATCGGCTTTGCCGGCGAGGTCGACGCCGCGGCCTACCGCCGAGCGGTGCTGCTGGGCGCCGCCTGCCCACAAGTTCTGGGAGACGCGTTCCTGCGCGCCGCGCAGTCGACCGCTGCGCAGTGCCATCTCGTCATGATCAGCTCGGGCGCCGCGCACAGCGTCTACGAGGGTTGGTCGGCCTACGGCGCCGGCAAGGCGGCCGTCGACCAGTGGGCGCGTACGGCCGGGGCCGAGCAGGCGCGCCGCGGCGGCCGCGTGCGCGTGATCGCGGTCGCGCCCGGGATCGTGGCGACGCCGATGCAGGAGCAGATTCGCGCAACGCCGGCTGCGCGTTTTCCGGAAGTCGCGCGCTTCGTCGAGCTGCACGAGAAACACGAGCTGCGCGCGCCGGCGGAAGTGGCGCGCGAGATCTGGGCACTGCTCGACCGCGATCTTCCGAACGGCGCCGTCGTCGATCTCCGCGATCTGGCGGCCTCGGCTAACGTGCCGCCAGCCGGGAGCCGCTAGGAATCCATGTCCGAGCTCGAGACATCTGCGCGCTCCGCCACGCTCGATCGCCTCGAACGCGAGAGCTTCGATTGCGCCGTGATTGGCGGCGGGATTTCCGGCGCGGGCGTGGCTCGCGAAGCTTCGCTGCGCGGACTCTCGGTGGCGCTGCTCGAAGCCGAGGATTTCGCCTCCGGAACTTCGAGCCGCTCCTCGAAATTGATCCACGGCGGCTTGCGCTACCTCGCGATGGGCGACATTGCGCTGGTGCGCACGACCGCGCTCGAGCGCAAGCAGATCTTCCGGCTCGCCCCGCATCTGGCCGAGCGCCGTTGGATGGTGGTGCCCGTGCGCTCCTACGCCGGCCTGCTCAAGATCCGGGCCGCCGTCACGACCTATGAAAAGCTCGGCGCGGTTGCGGGGCCCGATCTCCACCGCAACTGGAACGCGAGCGAGATCGAACGCGAGGAGCCGCTGCTCGACACGTCGATTCACAAACACGCCTGCGTGTACCGTGAGTATCACACGGACGACGCCCATCTCGTGCTCGCGAACCTGCGCTCGGCGGCGGGTCTCGGCGCCGCGGTGCTGAACCACGCGTCGGTCGACGCCATCGTTCAGGAGGGCGGCCGGGCCACAGGGATCGAGGCCGTCTGCCGTCTGAGCGGTCGGCGCGTGCGCGTGCGCGCACGTTGCGTGATCAACGCCGCCGGGCCCTGGATCGAGGCCGTGCGCCGGCTCGAGAGCGCGTCCGCGCCTCCCCTCCTGCACCTCTCGAAGGGCGTCCACGTCGTCGTGTCGGCCGAGAAGCTGCCGATCCGGAATTTCTTGATCCTGA
This sequence comes from Deltaproteobacteria bacterium, assembly GCA_031405455.1. Taxonomy (GTDB): domain Bacteria; phylum Myxococcota_A; class UBA9160; order UBA9160; family SMWR01; genus DATBRV01. The sequence continues at coordinate 61,897 of JANNIY010000192.1, read as the reverse complement.
GCACGCTCGACCGCCGCTCGATCTTCGTGATGCGACAGGGAGCGTGTGTGGTGATCGGCACCACCGATACGAGCTACGAGCACGGCGCCGACGTGTGGCCCGAGATCACGCGCGAAGACGTCGAGTACCTGCTCGAGCCGCCGGCGCGTTATCTGCGCGGCGGGAAGCTCGCGTGTGAAGACGTGATCGGCGCCTGGGCGGGGTTGCGTCCCTTGATCGCGCAGTCGGGGAAGAAGCCGAGCGAGATCTCACGGCGCGACGAGGTGTTGGTGGGGCCCGCGAACGTCATCACCATGGCGGGGGGCAAGCTCACGGGCTACCGGCCGCTCGCACGCCACACCGTAGAGCGTGCGGCCGAAGTCGCGACGCTGCGGCTCGCGCCGGCTGGCGACACGGATCCGCCGCTTCCCGGCGGTGATTTCGACGGCAATCTGCCTGCGCTGGAAGCTGCGCTCGTGCGGGAGACGGGCGTGAGCGCCGACGCCGCGGCGCGGCTCGTCCGGTTGCATGGCACGGAGGCCCGCGACCTGGCGCGCATCGGTACGCAGGAGTTGATGCCGGGAGTGCTCGTGAGCGAAATTGATTGGGCCGTTCGCAAGGAGGGCGCCGCCACGCTCGAGGATCTCCTGTATCGACGCTTGCGAACGTCTCTCTACGCGGGCAGCGGGCGCGAGGCGGTGGTGCTGCCCGCGGCCGAGCACATGGCGCAGCTGCTCGGGTGGGACGCCGCGCGCACGCAAGGCGAGGTGCAGCGCGCGCGGGAGCAGCTCGCGAAGGATCTCGCCTTTCGCGACGCCACACCCTCGGCTGTGGCGCGCGCCGCGGATGCGACATGAGCGAACGGCGCAAGCAGCTCGGCGGCGGGCGGCTCGTCGGAATCGTCACGTTGCTGCTGCTCGTGATGACGGCGCTGATCTTCCAGTGGGCCGGCACGGGAGAGCCCGGGCTTCGCATGCTCGTGCGCGCGACGGCGCGCACCTCGCTCGTGTTGTTCGGCGCCGCCTTCACGGCGTCGTCGCTCAGGCTCCTGTGGCCGACGCGGGCGACCGGCTGGCTGCTGCGCCAGCGCCGGTACCTGGGCCTCTCGTTCGCGGTGTCGCACGGGTTGCATGCGCTCGCGATCGGCGGGCTCGCTCTGGTGCTGGGCGACGCGTTCGAGATCGATCTCGTGACGAAGATCTTTGGCGGCGGCGCCTACCTGATGATCGCGCTGATGGCGGCGACTTCGTCCGACCGCGCTGTCCACTGGCTGGGGCGGCGCCGCTGGCGCCAACTGCATCTGCTGGGTGGGTATTGGATCTGGATCATTTTCGCGAACTCCTACACGGCGCGGGGCGTGATGGCGATCGCGCGCGGGAGCGAAGCGCTCGCCTACGTTCCGGTGGCAATCTTCGTCTGGGCGCTGCTCGGCGCGCGCATCGCGGTGGCACTGCGCGCGCGGCGCCGCGCGAGTGCGCCCGCTTCGGCCTGAGGCGGCCTCGTCCATGGTAGATTTCGCCGATCGGCTGGTTCGCGAACTGGGCTCGCGCGTTTTGCGCGATTCCGCGTCGCTCTCCGCACACTGCCGCGACGCCTGGGTGCTCTCGGAACTCGACGCGCTCGAGGGACGCATGCCTGCACCGCCGTGCGCCGTCGTCGAGGTCGAGACCACCCAGGACGTGTCGCGCGTGCTCTCGCTCTGCCGCGAGGCGCGGGTTCCGGTGGTGCCCTTCGGCGGCGGGTCGGGCGTGTGCGGTGGCATTCGCACCGATGCCGGTGTCGTCGTGCTCTCGACGCGCAAGCTCGCCGGGCTGCGTGCGTTCGACGACACGAATTTGTGCGCGACTTTCGGCGCCGGAACGAACGGCATGCAGGCGGAGCGTCTGGTGCGCGAGCGCGGGCTCACGATCGGGCACTGGCCACAATCGATCGAACTCTCGAGCGTGGGCGGCTGGGTTGCGACCCGCGCTTCGGGTCAGTTCTCGACGGCCTACGGCAACATCGAGGACGTCGTGCTCGACCTCGAGGTCGTGCTCCCCGACGGGAGCGTCCTGCGCACCCGCCGGACACCTCGCGCGTCCGCGGGGCCCGATCTGCGCCAGCTGTTTCTCGGCAGCGAGGGGACCCTGGGGGTCGTGACGGAAGTGACATTCTCGCTGCGCCCGCTTCCGGAAGCGAGCGCCCACCAATCGTTTCATTTCGCGAGCTTCGCCGAGGGGCTCGAGCCGATCCGCCGCCTGCTGCGCGCGGGCCATCGCCCCCCGGTCGTGCGGCTCTACGACGCGCGCGAAACCGCGCGCAGTTTTCCCGGCGCCGCCCCCGAAGGCCGCGCGCTGCTCATTCTGGTGCACGAAGGGCCGGCGGCGAGCGTCGTGGCGGAGCGCGAGGCGGTGTCTCGGATCTGTGTCGAATCCGCTGGCGTCGCGGCGGGAGAAGCGCCGGTCGTGCACTGGCTGGCGGAGCGCAACCACGTGCCGGGCTTTCGCGGCTTTCTCGAAAAAGGCATCGTGCTCGATACGATCGAAATTGCCTGCACCTGGGACCGTGTGGTCTCGCTCTACGATCACACCACCGCCGCACTCGCGGGAGTGCCGGGCCTGCTCGTTGCGAGCGCGCACTCTTCGCACAGCTACCGTTCCGGCACGAATCTCTACGTGACCTTCGCTGCGAGACCGGCGCTCCGCGAGGAAATGGCCGTGGTCTATCGCGAATGTTGGCGCCGGGTCATGCAGGCCACGCTCGCACTCGGCGCCGGGATTGCGCATCACCATGGCATCGGGCGCGTGCGGCGCGAGTATCTCGGCGGCGAACTCGGCGAGACCGGCGTCGCCCTCCTGCGGTCCCTCAAGCACGCGCTCGACCCGGAGGATCTGCTGAATCCGGGCGTGCTGATCCCCCCGCGCGCGTGAACCGCGAGCTGCTGCTCGCGCTCGATCTGGGGACGACGAGCGTGCGCGCCCTGGTCGTTGCGATCGACGGCCGGGTGCTCGCACGCGCTGCCTGCCCGCTCGCAGCGCGCTTTCCCGCGCCGGGGCGCGTCGAGCAGGATCCGCGTGAGCTGTGGGAGGCGAGCCTGCGCGTGTTGCGCGAGGCGCTCGCGGCCGCGCGCTGCGGCGCCCACGCGATCGCGGGCCTGGGCATCGCGACGCAGCGCGCGAGCGCCATCGCCTGGGATGCCGTGAGCGGCGAACCGCTCGCGCCGATGCTCGGTTGGCAGGATGGGCGCGCCGCGCCTCGCGTGGCGGAGTTGCGTGCGGCGGGCCTGCCCTTCACGACACTCGCATCGGCGACCCGCTTCGAGTGGCTCCGGCGCAATCAGCCCGAGGTCGCGGCCGCCGCGGCAGCCGGTCGCTTGCGTCTGGGCGGCGCCGATGCCTGGCTCGGTTTTCGTCTCACGGGAGGCGTCCTGCACGTCACCGATCCGGGGCAGGCTTCGTGCACCGGACTCTACGATGCACGACGCGGGGGGTGGTCCGTTCCTGCGCTCGGCCTCTTCTCACTCGATCCGCACTGGCTGCCGCGGATCGTCGACTCGAGCGAAATCGTGGGAGAGACGCCGTCGGATCTGCTGGGAGCGCCGATTCCGGTGGCGGCGCGGGCGGGGGATCAGCAGGCCGCCTGCTTCGGGCAGGGCGTCCTCGCGCGCGGTGACGCCAAGCTCACGCTCGGCACCGCCGCGATGCTCGACCTGCATACCGGCGCAACGCCGGCACCCGCTACGAACGGCGCCTTTCCGCTGGTGCTCTGGCGCTTGCGCGGCAAAGACGCGCATTGCCTCGAGGGCAGCGTGATCACGGCGGGCGCCGCCATCGACTGGTTGGTTTCGCTGGGGCTGCTCGCGAGCGCCGACGCGCTCGATGCGGTCGCCGGCGAAGCCGACGGCGCGCAGGGTGTCGAATTCGTGCCCGCGTTGCTCGGCCTCGGGACACCGCACCTCGATGCCGCGGCGCGCGGGCTGCTCGGCGGGCTCACGCGCGGCACCACGCGCGCCCAGATCGCATGCGCCGTGATCGACGGAATCGTGCAGCGCTGCGTCGATGTCTGTGAGGCGCTCGACGTGCCTGCGACCCCGTTGCGCGTCGACGGCGGGCTCGCGCGCAGCCGGGCGCTGCTCCAGCGCCTCGCGGATGCGAGCGGGCGAAGCGTGTTGCGCGCGGCCGAAACCGAGACGACGGCGCTCGGCGCGGCGCTGCTCGCCGGCCTCGCGGTGGGCGCTTTTGCGTCTCCCGAGGCCTGCCACTCGCGGCTCGCGCCGCCGATCGTCTTCGAGCCGGGTGGGGACTCCGAGCTGCGCAGCCGCGCACGCGCACGCTGGCAGCACACGTTGGCACGCGCGCGTTCCTGAGAAAGGTCTCAGCGCCCCGGGCCGTGCTCGGCGTCGGCATAACCGAGCAACAGGCGTGTCAGCTCTGCGACGAAGCCGGCGCGGTCGAGATCGTGGATTCCGCGCAATACGAAGCGGTGCGCCAGGCTCTCCGTCGTCTGCACGATCAAATGCGCTGCCGTGTCCGGGTCGCTGCGGGACGGCAGCGCGCGTCGCAGGGATTCTGCGAGCGCGTGCGCCAGCGACTCCTCGAAGCGCAGCACACAGGCATGCGCCGCGGGTGGGTGATCGGCTTGTTCGAAGAGGATCCGGTGGAGCGCCGGGCGTCGGGCGTGAAACTCGACCAGCGTCTCGACGAAGCCGCGCAATTGCCCAGCGAGCTCGGCCGGGGTCGTGGCCGGCGCCAGGATGGCGAGCAGCTTGGCGCGTTCGGCTTCGAGCTCGCGCTCGACCAGCGCCACGACCATGGCGTCCTTGTTGGGAAAATACTCATACAGGGAGCCGATCGAAACGCCCGCGCGCTCGGCGACGTGATTCGTGGTTCCGGCGTCGAATCCGCGTTCTTCGAAAACCCGAGCCGCGGCGTCCAGAATCGCCGTGACGGTCTGCTGTGAACGCTGCTGCGACGGCTTCCGGCGCCCGCCCGTGCTCGATGCCTTCTTCATCGCGCCACCCCGATCGAGATCCGAGTAGTGATCGCGAGCGCTTCCATGCATCTTCTCGAGCGCCCGCACTGGAAAGGATAGGAGGTCCGAATGGAACCGCTCTCGCTCGCTCGCGTGCTCCTGCCGCTGCTGCTGATCGTGTTTGCAGGCGTGCTGCTCGTCTGGCCCGTGGTGCGCTTGCACCGCGAGACGAAAGTCTGGGCAGTGACGTTGCATCGCAACACGACTCCGGGGAATCGCCTCATGGGCCTGGTCTTTTTGGGGATCGTGTTCGGCCTGATCTGGCTCGTCGTGCGCTTCGCGCTGTACGGGCCGGTCGCCGTGGGTGTTTGGGGTGCGCCGCGCGCGGTCGGGCTCGCGGGACTGCTGCTGTGCGCCTCGGGCATTCTCCTCATCGCAATCGCGCAACACCAGATGGGCGCGTCGTTCCGGATCGGCATCGACGACGCCAGGACCGCCCTCGTGAGCCGCGGACTCTTCCGGCGCGTGCGCAATCCGATCTACAGCGGGCTGCTTGCCCTGCTGCTCGGCGTGACGCTCGTGATTCCCTGCGCTGCGAGCGTCCTGTTGGGCCTGGCAGCGGCGACGGCGATCGCGATCCACACCCGTCTGGAGGAACGCCACCTGCTTTCGCAGCACGGCGAGTCCTATCGCGCCTACGCCGCAGGCGTCGGACGTTTCGTGCCGGGGATCGGCCGCTTGCGCGCATAGCGGAGCGCGCAGCGCGGGTGCGCTAGCGTGCCGCCTCGTGTTGGATCCCACGCGCGAGGGCGTCTCTGCGGCGGACTGGGCGGCGGCTACGGTGGGCTGCTGCGAGCTGCGCGTGCGCCGCGTAATCGACGAGACCTCCGACGCGCGTTCGTACGTGCTCGAGATTCCTTCCTCGCTCGTGGAAAAATTCCGCTACCAGCCGGGACAGTTTCTCTCGTTCAAGTTTCCGTTCCAGGGCAAGGTGCTGACGCGCAGCTACTCGCTCGCGAGTTCGCCGCACTGCGATCCCGAGCCCAAGGTCACCGTGAAGCGGATCGCGGAGGGGCGCGTCTCCAACTGGATCAACGATCACGTGGCTGCTGGCGATGTGTTGCTCGTGACGCCGCCGGCCGGGTTCTTCGTATTGAACGATTCGGCGCGCAGGATCATGCTGTTTGCCGGCGGCAGCGGCATTACGCCGGTGATCTCGATCGTGAAGTCGGCGCTCGCTTCCACCCGCCGGTCGCTCACCCTCGTCTATGCCAATCGCGACGAGCGCTCGATCATCTTCAAAGACGAGCTCGAGGCACTCGCCCGCGCGCATCCGGAGCGATTCGGGCTGGAGCACTCGCTCGACGTGCGCGATGGCTTCCTGGATGCGCAAGCCGTGACGCGGCGCATCGGCCGCGAGCGCGACGCGGAGTTTTTCTTGTGCGGGCCGGGCGCCTTCATGGCGACGGTCGAGAGCGCGCTGCTGGCTCTCGGCGTGCCGATGGGCCAGATCCACATCGAGCGCTTTGCGTCGCCGCCGGATCCCGGCGCCACGGCCGCGGAGACGCCCGATGCCGCGGACGCGCAGGGCGAGATCGTGCCCGAGAAGATCACCATCGTGCTCGACGGCGTCGCGCACGAAGTTCCCTACCAGCCCGGCGAGCGCGTGCTGCATGCGGCGCGCCGCGCCGGGCTCGACCCGCCGTTTTCGTGCGAGGAAGGCTACTGCTCCTGTTGCATGGCGAAGCTGGTGCAGGGAGAGGTCAAGATGCACGCGAACGATTGTCTCTCTGCCCAGCTGGTCGCGGAAGGCTGGGTGCTCACGTGTCAGTCCCGCTGCGTCTCGCGTCAGGTACGCATCGAGTATCCGGATTGATCGCAAGCGCGGTCGTCGTCCGTTCGCACACCGCTCCGCTGCCGAAGCGAGAGCTCGCATGGGAGATTCGTGATGTCACGACGCGGTCTGATCGAGATGAGCGAGGATGAGAGGCGTGCGTTTCTCGAGGCGAGCAAGACGATCATCCTGACCTCGATCGGACCGGGCGGCTATCCGCACCCGATGCCGATGTGGTTTGGTCTCGATCCCGACGGCAGCGTGCGCATGACGACGTTCCGCGCCAGCCAGAAGGTGAAGAACCTGCAACGCGACCCGCGCGTGAGCCTGCTCGCCGAGGCGGGCGAAGAGTACGCGCAGTTGATTGGCGTGGTGCTCTACGGGCGCGCCCAGCTGATCGATGATCTCGACGAGGTGACACAGACCCTGATTTCCGTCACCACGCGCGGGCAGGCCCCGATGGAGCCCGCCGCGCGCGAGGGCATGGCCAAGGTGGTGGCGAAGACCGCTGCCAAGCGGGTGTGCATCCGGGTCGCGCCCGAGCGCATCGTCTCCTGGGATCATCGCAAGCTCGGCGGGACGTACTAGCCCGCCCGGAGCTGACAGCCGGATTCTTCCAGTTCCGCCGTCCAGGCGTGGTATCCAGGGGGCGTGGATCTCGATTCCGCCAGCTGTTATCGCGCCCTCCGCAGCCGGGACCGTCGCTTCGACGGGCGTTTCTTCGTCGGCGTCACGACGACCGGCATCTATTGCCGCCCGATCTGTCCGTCGCCGATTCCGCGCCCGCGCAACGTGCGCTTCTTCGCCTGCGCGGCCGCTGCGCAGGGGGAGGGTTTCCGTCCGTGCCTGCGCTGCCGCCCCGAAAGCGCGCCTGGGACTCCCGCGTGGGAGGGCAGCCCGGCGGTGGTGCGCCGTGCGCTGCGGCTGATCGCGCAAGGTGGGCTCGACGATGACGATGTCGAGGCCTTCGCGTCGCGTCTGGGTGTCGGCGGACGACAGCTTCGCCGGCTGTTCGAGGGCCATCTCGGCGCGAGTCCGGCGGCGGTCGCGCGCGCGAACCGCGCGCATTTCGCGCGGCGTTTGCTCGACGAGACGGATCTGAAGATCGCCGACATCGCGTTTTCCGCGGGATTTCGCGGTCTGCGTCAGTTCAATCACGCGATGCGCGCGGCCTTCCGGGCCGCCCCGCGCGAACTGCGGGCGCGTCGCAAACGCGCCGTCGAGAACGAGACGGGGCTGGTGTTCCGGCTGGCGTATCGCCCGCCGCTGGACTGGAGCTCCCTGCTGGGGTTCTTCGCGCTGCGCGCCACGCCAGGCGTCGAAGCCGTCGACGCGCAGGCCTACCGTCGCACTCTCCGGCTCGGAGACGCGGTTGGAACGCTCGCCATGCGCCCCGATCCCGAGAGCGGCCACGCGGTGATCAATCTTCGGCTCTCCCGCGTCGACGGACTCCAGGCGATCGTCGCGCGCGCGCGGCGGCTCTTCGATCTCGACGCCGATCCGCGCGAGATCGGTCGCCATCTCGCGCGCAGCACGGTTCTCGCCCCGCTCGTGCGCCTGCGCCCCGGGCTGCGCGTGCCGGGCGCGTGGGACGGCTTCGAGCTCGCCGTGCGCGCGATCCTCGGGCAGCAGGTGAGCGTGCGTGGCGCGACGACGCTCGCCGGGCGGCTCGTCGCCAATTTTGGCGACGCCCTCGAAGAGCCGGGCGACGCGGGCCTCACGCATCTCTTCCCAACCGCCGCCGCACTCGCCGACGCCGACGTCGCGGCCATCGGATTGCCGCGCGCGCGCGCCGAGGCGATCCGTGCGCTCGCGCGCGCCGTGGCGAACGAAGAGATCTCTCTCGACGGCAGGCTCGAGCTCGACGCGCTGATCGAGCGCTTGTGCGAGATCCCCGGGATCGGCCCGTGGACGGCGCATTACGTCGCGATGCGCGCTTGCGGTGAGACCGATGCCTTCCCCGCCGGCGATCTGGTCCTGCGCCGCGCATTTGGCGGCGATCGCAAACCGGCGACCGAAGCCGCGTTGGTCGCGGCGAGCCAGGCTTGGCGCCCGTGGCGCGCCTACGCGGCGTTGCATCTCTGGGCCGCCGCGCCCCCGATCGATCGCACCCGCACGCAACGACGCGCCCGACACCAGGAGGCTTCACATGACCGCGCTCGAAATCGCCCGTCACCCGACCCCGCTCGGAAGCGTTCAAATGGCGCTGCATGAAGGCGCGCTGTGCGCGCTGGCGTTCGAAGACGTGCTTCCGCGTCTCAGCTGGATTCTCGAGCGGCGCTTCGGGAAATTCGAGCCGCACGCGTCGAGCCCGCGCACCGCGCGCATGGCGCGCGCGCTCGATGCGTACTTCGCTGGCGATCTGTGTGCGCTGGCTGCCCTGGCCAGCGATCCCGGTGGCACGCCCTTCCAGCGAGCCGTATGGGGCGCGCTGCGCGCGATTCCGGCCGGGGAAACCGTGTCGTATGCGGCGCTGGCCCGAGAAGTCGGTCGCCCCGACGCCGCGCGGGCGGTCGGTGCGGCCTGCGGCGCGAATCCGATCTGGCTCGTCGTGCCTTGCCATCGCGCCATCGGCAGCGACGGCCGGCTCGTGGGCTACGCCGGGGGGCTCGAGCGCAAGCGCTGGTTGCTCGGCCATGAACAGGTGAAGTCGGGCATCGCTGCCCGTCGGGGGGCTCCCGCCGCCGCCTGAGATCGGCCTCCGGCCCGCGGTCGCGAGCGCATGCCTACGCGAGCACCTCGGCCTCGAGATCGACACCGCCGCGCACGTCGGTGATGCGCGCGCGGCGCAGCTCTCCGACCCGACAGGCGCCGCGCAAGAGCACGCCGCCGTCGATCTCGGGTGCCTGCGAGGCCAGACGCGCCTGCGAGACGTGGGGGCCGATGGCGTCGACCAGAACGTCGAGTTCGCGGCCGACCAGTGCCGAGAGTTTCTCGGCGAGAATGCCGTGTTGGATCTGGAGCAGGCGCTTGTGCCGCGAGCGCGCCAGCGAGCGGGGCACCTTGTTCGGGAGCAGGAAGGCCGCCGTTCCGGCTTCGTCCGAGTAGCGAAAGCAGCCGAGTCGATCGAAGCGCGCCTCGCGCACGAAATCACAGAGCGCGTCGAAATCTTCCTCGGTTTCACCCGGGAACCCCACGATGAAGGTCGTGCGCAGGGTGAGCCCCGGGATGTTCGCGCGCAACTTCTCGATCAGCTGGCGCTGACGCTCGGCCGTGACGCCGCGTTTCATCGCGCGCAACAGCCGGTCGCTCGCGTGTTGAAGCGGCACGTCGACGTAGGGAAGCACCCGCTGGCTGGTCGCCAGCACCTCGACGAGCTCGTCGCTGACGGCCGTGGGATAGACGTAGAGCAGCCGGATCCACGCGAGGCCCTCGATCGCATCGAGTCTGCGCAACAGACTCGCCAGCTTCGGCCGTCCGGGAAGATCCTTGCCCCAGGACGTCTGGTCCTGTGCGACCAGGTTCACCTCCTTCACGCCCGCGGCGGCGAGCGTCTCGCACTCGCTGACCAGCGATTCGAGCGTGCGGCTCTGGAATTTTCCGCGGATGCCCGGGATCGCGCAGAAGCTACAGACGCGATCGCAGCCCTCGGAGGTCTTCACGTAGGCCGAGTGCCCCGGGCCGATCAGGATGCGCGGCGAATTGTGATCGTAGAGGTGCGTGCGGCGGGCTTCGACGTAGAGACCGCGCGAACGGCCGGCGAGCACCTCGGCCAGGAACTCCGGCACGTTCGGATACTGGCTCGTGCCGATGAAGGCATCGACCTCGGGCAGCTCCTTCGCGAGCTCGTCGCCATAGCGCTGCGGCATGCAGCCGGTGACGAGCAACGCGCGCAGGCGGCCGGATTCGCGCAGGTCCGCCACGTCGAGAATCGCCTGGATCGACTCTTCGCGCGCACTCTCGATGAAGGCGCAGGTGTTCACGATCGCGACGTCGGCATCTTCGAGGCGCTCGGCGATCGCAAAATGGGAGAGCGAGAGGGCGCCCAGCATCACCTCGGTGTCGAGCTGGTTCTTCGGGCAGCCCAGCGACCGGAAGTGGACGGCGGCCTGCGGGGGCGGGGCGGTGGCGCTGGGCGGCATGGGGCGGCGAGGGTACAGCGGCGTGCGCCGTGTGCCACACGGGCGTTTCAGAAGCTGTATTTGATGCGCAAGAAGACGCGGTCGTTCTGGGCGAACGGGTTGAGCAGGCCGTTCGAGTCGCTGCCCGTCCCGAGCACGCCGTTGGAGTCGCTGCCCTTCAGGAAGATCTGGATGCCCGCGCCTGCCGTGAGACCGTCGCGGATGTCGTAGTCGCCCGAGAATCGCAACACGGCCCCATCCTGCGCCTTCTCGCCGATCACGATCGCGAGCGCTGTGGTGTGTAGCCGCGCGTGCCACCAATCGGCGCTCCAGCGCAGCGCCGTCTCGACGACGTCGCGCCGCGCGAAACTCGGAAAGGCGCGCATCGAGCCCTCGAAATCGTCGATGTGCCGGTTGACGATTTCGAGCGCGATGGTGTTCTCGACGAAACCGTAGTACTCGAGGCCCAGCATCGCGTCGATGCGGGTCTTCTCGTCGGTGGTCGTCAAGGTGGCGCCATCCCGAATCGCGAAGTGGATGCCATCGACTACTGCGAGCTCGGCCTTCACGAGCCACGAACCGACGGCGTAGTCGCCGCCGACACCGCCGAGCAGCACGCGATCGTGCTCCATCTGGAGGCCCCCAGGCAACGTGGCCGAGGGCGCGAGATGGGGTGTGTCCTCGTAGGCGTCGGCGAAGTGGAAGGAGAGATCCCAACCTTCGAAGATCCCGCTCACGGCGGCCGCCCATTGCGCGTGCCTGGCCGTGAAGCCGCTCGACGTGGTCTCGGGCGGCGGCGGCCCCGGCGTCAACGGCGGGAACGGCGGAGGCAACGGCGGCGGTGGCGGGAAGAAGTCACTGCCGAACACCGGGTCGAGGCTGAAGCGGATCTCCGGAATCACGATTCCGGTGACGGTCCAATTCGGGTGCGGGTAGTAGCTGAGCTTGGCCATGCCGACCGGCAGCCGCAGGTCGACGAGATCGAGCAGGCCGGGCTCGCGGTTGTCGACGGGGTTGAGTACGTCGAGCACGCGCAGCGAATCCGAGCGCCCCCAGTTCACGACCTGCCGGCCGACCTTGAGATCGAGCGCGGGCAGGAGGGGTCCCTCGAGCCACAGCTCGCCCACGTCCGCGTCCCACTCGTAACTGTTCAGGACCTGGTTCGTGTACTCGCCGCGCCCGTTGATCCGGTAGGCGAAATCGTAGAACGCAGACCCGGCGACGCGCGCCTGCCACTCGCGGGGCAGTTCGAGATCGAGCTGCAGGCCGGCGCGCGTGCGCAGGCCGGCGAGGCCCCGGTATTGCCTGCCGCTCGAGGCGTGATGATCGAGATAGGAGAATGCTTCCGTGACGGAGACGTAACCGGTGAGATCCCACCCGCTTCCGTGCAGCATCGGTTCGGAAGCGATCCCTGCGGTGGAATCGAACCCGGATTCGGCTCCGGGCTCGCTCGGCTCGGGCTCTCCCGACGGGAAGTCATCGTCCTCGAAACCGCCCATCACGTCGTCGCTGTCTGCGGCGGCGTCGATGTCGCGGGCTTGCTCGGCTCGCTCTTCGCCATCGCTCGCGGGCGTCTCACTGCCCGCCGGCGCCGCCGCGAGCCAGAGGCCTGCGAGCAGCGAGGCCCCCGCGATGCGCCGCGCCCACGTCAGAACCACGCGTCCTCGCCCCGCCTACTGGCCCTTTTCGAGCTGACGCACCGAGAACCGGCTGTCGTCCATCGGTTGGTTGAATCGCACGTTCTCGAAGCGGAGGACGGTCTTGTGCAGCGTCGTATCCCCCTTGCGCGTGGTCATGTGCATTTCGGTCGACACCCAGATGCCATCGATCTGCTCGAGTCGTTTCACGTCCAGATACTTCATGCGCCCGCCTCTTCGGAGCCACGAAACCGCGCGCACCATCACGTCGTTGTCCTGGCGCACGACGAAGATCGATTTCGTGTAGCCCGTCTCGTCGATCTCCTTCGGGTTGTTCGGGATCGCTTCGACCTGCCAGACCTTGGCGCCATCGAGAAGGTCCTCCTTGATCAGGCGATAGTCGTAGTTATCGAGATTGCGTTCCGTCATGTCGGCGTAGCTGAAATCCGAGCCCATGAAGCTGCCGCTCTTGTCGCCGGTCGCGATGCGCTTGGTCTTCTTCAGCGCCGGCAGGTAGAGCCACTGGTCGTCGTCCTTGTTCGAGTCGTCGTAGTCGTAGGTGAGAAAGCCGGTGTCCTTTACGTCGGCTGGGGCGAGGAAGAAGAGGATCGACTGCGTGTCCTCCCCGACGTCGCGGCGCCAGTTGCGAATCCGGCGGGTGCGCGTGCTGCCGTTCTTGTCGATCAGCAACATCTCCATGTCGTTCAACTGACGGTCCCCGTCGTCGCGGGCATCGACGCGTTCCATGATCTGCCGGCCCGTGAGCGGATCGGCGAGCGCGTCGTTCGAGGCTGCCGCGAAGGCCAGCGCGGCCGCGACGAACGCCCGAACGCAGCCGCTCGGCGTCATCGCGAGACTTCCGCGTGGCTCGCGCCCAGCGCGCGCGCGGGCCTCGCGAACAGCGTGAGCAGCGCCGGGGTGAGGAAGATCTCGGTGACGCACGCCACCAGGATCGTGAAGCCGCTGAGCAGCCCGAAATTGAACAGGTTGTCCATGGAGGCGAACATGTACACGAAAAACCCGCTCGAGAGCACCAGGGAGGTGAAGAGCATCGCCTGACCGGTGGTGGCGAGCGTCTCGCGGACGGCGGCCACCGCGTCGCCGCTCAGCTCGAAATGGGCCCGGAAGCCGTGCAGGAAGTGGGTGGTGTCGTCCACCGCCAGGCCGAGCGCGATGCTCCCGATCAGCAGCGTGAAGGCGTCGAGCGGCATCCCGAGCCAGCCCATCAGCCCGAGCGTCACGATCACGGGCACCAGATTGGGCAGCATGCTCAGCAGCCCGAGCCGAATGCTCCCGATCATCAAGATCATGAGGGGCGCGATCACCACGAAAGAGGTCACGTAGGATGACGCCATGCTGTAGATCACCGCGTCGATCGTGCGCCCCGCCATCACGAGCAGGCCGGTGAAGCGGGGCTGCGCGCGATCCCCGAGCAGCTCGCGGAAGTGGGCTTCGAGCACGTCGAGATAGGGACCGTACTGGATGGCGTCGAGAAACGGAAACTTGAGCGTCATGCGGCCCTGGCTGAAGCGACTGTCGACGAGTTTCTCGAGGTCGTCGCTGCCGGCGCTCTCGAAGAGCAGGAATTCCTGTGCAACGAGCTCGCGATCGTCGGGGATCGCATAGAACTCGCGACGGTTCTCGTTCAGCGCCTGGTGGATCTCCTTCAGCACGTCGGCGGGCGAGACCGTCTTGCCGACGAAGACGTCCCCCTTCTGAAAGCCCAGCGCAAAGCGCCGCATTTCGTCGAGTCGGCGGAGCAGCTCCGGGTCGTGCAGTCCGTTCTCCTGGCCGGTATCGACGACGACTTCGAGGAACATCGTCCCGTTGAGGCGCTCGTTCACGAACTCGTTCGCGACGCGGAAGGGGTCGTCCTCCGGGAACCAGCTCATCGGGTCGTGCGCAAAGCGCACCTGGAGGGCGCCGAAGACGGACAGCGCGGTGATGCCCGTCCAGACGAGCAACACGGAGACGGCGTGGCGCGCCGAGAACTCACCGACGCGCACGAGTATGCGCTGGGTGAAAGCCGGCCTGGTGCTGCGAGCCTCGCGCGGCGCGCGCATCGGGAAGACGGCGATCAACGACGGCAGCAGCACGATCGTGAACACGAGCGCCATCATCACGCCGACCGGTCCGAACACACCGAGATCGGCGACGGGAGCGATCTTCGCCGTGAGGAAGGAGAACAGCCCGCCAGCCGTGGTGAGGCTCGTCACGGTGATGGCAAGCCCGGAATGGGCGAGTGCCCCGGAGATCGCCTGCTGCTTGTCGTCTCCCGCCCGCAATCGCTGGTAGAAGATCGCGAGCACATGCACGGAGTCTCCGACCCCGACCGCGAGCAGGAACGAGGGCAGGATCTGGGTCGGGAGCGAGATCGGCGTGCCCAGCATCCCCATCAGCGCGAGCGTCGTGATGAGCGAGAGGATCACGACCACAAGCGGCAGGATCACGGCGGCGACACGGCGAAACAGCGCGAAGAGCAGCACCGCGATCGCGAGCAATGCCAGGCCGGTAAAGCGCTGCATGTCGCGCGCCACCGCGCGCGAGAGGTGGTCGACCATCGTTGGCCCGCCCGCTACAAAAATCTGGAAGTCCGGCCCCTGATGGCGCTCGACGATCGCGCTTAGAGCCGAGACGATCTCGCCGTTCTCGTCGCCCGTGATGAACGGTCGCGGTGTGACGCTTTCGGCGTGCGCGAAATCACCGCTCGCGTCGCTGACCTCGCCCAGCGAGGAGTAGGCATCGGTCTCGATCACGATCGTCGTGACGTGCCCGTCCTCGGAGAGCAGGTTGTCGCGGTAGAGCGGGTTCGCCAGCGCGCGGGCTTCCAGCGTGGCGAGCTGTTCGGGCGTCTGCGGCCAGTCCGCGAGCAGCTCGCGGACCAGCAGCTCGTCGCCCTCGCCGCGCGTCTCGCGCACGTTGACGAGGCTCGTCACCTCCTGGAGCTTCGGAACCCCGCTCTCGATCTCCTGGTGCAGGGCGCGCAGCTTCTCGAGGAAGCCGAGGTCGAAGACGCGGGGGGTCTCGATCGCGAGCAGGATCATGTCGTCGCGGCCGTACTGGCGGCGAAACTCCTGGTATGCCACCCGGATTGGATCGTCCTCGCGCAGGAATCCTTCCGTCGAGGTATCGATCTCGAGGTTCGGGACCTGTGTGGCGAGCGCGCCGGTCACAGCCAGCACGCAGAGGATCACGAGCCAGGCACGGCGGTAGGCGAACTGCCCCCAGGCCGCGAACCAGCGCTCGAAGGCATGCCGCAAGGTCTTCCCTCCTGTGCCGCGCGCGCCGGCCCGGTGGGCTCATCGATCGGCGCGCGCGGAAGCTGAAGGCCGCCCCATGCGCTCGGCGCGCCGGAGAGGGACACTACAAGGCACTACGAGGAGAGGGAAGCGAGATGCGGGGTCGACTGCTGCTGCTGGTTTGGCTGAGCGCCTGCGCAACGGGCCGAACGCTCGAAGCCGATCGCGCCTACCAGGCGGGCGTCGCGGCGGTCGAACGCATGGACGTGACGGTGCATCGCGGGCAGCCGGTTTCGGTCGATGTCAGCGTCTTCGGTCGGCTCCCCGACGCCTGTACCCTGATCCACCGTGTGCTTCAGGAACGACGGATCACGGGAATTGCGGTGACGCTCACGACGCGCCGCGAGACCGGAGCGCGCTGCGCCGCGGAGCCGCGACCCTTCCAGCGGACGATCTCACTCGACGTCTACGGAATTCCGCCGGGGCTCTACTTCGTCAGCGTGAACGGCGTATCGACGACCTTCCAGATCTTTGCGGATTCCATCGTTCCCAATCCCGTCGATCGCCAACGGGCGTGGTAGCTGCCCGGGGCCTCACGCGGGGCCCCCCTCGGAAGCGGCCTCCAGGTGCGCCGTGCATCCCCACAGCGCGACCGCGAACGGCGGTGACGGTTCGATCAGCGCGAGCGCCGTGTTGGGCACACGCAGATCGGGAGCGGCACCGGCGGGCAGGCGCAGATGATGCAGCGCGAGCGAGTAGCAGACGAGTCCATGCGTCACGACGGCGAGGTTGCCTGGCGTGCGCGCCGCAACCTCCAGGATTTTCCGCCAGGCGACGTCGACACGCCGGTGAAACTCTTCCCAACTCTCGCCGCGGGGCGGCGCGAAATCCGGCGCGAACAGGTCCACTTCCAGTTCGGAGTAGGGCGTGCCGCGCACGTCCCCGAAATTCCGTTCCTGGAGCAGCGGCTCGAACTCGAGCTCTGCGCGCGTCGCGGCCCTCAACGGTGCGGCCGTCTGCACGGCGCGCGCGAGATCGCTCGCGAGGATGCGCGCGACCGAGAGCGAGGCAAGGCGCGTCGCGAGGCGTTGCGCCTGCTCGACGCCGAGCGCCGAGAGCGGCGTGTCCGGGGTCTGCACGATCCGCGCCGCATTCGAGGGCGTCTCGCCATGGCGCACGAGCAGGATCATCGCGAACGCCCCGTGGCGGCATCCGTTGCGCAGCGTCCGTTCATCGCGGCGCCGCCTCTACCGCGGCGACCAGGGCCATGGCTTCCGCGAGCGTCCCGAAGACCGGGAACACCCGATCGAGACGGGTGAGCTCGAGCACCCGCGCGGCGGCGGGGCTCGGCGCGGCGAGTCCGAAGCCGGTCCCGGCCTTCGTCGCCTTCTGGAGCGCCTCGAGCAGACTCGCGATACCCGAGCTGTCGATGAACTCGACGTCCGAGAGGTCGACGAGCACACGGCGTCGGCGTCCGACCTGATCGAGCAGGATCTCGCGCGCCTGCTGCGCGTGTTCGAGGTCGACTTCACCGGCGAACGAAACGATGAGCGTTCCGCACTCCTCCCTCAGCGCGTGTCGCATGGCCGAACTTTCCTTCCGTGCGCGAAGTCGCTTGCTCATTCTTAACAGATTTCCGGGGCCGCAGGGCGGCGCTCCGAACTCGCAGCGATCCATCACCGAATGCATCAGGTGCAGGCCGAGTCCGCCGGGACGCAGCGTCGCGCCTCGGCGGGATCGAAAGCGAGCAGGATCGCTGCGCGGCGCCCGATCGAACAGCGTGATCCGCAGCTCGTCGGCTTCGCGCCGCAGGCCGAGCTCGATGCTTCCGTCCGCGCGCCCGCGATAGGCGTGCCGGATCACGTTCTGGCAGGCTTCGTCCACTGCCAGCACTACATCCCGCGTGCACGCAGCGTCGAGCCCCCAGCTCGCCAGGCGCTCGCGCAGCGCGCTGCGCACGCTGCGCAGCTCACCCGGCCGCGCCGGGAAGCGCAGCGCGAGCGACGCGGCGCCGTAGCGTTCGACTCTCAAGCGAAGCGATGCGCGTCGGACACCGCGAGCAGGGTGAGATCGTCGCGCAGCTCGGCGCGGCCGACTTCGGACGCGATCGCCGCGATCCGCGCCGAGGGCGGCTTGGCGGCAAAACGCAGGATCAGCCGCATCAAGCCCTCGCTGCCCGGGCCCATTCGGCTCTCTGCACACGCGGCCGCGGTCAGGCCGTCGGAACCGACGTAGAGCGTGCCGCCATTCATCGCCACGCGGGTTTCGGGAATCACGGCGCCAGCGGCGATTCCGAGCGGCGGGCCGCCTGCGGGGAAGCTGCTGAAGTTCCCATCGCGGCCGTGCAACAGCGCGGGTTCATGTCCGGCGTTTGCGAGCGTGAGCTCTCCGCCTGCCGGATCGTAGCTGCCCGCGAACAGCGTGATGTAGCTGCCGTGCGTTGCAGCCGCGCTGAGCTCTGCATCGAGCGCTGCGAGCAGCTCCGCTGGGCTCAGGAAAATTTTCGAGAGGAACCGATACAAATTCGCCGTCCGGGCCATCAACAGCGCTGCGTGTATGCCTCTGCCTGCGACATCGCCGACGCAGAAGGCGATGCGGGAATTGGCGAGCGGTACGACGTCGTAGAAGTCGCCGGAAATCGTGCGGGCCGCGATGTTCACGCCGCACACGGGGAAGGGATCCGGGCGCGGCGAAGGCAGCAGCGCGCGCTGGATCCCGGCCGCGATCTCGAGCTCGCGTCGCGAGCGCGCCTGCTCGACCAGCGTTTCCGTCGTGCGTGCATTGGCGATCGCGAGCGCCGCGGAGGTAGCCAACGCCTCGAGCCGGCGCGCATCGTGTGCGCTGAAGAGCCCGTCGTCGCTGCGGCGGTTGATCACTTCGATCGCGCCGATCACCCGATCCGAGAGCGGCATGGGGGCGCACAGGATCGAACGCGTCACGAAGCCCGACTGCGCGGCCATGATTCGTGAGAAGTGGGGATCCCCGGCGACGTCGAGCACGCATTGGCAGGCGTTGTCGCGCACGCAACTTCCGACGATGCCTTCCGTGACGGGCAGACGCAGGCCCGTGATCGGGTGGGGTCCGACGCAGGCGTGGCAGGCGACTTCGCGGCCGTCGTCTTCCACCAGCCAGAGGGAGCCCGCCTCGGCGTCGAGTTGTGTCGCGATCATCGCGAGCGCGCGCTCGAGCACGCTCGCAATGTCCATCGCGAGCGCGAAATCGTGGCTCATGCGGGCGAGCAGGGCGAAGGCGCCAGCGAGAGTATTGCGCTCGTGCGTGGAATCCCCGGATGCGAGCGCCAGCTCGCCATCTGCGAGCCTGAAATCGTCGCGCTCCGAAGCGGCGAAAGCCGCCTGCTGGGGGATCGGGTCGGGCATGGGTTCGCCTCGAAACCGCCGAGGTTCGCTAGCGTACCGTTCCCAGAGGTTCCTTTCATGCCGGCTCGTTTCGAGCTTCCCGAAAACCACCCGCACGTCGCGCTCGTCATCATCGATCGGCCCGAGCAGGCGAATGCGCTGGATCCCGTCACGCTCAGCGACCTCGCGGCCGCCTGGCGGCGGATCGCGGGCGATGCTGCGATCCGCTGTGCCGTGCTCACGGGTGCCGGCTCGCGGACGTTCTGCTCGGGCATGGACATGAAGACGACGATCCCGGCCTCCCAGCGTTTCGCGCGCGGGGAGCGCGTCGGGAACGAGGAGTTCGAGGGCTTGCGCTCCGTCACGACGGCGTTGCTCGCAGGCTTCGACCTCGGCAAGCCGCTCGTGTGCGCGGTGAACGGCCACGCGCGCGCCGGTGGCTTCGATCTGATGCTCGCTGCGGAAATCCGCTACGCGGTGCCGCACGCGACCTTCGCGCTCGAGGAAGTCGCCCTCGGCCTGTACCCCACCGGCAACGCCACGGTGATGTTGCCGCGTCAGATCGCCTGGGTTCACGCGCAAGAGCTGCTGCTGACGGCGCACGCGATCGACGCCGCGCGCGCTGCGGAGATCGGGCTCGTGAACCGCGTGGTCCCCGAAGCGGAGCTGCTGCCGACCGCGCTCGCAACGGCTTCCGAGATCGCCGCCAACGCGCCGCTCGCGGTGCGCGAGACGCGCCGCGGCGTGCGCGAACTTCTGCACCTCTCCCTCGACGACGCCTGGCGGCGTCAGGAGGAGATCGGCCGGCCGCTGCGCGGCTCCGAGGATGCGGCGGAAGCCGCACGCGCCTTTCTCGAGAAGCGGCGACCGGTGTGGAAGGGGCGCTAGCTCCGGTCCAATGCGCCGCCGATCAAGCGAAGTCGAAGGGGCGCTAGCTCCGGTCCAATGCGCCGCCGATCAAGCGAAGTCGAAGGGGCGCTAGCTCCGGTCCAATGCGCCGCCGATCAAGCAAAGCGGAAGGGGCGCTAGCTCCGGTCCAATGCGCCGCCGATCAAGCAAAGCCGAAGGGGCGCTAATTCCGAACTGACATTCGAGGGGCGCGCGGAGGGAGGCGGCGGCGGGTGGGCTGCGGCGAATGGCTCGCCGTTCCTCGTTTCGTGAACGTGTGCCGGGACTCGCTTTCGTGGCGTCGAGGAAGCGACCGCCATCCGGCGCGGCTCCGCTTGATTTCGCCTCCGCCCACCCACCGCCGCCTCCGGCTCCGACGGTCCGCGATATCGGATCAGGATTGACAGGCGCCGCGCGCAGCGAGGCGATCACGAGTGGAGTTCATTCGGGCCGGCGGCGGCGGCCTGCGATGGCGAACCCGGCCAGGCCCGCGCCCAGCAGCAACAGCGTCGAGGGCTCCGGGACCAGCGTGACGCTGGTCCTGAAGAAGTCTCCGGTCTCGGGGTGAATTATGAAGGTGAGCGTGGTCTTCCCGTCGAAGGTGATGTCGGAGGGCGTGTAGGACACGAAGAAGCGATCGCTGACCTCTCCCGGCCCGAGATCGCCCTGGGTGCCCGCATCGGGCCCATCGGCGAAGTTGAAGGTGAGGCTGCCCGGGCCGCCCGTGATGGTCGCGATGTCGACGAAGCTCGTATCGGGGACGCCGTCCCGGCCCCAGCCGCCGCCGGTGGAGATTCGGGCGTCATAGGCCGTGGTGCACTCGGTCACCGGGCTTCCGTTGTAAGGGCCCGGGTCGCAGAACTCGGCGACGCCGACGTGGATGAGATCGATCACACCGACGGCGGGCGTCGCTTTGAATAGCAAGACGATGTCCGTCGCGTAGATGGTGCCGACGGTGTCGACGATGCCGGTCACCGCACCAGCGGTCTCGAAGCCGAGGTAGGTGAGGGTGCCGCTGGTCCCCAAGCCGTTGTCGTAGGTGATGGTTCCGCCGCTGCTGTCGATCATCGGGTAAGCGCTCGCGCTACTCGCCATGGCGACGGCCAATCCGGCCGCGATCGACGCGAGCAAGGCCACTCGTGCGAAACGCAGCGTGAAAATCCGGATGGCCTCAGGTGCTATCGCAAACAGGTAACCGCTGGCACGGAGTGCCCGCGGGCTGGAGAAGACGGAGCGGGCGGCGGCAGGCGGCAGCATCGGAAGCTCCTCGGCCCCGGGCTCGTGGAATTCGACCCGGAGACACAGAAGAGCTTTGCGGCGTACGAGCTGGGACCGCGCCCCTTTCCGTGGGTGGGCCCAGCTTCTGCCCCCCCCGATTAGTCAAGCTATTCCTCCGCAAACGCCTGGGACTTCGACGAAATCCTCGTCGGAATCGGGCGGTCGCGGTTTTTCTTGCGCGCGTCCGGCCTGGGGATTCTTCGACGACGCTCGAGCGGGATCCGCGCAGCGTTCGTCAGCACCCCGCCGAAAGTTCCGTCGCAGCGATCACACGAAGCGGTTCACCAGATTCTCGAGCCATTCCTGACGGCCGGATTGCGGCGCCGGCGCGAAGGATTCACGCACGGCGAGATCCGCGAGCTCGGCGAGGCCCTGCTTGCCCGCGAGAATCTCGCGGCCGAGCGTGCCCTGCCAGCCGGCGTAGCGCTCGTCGACGAACGCAGCCAGGCGGCCGTCCTGTTGCAGGCGGTCGGCGGCGAGCAGCGCGCGCGCGAGCGTGTCGATGCCGCCGATGTGGGCGTGGAACAGGTCGGCGGGGTCGACGCTCTGCCGGCGCAGCTTGGCATCGAAGTTGAAGCCGCCGGTTCCGAGACCGCCGGCGCGCAAGATCGTGTAGAGCGCGATCACGAGATCGGCGGGGTGGTTCGGAAACTGGTCCGTGTCCCAACCGAGCTGGGGGTCGCCGCGGTTCACATCGACGCTGCCGAGGAGATCATTGGCGACGGCGTAGGCGATCTCGTGCTCGAAGCTATGGCCGGCGAGCGTCGCGTGGTTGACTTCGATGTTGACACGCACCTCGCGCTCGAGTCCGAAACGCAGCAGGAAGGCGTGCACGGCGGCCACGTCGTAGTCGTACTGATGTTTGGTCGGTTCCATCGGCTTGGGCTCGATCAGCAGCGTTCCGCGGAAGCCGAGCTTGTGCTTGTGCTCGACCACCAGGCTGAGGAAGCGGCCGAGCTGCTCCGCTTCGCGTCGTAGATCGGTGTTGAGAAGCGTGTCGTAACCCTCGCGCCCGCCCCAGAGCACGTAGTTGGCGCCGCCGAGTTGGTGGGTGGCTTCGAGGGCCTTGCGCACCTGCGCGGCCGCGCAGGCGAAGACGGCGGGGTCCGGGTTGGTCGCGGCGCCGGCGGCATATCGGGGATGTCCAAATAGATTGGCCGTGCCCCACAGCAAGGCGACGCCCGTGCGTTGCATCTCTCCGGCGACCACTTCCAACATTTGATCGAGGTTTGCCTCGCTCTGCGCGAGGCTCGCTCCCTCGGGAGCGATGTCACGATCATGGAACGTGAAGAAGGGCGTGCCGAGCTTCTCGAAGAACTCGAAGGCAACCTCGGTTCTGCGGCGGGCGAGCGCCAGCGCGTCACCCTCGCCGAGCCATGGGCGCGCAAACGTCCCCTCGCCGAAGACGTCGCTTCCGGGCCAGCCGAAGCCGTGCCAGTAGCAGACGGCGAAGCGCAGGTGATCCTGCATGCGGCGGCCGGCGACCGTGCGATCGGCGTCGTACCAGCGGAAGGCAAAGGGGTTCTCGGAATCGGGGCCCTCGTAGCGGACGCGCTCGATGTTCTGGAAGTAGGGCTCGGCCATTTCGGCTCACCTCGGGGGCTTGCGGATGTCGGGTGCGAACGTAGGGCTCGCGTGAGCC
Source organism: Deltaproteobacteria bacterium (assembly GCA_031405455.1). Classification (GTDB taxonomy): domain Bacteria; phylum Myxococcota_A; class UBA9160; order UBA9160; family SMWR01; genus DATBRV01. The sequence continues at coordinate 39,033 of JANNIY010000192.1, read as the reverse complement.
TCGGCAAAACTTTCGCGCAGCGCGCCATAAAGACCCCGGAAGATCTCCCGTCGAGCGCGATACGCGTCGCGCAGGCTCGCCTCCGGAGCCACCTCGCGTTCGCTCGCGGGCGGTGTGCAGACGGCCGCCGGAGCTTCCGAGGTTTCGGCGAGCCGTGCGAGCCGCGCCGCGCCGAACGCGGGGCCCAGTTCGGCGCCCGCTGCGACGAGCAGGTTGCGATCGAGAACGCTCGCGAGGATCCGCAACCACAGCAGGCTGCGGGCACCGCCTCCGATCGCCCAAAAGCTCTCGATCTGCGCGCCGGCGCCGGTGAGCGCATCGGCTCCGTCGGCGAGCGCGAAGGCGACGCCTTCCAGCACGGCGCGCCCGAGTTCTGCGCGCGTCGTGTCGTGCGTGAGCCCGAAGAACACACCGAGCGCGGAAGGATCGTTGTGCGGAGTGCGCTCGCCCGACAGGTAGGGCAGGAAGATCGCGCGCGCGGGGCCGCGCGTTTCCGCTTCGATCTCGCGCAGCAGCGCCGCTTCATCGCCGGCGCCGAGCGTTTTCGCGGCCCAATGCAGACAGCTCGCCGCCGAGAGGATCACGGACATCTGATGCCAGGTTCCCGGAACACAGTGGCAGAAACTGTGCACGCCCCGCGTCGGATCGGAGGCGGGCGCATCGCGTGCGACGAAGATCACCCCCGATGTGCCGAGCGAGAGCGACGCCTGCCCGTTCCGGATCACGCCGACGCCGGCCGCGCCGCCCGCCTGATCTCCGGCGCCGCCGGCGACGATGACGGTGCGCTCGATCCCGAAGCGACTGGCGAGCGCCGCGCGGAGCTGGCCCGCGGGCTGCGTTCCCTCGACGAGGCGCGGGAGCTGTGCGCGATCGAGCCGGCTCGCGGCGAGCAGCTCGGGAGACCAGGCGCGTGCGGCCACGTCGAGCCACAGCGTTCCAGAGGCGTCGGAAAGATCGCTCGCGAGTTCGCCGGTGAGACGCAGACGCACGTAATCCTTCGGCAACAACACCTTCGAAATCCGCCGAAAGATCTCCGGCTCGTGCGCGGCCACCCACAAAAGTTTCGGCGCCGTGAAGCCCGGCATCGCGGCGTTGCCCGCGATCGCGCGCAGCCGCGGCTCGCGCTGCTCGAGTTCGGCGCACTCGGCGTGGCTTCTGCCGTCGTTCCACAGGATCGCGGGCCGCAGCACGCGCTCGCCCGCGTCGATCAGCACGAGGCCGTGCATCTGGCCCGTGAGACCGATCGCGCGCACGCCCGCGAGCGAGCGGCGGGCGGCGAGCGCGTCGAGCGACGCGACGGTGGCGGTCCACCAGCTCTCCGGGTCCTGCTCGGACCACAGCGCGTGCGGGCGCTGCACCTCGAGCGGCTGCGTCTGCTGATCGACGAGCGCCTGCGCGTCGTCGACCAGCACCGACTTCACGCCGGAGGTTCCGATGTCGATGCCGAGATACAGGGCCTGCTCCCCCGCCGATCAGTGCACGCTCACCCGGGTCGGCCGAATCTCGACCCGCCGCAGCTCGCGCCGCGGCCCCGTGATCTCGAACGTCCCCCGCGCGCGCACATCTTCGGAAGACGCGCCGACCATCCATTCGATGGTTCCCGGCTCGATCACGAGTTTCATCTCCGGATCGTAGAAAGCGAGTTGCCCCAGATCTACGCGGAACTCGACGCGCCGGGTTTCATCCGGCGCGAGCGTCACGCGCGCGAAGCCCGCGAGCTGCTTCACCGGGCGCGTCGAGCTCGCTACCAAATCGCGCAGATAGAGCTGCACCACTTCGTCGGCGACCCGCGCGCCGGTGTTGCGCACGTCGAGGCAGATCTCGAGAGTGTCCGAAGCGGGGAGCTCCGTCCGTGCGAGCGCGGCGCTCGCGTAGTCGAAGCGCGTGTAGGAAAGTCCGTGGCCGAAGACAAACAGCGGCTGCGGTGAAAGATCGACGTAGCCGCCGCGCCACTGGCTGCGCGCTCCCGACGGTTTGTGGTTGTAGAAAACCGGAAGCTGGCTGGCCGAACGCGGCAGCGACACGGGAAGGCGTCCAGACGGGCTGATCGCGCCAAAGAGAACATCGGCGATCGCGGCGCCGCCTTCCTCGCCCGGAAGCCAGGCGAGCACGAGCGCGGACGCCAGCTCGGCGACGCTCCCGAGCGCGAGCGGGCGGCCGTCGATCACGACCACCACGAGCGGCTTGCCGGTCGCGGCCACGGCGCGCACGAGCGCCTCCTGCACTCCGGGCAGGCCGAGCTCCGCGCGGTCGATCGATTCGCCGCTCGTGCAGCCGTCGACGAGGCCGGAACGCCCGCCCACCACCAGGATCGCTGCATCCGCCTGCTCCGCCGCCGCGACGGCCTCGGCGAAGCCCTCCGTCGCGGGGCCCGTGACGTCGCAGCCGCGCGCGACGAGCAGTTTCGTCGCGGGTGAAACCGCGCGCCGGATGCCATCGAGCACGCTCACGTGCGGGACGAAGTAGTCGGCGAGATCCAGTTTTGTCGCGGCGACTCCCGGCGCGAGCGCCGAGGCCGACGCATGCGCGTCCTGCGGCCGCGGTGCGAGCGAAGCGTCGCTCATGGCTCCGAACATGATCTCGAGGTGCGTCGGGTAGTGGTAGTCGCCTTGCAGCAGGCGAACGCTCGCGGCACTTGGTCCGATCACGGCAAGCGTCTGGAGCGTCGGATCGAGGGGCAGGAGCGCATCGCGATTCTGGAGCAGCACGATCGATTCCTGCGCGAGGCGTCGCGCCAGCGCGCGCTGCGGCGGGGTATCGAAGACGTCCGCCGCGGCCCCCGCGGCGACGAACGGCCGCTCGAAGAGGCCCAGCGAGAACTTGAGGCGCAGCGTGCGCGCGACGGCGCGATCGACGAGCGCAATCTCGACGTTTCCGACGGCGAGCGCCGCGCGCAGTGGCTCGCCCATGCAATCGAGCGCCGGCAGCTCGATGTCGATGCCAGCGGCCAGGGCGCGCCGCGCCGCCTCGGCTTTGTCGACGGCGATGCGGTGATAGCTCTGCAGCGTCTGCACCGTGAAATAATCGCTCACCACCGTGCCCTCGAAGCCGAGCTCGCCGCGCAGCAGCTCGTCGAGGATCTCGCGCGACGCGCCGCAGGGTTGCCCGTCGATTTCGTGGTAGGCGTTCATCACCGTTGCGAGCCCCGCCTCGCGGATCGCCGCTTCGAAGGGAAGCGCGAACAGTTCGAGCAGCTCGCGCCGCCCCAGATGGGCGGGTGCCCAGTTGAGTCCGCCCTCGGATGCGCCGTAGCCGATGAAGTGCTTGCCCGTGGCGGCGATGCCCTCGCGCAGGTCGGCGCCCTGCAGGCCGCGCACGTAGGCGACGCCGAGCCGCGAGACGAGATAAGGATCCTCGCCGAACGTTTCCTCCGTGCGTCCCCAGCGCGGATCGCGCGCGAGATCGAGCACCGGCGCGAGCGCGTGATGCGCGCCGACGGCACGCATCTGCGCGCGGATCACGCGCGTCATCTCCTCGACGAGCGCAGGATTCCAGCTGCTCGCGAGCCCGATCGCCTGCGGGAACTGCGTGGCGCCGCGCGCGGTGAAGCCGGCGCAGCACTCTTCGTGCACGATCGTGGGAATCCCGAGTCGGGTTTCGTGCACCAGAAAGCGCTGAATGGCATTCGCGAGCTCGGCGCATTCGCGGGGTGCGAGCACCGTTGCGCCGGCGATGCGGGTGACGTGCCCCGTCCCATTGCGCAGATGCTGCCCCGCCTTCTCCTGCGAGAACGCACCGCCCTCGAGCAGCGCCGTCGTCCAGACGCCGCCGAGCTGGGCGAGCTTTTCCTCGAGCGTCATGCGGGAAAGCAGATCGCGTACGCGCGCGTCGGTTCCGGCGCCGGCGTCGCGATAGGGGAGGGCTTGTGTCATGCGCGCATTCAACGCGATCTGCGCGCGCAATTGCAAGGGCCGTGCGTGAGCGCGGTGCGCAACGTCAGGTGCCGGGAGGTTGCGCGGACGGGGATCCCTGAAGCCAGGGTACGAGATCGCGCGAGACGCGCAGGATCCGCACGCTGGCATGGATCTCGGGTTGACGGCGCAAGGGAACCGGCCCGTCGTAGTAGGCGGAGATCGTCGACCACGGGGAGGCGCTCGTCGCGGCGAGCAGGGCCTCCTGTCGGAAGTAGCCGGCGGGCAACGACACCGGCTGGCGCGGCGCGTCATTCGGAAGCAAGAGCCAATCGTGTGCTTGCAGCCGCGATTCCCCTGCCACGACCGGGTGCATTCCGGCTCGCTCGGCATAGAACTGAACTTCCCAATGGCCGATGTACCAGCGGCTTTCGTGTTCGTTGCGGGCTCCGAGCTGCGGGAAACTCTGAGCGGCACGCTCGACGAGGCCGCGACGGGCGAGGGCGTCAGCGAGGTCGCTTCCGAAATAAAGCAGGCCGAGCGCGAGGCCGAAGGCCGTGGCGATTCGCACGCCGGTGCTCACCTCGCGAGCGTCCTCGCGCAGCGAAGCCGCTCGCGAGGCAAGCACCGCGGCCGCGACTCCGAGTCCTATCACGCGGCGCACCGCCGGATAGGGAGAGATTACGAAGAAGCCGCCGATCTCGAGCAGAAGCCAGACGACGAGCACGCGGTCGGGCCGTGGGTCGCGCGCGGCGGAGCCGCGCAGCAACCGCATTGCGACGCTGGCGACGCCGATGGCAACGAGAAGCCCGAGCGGGACGAACACGAACAGCTCGGGGTTGCCGGCTGCGAGCCTCCCGAAGAAGCCTTCGCCTGCGAAGAGGGGCGGGCGGGGCAGGACGGCGATGGCGCCGAACGCTGCACTGGCAACGAGGGCCGCGACTGCCACCTGGAAGCGTTTCGCGCCGAGACCCACCCCTGCGAGGAGACCTGGAAAGAGCAGGGTGCCGCCGAGCGAGGACAGCAGGCAGAGTATCCAATAGAAAGGCACGCTCCCTGGCGCTTCGCTGGCAGCCTGCGTCAACGCGGGCAACACTTCGATCGAGCGCAGCCGTTCGAGTCCAGACAGGAAGTGAGACTGCTCGTAGCGTGCGAACAGCAGTGACTCCCATCCCACGAAGAGTCCGGTGGCTACGACCAGGGCGACGGCGCCCTCGCGCGGCCGCCGATAAATCGCGGCGTGCGCGAGCACGAGTAGCGGGTAGACGACGGCTGAATACTTGGTCTGCATCGCCAGACCGAGCGCGAGCCCCGCTGCGAGCGCGATCCGCGCGTCCCTGCGTTCGCATGCAAGGACGAAGAGCGCATAGGCGAGCAGTCCGAGCGCGAACGCCGGCACGTCGAGCATCAGATTGAAGCCCGGGAGAATCGTGGGGCCGAGCGCGATGGCGAAGATCACGGGCGTTGCAAAGGGCTTCGCGAAGCGCCGCAGCAGAAACGCGAGCGAGCCAGTGAGGGCGAGCGCGAACGGAAACAGTGAGAGCTTCCACCCGATCGGGTGGTCGCCCAACAATGTCATTGCCCCGGCGAGCCAGTAGGGGATCACGCTCGGCACCGTGCCGAAGCGCATCGCCGGCTCGGGCTCCTCGTACCAGAAGAACTCGAACCCGTAGGGATCCGTCGGATGCTGCGCCGCCTGCCGGGCGAAAGCGACGTACACCGGATCATCGATCACGAGCGGCTTGGCGGCGTTCAGCGCGGTGAGCAGCAGCGCGGCGAGCAGGGCCGCGCTAGCGCGAGGCACGCCGGGGCTCCGGTGCGGCGTTCGCGACGCGGCCGTGCATCATGGCGCGAAACTTCTTCGGCAGGGTTCCGGTGACGATGAAACCTGCGGGAGTCTCGCCGTCGTTGCGCCAGGAGTGCGGGATCGAAGCCTTGAAGTGCAGCGTATCTCCAGCGCGCAGTGCGTAATCCCGATCGCCGACCCGGAAGATCACGCTGCCGCGTTCGCACACGACGACTTCCTCGCCTTCGTACTGGATCGTGCCGCGACCGCTCGAAATGCCCGGGTGCAGCGTCACGCGCCAGGTCTCGAGCGTCGGTTCGAAGAGATCGCCCGAAAGCCGCTCCACCACGAGCTTTCCCGGCGCGCCGATCGGGTGTCGATCGCTGGCGCGCAGGTGGAGGATCTCGAGCTCGTCGGTGCTGTCGACCACCAGCTCCGAGAGCCGCACACCGAGCCCGCGCGCGATCTTGAGGATCACGGCCACGCTCGGGGTCATCTGCTCCTTCTCGACTTTCTGGATCGTGCTGGTGGCGACGCCGCTCCTGCTCGCGAGTTCCTGCAAGGTGAGGCCGGCCGCGTCGCGCGCAGCGCGGATGCGCTGGCTGATGCGGGCCAGTTCGGGATCGACGACGCGACCCCGGCTGCTTCCCCCGGGTTTTCTCACGCGACGATCCGATACACGACGGTGCCGCGCGCGAACACCTGTCCGTCGCTGGCGCTCGCGATCTCGGCTTCGCTCCACAACAGCTCATCGTCGCGCTGCCGCATGCGCCCGTACGCGACCAGGTCGACCTTCGGGATTGGCGCGAAGATCTGCGCCTGGAGCGCGGGAGTCGAAGCCCTGAAGCGACCAGGGCCCGTCTCGGCCCACGAGGCCATCGCGCCGGTCGTATCGAGCAGCGCGAGCAGCGCGCCCTCGTGCACGCCGCCCGCAGCGTCGGCATTGGCGGCGAGCATCGGCATCACCAACCGTGAACAGCCGCCCGTCATGTGCTCGACACGGATACCGCGCGCGCCGATGAAGGGAATCTTTCCGATGACGGGGCCCATCGGGCCTGGCTCCGACGCGCCCGCATCGCCGGTCGATCGCTGCAACACTGCGGCTGGCGCCGCGTTGCGTGCACGCACCACGCTGCTGGCGTGCGCAATCGGCTTGCCCGCCGCCGTCGCGATCTCGATGGCGACGAAGCACAGCTGCTTGCCCTCGCGCAGCAGCGTCGCGCTCGCCACGACGTCTTCGTCGATCGCCGCCGCGAGGTAGCCGACCTGGAGCGCGCAGCTGTGCCAGGGCCCCGAATCCTCGCCCAGCGCGAGCCGCGTCACGGCCTGGCTTGCGACGGCCGCGAGCGAAGCGGCGCAGCCGCCGTGCAGCGCCTTGCCGGGATTCGAGTTGAGCTCCGCGAAGGGCAACGCCAGCACGACGCGTTCGCGCGCGAGCTCGCGCACGCGCATACCGAGCGCGGCTGTGTAGGGCGATTCCTCGATCCAACGCCGCACGGGCTCCGATTTCACACATCCCTCCACGGCATCAGGCACGAATGGATCGACTCGTCTCCGGGTACCTGGCGCGCGAGCGTGCGGATCGCGAGTTCGGCATCGCGCAGGGCGAATTGGTGCGTGTGCATGCGCTCGATCGGACGGCGCCGCGATTCGATCAGCTCGATCGCACGGCGATAGCCCGACGAGGTGACGCCGATCGCGCCCCGCAGCGAAATCTCCTTCAGCACGATCTTGTCGGAGATGAACTCGGGAATCGGCTTCCAGCCCTTGACGCCGGCCAGCACGATGGTGCCCCCCGGAGCGACGTAATCGAGCGCCTCGGCGACGGGGGCCGTCGCGTACGCCGATACGTCGACCACGACGCGCGCACCTTCGCCGTTCGTCAATTCCTGGATGCGTCGCCTGGCATTCTCGTTCTCGACGTCGATGGTGTGATCGGCGCCGAAGGCAGCGGCGAGTGCGAGCTTCCTGGCGTCGGCAGCGAGCCCCGTCACGATGATCTTCGCGGCTCCCGCCTCGCGGCATGCGAGCACGCAGGCCAGACCGCGCTGCCCGGGCCCGAGAATCACGACGGTGTCGCCGGGGCCCGTGCGCGGGATCTCGACGGCCCAGCGGAAGCCGGCGCCGAGCGGATTGAACATCACGGCGGTTTCGGCCGGCAGCGTGGGATCGATGCGATGCACGATCGACGTCGCGTCGAGAAACATGTGCTGCGCGTAGGCGCCCCACAGCCCGGGCGGTTGCGAGAGCGGGATATAGGAATAGATCCGGCGCTTGCGACACAGGTGGTAGCGCCCGGCGAGACACGGCTCGCAGAAGCGGCAGGAGAGCATCGTCTCCACGGCGACGCGGTCGCCCACGTCCACGCCCCAGCGCTGCGCGGCGCGGTCGCCGATCGCCTCGATGATTCCGAGCGGCTCGTGCCCCGGAATCACCGGCAGCGGCGTGCGCAGCACGCCTTCGAACTGCTCGTGGTCGCTGCCGCAGATGCCGCAAGCCTCGACGCGCAGCAGCGCCGTATCGGCGTCGATCTCGGGCAGCGGCAGCTCCCGCGGCTCGAGCCGGCGCGGGGCGGTCTGCACCATGGCCAGGGTCTTGCGCGACGTCATGAGAAGCGGCTCCGAAGGCCCGATGGGGTCGCGGATTATCCGATCGACGTTCGAGTTTTCGTATTGTATAAATCAGCCTCGGCGGCGCCAGCCCCCCGAGGCCTGGGGCCTGCGATCGCCCGCGCGGAGGGAAAGCAGTTTGGCGACCTCGCTCCTGACCGCCGAGCAGCGGCGCGCCTACGCAGAGGACGGCTACCTCGTCGCGCGCGGCTTCTTCGAGCGCAAGGAACTCGAACCCTGGACCCAGCGTTTCATCGCGATCTGCGAGGGCAGCGTGCCGCCGGCCGAAGACATGCTCGTGATGCGCGACGTGATGGTTGCGAAGGGCGCCGTCACGCCGGCCTCGAAGCTCGCGGCCATCGCGAAGATCCAGGATTTCCACAACGACCCGGTCTTGTTCGACGGCTATGCCAAGCACCCGAAGCTGCTCGACTGGGTCGAGGCGTTCGTGGGGCCCGACGTCAAGTCGATTCACAACATGCTGATCAACAAGCCGCCGGGCGTCGACGGCCGACATCCGCTGCACCAGGACCTGCTGTACTTCCCGTTTCGCCCCGCGGATCGCATCGTCGCGACCTGGACGGCGCTCGAGCCCTGCACGCGCGAGAACGGCTGCCTGGTGGTGGTGCCCGGCACGCACAAGGGCGAGCTGCTCGAGCACGAGCTGCCGGACTGGGATTATGTGAACTTCCTGTATGTCGGCGTCAAAGGCATGGGCGAGAAGACGCAACGCATCCATCTCGAGATGGAGCCTGGAGACACCGTTTTCTTTCATCCGATTCTTTTGCACGGTTCGGGCCAGAACCGCTCGAGCGGCTTCCGCCGCGCGATCTCGGCCCACTACGCGAGCGCCACCTGTCGCTATGTTCCGGGACAGTCCCCCATCAAGAAGGGCAGGCCCTACGTGCTGGTGCGCGGACAGGAACACGCGAACTGCATTTGATGAGGTCGAGCATGCGCCTTGCACTGGATCCGAGTTGGAATCGCGCGCCGCGGGCCGGCTTTTTCGCGTCGCAAGGGGGCGATTCATGAAGGCCCTCCCCCGGCTCTCGCTGGCAGGCGGTGTCGACGGTGACGGTCACGTGCTCGAGCCGCCGGATCTGTGGGAGCGCTACCTCGAAGCCCCGCTGCGCAGCCGGGCCCTGCGTGTGCGCAAGGATGCCGAGGGCCTCGAGTATCTCGAGATCGACGGGCGTCCGTCGAAGCTCGTGCGCGGCGGCATGCCGGCGGGTCTGGGTGCGATGGACCGCGTCGGCGGCATCGTCTACGAACGCGAGCAAAAGACCGGCCTCGACTACGTGGATCTCGCGCCGCTCGGAGCCATGGATCCAGCCGAGCGGCTGCGCCGCCTGGATCTCGAGAACCTCGAGCGCGCGTTTCTGTATCCGACACTCGGCGTGCTCTGGATCGCCGAGTGCGAAGATGAAGACCTGACCCAGGCCTACCTGCGCGCCTACAACCGCTGGATCGTCGATTTCTGCGCGGATTCCGGCGGGCGCCTGATTCCGGTCGCGCAGCTTTCGCTCGGCGATCCCGCGGCGGCGGAGCGCGAGCTGCGCCGCGCCGCCACGGATGGCGTGCGTGGCGTCTGGGTTCCGCCGTTCGCGATGACGCGCAAGCCTCTCGGCCACCGCGATCACCATCGCGTGTTCGCGGCTGCGCAGGAGCTCGGGCTGCCGCTCGGCATCCACCCGTGCTTCGAACCCAAGTGGTGCGCGCCGGGTCGCTTCGGCGAGATGACGAGCTCGCGCTATTCCTTCTTCATCAACGTCACTGCGCCCGATGCCGTCCGACACGCATTCACGTCGCTCTTCCAATACGGTGTTTTCACGGCGTTTCCCGAGCTGCGCATCGTGGTGCTCGAGTCGGGCGCCGGATGGGTGGGCTACTGGCTCGACCGCATGGACGCCGTCTACGCCTCGCCCCAGGGCCGGCTCGTGCGCGAGCTGCTCCCGGATCGGCCGAGCACGTATTTCCGACGCCAGTGCTGGATCGCGGGAGATCCGGACGAAACCTCGCTCGCGGCGGTGATGCCGATCGTCGGCGCCGACCGCTTCTTCTGGGCTTCGGACTTTCCCCACCCCGACCACGCGCCCGAGTACGTGCCGGAGGTCGAGCGCATCGTCGCGCAACTGCCCGAGGCCGCGCGCGCGGGCTTCCTGGGGCGCAACGTGCTCGAGGCCTTCCGAATCGAGACCTGACGCCAGCCGAAAAGCGGATCCGCGGTAGCTTCCCCCGGGCCGGCTGTTGCGGAGCGGAACGTCTGGATGGCTAGAACCGCGGATGTTCAGGTCCCTCTCGGGACGCTTCTGGTCTACGGCCTGCCCGGCCTCGTGCTGCAGTTCACCTTCATGCTCGTGCTCGTCTATTTGATGAAGTACGCGACGGACGTGCTGCTCGTGCCCGCGGCCGTGATGGGTTTGCTCTTCGGTCTCTCGCGTTTGTCGGACGCGATCCTGGATCCCGCCGCGGGTTACCTGTCGGACCGGACGTCCTCTCGGCTCGGTCGTCGCCGATCCTGGATGCTCGCCTCGGCGCTGCCGATGGGCGCGACGTTCTTCATGCTCTGGAGCCCACCCGCCGATCTCACGGGCGTCTCGCTCGCGATCTGGATGGGCGTCGCGATCTTTGCGTATCACGTCGCGACCACGATGTTCGCGGTGCCGCACGATGCGCTCGGCGCCGAACTCTCGACGAGCTACCACGACCGAACCCGGATCTTCGGGGTCAAACACATCGTGGGCACCGTCGGCAGCCTGGCGGCGCTCGGCGGCATGGAGCTGTTGCGGCGCGCCGATGATCCGCGCCAGACGGCATTCCTGATCGCGCTGGGAATCAGCCTGGCTCTCGTCGCGTCGATCCTGCTCGCGGTGGCGCGTCTGCGCGAACGTGTCGAGCACCAGGGGCGTGGCGCCCGCAATCCCTGGCGCGCCTTCGCCGACGTTTGGCGCAATCCGCACGCGCGGCTGCTGCTCTTCGTGTTCGGAATCGAGAATTTCGGAACTGCGGTGCTCGCCGTGCTGATCGCCTACGTGATGCAGTACGTCTACGCCCTCCCGCAGTACACCACCACGTTCATGTTGCTCTACTTCGTCCCCGCGCTCCTTTTCGTGCCGGTGTGGATCCGGCTTTCGCGGCGGTTCGGAAAACGCAATCTCTGGGTCTTCTCGATGTCGATGATGACGATCGCCTTCGGCGGCCTGGCGTTCGTGCGCGCGGGAGATCTCTGGCTGCTGTGTGCGCTCGGCGTGATCGCCGGCGTGGGTGGCGGCTGCGGCCAGGTGGTGGGGCCGTCGATCCAGGCGGACGTCATCGACTACGACGAACGGGTCACGGGAGAGCGGAAGGAGGGCATCTATTTTGCGGCCTGGGCCTTCGTGCGCAAGAGCGCCTTCGGGATCGCGACGATGCTGGTCGGGTTGCTGCTCGGAGCGATCGGCTTCGAGCCCAACGCGGAGCAGAGCGACGTCACGAAGCTGGGCCTGCGCACGCTCTTCGGCATCGTTCCGGGTGTCTGCTACCTGGTGGGAACGATCTGCTTCCTGCGCTTTCGATTCGACGAAGCCGCGCATCTCGTCATTCGTCGCGAACTCGACGCGCGCGCTTGAGCATGCGCCGGATCGCCGCCTCGGGCGGCTTCGTTGCACTCCTGCTGCTCGCGCTGTGGCTGCGGTTGCCGGATCTCGCTCTCAGCCCCCTGCACCAGGACGAGGGCTTGAACGCGTGGCTCACGCTCGCGCTGCACTGGGGCGAGCCGTTCCAATATCAGCCGAACGACAATCACGGTCCGCTCCTGTTTTACGTGGGCGCGCTCGCCTTCGCGGCGCTCGGCGTCACGGAAGTCTCGTTGCGTCTCCCGATGGCGCTCGCGGGCTCGCTGGTGCTGCTCGCTCTCATTCCCGTCCGGCGGTGCTTTGCAGGGGGCGGCTGGCTCGTCGCCGGGCTGTTCGTCGCGATTGCGCCCGGCCTCGTTTATTTTTCGCGCGCCGCGATTCACGAAATCTACCTGGTGTTGTTCACGGCGCTCTGGGCCGCAGGGCTCGTGCGATTCGCGCAGTGCCCTACGCCAGGCTGGGCCGCACTGTGCGCGGCGGCCGCGGCGGCGTGCTTCGTCACCAAGGAAACGGCGCTGCTCACGGCGGCTTGCCTCGCACTGGCGGCGCTGGTGGCGGCGTCGGCCTGGCTCGCGGCGCTGCCGCGCGGCGCGCGGCGCGCGAGCGCGTCGAGCTTTGCGCGCGCAGGCGTGCGGGCAGCGCCGATCGGTTGCCTGGTGTTCGCCGCCGTGATCGTCGTCTTCTATACGTCGTTCTTCACGCATGCGGCAGGTTTGCGCGCGTTCTTCGAGGCGTTCGGGCCGTGGATCGAATATGGCGCGACGGGGCGCAACCAGGGCAAGCCCTTCGGTTATTTCTGGGAGCTGATGGCCGCCAGCGAGGGGGCCTACCGCTGGCTGGCGCTTCCGGCGCTCTTGCTCGCCGGCTGGCGCCGCGACCCGTTCGGCCTCGCGCTCGCGGGCTGGACGCTCGCCGCCTGGCTTCTCTACTCGGCGATTCCCTACAAGACACCCTGGTGTGTCCTCGAGATCGATCTTCCGGTGTTTCTGCTGATCGGCTGGGCGGCGGGGCAGGGCTTCGTCGCCGCGTACGATGCCAGACGCCGACCGGCGGCGCGCGCCGTGGCGGGGCTCGCCTTCGCCATCGCGCTGGCGCCCGCGCCGGGGCTGCTCGCCCAGAGTCTCGAGGATGTTCGCGAGCGTTATGACGACCCCGCCCGCCCCTATGTGTACTACCACACGCAACGCAGCTTCTTCGCGCTGCTGGAGGATCTCTTCGGCGTTTCCGACGCGGCGCCCGCAGCGGATGGCCGTGGTCCGCGCGTCGTCAACAGCGACGCTTTCGATCCCGTGCGCTGGTACGTCCACTCGCGCGGCTGGGCGCCCGAGCGGACGCGTTATCGCGAGAATCCGGCGCCGCCGCTCGTCTGGATCGAGGAAGCGCAGATCGTGATCACTTCGGTCCGCCACCTCGCCGAGATCAGGGAGTTGATCGCAGCGACCGGCGAGCCGTGGCACGAGGAGAGCTATCCCGCGCGCCCCGGCGCCGTCACGACGGTCTTCTACCGGCAGTCGCTCTGGGATCGCCATCGCGCAGCCGGAGGTCGTGCGGCTTCGCCGTGGCCGCGGGCCGCGAGGGATCCGCAGTCCTGACGATCGCGGCGCGGGAGCTCTGGAGCCGCCGGATCGCGCGTGCGAGAATGCCCGGCATGGAAAAACGACCCTCGGACGGCTCGCCGCAGCGCCGGCTAGCGGCCTTCACGCCGGCGCAAGAACGCTTCGGCAACGTCGTGATTCGGATCATGTCGACGCTCAACGTCTGGGCCTTCCGGGCGTCGAAGGGCCGGATCGGCGGACGCTTCCTGCGCGGCGCGCCGGTGCTGCTGCTCACCGCCACCGGACGCAAATCGGGTCAGGCACGCACGACGCCGCTGCTGTTTCTGCGCGATGGCGAGCGCCTGGTGGTCGTCGCCTCGAAGGGCGGTTTTTCGAGCCACCCGCTCTGGTTCCGCAACGTCGAGGCGAATCCGCGCGTCCAGGTCGAACTCGGCGGCGAGCGCCGCGAGATGCTCGCACGGCGAGCGAGCGAAGCCGAGAAGGACGCCCTGTGGCCGCGGCTCGTCGCGATGTACCGCGACTTCGACGATTATCAGGCGCGCACCGACCGTGAGATTCCGGTCGTGATCCTCTCGCCGGTCTGAGCGCCGCCCACGTTCGCGATCGTGCGATGTGCGCGCGTCGTGAGCTCCGGAATGTCGAGCCCGTGCGGGCACGCGCCCGTGCACGCACGGTGCGCGCACGACAGGCACGCGCTCGCGCCGGCTCCGAGCGCCGCGTATTCGGAGCGCGCATACGCCAGCTCGCCGTAGTCTTCGGCATACATGCGCGTGCGCAGCACGTCGGAGATCGGCACGCCCACCGGGCAGGCGCTCAGGCAATCGCCGCAGCCGTAGCGACACTGGGTTGCAGCATTGCGCGCTTCGTAGCGCTCGAGCAGCCGTTCGTCGGCATGGCTCGGTCGCTGCCATCCGCTCGCGCCCAGATACTCGTCGACGTTACGGCGGTCGTTCATCGTGACGATCAGCGCATCGACGTTGCCCCCCGAGAGCACCCAGCGGAAGGCGGCCTGTGCAAAGGTCGCGCCGCCGGCCTCGAACGGGCGCATGTCGTTGAGTTTCGCGCCGCGCAGCGTCTTCATCGCGATCACGCCGACGCCCTTGGCCCTGGCCTTGGCGAGCACGCGCGGGAGATCCGGCTGGATGGCGACGAAATCGAGATTCTTCGTGAAGCGCTCATAGAAGGCCGGATCCTGGCCGAAGTTGTATCCGACCAGCACGACGTCCACGAGCGCCTGGTCGAGAGCGAAATCCAGGCACTCGACGAGCCTTCCACCGTGCCCCGACATCCCCGTGAAGCGCAGCTTGCCGGCCTGTTTCGCGCGCGAAACGAACTCGCGCCACTCGGGGTTCTCGAGGCGCGCGACGTCGTTCACGGCATGGTTGAAGTAGACGTCGATGCGGTCCGTGCGCAGGCGCCGGAGGCTCGCTTCGAGCGATTGCATCAACGACGCACGGGATGCGTTTGCTTCGGCGGCAACCTTCGACGCGAGCGTAATGCGCTCGCGATGTCCGCGAAGCGCGTTGCCCAGGGTTTCTTCCGAGCGCCCGTCCTGATAGCTCTCGGCCGTGTCGAAGTACGTGATGCCGCGATCGAGGGCGTGGCGCACCAGCAGTACGTTGCCGTCGAGATTGAACGAGCCGAAGCCGATGTCCGAGATGCGCAGCCCCGTGCGTCCGAGCGTGCGCTCGGCCTTCACGCCCGGCGGCCCGAGCGCTCCGAGCGCGGAACCGGCTGCGAGCGGCAGGAGACCGACGCTCGCGCCCGCGAGCGCGCCACGCCGCAGAAACTCGCGTCGGTCGATGCTCGAATCGCTCATGTGTGGAGACTCCGTGGTTCGAGCCTACCACGTTCAGGCGAACCCCGGCGCAGGCTCCCCCCCCCAGGCTCAGCGAAGCGGGCGCAACAGCAGTGCGGTGTCGGGGCCGAGAGCTCCCGAGAAGGCACCCCCCTCACCGCACCCGTCGCTTGCCACTTCGACCCGAAGAGACCCGGCGAGCGCCACCTCCGCCGACCGCTCCGTGAAGTTCACGAGCACGACCCGGCGATCGCTCGTGTGGGTGCGCTCCCATGCGAGCACGCCCGCGGGAGCCGCGAGCATCGCGAGCGAGCCTTCGCGCAGCGCGGGCGAGGCGCGCCGGGCGGCGAGCAGGCGCCGGTAGAGGTGCAGGATCGAGGCGGGATCCGCGCGCAGCGCGGCGACGCAACGCTGTTCCGCTTCGGGCGGCCACGGAAGCCACGGATCGATCGTCGGCCAGCCATGGGTTGCGCCGGTCTCCCAGGGGATCGGCGCACGGCAGCCGTCTCGGCCTCCCGGATCGAGCACCCGATTCGGGGGCACCTGCGCGTCTTCGAGGCCGAGCTCTTCGCCCGCATAGAGAAACGGCGTTCCCCGCAGTCCGAGCAGCAACACCGCGGCCGCGCGGGCCCGCGCTTCGCTTCCGTAACGCGTGCGATGCCGCTTGTTGTCGTGATTCGAGAGCACCCAGGTAGGCCATGCGTTGCGCGGATCGAGTTCGCGCGCGGCCCGCTCGATCTGCTCGCGCCAGGCGTCCTCCTGCCAGGGCGCGAAGAGCGGAGAAAAGTTGAAGGCGAGATGCAGCTCGTCGCCTTGCCCGTAGTAGCGGGCGACGACTTCGGTCCACGGCACGGCGACTTCTCCCACCATCACCCGCTCGCCGGGGTAGGCTTCGAGCACGCGCCGGATGTCGCGCAACAATGCATGAGTCGATTCGAAATCGTTGAGCGCGCACGCCGGGATGATCGCGCGCTCGGCCGGGACGTTCGGCAACGCGGGATCCTTGCCGATGCAGTGGATCACGTCCATGCGAAAGCCGTCGACGCCACGGTCGAGCCAGAAGCGCAGCGTCGCGTGCATCGCCGCCACGACCTCCGGATTCTCCCAGTTGAGATCGGGCTGCTCGGGCAGGAACAGATGGAGACGCCACTGTCGTGTTGCGGTGTCCCACGTCCAGGCGGGGCCGCGCGTGAAGGCGGCGCGCCAGTTGTTCGGAGGCTGCTCCGGGGATCCATCGCGCCAGACATACCAGTCGCGCTTCTGCGACTGACGCGAGGCGCGCGCCTCCCGGAACCACGGGTGCTGGTCGCTCGTATGATTCGCCACCCAATCGACGATCACGCGCAGCCCCCGCGCATGCGCGTCGGCGAGCAGGCGGTCGAAGTCGGCGAGCGAGCCAAACATGGGATCGACGTCGCAGTAGTCGGAGACGTCGTAGCCGTAATCCTTCATCGGCGAGCGATAGAAGGGCGAGATCCACAGCGCATCGACGCCGAGCCAGACGAGGTGGTCGAGGCGCCGCCGGATGCCCTCGAGATCACCCACGCCATCGGCGTTCGTGTCGAGGAAGCTGCGCGGGTAGATCTGGTAGAAGACGGCGGTCTGCCACCACGGGACCCCAGCGCTGATGCCCTTCGCTACGGCCAAGGCGTTCCCTCCTGCATGCCGCTGCCCAGGAACGCGCCGCGTGCGCGCAGCTTGAAAATGACGACACGAAACGGAAAGCTAGCAGCCGTGCGGATGGAATCTCGCGAGCGGGGATCGCCCCTCTGGCTCGATCGCCGCGCGGCAGCCGGAGTCGGCGCTGCGCTGATCATCGCGTTTCTCGGCGTTTCGCTCGCGCCGTGCCCGTCTCGCATCCGAGTAGACTTCTCGCCGCCTGCTTCTACCCACGAATGCCAACCGCCGCCCAGCTCGGCCTACCTGACGGCGCCGTGCCCTTGCGGCTGCGACGCGCATCCCCCCGTCGCGGGCAGCTCGGCGCGTCTCGGCGTCGCGCTGCTGTTGGAAGCGCCGCACTTCACACCCCTGGCCGTAGTGGAGCGCGTCCTGTTCGCGGCTCTGCGTTTCGAACCCGCCTTCATTCCTCCGATCGATCACATCCCGCTACCGGCTTAGTCGCCAGATCCCGAGTGAGCGAAGCGAGCGCACGCGCCGCGTTGCGGCGTTGCGCGCTCGTGCTCGCGCCTGCGCTGGGTATTCGCAGCCGGAGGATGTTTTCGTGCAACGCAGAAGATTCGTGTACGTCGGCGCCGCTACCGCCGTCGGTTTCGCGCTGGCTTCGTTCGTTCTCGCCGCTTCCGCACGGGCCTGCTCGATTTGTCAGGCCGGCGACCCGCTCTTCAACAGCAACGGATCGAGTGCGCAGGAGCAGGGCACCCTTTCCGGATATCTGGAGGTCATGGGTTGGCGCAAGACCAGCGGGCTGCTGCCCGAGGAGCCCGGGGAAGAGCCCGAGGCGGGCCGCGAGGTGAACGAAAGCCAACAGCTCACGCTCTTCGTGGGCTGGACCCCGATCGACCACCTGACCCTCACGCTCGCGGCGCCGTGGCGTTTCAACCAGATCAAGGAGGAGCCCGACGGGGAGGACCCGGAGACCCTGCGGCTGAACGGCTTCGGCGATCTCTCCCTGCACGTGGGCTACGTGCTCTGGCGGGATCGCGACGTGCTGCCTTCGACGTGGGTGGAGGCGCGGGCCTTCAGCAAGGCGCCCACCGGCAAATCGGAACAGACCACGCAGGGCGTTCAGGATCCGCATCTCCAGCTCGGGACCGGATCCTGGGATTTCGGCTTCGGACTGGCGGGAGCCCAGCGTTTCGAATGGGGATCGCTCTATGCGAGCAGCCTGTATCGTGAGAACCTGAAAGGGTCCCTCGGCTATCGCTATGGAGATGTCGTGCTCGCGAACGTCACCCTGGAGACACCGCTTTCCCACTTCGCGGCGAATCCGATCCTGGCGGCGCTGACGCCCGGCATCGAGCTGAATTTCCGCTTCGCGGAGAAAGACCGCAGCCATGGTGACAACTACCAGGACAGCGGCGGCTCGATCCTGCTCGCGACGCCGACGCTGCGCATCCGGTTGCCGTGGTTCGCGGGACAGCGGCCGCCGTTCCTGCGCTTCGGCGTGCAGTTGCCGTTCACACAGAAGTGGTTGAACGGGCAGCAGCACGAAGACCCCGTGTGGTCGGCGGGCGTCGGCATGGCGTACTGAAGGTGGCCTGGCGGAGACTCCGCGCCTGCGCAGTCGCGCTCGCCCTGCTGGGCGCGGGGCCGCCGCCGCCGATTCTGCTGCGCGCACTCGCAGGCGCCGAGATCCGGATCACGCACGCTCCAGGCGAGCCAGATCTGGTGCTGCACTTCTGGGCAACCTGGTGCCGCGAATGCACCGGGGAATTGCCGAGTCTCGCGAGCGCCGCGCGCAGCTGCGACCCGGTTCGCGTGCGCGTGCTCGCCGTGAACATCGGCGAAGATCTGGAGCTCGTGCGAGCATTTCTTGCGCAGCATCCGTTCGATCTGGCCGTGCTGCTCGATCCCGGCGGCAAGGCCTGGCGGCGGGCTGGCCTGTTCGGCGTGCCGTCGAATCTGGTGTGGACGGATGCAGGCGTGAGCACGAGCCTGGGGCCGACGAGCGCGAAGGCTTGGCGTGAACGGCTCGCAGCGCTCGGCTGCGAGCCGAAAGACGCGGGCGCGAGCGCGTCCTTGGGGCCATGAGCGCAGCGACGCGTTTTTCGGCGAACCGCTCGGGCAAGCGGCGCGGTGTCGGCGCCGCGGTGTCGCGGATCTCCGGTGAAGTCAGGCCTCCGGGTCGATCGGAACCAGTCGGATCGGCACGGCGTGCTTGCGCGTGAGGAGCCCGTACCAGCGATCCACGAGGCCATACTTCGCGGTAAAGGCCTCGTCCACCGTGAGAACGGTCTCGGGGGAGGACTCGGGAATCGCGAGCCGCGCTTCCAGGCGACCGCCGCGCTCGATTTCCACGCGCGGATTCGCGAGCAGCCGCAGATACCACGCGCGCTGCGGGTTGGCGACTCGAACCCAGGTCACGTCCGCGAGGTCGACGACCCACAGCCGGGTCGTGAACTCCTTGCCCGCGGCATCGCGCGTGTGCAGCAGGACGACTTCGACCTGCTCTCCCGCGACGTAGGTGCCGAGTACGACAAGCGCCCAGACGGCGAGGCTCCCGGCGATGGCCTTGCGAAAACTCACGCCGGCGCGAGGCGCCACCGAATCGGGACGCGCTTGATGCCGCCGACGAAGCTCGAGCGCACGCGATCGATCTTGCCTGCGAGTTCCACGTGCTGCATCCGCTCGCGTAGTTGGGAGAACGCGCAGCGCAGCTCGAGACGCGCGAGGTGCGCGCCCAGGCAGACGTGCTCGCCGCGGCCGAAGCCGATGTGCTCGTTCGAACGGCGATCGATCCGAAACCGGAACGGCTCATCGAATACGTCTTCGTCGCGATTCGCCGAGGGATAGAAGAGGCACAGCGCATCCCCCGCCCGGATCTTCGTGTCACGCAGCACGTAATCGTCGGTAGCCGTGCGGCAGAACTGGATCACGGGCGTCGTCCAACGCACGATCTCCTCCACCGCCGAGTCGAGGAGCGAGGGATCGCGCACGAGCTTCTCCCACTCGCCCGGGTTCTCGATGAAAGCGAGCAGACCTCCGGTCATGGCGTTGCGCGTCGTCTCGTTGCCGGCGACGACCAGCAGGAAGTAGTAGGAGAGCAGCTCCGTGGTCTCGAGGGGCTTGCCGCCGACGCTGCCGTTCGCGACGACGCTCACGATGTCGTTCGTGGGCTGCGCCCGTCGCTTCACGACCAGGGCGTTGAAATACTGGAACAGCTCGATGCGTGAACGCTCGAGCGTCTCCTTCACCGATCCTCCGCGCTGGAATTCCGGATCCTGCGGGGCGATCACTTCGTTCGTCCACTGAAAGAGGAGATTCCAGTCTTCGCGCGGCACGCCCAGCATCTCGGCGATCACCGCGATCGTGATCTTTGCCGAGACATCCTGCACGAAATCGCAGCTTTCCTTGCGCCCGGCTTCGTCGAGCATCTCGCGGGTGATGCGCTCGACGTGCGGCGCGAGCCCGGAGACGATCCGCGGCGTGAACTGTTTGGCGGCGACGTTGCGATAGCGCCCATGGTCCGGGGGATCCATGTTGAGCAGGTGGCGCACGGTCGTCTCTTCGGGCGGCTCGATATCCCTGGTGAAGACGGCGATTCGCGGCGCATTCAAGAATTTCTCGGGCTGCTTGCTCACCTCGACGATGTCCGCGTGTCGGGTGATCGCCCAGAAGGGAACGACGTTGTCTCGCGCATACCAGAAGACGGGAGCGTGCTTCCGAAGATGGGTCCACTCGGGATGCGGATAACCGTTCTGTTCGTAGTGCTCCGGGCTCGCGATGTCGAGCGTCTCGAGATCGAGTTCTTTCATCTGGATTTCCGCCCCGTGGAAGACCGTGTCAGCGACGAGCCCCATGCTACCCTGGCGTCCCGCCGCTCGCCGCGAGGATCTCATGAGCCCGAATCCGAGTCCGAACGAGGCGCGCCTGCGCCAGCTCTTCCGCGATCTCGACCGCCTCGACTTCGACGCCGTCGCGGCGAAGTGCGCGCAAGACTGCGTCTACGACGACATTCCGTTCGAGGCCGCCAGTGTGACTGGCCCCGCGGCGATTCGGGCAAAGCTCGCGCTCGGCCTCGCCAAACTCGAGCGCATTCCGACGACGATTCACGAGCTGGTCGAGCAGGGCGACACGATCCTGGTCGAGAGGACCGAGGTCTGGCACCACAAGACGGGCGAGCGCGCGACGTTGCGAGTCGCCGCCGTTTTCAAGTTTCGCGATGGCGAGATCGTGCTCTGGCGCGACTACTGGGACGCCCGCACGCTGCTGTCGCAGCAGCCGGCCGATTGGTTGCCGGAGATCCCGAGGTCCTGACGCATGTCTGCTGCGTTCCGGCCGGCCACGACCGCGGACGAGCGCGTGCTGCTCGAGCTGATGCGCGAGTTCTATCGGCACGAGCGCATGGCCTGGGTCGAAGCTGCGGCGCGCGCTGCGCTGCATGGATTGCTCGCTTCTCCCGAGCGGGGCCGCTCGCTTCTGATCGAGGTCGACGCGAGCGTTGCCGGCTATCTGGTCGTCTGCTTCGGTTGGAGCCTCGAGTTCCAGGGTCGCGACGCTTTCGTCGACGAGCTCTACGTGCGCGAGCGCTATCGCGGACGGGGGTTGGGCACGCGGGCGCTCGAGATCGCGGCGGATCTGTGCCGCGAGAGCGGGGTGCGCGCGCTGCATCTCGAAGTCGAGCGCCGCAACACCCACGCGCAGGAGGTCTACCGCAAGGCGGGCTTCGTCGACCGCGAGTACTACCTGATGACGCGCCGGCTGGACCGGGTCGGCGGCGCCGAGGATGACTCGGGGGGCTAGGGCGCGGCTTCGAAGCGGATGCGCTCGATGGCGTCGCGCGCGAGATTGCGCGCGACCAGGCGATCGGGAGCGCGGGTCGTGTAGGACGTCACGGCCAGCGCGAATCGCCGGTCGAGGGGACGCGAATAGTGCGAGAAGGCGGCGCCCGAACGCAGCGTGAGCGTGCGATGCAGCCACTCGCGCCCGTGTGAATCGCGTGTCAGAGCATCCAGCGGCGGCGGCGCGTCGGGGTGGAGGCTCTCGAAGCGCGCCGCGTACATCGGAAGCGTGTAGGCGGCGAGCGGCGGCTCGCTCTCGAGGAACCAGAAATCGAGGAAGACGCTGCAAGCGGCACGCTCGGCGCGGTCTTCGCGCGCGCAGCCGTAACGGAAGGCGGCGAAGTGCGTCGCGCGCGCCGAGCCGACCCGAGCCTGCGCGCCGCTGGCCGACGAATCCATGCGCAGCATGCCAGCCGCGACGGGAGTCGTGGCGGACGCCGCCGGATCGCCCGCGGCCAGCGCTGGGGAGGCCTCGTCGGGGGATCCGTAGCGGATCACCCAGCCGCCGAGCGTCGTCTGCGACCAGGTCCACGTCCAGGGCGTGAGATCGAGCACGGGCTCGATGCGCTGGCCGGCGCACGCCGTGCACACCGCAAGTGCTGCGAAGGCGATTTGCAGGCGCAGGCTCACGCCCTGCCTCGCTCCCGCTCTCCGGGCATGACCGTGCTCAGCGCTCCGGCAAGACCGCGCGCAGCACGCGCACGACATTGCCCCCGAGAATCTTGCGGATCGAAGCTTCCGGAAGGCCTTCGGCGAGCATCTCGGCCGTGAGCGCTGCGAGGTGGCTGGTGTCGAACCCGACCGTCGTCGCGCCATCGTAGTCCGAGCCGAGCCCCACGTGATCGTCGCCGACCAGAGTGATCACGTAACGCATTGCGGCCACCACGTGCTTCGGCTCGCGGCCGCAGATGGCCGTCTCCCAATAGCCGATG
Organism: Deltaproteobacteria bacterium; assembly: GCA_031405455.1. Lineage (GTDB taxonomy): Bacteria > Myxococcota_A > UBA9160 > UBA9160 > SMWR01 > DATBRV01. The sequence goes on along the minus strand of JANNIY010000192.1, from coordinate 16,426 downwards.
CCGATCACACCGCCGCCGGCCGCAATCCCCCTCACCTGAGCGTCCGAGAGGGTGCGCGTGTTGTCGCAGGTTCCCGCCACACCGCCGTGCGAGACGACGGTCGGCTGGGTCGCCATGGCGAGCACTTCATCGACCGCGGTGGGCGAGACATGCGCGAGATCGACGAGCACGCCGCGCTCCTGCATGCGGCGCACCAGCTCGCGTCCCTTCTCGGTGAGCCCGCCCTTGTGAACGCCGTGCGCCGAGCCCGAAAATTCGTTGTCGAAGAAATGCGTCAGACCGATCATGCGAAAGCCGCGCGCGAAGACGACGTCGAGATTCGCGACGTCTGCCTCCAGCGCATGCGCGCCTTCGATCCCGAGCAGCGCGCCGATCGTCCCTTCACCGGCGGCGCGTCGAGCCAGCAGGGCTTCGAGATCTGCTCGCGAGCGCACCGGCACGAGCGCTCCGCCCGAACGGGCGATGGTGCTCTCCAGGCGATCGGCCTGAAGCTCCGCGCGTCCGAGCGGGCCACGCCACGCGAAGGGCGAGAGCTGCGCCATGCCGAGAAGCGTCAGCAGATCGAAGGCATCGCCCTCGTTGCGCTCGATGTTGAGGCCCAGGGGCACGACCGTGGCGGCCGTGAAGAATTGCAGGCCGACGCCGCCCTCTTGCAGCCGCGGCAGGTCGACGTGGCCGACCTGACTGCGTTTCACGAGATCGCGGCCTGCGAGCAGGGAATCCGCGTGCATGTCGGCGACGAGACTGGCTGAATGCAGCGCGCGCGCCGCTTCGGGGACGGCGGGCAGCGGCACGGGCTCGAGCCGGTTCAGGAAGCGCTCGACGACGGCGCCCACGCCGAAGAAAGCGACGAGCGCGATCACGCAGAAGGCGCCGATCGCACGGCGGACGCCCTTCATGCGAAGATCCGATTCGCTGCGAAAAACCACCGCGAGCCGGGCACCGGCTCGACGAAGACCCGGCCGCAAAGCGCGCCGAACTCGCACCCGATCCGGTTCATCAGCGACACCTCCGGTGAGATCCAGCGAGGCAAGCCGCATCTTATCATGGCTGAGCGGCGGGGCCGCGCCCTCGCGGCTACAGCAGCGGCGCCACCGCGCGGCGCACCCCTTCGTCGCGGAAGCGAAAAAGGCGGCGGTCGCAGTAGTAGTGCAGCAGCTGCTCCGCGAGGAAGAAGCCGAGTGCGAGCCCGATGGCGAGCGTCTGCGTCGGACCGATCTGTGCGAGCAGCTGCTTGTAGCGGAAGCCGTCGGTGTTGAAGAGTCCGTACGCCATGAACGGCTGGGTGACCAGCCAAACCAGAATCGTGATGGCGCTGATCAACAGCGCGTGGTGCAGCAGTGATTTCAGCTTCGAATCACCCTGGCGTCGGTAGTGGCCCGTGTTGATGCGGCCGACGAGCCCGATTGCGATGAACCAGTGGCTCCACAAGTACGCGAGGATGTAGAGGTAGGCGAGCGCGGGTTCCTTGAAGTGGACGCTTCCGTAGAGAAGCAGCGGGTGGAGCAGGATCACCAGCAGATAGAGAAGCTTCCCCGGTGAGGAATTCGACTTGCTGATCTCGAAGCCGACGACGCCGAGCGACGCCACGATGGCGACGCCGAGGCCGATGGGCGCGGCCCACACGAGCGCGCTGCTCGCGAAGGGCAGCACGGTGTGTGCGATCTCGGAGAACGCCGTCGTCTTGACGACGCACAGGTAGATGATCGGCTGGATCACGAACATCATCGTGACGGTGTAGAACTTGTCCACCTTGCGATCGATTGGCCGGCTTTGCTTGGCACGACCCCGGTAGAGCGAGAGCACGCCGAAATCCTGGTTTCCGAAATGCCAGAAGTGCAGCACCCAGAAGAGCGAAATGTAGAGAACGAATGCCCACTGACCCGGCCCGAGCGCGCCGTTCGCGGGAAAGCGTTGCCAGCCCGCGACGAACAAGCCCAGCGCAAAGGCGCCGAGTGTGATCGCCAGTGGAATCCAGATGAATTCGACACGCCGACGGTGTCGCTCGGCGGCGAGCAGCGGCGAAAAGAGCACCATGTAGCTGGTCGACCAGGAATGGGCGATCGATACCAGCCGCTCTCCGACGAAGGCCACCGACGCGACCGCGGCAAGACCGAAGACGGAGCCACTGGCCAGCAGCAGGGCGCCGCCCCAAAGGCCGGCGAACATCCAAAAGAAGTCCCAGCCCGGCGAGCCGATCCACTGCCGGCTCGGGGCGGACGGAAGCTGCCCGACGGCTGTCGCGGACACCATGCTGCATCTTGAGCCGGGCGGCGGGGGTTCGTCAACTATTCCCGGAGTCGAGCTCCTCGGGGCGGTAGCCGAACGCGAGCGCGAGCGAGCGCACGGGAGCGGCGAGGGAAAAGCGGAACCCGGTGTCGCGCCGCCATTTCTGGATGGAATCCGCATGCAGAAAGCCCCGGCTTTCGGGGCTGCGGGGGGCACCCGTGAACACGTGAATGAAATCGAGCCGGGCCGGCTCGCGAATCGCGTCTTCGTAACGCACGACGGTGAGACGGGGACCCATCACGCCGACGAGTTTTTGCAGGTTGCGGGCTGCGCGCAGCCACTCGTGCTGATTCGACTCGGGCGCCGCGCCCCAGCGTTGCCACGAGGAATAGACGACGTCGATCGGGTTGCGCACGATCCCGATCGCGTGAAAGGCGATGTCGGGGCTCGTGTCCATGCACTCGAGCAACAACTCGAGCGCCGACCACTGGTGCAGATGGTGGGGAGACTTCTCTACGAAGAGCGGAGCGAAGTGTTCGCACAGGGCGCGCCAGCCCTGGAACACCAGATCGCGATCGGCCGCGGCCGCGGGTACATTCCCCAGGTTGTCGTGCAACAAGGCGAACAGATCGGCTCGCGCCCGCTCTTTTGCGATCGGCACCTCACTGTCGAGCATCCTCTCCTGTGGCAGCGAGAGCAACGACGCAGCCTTGGTCCAGTAGAGGGTTTCGTGCTCGTGGTGCCGCGTCTTCTCGACGTGACGGCCGCCGGCGAAGCGCACGAGATAAGCCTGGAGCGCGCTCGAGCCCGACGATTTATCGGAGAGGATGACGATGCAGCGGCGAGCGGTCGGATGCGGCGCCATCGCTCAGTCGAGAATGGGTCGCGCTGCCGAGGCCACGGGCACAGGATACCCGCGCTACGCCTCGTCCGAGTCGCCGCCCAACCAGGAGTAGAAGCCGCCCGCGAGCGCTGCACCGAGGATCGGTGCAACCCAGAAGAGCCAGAGCTGCGCGATCGCCCAGCCGCCGACGAAGATCGCAGGGCCGGTGCTGCGCGCGGGGTTCACCGAGAGGTTCGTGACGGGGATTCCGACGAGGTGGATCAGCGTGAGGCCGAGGCCGATCGCGATACCGGCAAGGCCCGCCGGCGCGCGGCGATCCGTGGCGCCGAGGATGATCACGAGAAACATGAACGTGAGCACGACTTCAGTGAGGAAGCCCGAGGCCATCGAGTAGCCGCCGGGCGAATGCTCGCCGTAGCCGTTCGACGCGAGCCCGCCGGCGATGTCGAAGCCCGCCTGACCACTCGCGATCAAATAGAGCACTCCCGCGCCTGCGACGCCGCCGAGCACCTGCGCCGCGATGTACGGCATCAACTCGGAGCTCGGGAAGCGTCCGCCCGCGACGAGACCCACCGACACCGCCGGGTTGAGGTGGCAGCCCGAGATGTGGCCGATCGCGTAGACCATCGTGAGAACCGTGAGTCCGAAGGCGAGGGCGACGCCGAGCAGCCCGATGCCAACGTTCGGGAACCCGGCGGAAATCACGGCGCTGCCGCAACCGCCGAGGACGAGCCAGAACGTGCCGATGAACTCTGCCGTGGAACGTTTTGCCAGCGACATTGCGGGTCCTCCTTTACGACGCGAGCGAGTGTCTGATCCGCTCCGACGCCACCTCGCGAGGCTGCGTCGTGCTCGTTTGCGGACCGCATTGTGCATGATTCTACGACCGAGTAAAGCGCGGAGTCCAACGCCGTCGCGAGCGGGGGCGGCCCCCTACGATCAGGCGGGGCCGCTCAGTAGCGGCGGCGACGTCGCGTCGGTCCGAGAATCGCGCCCATCAACCCGCGCGTGACCGCGCCGGCGACCGTGCGCGCGAGCGGCGAACTCAGGATCTGTGCGAAGGTCGAGGTGTCCTTGCCTCCGCGCGCGCCCGGCGCGGACGCCTGCGGTTCCGGCGCCGCCTGAGACTCGCGACGCGCGAGTTTCTCCTCCGCGCTGTCGCGATTCACCGCTTCGGCGTAGCGGCGCACCTGCGGCGTCGTGAGGCGGGGGGCCAGTTCCGACGCTTCGAGGGGGCCCATGCGCGAAGCCGGTGGAATCATCTTCGTGGCGAAAGGCGGCGACGGCGCGCCGTTGCTGCGCAGCACCGTCACCAGCGCTTCGCCGATTCCGAGCGTCGTGAGCATCTCTGCGACGTCGTAAAACTCCGTGCGGGGGAAGGTGCGCGCCGCCGCACGCAACGCCTTCTCGTCGTCGGGCGTGAAGGCGCGCAGCGCGTGCTGAACCCGATTTCCGAGCTGCGCGAGCACGTCCTGCGGAATGTCTTTTGGGCTCTGCGTGACAAAGAAGATTCCCACGCCCTTCGAGCGCACGAGCCGCACCACCTGCTCGATCTGTTCGAGAAACGCCGGGCTCGCGCCCTCGAACAGCCAATGGGCCTCGTCGAAAAAGAAGACGAGCTTGGGCTTCTCGAGGTCGCCGACTTCGGGCAGCGACGAATACAGACGCGCGAGCATCCACATCATGAACGTGGAGAAGAGCGCCGGCTTGTCCTGCACGTCGGAGAGTTCGAGCACGGAGAGGAGCCCGCGTCCATCGCGCTCGATCTGAAGCAAATCGTCGAGTTCGAACTCGGGCTCGCCGAAGAAAGCCAACGCGCCCTGCTGCTCGAGCTCGATGAGTTCGCGCAGCAACACGCCCACCGTGGCTTTGGACATGCCGCCGTAGCCGGCGAGTTCGCTCGCGCCGTCGCCCGAGAGGTGCATGAGGACGGCGCGCAGATCCGCGAAGTCGAGCAGCTCGAACTCGCGATCATCGCTCCATTTGAAGATCATCGTGAGCACGCTGGTCTGCGTCTCGTTCAGCCCGAGCACCTTTGCGAGCAGCAGGGGGCCGAAAGAGGACACCGTGGCCCGAAGCTGGGCGCCGAGTTTCCCCGTGAGACTCAAGAACTCGACGGGGCAGGCGGCGGCGTGCCATGCGAAGCCCGTTTCACGCGCGCGAGCGTTCACGCGCTCGCTGGCTTCGCCGGCGGCGGCGAGGCCCGCGAGATCGCCCTTCAGATCCGCCAGGAAGACCGGAACGCCCGCGGCGCACAATTGCTCCGCCATCAATTGCAGCGACTTGGTCTTGCCCGTACCCGTGGCGCCGGCGATCAGGCCGTGGCGGTTCAACATCGCGAGCGGGATCGCGACGAGCGGCTCGGGGTGGCACTCGCCCTGGTGTAGCGGCGCACCCAGCGTCACGGTTTTCGCGCCCGCCGGGAAGGCGTTGCGCGCGGCTTCGAGAAATCCTGCGTTCATTGCCGCTTCCAATTCTCCTGATGCTCCGACCCTCGACTCCTGATGCTCCGACCCTCGACGCTCCGAAGCGACGTCCGCGCGGTGGGCGTCTCGCAGGTTAGCCCATGGCGTCCGGTGTGCTGGGGCTTCGCTGAACGCTGGGCCAGCGGAGCGTGCTTGCGTGGTTCCAGCGCATGCCGCCGCGCCGTAGCATGCGTCCGACCCTGTTCGCCGCGAGGTCTCGAGACCAGTGCGCCAATCCCGAGTCGCCGTGCCGATCGCCGCGGTCGCGATCGTGTATGCCGCAACGCTCGCGATGCTTCCTGCTGGCGGGCTCTGGATCGTCGATAACGGCAACAAACGGATCCAGGCAGAAGCGTTGCTCGCGAGCGGCTTCCGGGATTTCTCGCTGCCGTGGCCTGGGTTGGATCTCGATCCGGATCTCGCGTTCAACCCGCTGCCGAATGCGTTCTCGATCGTGCGCGACGGCAGGCTCTACTCAGTCTTCTCGCCCGTCTTCCCCGCGCTTTCCGCGCTGCCGTTTCGCTGGTTCGGGGACGCTGGGCTCTGCCTGCTGCCGCTGCTCGCTTCGCTCGCTCTGCTCGTCGGTGTCGGAAGGATCGCGGCTCTCGGCGCACTTCCGCCGCCTGGCCGTTCGCTCGCCATCCTGATTGCAGGACTCGCAACCCCGTTGTGGTTCTACGCCGTCGTCTTGATTGCGTTGGCGGCCGGCTTTCGCGATTCGCTCCTGCTCTTCGCCGCGGTGTTGGGTGCGCTTCTCTGGTGCGCGACACGGCGGGGGCGGCTGCGCACGGGGGGGATCTTCGTCGCCGGACTCGCGGCGGGCCTGCTGCCGCTCGCGCTCTTCCAGTGGCTCGCGCTCGGAGACCCGCTGGGGTTTCACCTGACCCACGGGTTTGCTGCGCATGCCGGCGAGGCGTCGGGCTTCGGTTTTCATTTACGCACGCGGCTCGCCGTCTTCCACAATCTCTTTCTCGCCGCGGCCGACGGCCCGGCGCTCTCGGCGCTACTCACCGCGCCTTTTGCGATCCTGTTGCTCGTGCGGCCGCGGCTGTCGGGACGCTCGTATCTCGGCGTCGCGCTCGCCACGGCGGGCTGGGCGCTCGTGGGAATGCTCGTCACCGGATTCGGTTACGCGACGGCGCAGAGTCCCATCGAGCGGCTGTTGCTGAGCAACGGCTTTTTTGCCGCCGCGCCGCTGCTGGTCGTGGGCCTCGTGCGCCGCCGCGAAGACAGCCCTGCGTCGGCTTCCGATCGCATCGTCGGATGGTCGCTGCATCTCACGCTCGCCTACGCGCTGCTCTATTTCGCACTCACGCCGGTGCGCAATACGACCGGAATCCACTGGGGAAACCGTTATCTGCTCGAGCTCTACGCATTGCTCGCCGTGCCGTGCGCCGCGGCGCTGCACACGTTCTGGAGAGGGGGTTCCCGGGCGCGCTCGGCGGCTGCCTTGCTGGGGCTGCTTGCGGTCGGAAGCGTCGCCCTCCAGGTCTTCTCGCTCGATCTTTTGCGACGCAAGCTCGAGTTCGTCGATCGCCTCGAGCGAGCGGTGCGCGACCGCCCAGAGCAGGTGATCCTCACCGATCAGTGGTGGCTGCCGCAGACCCTCGCGCACGAGTTTTTCGATCGATCGACGTTTTATCTGCCGTCGCGCGAAAGTTCCCGCATCCTGTTGGAACGCCTGGCGCAACGTGGCATCGGAGCTTTCTTGTTCGTCACGACCGACGTAGGACGGCCGCCGGAACCCAGCGCCCGCGTGATCGACGATGGCGGGCTCGGCTTCTTCTCGCTGCGACTCGAGCATCACTCGTTGCATCGGCCGGGCCCCGGAGTTCCGCCGCCTCCTTCAAGCCGTTGACGGCGCCGGCCGATCCAAGGCGGATGCCGGAGATCGGTCTCGTCGTCGCGCTCGTGCTGCTGCTGGTTGCGGGCGGGCTGCTGGCGCCATTCCTCTCCTGGACGGTCATCCTGAACGCCGGCGTGCTCGGGGTCGCCGTGGGCCTCGTGCTCGGGATTCCGACGAGCCTCGTCTACCACGTGAAGCTCGCGCGTGTGCTCGCGGCGCGCGGCGAGCTGCCGCCGCGCTGGTGGCTCTCGCCCACGCGCTTGCACGAGCGCCTGCGCGGCGCCGAGCGCCGCGCCGTGCTGCGCTGGTTCTTCGCCGGCGGCGCCGGTTTCGTGATCACGCTCGCCGGCTGCGTCGCGGCGTTCGCTGGCGCGCTGTTGGCGGAGTAGCGAAGCGGCCTGGGGACGCTTCACGCGGGTCGACGCGACGGACGGAAGCGGCAGCGGCGGGTGCATCCGCCGCTGCCGCGCTCACGTCACTCGTTGCTGCAGCTACCGAGCGTATCGCCGTGGGCCTTGTGCGCAGGCAGCGCGGCCGCATCGATCACGATCGTGTGCGCATTGCCGGGGTTGCCCGGCGGAAAGTGACAGACCGAGAGCTTCGTCGGGCGCACGAATGGTCGCGGAACCACACGCTGCTCTGCGATCCGCTCGACGTCGATCGAGGCTTCGCCGTCCGAGCCGGCGGCGGTGTAGACGGCCTCGACGTGCAGCGGACGATCGCTCTCGATCACGAGAAATCCCTGCACATGCCCCGTGTTCGGCGGCGGGTTCGGGAAGTAGAACTCATTGCGGATCTCGAGGCAGTCGATCTGGAGCGCGGTACCCGTCGCGAGGACGTCCTCGATCGGATCCGAAACTTCTCCGGGGGCCTGCGCCGAGGGCGGGTAGACGAGCGCGAGGTTCTTGTGGAACGTGGCCGTTTCGCCGCTCGCGTTGTAGACGTTCACCGCGGTTGCGTACTCACCGCGAACGACGCGCAGAGCATCGCCCACGTTTCCGCCGCAGGTGTAGCTCGCGACGTACTGGAACCATTCGGGCGCGGACTTCGACTTCGCGCCGGCTGGACCGCTCGCGATGAGGAGCGCGCCGACGAGCGGCAGGAAGAGAGCGAGAGAAGATCGTTTGGAATGCAACACGGATTCTGGTCTCCTCGCGCGGACGCCAGGCTCCGCGCCGAAATCCACCTTCCCAGGGAATTGAAGAGGATATCCGATTCGACGCCGACATTCGAATGCCGCGCCGCGCGGAATACGGCGATGTGCATCTGACGGCGTAAGCGCGCGACGCGGGGTGGCTTCGGACGTTCTCTCAATCTTCGAGGGCATCCCCGCCGGATGCGCGCCGTCGCAGAGGGGGGGTCCAGCGCGGGACCGTCTCAGTATAGTGTCGATAGACATCGCCAAAATTGCGACTGAGGGTAGGCTCTTCGTAGAGCACCACGAAGCCCTGGAAGGCGCAGAAGACGAGCGCGGCGTAGAGCCAGAGTCCGGCCGAGCCGAAGTAGAGCGCCTGGGCTGCGATCAGCGAGAGCACGCCGACGTACATCGGATTTCGCGAGAAGCGGTAGAGCCCGCGCACCACCAGCTCCTTCGGCGGATCGATCGGGGCGGGCGTGCCCGCGGCGCGGGCGAAATCGAATGCGCACCACGAGTAGCTGACGAGACCGGCGAGCGCGGGTACCAGCGCGAGGAGGCGAAGCAGCGCACTCGCCGGCGCGTCGCCGGCGGCTTCACGGATCGCGTGCGGTACGAGCACGACGACGGTGCCGGGGACCAGCAGCGTGAAGAGCAATGTCTTCGCGTAGACCATCGGCTTGCCGCCGCCAATCTCGGCTTCGGCCACCGCGCCCTCGTAGCGCGCGCGTCTCGCGCGTTCGCGTCAGGCCGGCGGCACCGTGAAGCCGTCTTTTACCGGCTCGAGCTTCTCGAAGTGCGGCGCCAGCGATTGGTGCAGGCTCGCGACGGTCCAGCGCTCGGGGCTCGAAAACTTGGTGTCGGTGCTGGGCCGTCCGAGCACCGTCACGTCCTTGTTCCAGACGATCAGCACGTGGCCCGAGATGCGCTGCGCCTCCGGCGAGGCCAGATAGCCGACCAGCGGCGCGACGTTCTCCGGAGCGAACACGTCGAAACCGTCCTCGGGCTTCGCGAACATCGCCGCCAGCGGCCCCTCCTCGTTCATGCGCGTGCGCGCGCGCGGCATGATCACGTTTGCCGTCACGCCGTACTTGAGCAGGGCCTGGGCCGCCGACATCGTCATCGCCACGATGCCCGCCTTCGCCGCTGCGTAGTTCGGCTGGCCCACCGAGCCGAAGATGAAGGCCTCCGAGCTGGTGTTGATCAGGCGTCCATAGATCTGGCCACCCGAGGCTTTCGCCTTGTCGCGCCAGTAGGCGGTCGCGAAGCGCATCGTGCAGAAATGACCCTTGAGGTGGACGCGGATCACGGCGTCAAAATCCTCCTCGGTCATGTTGAAGATCGTCGAGTCGCGCAGGAAGCCGGCGTTGTTGACGAGGATGTGGAGCTCGCCCCAGGTGTCGAGCGCCGTCTTGATCAGCGCCTGCGCGTCGTTCCAATCGGCGACGTCGCCGAAGTGCGGAACGGCCTCGCCGCCCTGCTTCTTGATCTCTTCCACCACCGCGCGCGCCGCCGATTCGTCGCGCCCGCGGCCGTCGCCGCGCGTTCCGAGATCGTTGACGACGACGCGCGCCCCCTGGCTCGCGAGCGCCAGCGCTTCGACGCGGCCGAGCCCGTGTGCGGCCCCGGTGACGATCGCGACCTTGCCTTCGAGATTCTTCTGCATCGTCTCCCCCCGTCGCCTACAGGCGCTCGATGATGGTGCCGGTGCCGACCGAAGCGCCACAGCACATGGTGATGAATGCGGTCCCGAGCCCGCGCCGTTCGAGCTCGTGCAGTGCGGTGACGATCAGTCGCGTGCCCGTTGCGCCAACCGGATGGCCGAGCGCGATCGCGCCGCCGTTCACGTTCACCCGCTCCATGTCGGGTTCGTAGACCTTCGCCCACGAGAGCACGACCGCCGCGAAGGCTTCGTTGATCTCGACCAGATCGATGTCCGAGAGCTTCATCCCGGTCTTCTTGAGAATCGCCTCCGTGGCGTCGATCGGGCCGTCGAGCAGGTAATAGGGATCGGTGCCCACGACGACGTCCTGCACGATGCGCGCGCGCGGGCGCAGCCCCAACGAACGGGCCTTCTCGGCCGTCATCCACAAGATGGCGGCGGCGCCGTCGCTGATCTGCGACGAGTTGCCTGCCGTGTGGATGCCGCCTTCGACGACGGGCTTGAGCTGCGCCAGCGCCTCGAGCGAGGTCTCGCGAATACCCTGGTCCTCTTCGACGAGCTGCGTGCGACCGGAGGGCTTGCCATCGTCGCCGAGCACGGGGGCGTCGATCGGCAGGATCTCCTGCTTGAAACGTCCCTCGTCGCGCGCGCGCTTGGCCTTTTGCTGCGAAGCGAGCGCGAAGCGATCGACATCCTCGCGCGTGATGCCGCGGTTCTTGGCGATGCGCTCGGCCGAGCGGAACTGATCGGGCGTCGAATCCCACGGCCAGTCCGCGGGGACGAAGAAGCCCGGACCGTTGATGACGTTCGCGCCGAGCCCCACATGGCTCATCACTTCGACGCCACAGGCGATGCCGGCGTCGATGCTGCCGGTCTTCACGAGCGCCGAGATCAAATGGTTGGCCTGCTGGCCCGAACCGCACTGCGTATCGATCGTGGTGCCGCCCGTGCGCCAGCCCTTGCCGCGCGAGAGCCAGGCGTTGCGCGCGAGGTTGCCCGCCTGCTCACCGGCCTGCGTGACGCAGCCTCCGATGATCTGCTCGACCTCTGCGGGATCGAGCCCCGCCCGCGCGACCACGGCGTCCTGCACCTTGGCGAGCAGATGGGCCGGGTGGAACGCGGACAGCGACCCCTTGATCGCCTTGCCGCGCGCGATCGGGGTGCGCAGCGCTTCGACGATGACGGCTTCACGCATCTTCTTCTTCTCCTGTGGGGGGCGCGCAAGCCAGCGCCCGAAGTGATTCTAGAGTTTGCCGAGGATCATGGCGCTCGTCGGCACGCCGACGCCCGCCGTCACGAGCACGCAATCGTTCTTGGCCGGCTGGTTCACGGAGGTGCCGCGGATCAGGCGCACGCCCTCATTCACGCCGTTCATGCCGTGGATGTAGGCTTCGGAGAGCTGGCCGCCGTGCGTGTTCGAGGGCAGCCGGCCTCCGACCTCGAGCGCCCCATTCTGGATGAAATCCTTCGCCTCTCCGCGCTTGCACAACCCGAAGCTCTCGAGCTGCCAGAGCACGATCGACGAGAAGGCGTCGTAGATCACGGCCGCTTCCAGATCCGACGGACCGAGTCCTGTCATCGCATACAGCTGCTTCGCGACGCCATCCATTTCCGGGATCGCGGCGATCGTCGGCCGGTAGAAGCTCGTCATCACTTCCTGGTCGGGACCCGCACACTGCGCGACGCCGCGGATCAGGGCGCCGGGCTGTGCGAGATCGCGCGCGCGCTCGGGTGTCGTGATGATGCACGCCGCGCCGCCGTCGGTCTCCTGACAGCAATCGTACAGGCGAAAGGGGTCGACGATCATGCGCGAGCTCTGATGCTCTTCGATCGTCAGCGCTTTGCCGTAGAAGAACGCGTTCGGATTGTTCACGGCGTGCTTGCGGGTCGAAACCGCGATCTGCGCGAGATCGCGGCTCGTGCAGCCCGTTTCGAACATGTAGCGCTGCGTGAACATCGCGACCCAGGAGGCCGGCGTCATCAGCCCGAAGGGCATGTACCAGCTCCAGTGGATCAGATCGCTCGTCACGATGTCGCCCGCGACGCCCTGGCTGTAGCGCTGGCCCGAGCGTCCGTTGAGCGCGCGGTAGCAGACGACGACTTCGGCCGCGCCCGTCGCCACGGCCATCGCCGCCTGGTGCACGATGCCGAGCGCCGCGCCGCCGCCATGCGGCGTGCGGCTGAAGAAGCTGAGTTCGCCGATCCCGACGGAGCGCGCGATTTCGATGTCGTCGCTCGTGTCGAGCGTGAAGGTCGTCATGCCGTCGACGTCGGACGGCTTCAAACCCGCGTCGCGGATCGCCGCGCGCACGGCCTCGCACGCGAGCTGAAGCTCCGAGCGGCCGGAGTTCTTCGAGAACTCCGTCTGTCCGATGCCGACGATGGCGGCCTGATCCTTGAGGGTTCGCGACATGGATGCTCCAGAACTGGCCCTAGCGGGGCAGCGACAGCTCGATCTTCGCCGTGACGTGATTGCCCCAGGCGTTCTTCCCCACCACCTCGACCACCACGCTTGCATGCTCTTTCGCCTGCACCTTGCCCGTCATCACCATCACGTCGCCAGGCAGGTTCGGCGCGCCGAGTTTCAGCGAGAGCTTGCGGACGCTCGCGTCGGGGCCGGCCCAATCCGTGACGAAGCGGCAGACCCAGCCTTCGGTGGTCAGGATGTTCATGAACACGTCCTGCATGCCGGTCGCCTGCGCCGCAGCCTTGTCGTGGTGCACGCGCGTGAAATCGCGCGACGCGATCGCGCCAGCGACGATCAGGCTGCTGGTGAGCGGCACGCGCAGCTCGGGCAGCTCGTCACCCACCTTGATTTCCGAGAGAGTGGGAGAGCGCAGCGTCATCGCAGCTCCTGCGGCCCGCTGCGGGCCAGGTCGCGGCCGAGACGGACGAGCTGCGGCATGGCGCCGCCCTGATCGAGCTCGAGCGCCTTCGACCACAAGAAATACCGGTGGATGGGATAATCGAGATCGACGCCCATGCCGCCGTGCAGATGTTGCGTTGCCGTCGCGATCCGCGAGCCCGCTTCGGCCGCCCAGAACTTCGCGACCAGCGCTTCGCGGTGCGCGTCGTCGCCGTGGGCGAGCTTCCAGGCCGCACGCCAGGTCGTCCAGCGCAAGGCTTCGAGATCGATCCAGGCATCGGCGCAGCGGTGCTGCACGGCCGGGAACGAGCCGATCGGTGCGCCGAACTGCACGCGCTGCTTCACGTAATCGGCCGTGATCTCGATCGCGCGTTCGGAGACACCGAGCTGGGTCGCGGCGACGGCGACGAGAGCGACGTCGTGCAGCCAGCGCAGCAGCTCGCCCGCATCGAAATCCTCGCCGCCGAGCACGTCCTGCGCAGGCGCGGCCGTGAAAGTCAGGTTGAAGTACGGTCGGCGGCCCGAGATCAGCCGCTTCTCGACGCGCACGCCCGCGCCGCGCGGATCGACGAGAAAGATGCGCGGACCGGCATCCGTGGTCGCCGGTACGAGCACGAGCTGTGCGACGCCCGCCACCGGCACGCTGCGCTTTTCTCCAGCGAGCACGAAGCGATCACCTTCGCGACGCGCGCGCGTGGCGGGCGCGGCCGGATCCGCGGAGCCGGCGTCGACCAGCGCCGCGGTCAGGATCAGCTCTCCGCGCGCGAGCGCAGGCAGGAAGAGTTCGCGTTGCGCGGGCGTGCCCGCGCGTGCGAGCGGAAGGCCGGCCAACGCGAGCGAAGCCAACACCGGCACCGGCGCCACCGCGCGTCCGGTTTCCTGGAGCAGCGCGCAGAGTTCGAGCAGCGAGAGCCCCATGCCGCCGAGATCTTCGGGCACCGCGATGCCGAGCAGATTTGCCGCCGCGAGCTGCGCCCACAGCGTCGGCGAATGCTCGGCGCCCTGCGCTTCGATCGCCTTCAGCAGCTCGGGCGTCGTCTCGCGCGCGAGGATCTCGCGCGCCAGATCGCGCACCAGGACGTGCTCTTCGCCGAAAGTGAAGTCCATCGCGGCTCCGCTAGCCCCGCGGCCGGAAGAGCGGCAGCTTGAGTTCTTCGTCCACGTTCTCGATCGAGAGCTCCACCCGCATGCCGATGTGGACCTCGTCGGGCTTGCAGCCGACGACGTTCGAGACGATGCGCGTGCCCTCTTCGAGGTCGATCACCGCCACCGGCAGCGGGTAGTCGTAGCCGGGAATCGGCGGGTGGCGCAGCACGACGAAGCTGTACACGGTGCCACGCCCCGTCGAAGCGGCGCCCGTCCAGGCGGTCGACTGGCAATGCGGGCACATCGGACGCGGCGGATGCCGCAGGCTTTCGCACTCGCTGCATTTCTGGATCAACAGCTCGCCGCGATCCACGGCCTCCCACCACCAGCCGTTGTCGTGCGCGCGGGGCGCTCGCAGCCGCCGCGGCTTCGCGGGCGCGCCGCCGCCGGACGCGGCGACGGGCTGCGCCGCCTGTGCGGGCTTGAACTTCAGCACGCGAAACGTGATCGAGCCAACCGGTGCGTTCGATTGATCCGTGAAGTCGGTGCGCGTCTCGATGAAGTAGCCGGTGCCGAGCCCGGTGGCCTTCTCGTCCGAGATCGACGCGATCGTCGTGACGGCGCGGACGCGATCGCCAGGTTTCAGGTAGCGCGTGTATTCCTGCTCGGTGTTGGTGGCGACGACGCCGGTGTAGCCGTTGTCGGAGAGCAGACGGTGGAGTTCCTGCTGCTTGTTCTTCGGGCCCGCATCGGTGTCCGCCATTTCGAGGCCGCCGAGGATCCAGGCCTGGAGCATCACGGGCGGCGCCACGATTCCCCCATGCACGCTGCGCTTCGCGGCTTCGGGATCGAGGTAGGCGGGGTTGCGGTCGCCCATCGCCTCGCACCAATGGCGGATCATGGCTTCGTTCACGGCGTCCTGCGCAATCTCGACGGGGCCTTGCACGATTCCCACGTACGCTTGGAGCTGCTTCTCGAGTTCCGCCTGCGTACTCATGCTGGCCTTTCGCGCTAACGCCGCGCCCGGGGTAGACCCAGGCCGGCCATGGCGATGATGTCGCGCTGCACCTCGTTGACGCCGCCGCCGAAGGTGAGCGTGGTGGCGCTGCGGTAGGCGTTCTCGAGCACGCCGCCGAAGAGCATGCCGGGCTCCCCTTGCAGCACCAGGCCGGCTGCCTCGACGATTTCGAGCAGCAGGCGGTAGACCTCGATGCACAGCTCCGTGCCGAGCACTTTCACGGCCGACGCCTCGGCCATGTTGGAAACGCCCGCCGTGATCGACCACGCCGAGCGCCAGTTCAGCACCTTGAGGGCATCCAGTTTCGCGTAGGCACGCGCGAGGTTCAGTTGCACCCAGGGTTGATCGAGCATGCGTCCGCCCTCGGGCGCCGTCATCTTGCCGGCCCAATCCCAGACGCGATCGAGCAGCGCATCGGCGCAGCCGGGCGAAGCCAGCGTGATGCGCTCGTGGTTGAGCTGCGAGGTGATCAGCGACCAGCCCTGGTTCTCGGGTCCGACGAGATTCGCGACCGGCACGCGCACGTTTGCGTAGTAGGTGACGTTCGTGCGCTCGCCGCCGAGCGTGTGGATCGGCGTGAAGGAGAAGCCCTTCGCGCTCGTCGGCACCAGAATGATCGAGATGCCCTTGTGCTTCGGCGCGTCGGGGTCGGTGCGCGCCGCGAGCCAGATCCAGTCGGCATCGTGGGCGTGGGTCGTGTAGCTCTTCTGCCCATCGATCACGTACTCGTCGCCATCGCGCACCGCGCGCGTCGTGAGCGAAGCCAGGTCGGTGCCCGCGCCCGGCTCGGTGTAGCCCACACCGAAGAAGAGCTCGCCCTTCACGATGCCGGGCAGCAGCTCCGCCTTCTGCTCCGGCGTGCCGTACTGCATCAGCGTCGGCCCGATCGTATTGACGCCGATGATCGGAAGCGGCGCACGCGCGCGATACGTCTCGTCCCAGAAGATGAACTGCTCGAGCGCCGTGCGGCCCTGGCCGCCGTGCTCGCGCGGCCAGCCGATTCCCAGCCAGCCGTCTTTCCCCATGCGTCCCACGACTGCCCGGAAGACGGGCCCCCCCATCTCTTCCCATTCCGCATCGAGCGCCGCGCGCAGCTCCGGCGTGAAGAGCTCGCGGTAGTAGCCGCGGATCTCCTGACGCAGCCGCTGCTGCTCGGGCGTGAACTCGAGATGCATCCGGGCCTCGGCGCTCCAACGGCGAGCCAAGGCCGCCGGGAGGCGGCCCCGGGACCGGGGGGCGGGCGAAAAGACTAGAACATGTTCCAGGGGGGCGCA
>JANNIY010000191.1:0-5508 GCA_031405455.1 Deltaproteobacteria bacterium | reverse complement strand
GTTCGCGAGCAGGAGCACGCTCGCGCGTCGCACGCGCGCATCCGGGTGAGCGAGATCCGGGAGCAGCTCGGCGAGGGAGAAGTGCGGTTCGGGCGTGATGCGCGCCAGGCATTCGAGCGCCGCGGCGCGAATGGCGGCGTCCACCTGTGTGTCGCGCGCGCGCTCGAGCACGCGAGGCAACAAGGCTTCCGGAGCCACCCCCAGTGCGGCCATGGCCGTCTCCGGCGCCGCCTCCCCGATCATCCCGGCGAGGATGACGAGCCCGCGTTCGCCGGCCTGGAGCGCGGCCTCGCTACGCACCAGCGGGTCGGCGTCGTCCAGCAGGTCATGGATGCGCGCACTCACGAACTCCGGGTCGGGACGCAGCCGCATCAGGCCGCGCAAGGCGACGAGACGCACGCCGGGGTCGGGGTCGTCGAGCGCGAGCGCGAGCGGGCCCAGCGCAACCTCGCTGCCGGCGCTCACCAGCGCATTCAGGCTCGAACGCCGGACGACGGGGTTCGGGTGCGATGCCGCGCGCACGAGGGGCGCGACGACGCCGCGGGCTGCCAGCTCGGGAATCAGCTGGAGGAGCGAGCGCGACGGACGCGAGCCCTCTTCGAGCAGCAGCTGCTCCCACATCACGGCGAGCCGCGAGGCTTCCCAGCTTCCGATCTCGCCGTGCACGTCGGCCAGATCGAGCCGCCCCGCACGCAGCTGTGCGACGAGCGAGCCCAGATAGGCACGCCGCGCGCCGAGGCTGGCGCCGAAGTAGACGAGCGCCGAAACGCTGCCTGCCAGGCACAGCCAGCGCGGATCCGGTCGTTCGAGCACGAGCAACACGCCGCCGGCGATCGACATGCCGGCGTAGACCACGATGCCCTCGAGGAAGGCCCGCATGCGACCGCGCAGCTGTACCGGCATGGCGTTGTAGAGCAGCGAGCGCACGGGCGTCGCGAGCGCGTTGTCGAGCAGCTCGCGGTTGACGCGCGCCGCAACGGCGGAACCGAGATCGAAACGCAGCGCGAGGCCCGCGAAGCTCACGAGCATCAGCAGGGGATGGATCAGATTCGTGGCGGGGACGCCGAGGCGTCGGATCAGCCGTGGCGTGAGTGCGACCTCGATTGCGATCTCGGCGACATTCGTCACCGCCAGATAGACACCAAAGAACGTCGCAAGCGCCTGTGGCGTCGCGAAGCTGCGGGCGAAAACGTCGGAATAGAGGTACTGCGCGAGGAAGAGCGTCAACACCATGCCGAGCGACGCGACGAACATCCAGCGCGCGAGCGGCGAGCCGCCGAGATGGCGCATGGCGCCGCGCAGACTCGCGACCGAGGTTTCGTCCGCTTCCTCCAGATCGAGAGGCCCCCAACGCCGCAGCGGCCGGCGCGCGAGGCGCAACAGCAGCGCGGCGGTGGCGAGCAGCACCGCCCAGGCAGCGACCAACGCGATCGGCGGCAGCTGGCGCGAGGCGGCGACCGCGAGCAGGCCGCCGAGAACACCCCCCAGGCTCGAGCCGATCGTGAAGAGGGGCACCAGGCGTTTGCTCGCGAGCGTGTCGAAGTAGTCGCCGCTGAACGTCCAGAAGTGGTTCAGGAACACCGCTTGCGTCAGATAGAAGAGGCACACGAGCGCGACCAGCGCCCATGCGATGTCGGCGGTGGCGAGCACGACGCCGGCGCCGAGCAGGGCCGCCGCGCCGATCAGCATGCCCACGAGCAGGTCGTCGTTGCGGAGCCGGCCGACCAGCGCGGCGTAGCCGATCGAGCCTGCCACGGTCACGAGTGAGGCGAAGACGAAGGTGATCGGGAGGGCGTGCGCGCCGAGCGTGCCGAGCAGCAACGCCTCGGAGCCCGCCAGCCCGACGGTCTGCGCGAGGCTGATCAGCGTGAAGAGGCCCGCGAAGAACAGGAAGCGTATGCGCTCGCCGGTGCGCACGTCGGGCAGGAGCCGCCAGAAGAGCTCTGCACGCGCTCGCATCGCTGCTGATCCGTCCCCCTGCGCCGTCAGCTCAGCTTCGCAATCACGTCGTCGGCGTAGCGCCGCAGCCCTGCGAGCTTCTTGTCGAGCGACTCGGTCGGCCCGCCATAGAAAAGCCACGGCATGGTCTGGAGATGGGTCACGCCGATGTCTTCGAGGCGCCGGCAACCGTCCACGCCGTAGGCGTCGCTACAGGCGGCGACGATCGTGAGCGGCGCGCTCTCGCGGCCTGCCGCGTGTCGCTGCTCGCGGATCTTCGCGATGATCCCGCGCAGCTCCTCGAGCGTGTGGATGTCGGAGATCCAGCCATCTCCGATCACGCCCGCGCGGCGCAGCGCAGCGTCCGAAATGCCGCCGATCAGGATCGGAATCGGCCCGAGCGGTGCGGGGCTCATCTGCAAGCGCGGAAAATCGAAGAAGCGGCCGTGATGTTCGACCATGCCGCCGCGCCAGAGCTTGCGCATCACTTCGATCATCTCGTCGGTCCGCGCACCGCGTTGCTCGAACGGCTGCTCGAGCAACTGGAACTCCTCGCGCATCCAGCCGACGCCGACGCCGAGCGTGACGCGATCACCCGAGAGCACCGCTGCCGTGCCGACCGCTTTCGCCACGCTGAACGGGTTGCGCATCGGCAGCACGTAGATCCCCGTGAGGAAGCGGATGCGCTTCGTCACCGCGGCCATCGCGCCGATCGCCACCCAGGGATCCGGCCACGGCGCCGGCGCCTGCCAGCGCGGTGCTCCGTCCTTCGTGTACGGATAGGGCGTCGAGATTTTTTCGGGATGCACCACATGGTCGGAGACGACGAGGCCATCCCAACCCGCCGCCTCGGCGCTGCGCGCGAGCTCGCAGTACTGGGTGGGATCGCTGAATGCGAGCGAGGTGACGAACTTCAAGACATCTCCCGGGAAAGGCGCGAGGCTACCTCGCGACCGATCCGCCGTCGACGAGCATCGACTCTCCGCTCACGAACGAGGCGCGATCGGAACACAGCCAGACCGCCGCCTCCGCGATCTCGTCGGGCAGGCCCAGGCGGCCGGCCGGGCTGCTGGTTTCGATGATCTTGCGCAGCTTCGGATCGCTTCCCATCGCGGCCTGGAGCATCGGCGTGTCGGTGCTGCCCGGAAGGATGGCATTCACGCGCACACCGCTGCGCGCGTTCTCGACCGCCGCCGTCTTCGTGAGCCCGAGCACGCCGTGCTTCGAAGCGCAGTAGGCCGCCAGGCCGGGCACGGCGATCACGCCGGCGCCGGAGGACATGTTCACGATCGCGCCGGATTTCTGGGCGCGCATCACGGCCAGCTCGTGCTTCAGGCACAGGAAGACGCCCGTCAGGTTGATCGCGAGCGTGCGGGTCCACTCTTCGAGCGCGAGATCCTGGATCGCGCCTCCGCCACCGGTGATGCCGGCGTTGTTGACCGCGCAATCCAGGCGGCCGAACTCGTCGATGGCGCGCTTCACCAGGGCGGCGACATCCGCCTCGCGCGTCACGTCGGTGCGCAGGAAGACCGACGTGCCGCCCGCCTCGCGGATCGCCCGTGCGACCTGCTCGCCTTCGCTGGCGGCGGTGTCGGCGACGAGCACGCGAGCGCCTTCCCGCGCGAAGGCGAGCGCCGTCGCGCGCCCGATTCCCGAGGCGCCGCCGGTCACCAGCGCAGCCTTGCCCGCGAGCAGCCCGGCCGGCATTACGCGTCTCCTGCGCCGGCCACGAAGCTGCGCGCCTCGAGCGCCCCGAGCGCGAAATGCCGGTAGCCGCCCCCGAACAGATCCCGGCAGCGGGTCGAGTGCTCGAGCGCCCGCTCGCTCGCCGTTCGGCGGGCCTCTTGCCGGAAGCTGCCGTCCTCGAAAAGCCGGTAGTGCGCCCAACCTCCCGGGTAATCCTTCGTGCAATTCACCTCGATGAAGGGCGTCGAACCCGCCGCTGCGTAGCGCCGCACGCGGTTGCGGTGTGTGTGACCGATCAGCACGCCCTTCACTTGCGGGTGCCTCCCGATCAGCTCGAAGAGCCGCAGCGAGTGCAACGGATTGATGCCGATCGTGTTCGGATAGCTGTCCGCGTGCTCCGGCGGCACCGGATGGTGATGCATGAACAGCAGCGTGGGCAGGCTTCGCTCCCGGGTCTCTTCGAGCGAGCCCGCGAGCCAGCGCAGGCGATCGTCGGCAAACACACCGTGGTGTTCTCCCGGATGCGCGGTCTCGAGCAGCACGAGCCGCCAGCCACCGAGATCGAGACTGCGCGGAGCGCGCGGTTGCCCGAGCAGCGCGTAGCCATCCACGACGTCGCCGGTGAGGAGCCCGTAATAATCGTGATTGCCGAGGAAGGCGTGATGCGGCATTCGAAACGCCGAGAATGCGCGGGCGGCGGCCTCGAATTGATCGCGGCGCCCGACGTCGGCGATATCGCCCTTGATCACCGCGAGGTCGACGCCCTCTTCGTTGATCTCGCGGATCGCGTCCTCGTTCATGAATCGCCAGTACGGCACCTCGGTATCGCTCTCACGCACCACCTCCAGGCCGGGCTGGTCGAGCGTTTCGCCGTCCTCGAGCAACACGCCGCCGAAGCGCGGCTCGCCGAAGTGCAGGTCGTTCAAGGTTCCGAAGCTGCCGACCCGCGCGGCGCGCGGCGCCGGCAGCGTGGTGACCGCTGCGGGGAAATAGCGATCGCGACTCGCCGGTGCGCCGCCGGGCGTTTCGATGGCGATGCGATAGGCCGTGGCGGGCGCGAGATCTCCGACCCGCACGTGGCGCGTGCCGGCGGGGCCCTCCGAGACGGCACGAATTTCCCCCTCCACGAGCACGCGCGCGGGCGCAGCGACGGGTCCGGCGCCGTCCTCGACGCGGAAGCTGAGGCTGAAGGCGGACTCCGTCACGCCGAAAAGCTCGGGATCCGCAATGCGGTGCGTCACCGCGCAAACGTATCCGTGCGGCGCGAGAAAGTCACCCGAAACTCTTGCCAAGAGGCGTAGTTCGGGCGCAAGCTGGGGTTCTCGGAGGAGGATCCGCATGCGCGAGCGCGATTTTACGTTGATCGACGGAGAGCGCGTCACGCGCGCTGCGGCACGCGTCGAGGGCGGCCACGTGCGGCTGGCGCCTTCGGATCTCGAGCACGCATTCGGCTGGACGCTCAAGCCGCAGGGCCTGTGCAAGGGTGAGCTTTGCATCACGCTGCGCGAGCGCCGAGGCCTCGTCGAGGAAGACGGCATCGATCTCGGGGTCTTTGCGCAGACGACTGGGCTGCCGCTGGCGCTCGACGTCGGCGAGAGCGTCGCCGTACTCGGAGAGTCGGCCGCCGCCCGCGGTTCACGGCTGGCCTCGCTCGAGGCTCCCGACTTCACGCTGCCAGATCTCGCGGGCCAGCTCCACACGCTCTCGAGCCATCGCGGCAAGAAGGTGCTGCTGATCGCCTATGCCTCCTGGTGAGGCTGCCGTGAGGACCTGCCGGTCTGGCAGGCACTGTTCGAGGAACTCGGCTCATCCGGTTTCGTTCCGATCACGGTGGCGCTCGATCGCTGCGCAGAGGATGCGCGTCCCTACATCGAGAAGGCGAAG
>JANNIY010000190.1:0-27389 GCA_031405455.1 Deltaproteobacteria bacterium | reverse complement strand
GTACCAGTTCCAGCTCCTCGTGCTGCCACGCGAGCTCTTCCTGCTCCTGTGGACGGTGATCTTCGGCGCGGCCGGGCTCTTCCTGCTCGGGCGCATCCACCTGAAGGACGAGAGCGGCGGCGCGCCCCCGCAGGACTACGCCTTCCTTGACGCCACAAAATTGAGTTCCAGCACGCGATCGCGACACGAGAAACGGCGAGCCATTCGCCGTAGCCCACCCCCCGCCGCCTCCCTTCCGCTCGCTCTCGAGTGTCGGATCGGGGCTAGGTCGGGAACGGAGCCCGACGGATCCGATGCTGGCCTCGCAAGAAACCCGAGTGACCAACCTTCGAGCCGAAGTGGGCACGACGCCCGAGCGTCCCCCCCTCCAACCCTTGAGACCTTCTTCGGCGAACCGAAAACCGCATGCGTACGACATTTTCAGCATCGCGCGTGCGGGGTTGGGAGCTACGCCGCGGCCGGCCCCGGCGCCTGCGACACGGGGCGCTCCTGGTGCGCCACGACGACGGCCGCGGCGAGATCGCCCGTCACGTTGATCGTGGTGCGGCACATGTCGAGGAAACGGTCGACACCGAGCACGATGGCGATTCCCTCGGCGGGGATGCCCACCAGGCCGAGGATCATGATCACGACGGGGATCGAACCGGCGGGCACGCCCGCGGTGCCGATGCCGCCGAGGATGCAGATGAACACCACCGTCACCTGCTGCGCGAGCGTGAGTTCGACGTTGAAGACTTGAGCCAGGAAGAGCACCGTCACGCCTTCGAAGAGCGCCGTGCCGTTCTGGTTTGCGGTCGAGCCCAGCGTGAGCACGAAGCGCGCGACGTGTGGCGGCAGGCCCAGCTCGCGGTCGGCTACGAGCAACGCGGTCGGTAGCGTCGCGTTGCTCGAAGCGGTCGAGAAGGCGGTCAACATCGCCGCGCGCGTGCCGCGGAAGAATTTCAGCGGGCTCATGCCGCCGAACCAATAGACCGCCAGCGAGTAGACCCCGAATTGCTGGATCGCGAGTCCGCCGACCACGACCCCGACATAGGCGCCCAGCTTGACGAGCACTTCGTACCCGAGGCGCGCCGTGAGCGTGAAGAGCAGGCACGCGACGGCGACCGGGGCCATCCGGATCACGATCCCGAGCAGGCGCATCACGACGTCGTTCAGCCCCTGCAGGCCTTCTTCGAAGCGCCGAGCGGCGTCGCCGGGCGTCGCGGCGAGGCCAATGCCGAGAAACAGCGAGAACAGCATGAGGGCCAGCATGTCGCCCTCGGCCATCGCCTTCACGATGTTGTTCGGAACCATGTTCACGAGCAGGTCGATGCCCGTGGCGGTCGGCGCGGCCGCGCTCGGTGCCGTTGCGGCGCGCGCGCCGAGCGCCGCGAGCTCCGCGGGATCGAAGCCCGCCCCCGGCTGCAACCAATTGACGAGCGCGACGCCGATCACCACCGCGATCGATGACACGACAGCCGTGTAGAGGAGTGTGAGCATCCCGATCTGGCCGAGCCGGCGCAGGTCGCCGAGGCCGGCGACGCCGAGCGACAGGGCCGTCAGGATCAGCGGGATCACGAGCATGAAGAGCAGGCGCAGGAAGATGCGGCCGATCGGATCGGTTCCGTAGCGGATGAAGGCGTCGAGCCAGGCGGCGCCGGGCGCGAAGAGGTGCGCTGCGCCTCCGAGCGCCGCACCGGCGATCAGCCCGACCAGCATGCGGGTAGTCAACGCTCGGGACACTGCGGCGCAGTATGCGCAGCCAGGCTTGCGCGTGCCAGCGGCGGGGCGCGCTGCGACGCGGGCTTCGTTACGTTCGACGCGGGTTGCGCCGCGAGGGGAAGCCATGACGACTCCGGTGCCCGGATCCGACGCTCCTGGCGGCCTCGTGGGCTCCGAGCTGCGCGATGCCTGGCCGTTCCTCGATACCCACGAGAAGGTCGAGGGTTTTCGGCTGCTCGCGCCCGCGGAGGAGGAGGATTTCTTCCTCGCGCTCGATGTGCTCGCGCAGGCGCAGCTCCTCGCAGGGCTTCCGGCGGCCGAGCGCCAGATCTGGATGCGCCAGCTTCCGCCCGACGACGCAGCCGACCTGATCCAAGTCTGTTCCGAAGAGCAACGCGGCAGCTATCTCGCGCTGCTCGACCTGCACGCGCGCAAAGAGGTCGTGGCGCTGCTGGCCTACGCCGAGGACGCGGCGGGCGGCCTGATGAGTCCGCGCTTCGCCCGCGTGCGCCCCGACATGACCGCCGACGAAGCGATCCGCTACCTCCGGCGCCAGGCGCGCGAGCGCATCGAGACCATCTACTACGTCTACGTGCTCGACGGCGCGCAGCGTCTGCTCGGAGTCGTCTCGTTCCGCGAGCTCTTCTTCGCCGAGCCCGAGCTGCGGGTCAGCGAGGTGATGCGCGCCGATTTCGTGAAGGTGCAGGCCGATCTCGATCAGGAGCGCGTGAGCCAGATCTTCGCGGAGCACGATCTGGCGGCCGTGCCCGTGGTCGATGCGGAAGGCCGCATGCAGGGCATCGTGACCATCGACGACATCGTCGACGTGGTGCGCGAGGAGGCCACGGAGGACATCCAGATGATCGGCGGCACGGTCGCCCTCGATGCCCCCTACCTCCAGGTGGGCCTGCTCGCGATGGTCGGCAAGCGCCTGCCCTGGCTCACGGTGCTCTTCATCGGGCAGTTTCTCACGACCGCGGCGATGTCGCATTTCGAGGGCGAGATGGCGCGGGCGTTGGTGCTCGCCGTCTTCATCCCATTGATCATCAGCAGCGGCGGCAACTCGGGAGCGCAGGCGAGTACGCTCGTGATCCGCGCCATGGGCATGGGCGAGGTCCGGCTGCGCGATTGGGCGTACGTGTTGAAACGCGAGCTCGGCGTGGGCCTGGTGCTCGGTGCGGTGCTCGGCGGCATCGGGCTCCTGCGGGTGCTCGTGTGGCCCGTGAGCGCCGCCCAATCCCGGCACCACGAGTTCCTGCTCGCCGCCACCGTCGCGACGAGCCTGGTATGGATCGTGCTCTGGGGTGCGGTGGTCGGCGCGATGCTGCCCTTCCTGCTGCGCCGCCTGGGCTTCGACCCCGCGAGCGCCTCGGCGCCGTTCGTCGCAACGCTATCTGACGTCACGGGCATCGTGATCTACTTCAGTGTCGCAACGGCGTTTCTCACCGGAACGCTGCTCTAGGCGCATGCGCGCGCGAACCTTCACCGCGTGCGTGGCTGCGATCGCCTTGCTGGCCGGCTGCTCGCCGGATCGGGTCGCGCCGCCCGTCAACGTCGTCGTGATCCTCTCGGACGATCAGGGTTTTGGCGACGCGGGCTACCAGGGTTCGCAGGACATCGTCACGCCCCACATCGATTCGATCGCGCGCAATGGCGTGCGATTCACGAACGGCTACGTCAGCTCACCGCAGTGCGCGCCTTCCCGCGCGGGACTGCTGACGGGGCGCTATCAGAATCGCTTCGGTTTCGAGGAAAACCTGCACTCGCTCAGCGTGGGGCTGCCGCCCGGGGAAGTCACCTTCGGCGACCGCATGCGGGCCGCCGGGCGCGTCACGGGCCTGATCGGCAAGTGGCACGTCGGCACCCAGGCGACCAATCATCCGCTCGATCGGGGCTTCGACGAGTTCTTCGGATTCCTGGGGGCCATGAGCCAGTATCTGCCGCCGCGCGGGATGCCCGCGATTCCTGGAATCCTGCGCGGGCGCGAGCCGGCGCTGGTCAGCGACTACCTGACCCGCGTGTTCGGGCGCGAGGCGGTGAGCTTCATCGAGCGACACCAGCATGCGCCGTTCTTTCTCGTGCTCGCCTTCAACGCTCCGCACGTTCCCTTGCAGGCGCCGCAGGAATACCTGGATCGCTTCGCCCAGATCGAGAATCCCAGCCGCCGCAGCTATGCCGCGATGGTGTCGGCGATGGATGACGCGGTGGGCGAAGTGCTCGCGAAGATCGCCGAGTTGGATCTCGCAGACCGCACGTTGATCTTCTTTCTCAGCGACAACGGCGGGCCGCTCGGCAAGACGTGGAATGGCTCGAGCAACGCGCCGTTGCGGGGCGGCAAGGGCGAGACGCTGGAAGGCGGCATTCGCGTGCCGTTTCTCGCGCAATGGAAGGGCAGGTTGCCCGCGGGCGGAGTCTTCGAGCCTCCGGTGATCGCGCTCGATCTTCTGCCCACGGCGCTCGCCGCCGCCGGCGTGGAGGCCAGGCCGGAATGGCAGCTCGATGGCGTGAATCTGCTGCCGTACCTCGACGGCGAGAAGAGCGCGCCGCCGCATGACGTGCTCTTCTGGCGCTTCATCTTCCGCCCGAATTCCGTGGGGCGCCGCTTCTGGGCGATCCGTCAGGGCGACTGGAAGCTCGTGAGCGAGAACTTCAGGCTACCCGGCCAACGCCGAGCCTGGGGCTCGGTTCCCAAGCTCTTCGAGTTGCCGGGCGACCCGCACGAGGACGCGGATCGGCGCGAAGCCGAGCCGAAGCGGGCGGACGCGCTCGCGGCGCGCTGGGCGGCCTGGGACGCCGAGCTGATGCCGCCGGGCCAGGCTTCCGGTGAACGTCTGCCTGGCGGCGGCGCAGCGGCCGCTCGCCCCTGAGCCCCGCGCTCAGACGTTCTTCATCTCGCTGACGAGCTTGCCGAGCGAGGCCTTGGCGTCGCCGAAGAGCAGCGAGGTCTTCTCGTCGTAGAAGAGCTCGTTCTCGATGCCCGCAAAGCCCGGATTCATGCTGCGCTTCATCACGATCACGGCTTTCGCGGCATCGACGTTCAGGATCGGCATGCCATAGATCGGG
The DNA here is from genome assembly GCA_031405455.1 of Deltaproteobacteria bacterium. GTDB lineage: Bacteria > Myxococcota_A > UBA9160 > UBA9160 > SMWR01 > DATBRV01. The sequence goes on along the minus strand of JANNIY010000190.1, from coordinate 22,625 downwards.
CTCGCCTTGTCGTTGCGCGCGGCCGGGTTCACGACGTCATTCGCGCCGATCACGAGCGCCACGTCGGCATTCGCAAACTGGGAGTTGATCTCGTCCATGTCGAGGAGCTTGTCGTAGGGAATGTTCGCCTCGGCGAGCAGCACGTTCATGTGCCCCGGCATGCGTCCGGCGACGGGGTGGATGGCGTACTTGACCTCGCCGCCGCGCTTCTCGACCTGCTCGGCCAGCTCGCGCACCTGGTGTTGCGCCTGCGCCACCGCCATCCCATAACCCGGCACCACGATCACGAGCCGCGCATAGGCCATCTGGATCGCGGCGTCTTCGACGGTGATCGAGCGCACCGTGAGGCCCGCGCTGCTCTTCGCGCCGGCCGTCACCTGCGGCGTGCCGAAGGCGCCGAAGATCACGTTCGCGAAGGAGCGGTTCATGGCGCGGCTCATCAGGATCGAGAGCAGGAAGCCCGAGGCGCCGTCGAGCGCGCCCGCGATGATCAGCACGTTGTTGTCGATCGCGAAGCCGGTGGCCGAGGCGGCGAGCCCCGCGTAGGAGTTGAGCAACGACACGACGACGGGCATGTCGGCGCCGCCGATCGGAAGCACCATCAGCACGCCGATCGCGAGGCTGAGGCCGGCCACCACGTAGAGCAATTCGCGCTGGCTGGGGTCGTAGATCAGATAGAGGAACAGGCAGAAGGTGACCGCGAACAGCGAGATGTTCATCGCGTTCTGGCCGCGAAAGGTGATCGGCGAGCCGCGCATCAGCTCCTGCAGCTTGGCGAAGGCCATCAAGCTGCCGGTGACGGTGAGCGAGCCGAACATCACCTCGAACGCGATTGCGCCCATACGCGCGTGGCCGAGCGTGTCTTCGGCCATGAAGATGTCGTACTTCGCCAGACCCACGAGCGCGGCGGCGAGCGCGCCGAAGGCGTGGGAGAGGGCGATCCGCTGCGGCATCGCCGTCATCGGCATGAAGATCGCCATCGCGGCGCCGACCGCAGAGCCCACCACGATGCCGATCAGGATCCATTCGTAGCGGACGATGTCGTGGTGCATCAGCGTGCCCACGACGGCCGCGAGCATGCCGAGCGCGGCCATGTTCATGCCGCGGCGCGCCGTATCGGGGGCGGTGAGGCCCCGCAGGCCGAGGATGAAGAGTACGGCCGCGGCGAGATAGGAGATCTGGATCAGCGACGTGGTCACGAGGAGGGCTTCTCCTTGCGCCGGAACATGCGCAGCATGCGGTCGGTGATCATGAAGCCGCCCACCACGTTGATGGTCGCCGCGGTGACGGCGACGAAGCCCATGACCGTCGCGAGCGCGCTGAAATCGTGGCCGGCGACGACGATCGAGCCGACGAGCGAGATGCCCGAGATCGCGTTGGTCGCCGACATCAGCGGCGTGTGCAGCAGCGCGGGCACCTTCGTGATCACCTGGTAGCCCACGAAACCCGCGAGCACGAAGATGTAGATCTGGAGCAGTGCGTAGGGGTCCATCGTCAGTCCTTCGCGAGCCGCGCCCGCACACCCTCGTGCATCACCTCGCCCTCGTGGGTGAGCAGCGGGCCGCGGGTCAGCTCGTCTTCGAAATTGAGCACGAGCTTGCCCTCGGGCGCGAGATGCACGAGGAAATTCTGGAGATTGCGCGAGTAGAGCTGGCTCGCGTGCAGGGCATGCGCGCTCGGCAGGTTCAGCGGTCCGAGGATCGTGACACCGTGTGCGACCACGGTTTCGCCTGCGCGCGTGAGCGCGCAGTTGCCGCCGCCCTCGGCTGCGAGATCGACGATCACCGAGCCGGGTCGCATGCCGCGCACGGCCGCTTCGTCGATCAAGAGCGGCGCGCGTGCGCCCGGAACCTGCGCCGTCGTGATCACCGCGTCGCTCAGGTGAACGCGTTCGCCGAGCAGCTCGCGCTGCCGCGCGTAGAATTCTTCGCTCTGCGCGCGGGCGTAGCCGCCAGCGTCCTGCGCATCCCTGGTTTCGAGCGCGAGCTCGACGAATTTGGCGCCGAGACTTTGGACCTGCTCCTTCACGACCGGGCGCGTGTCGTAGGCCTCGACCACCGCGCCGAGTCGGCGCGCGGTGGCGATCGCCTGCAAGCCCGCCACGCCCGCGCCGATCACGAGCACGCGCGCGGGGGTCAGCGTTCCGGCAGCCGTCACGAGCATCGGGAAGATCTTCGGCAGCGAAGACGCGGCGAGCAGCACGGCGTGGTAGCCGGCGATCGTCGCCATCGACGACAGGATGTCCATCGCCTGCGCCCGCGTGGTGCGCGGCATCAGCTCGAGCGCAAAAGCCGTGACGCGGCGCTCGGCGAGCCGCGCGGCGAGTTCGGGCTGGTCGAGCGGACGCAGTGCGCTGATCAGCGTCTGGCCCGCGCGCAGGGCGTCGGCTTCGTGGGCGGCGCCCGCGACCGCGCGCGGCCCCTGGACCTTCGCGATCACGTCGGCGCGCGCGTACAGCGCGCTCAGATCGGCCTCGAGGCTGGCGCCGGCCTGCACGTAGGCTTCGTCGTTGAAGCCGGCCGCGCTTCCCGCGCCCGGCTGTACGATCAGCTCGATACCCTTCGCCTTGAGTGCCTTCGCAGCGTCGGGCACCAGCGCCACGCGCCGTTCGCCCGCTGCCGTTTCTTTGGGTACGCCTACGATCACGGAGCCTCTCTTCGCGAGGGCGGCAGGATAAGCGAGCCGACGCCGAAAGCCACGGGGTTTCCCGTGGGGCAGGCTCCAGCCGGTAGCCAGGCTTCCCTGCGCCTGCGAGACTCGCCGAGCGATCTGCACGGGCGAGTAGCGGGGCGTGTGCGACCCCGCCGGAGCCGAGCGGGTCCGGCTGCGCGCGGCGGGGATCGAGATGAGCGCCGAAGACGATCGTCCGGGTCTCGTCGTCGCGCGCGTGGGCGCGGGGCTCGCGCTCGCCGCAGCGGCGCTTCTCGTGCTTCAGCCCTTCTTGATCCCGCTCGCCTGGGCGGCGATCGCAGCCTATACGACCTGGCCGCTCTATCACTGGGTTCGCGGGGCGACCGGGCGTCCGCGGTTCGCGGCCGCGTTGCTCACGGTGCTGGTGGCGTTCGGGCTCGGTGTGCCGCTCGCGTGGGTGCTCGCGACCGTCGCCAACGAGGCCTCGCACCTGCTGCAACTCCTGCAACAGTCGGCAGGCCGGGAGTTCGTGCTGCCGGATTGGATCGTTTTGCGCCCCTGGCTGCGCGATCCGATCGAACAATTGCGCACGACCTGGCTGCTCGATACGAACGCCGTCCGCGATCTGATCACGCGCAACCTGCGCGAAGTCTCACGCGAGGTGATCAGCCTCGCGGGAGGTTTCGCGCTCAACGTGATCCAGTTCGGGATCACGTTGATGGCGGTGTTCGTGCTCTATCTCGACGGCGAACGCGTGCTCATGCAAGCGCGCCGGCTCGCGAGGCTTTTCTTCCCGTCCGCGCCGGCGGATTTCGTCGATCACATCGGAGCCGTCGTGCGCGCGGTGGTGTTCGGCCTGCTCGGCACGGCGATTGCGCAGGGCGCCATCGCGGCGATTGGTTTCGCGATCTTCAGCGTGCCCTCTCCGGTGCTGCTTGGGATCGTGACGGCGCTGGGATCGTTCGTTCCCTTCGGCCCGACACTGGTTTGGCTCGTGGCGGTGGTGGGGCTCGTGCTCGCGGGCCACACGGGTGCGGCGATCGGCATGACGCTGTGGGGAGCCCTGCTCGTGAGCACGGTCGACAACTTTTTGCGTCCGCTGCTGATCAGCGGTCCGACGCAGATTCCGTTCCTGCTGGTGCTCTTCGGCGTGCTGGGCGGGCTCTCGACGTTTGGTCTGCTGGGGCTCTTCGTGGGCCCGGTGGTGATTTCGGTCGCGTTCGCGCTGATCGTCGAGTTCGGGAATCGTCCGGCCGGCGACGCGGCGCCCTGAAGCGGGCTCAGTCCGGGAGCAGGCGCTCGCGGCGTTCCGCTTCGATGGCCTGCGACTTCCGGACGGCGTCGCCCGCGCGCTGCGGGGTGGTGCGCGTATCGCGGGCTGCGGCCTGCTCGCGCGCGGAGAAGTCGAAGAGACCCCCGAAGGCATTGCGCGGACCTTCGAGATAGATCTCGAATCCGACCCAAACCCCCAGGCAGATCAAGAGAATTTTGAGTGCTCGTCCCATGGGATTCCCCGCTGCCCGGCACCCGGTAGTATCGGCCGTCTGCGGATTCATCCTGAGTCGGGAGGCGACTTGAAGCACAGGCAATGGCTCGCGTTCGCGCTGTGCAGCGTCGCCCTGGCGGCGACGTTCGTGTCTCAGGGCTGTGCCGGCGCCCGGCAGGATCGCGCCGCGCCGCCGCCGGCGATCGCCACACCGCTCTTCTGGCACGCGCAGGCTCCCGCTGGGGGCAGCTTCTACCTGCTCGGCTCGGTCCACCTCCGGCCCGTCGACGCGCCGGCGCTCGGACCCGAGGTCGGGCAGGCCTACCGTCGCTCCGATCAGCTCGTCGTCGAGGTCGACCTCTCGCAGGTCACCCCGGCCGACATCGCCGCGCAGACGGAGCGTTACGCGTTGTTGCCGGAGCACCTCAGGCTCGACGCGCTGCTCGAGCCCGAGACGCGCGAATTGCTCGCCCGCTACACCGAAACGCACGCGCTGTCGGCGAGTCTGTTGCAACACTACAAGCCGTGGTTCGCCGCCCAGATGGTCCTGATGACCGAGCTCGCGGCGGCGGGCTACGACGCTGCGCTCGGCGTCGACCGCGCCTTCCTCGATCAGGCGACCGGGGAGAAGCCGATCGCGGGGCTCGAGACGCTCGACTCGCAGTTTGCGCTGCTCGATGGCCAGACCCTCGCGGTGCAGGAGCTGATGCTGAAGGACGTGCTGCTGCGCAGCGACGATCTCGTCGCTCGCACCGACGCGCTGCTCGCTGCGTGGTCGCGCGGCGACGAAGGGGCTCTCGAGGATCAGCTCTTCCAGCCGCTCGCAGAGCAACCGCAGCTCGAGGCCTACTACGCCGCGTTCTTCTGGCAGCGCAACGCCGCGATGGCCGCGCGCCTCGCCGAGCTCGCGGTCGACGGGCGCACCCGCTTCGTCGTGCTCGGCGCCGGGCACATGTTGGGCGCGAAGGGCATCCCGGCGCTGCTCGCCGAGCAGGGGTTCAGCGTCGAGCGGATCGGCCCGGGCGACCCGTCGCTGTTGCCCGACGCGGCGGCCGGGCCGCCTTGAGCTGCGCCGCTGCTGTAAGCCACTCGCCACGCCGATAGGTTCCGGTGTTGCCTCGTGACACCAGGGGGTGGGGGATGCAATTCGCGTGGCGGCTCGCTGCGTTGGTGTCGTCGCTTCTCGCGGCGCCGGCCAGCGCGCTTTCGGTCAGCTTCACGAAAATCGCGGACTCTTCGACGCCGGCTGCGTTCTTCGGTGCGCCCGGTGTGGACGCCGGGATCGTTGCGTTTCGTGCCATAGACCTTTCCCTGGGGAAGTCAGGCGTCTTCACAGGATCAGGCGGCGCGCTCACGACGATCGCAGATGAATCCACACCCATCCCGGGTGGCACGGACACCTTCCGTTACTTCACGAACCCGTCGATCTCCGCGGGAAACGTTGCGTTCTTCGGCTCGGGTCCGCCGGACTATGTCGGTGGCGTATACGCCTCGTTTGCCGGCGTCCTGACGGAAATCGTGAAATACGGGGCCCCGGCACCGGATGGCGGCGGCGCGTTGAATCTGTCGTTCGAGACGCCCTCCATCGACGGTACGAACGTGGCGTTCGTTGCCCAGTCGGGGGCGAGCCCGAACGCGATCTACACGAGCGTCGCAGGCGCGCTCGAAGTGACCGCCAACGAGACCACCTCGGTGCCCGGCGGGAGCGGAAGCTTGTATCTCCGCGGTCCAACCGCTCTCGACGCGACGGGAGTCGCGTTCGACGCCCTCGGCGGGTCCGTAGGCGGCATCTACGTCGCGAGCGCGGGTGTCGCTCGCGTCGTCGCCGATACGTCGACGCTGATTCCCGGCGGCACCGGGAACTTCACCTCCTTCTCGAAGGGGCCCGCCTCCGACTCGGGCAACGTCGCCTTTGAGGGCATCGGGAGCAACGCGGGCGGAATCTACGCAGAAATTGCCGGCACCCTAGTGCTCGTCAGCGACACCGAGTTGCTGATCGACTCCGCGGAGGACAGCGGACTCTCCATCAGCGGCGAGGCCGTAGCCTATCACGGTAGCGATGGGTACGGGTACGCTCTCTACCTCTACGAGGGCGGGCAACGCGAGATCGTGATCGCGTCGGGTGACTCCCTCGACGGACGCATCGTGAGCTACTTCCTCTTCGGACTCGACGGGCTGTCTGGCGATCAGCTCGCCTTCACCGCGTACTACGAAGACGGCACGAGTGGCGTCTATCTCGCCAACATCCCCGAGCCTGGCACGGCGCTGCTGCTCGCCGCGGGCCTGTTCGTGCTCGCTCTTCGCCGCCGCTCGCTGCGACTCGCCCGCTGAATTTCAGCCCGCCTAAGGGCCCGAGGCGCGAGCCGCGCCAGCCCTGATCCGACAATGCATGGCTTCGGCGGGAGTCGGCGGGGGGTGGGCGGAGGCGAAATCAAGCGCAGCCGCGCCGCAGGGCGGCTGCTCACTCGACGCTAGAAGCCGTGTTTTGGCACGCAATCACGAAAAGAGGAACGGCGAGCCATTCGCCGCAGCCCACCCCCCGCCGACTCCCGCCTCTTGCTCCGGGAAGTTCGCATCCGGACTAACGCACGCGCGCGAAGAAACGCTCGAGCAGCTCGCGGCGGCCCGCGGCCATGCCGGCGCCGATCAGCGGGTCGGGCTGATTGTAGCGGCGCGGCGTGCCGTCGAACGCCAGGTAGGCGCCGCCGGCTTCGCGCACGAGTAGATCTCCGGCGCACACGTCCCACTCGTTTTTGGGCGCAACCGAAATGTTGAGATCGCCGTCGCCGCTGGCGATGCAGGCGAGCTTCCAGGCGATCGAGCCGACGGGCCGGATCTCCTTGAACCAGCCCGCGTAGGGATCGAATTGGTTGCGCGAGATCTCGGTGCGGCTCGCAATCACGACGGCCGCCGAGAGTTCCGCACAACGCGAGACTTCGACGCGAGCGCCGTCGCGGAAGCAGCCGCCGCCGCGCGTGGCCCAGAGCGTGACGTCCTGCACGGGATTCGAAATCACGCCCACCACCGGCTCCCCGCGCTCGCAGAGTGCGATCGAGACGCCGAATTCGGGGATGCGCTGGATGAACTCCTTGGTGCCATCCATCGGATCGACGATCCAGGCGCGCGGATTCTGGGTACGCGCGGGGTCGGCGACGGTTTCCTCGGAAAGCAGCGCATCGCCCGGAAAGGCGGCGCGCAGCTGCCGCGCGATCGCCCGATCCGATGCGAGATCGGCCGCCGTCACGGGGTTGTCTGCGGATTTTTCCCAGCTCTTGATTTCGCGTGCATAGTGCTCGCGCAGGATGCCGGCGGCCTCGCGGGCCGCCGCGAGGCACACCTCGAGTTCGAGCTCGAATGACATGGCGGGCGAGTATACTCGCATGCGTGCAGGCGCAGAACGTCGAGCTCGGCTACTTCGCGTACCCCGATTCGGGACCGTCGCCGGGTCTGGTGATGATCCCCGACGTCTGGGGGCTTTCCGAGCATGCGCGCGATCTCGCCTGTCGTTTTGCGCGCGAGGGCTTCGGCGTGCTCGCCCTCGATCTGTATCGCGCCAAGGGCAAATACGAGATCACGAACCCCGGCGAGTGGATGCGGGCGCTCTCGGATCCCGAGACGTTGCGCGACGTCCAGGCCGCGATCGATTTTCTCGCGCTCGCGAAGGCGACCCGCGCACGCCGCACCGGCGTGGTGGGGTTCTGCATGGGCGGCATGTACGCGCTGCTCGCGGCCTGCCAGTGCCGAGGGCTCACGGCCGCGGTGTCGTTCTACGGATTGCTGTCCCACGAACACGGCATCCTGCATGCGCCCGACGGGCTCGACCGCCGGCTCAAGCCCGTGCAACCGCTCGACGCGGCGCCGGATCTGCGCTGCCCGCTGCTGGCCTTCTTTGGCGATCAGGATGAATTCATTCCCGGCGCGGACATCGAGCGGCTGCGCGGACAGCTCGCCAAGGCGGATGCCGCTTCCGAGATCGTCGTCTATCCCGGCGCAGGCCACGCCTTCATGAACGACACGCGTCCGGCGGCCTACCGCGCCGAGATCGCCCAGCAAGCCTGGGCCCGCACGCTCGCGTTCCTGCGCGAGCCGCGGGCCTAGCTAGACCGGGCGCGCCACGATCAGCGCCAGCGTCCGCTCACGCGTCGCAAAGCGCGTGACGGTGCAATCGACGGCGATCGTCGCGCCGCTCGCATCGCGCAGCGTGAGCGGGACGCGCCGCGCTTCGGCGCCTTCCGTCATCGCCTCGAGGGCCGTCGACCAACGCGCCTGTGCGGCGGTCTCGATGAAGGCGCTCGCCTCCACGCCGAGCAGCGCATCGCGCGCGACGCCGAGCAGCGCGCCGGCGGCGGGGTTCGCGTCGACGAGTCGACCCGAATCGGCATCGATGGCGAAAAAGGCATCGCAGACACGGTCGATGGCGGCCACCACGGCGCGGCGATTGCCGCGCGCTGCGCCGCGCGCGCGGCGCGCGCTGCCGGTCGAGCGCAGCGCGATGCGGAAGCGCTCGAGCAGCGGCGCCAGCGCTGCGCTCACGATGGCGCCGCGCTCGCCTGCGACCTCGGCTGCTGCCTGCGACCAGGCCGCCAGCAACGCGAGCACGCGGCGTTCGTTGGCGCGCAGGCCATCGAGCGCGGGCTCGGCGGCGGTCCCGCGTTGCAGTGCAGACGCCGCGAACGAGCGGAAGCGGCGCAGCACCTCCGCCTCGGCGGCGCCGGGCTCGGGCCGTGCGGGCCCGAGCTTGTCCGCCATCACTTGCTCGATCTGTTGCCGCTTCGAGATGAGCCAGGCGGCGGTCGTGGGATCTACGGACACGCAGGCAGTTTACCCCCTCGCCCGCTTCCGGCGATCAATTCGCTGAGGGGCGCTGCCGATGAGGGTGCGTATGGACGCACGCACGCTGCCGAATCGTCTGCTCGTGACCCACGCCGCCCCCGAGGCATTCGCTCCGTACAGCCGGGCCCTCCTGGCCAAGCTCGGTTATCGGATCCTCGATCCGGAGGATTTCCCGGCGGCGGCCGCCGAGATCGGCCTCGAGCGCCCTCACTTGCGATTCGTCGACGAGCGCTCGCTCGCAGACGCCTACGACGACGAGGACCCGCCGGTTCCGATCGTGGTGCTGTGCGGGCGTCACGGCGTGACGGGCGCCGATCCGCGCATCGTCGGCGCCATCCGTCGGCCGGCGGGCCTGCACGAGATCTATCGGCTGGTGCAGCAGGTGCTCGAGGATACGCCGCGCAGCACACCGCGGGTGCCCACGCACCTGGCCGCGCGTTGTTCGCGAGACGGTCGTGAATGGCGCGGCGCCGTGCTCTCGCTCTCGGAGAACGGTTGCCTGCTGCGTTCTTCCGAGACGCTGCTGCTCGGCAGCCGCATCTCGCTCGGCTTCGAGCTGCCGCGCAGCGGCAAGCTCGAGGTCGACGCCGAAATCGCCTACCAGATCATCCCCGACATGGGTGTGGTCTTCAACGCCACCTCACCCAGCGTGCGTGAGGCGATCGGCGCCTACGTCACCTCGGCGTTGGCCACTCTCTGACGGGTCGGCGTACGACCGGGTAGACTCCCGCCCTCGCCGGGAGAATTCGCATGACCGAGAGCGAACGGCGCAGCTTCGATCTGCATGCGCCCACACCCGAGCACGTCCTGCTCGCCGGCAGCCTGCGCGAGTTCGTCGCGCGCGAGGTCGAGCCGCAAGCCGCTCGCCACGACCGCGACGAGACCTTCAATCTGCCGCTGTTCCGCCGCGCGGCGGCTCTCGGGTTGCTCGGAGTCACGATCGGCGAGGAATACGGCGGCTCGGGTCTCGACGCGACCGCCGCCGTGCAGGTCTACGAGGCGCTCGCGACCTCCGATCCCGGCTTTGCGCTCGCCGTACTCGCACACGCCATCTTGTTCGCGCAGAACGTCAACGTGAACGGCGACGATCTCCAGAAGAAGCACGTGCTTCCGAGGGCCGTCTCCGGCGAATGGGTGGGCGGGATGTGCATGACCGAGCCCGACGTCGGCACCGACGTGCTCGCCATGCGCACGCGGGCGCGCCGGGTCGGCGACGCCTATGTCCTCGATGGCACCAAGACGTTCATCACGAATGGCGGGATCGACGAGCAGACGCTGGGCGACGCCTTCGTCGTGTATGCCGCTACGGACGAGCGCAGCCTCAGCTCGTTCCTGGTCGAAAAGGGCATGCCGGGCTTCCGACTCGGGCAGAAATGGAAGGACAAGCTCGGCATGCGCGCCTCGTTCACGGCCGAGCTCGTGTTCGAGGCCGTGCGGGTGCCCGTCGAGAACCGGCTCGGCCCCGAGGGCGCTGGCGCGCTCTCGATGATGCGCAACCTGGAGATCGAGCGGCTCACGCTCGCCGCGATGTCGCTCGGCATCGCGCAGCGCTGCCTGAACGTGATGCTCGACTGGTCGAATAGCCGCAAGAGTTTTGGCGTACCGATCCGCGAGCACGGGCAGGTGCAACGCTACATCGCCGAGAGCTTCGCGGAATGGCGCGCCGCACGCTGCCTCGTCTACGACACCGCGCGTCGCTTCGATCTCGCGTCGGCCGGCCAGCGCATCGATGCCGATGCGGCCAAGCTGTTCGCCGCGCAGGCCGGCAAGCGCGCCGCCGACGCCGCGATCCAGGTGCTCGGCGGTTATGGCTACATGGGCGAGAACGTGGTCGAGCGGCTCTGGCGTGACGCGAAGCTGCTCGAGATCGGGGGCGGGACGCTCGAGGCCCACCACAAGAATCTGACGCGGGATCTGGCCCGGGATCCGGGTCGCGTGCGCGTCTGATCGAGCCTGCGTCCCCGCGGCTCACGCGGACCGGCGCGCGGCTGCGCCCCATTCGCCAGGATCTCGCCGCCGGCCGCTTCGCGGCCTGGCTCAGTCTCGAGCCGGCGGCTCCCCGGCCGGGCGCCCCTGCTTTTCGAGCTCGGACCAGCGTGCGTAGGCGCGCTGCGCTTCATCCGTGAAACCCAGGCTATCGGCCGTGAGCGCGAGGCCGGAAACTGCGCGCACGTCGTCGGGTGCGAGCTTCTCGGCGCGCCGGTAGGCGACGTAGGCGTCGTCGGTATTGCCGCGCCCGTTCTCGATCTCGGCGAGCCGGATCCACGCTTCTGCCGCGTCCGGTTCGAGCTCGATCGCATCTTCCAGATGGCTCACCGCCTTGTCGGGGTTTCCCGCGCGCTCGTAGATGTTCGCCGCCTGGAGCTGTAACGCGAGGTCTTTCGGGTGCGAACGCACCGCGATCTCGATTTCACGCGAAGCTTCGTCGAAGCGCCCCCTGGCGGCGTAGGCGGCGGCGACGGCGCCCGGATCCGTTTGCGGCGGCGACGCACAGCCCGCCGCGGTGAGCGTCGCCAGAGCCAACGCGATGGCGACGGAGCGGTGCTTCGCGCGGATTTGCATGCCGCCATTATCGTCCTTTGCGGGGTCCGGTTTGAAGACTTTCTTGAGGTAAGCTGCAACGGCGCATGGGCAAAGCACGACTCGGAAGCCCCGCGCTCCCGTCCCTCGCTTCGGATGGGGCGCCTGCCTCGGCCCCGGCATCCGCCTCGGAGCGGGAGATGGCCGAGCGGCTGCGCAGCTTCGTGGCGGCGCAGACCTCGCTCGCGCCTGCCGACGTGCGGGTGGGGTCGCTGCGCCGACTCGCGGGCGGAGCCTCCCGAGAGCTGTGGTCGCTCGACGTCGAGCTCGCTGGCGCGGTGCCTGCCGTGTTGCCGCTCGTGCTGCGCCGCGATCCGCCGGGCCGAGCCGCCGAGAGCGACCGCGGGCTCGAGTTTCGCGTGCTGCGCGCGGCGGCCGAGGCGGGCGTGCCGGTGCCGCGCGTCCACTGGTGCTGTCCCGACGCGTCGGTGCTGGGTGCGCCGTTCTTCCTGATGGACCGTCTCGCCGGCGAGACGCTGCCACGACGATTGTTGCGCGATCCCGAGTACGCCGCGACCCGCGCGGGCCTCGCGCCCGCCCTTGGCGCGATCCTGGCGCGCATCCACGCGATCGACACCGCGCAGCCGGATCTCGCCGGGCTGGTGGCAACACAGGCGGGCGTCGGATCGGCGCGCCAGGAGGTCCGGCGAGTCGTGGACGCCGTCGAGCGGCTCGCCGTCGAACCGCACCCGGTGCTCGATCTCGCCGCGCGCTGGCTCGAAGCGCGCGCGCCAGAGCCTCGCCGCCGCGTGCTCGTTCACGGCGACTACCGCGTGGGCAACGTGATGTTCGACGCCAGCGGCGTGCGCGCGATCCTCGACTGGGAGCTCGTGCACCTCGGTGATCCCCTCGAGGATCTCGGCTGGCTCTGCGTGCGCGCCTGGCGCTTCGGCAACGATGCGCTTCCGGTGGGGGGCGTCGGCACCCGCGAGGAGCTGGTGCGCGCCTACGAAGCCGCTGGCGGCGAGCCGGTCGATCTCGACGCGCTTCGCTATTGGGAGGTGTGCGGAAACTTCAAGTTGGCTCTCGTCTTCATCATGCAGTGCCGCGCCTGGCTCGATGGAGCGCCCTCGCTCGAACTCGCCTCGCTCGGTCGGCGCACGGCGGAGGCCGAGCAGGAGCTGCTCGAACTGATGGAGGGCCCGGCGTGAACGATCGGCCTACGGGAGTCGAGCTGCTGCGCGCCGTCGAGCGCTTTCTCGAGCAGGAGGTGGTGCCCCATCTCGACGGCCCGCGCCGTTATCACGCGCGCGTTGCCGCGAACGTGGTCGCGATCGTCGCGCGCGAGATCGAGACGGAAGAGGCGCATCTCGAGGCGGAGTGGCAGCGCCTCGCGGCCCTGCTCGAACTGCGCGAACCGCGGCCTGCGGCGCGCGCTGCGTTGCGCGACGCGCTGCGCGCGCAGACGCAGGCTCTGGCCCTGCGCATCCGGCGCGGTGACGCCGATCAGGGCGCCTGGCGCGCCGAGTTGATCGCGCACCTGCGCCGCACGGTCGCCGACAAGCTCGCGGTTTCGCGCCCTCCGAGGGGCGTCTAGGGAGGATTGCGTGCCGACACTTCGCACCGAGACGCAGGCCGGCGTGCGCCGGATCGTGCTCTGCCGCGCCGAGGCCTACAACACGATCACGCCGGAGCTGCGCGACGAGCTCGCCGCCGCCATCGACGCGGCCGATGCCGATCCCGATGTGCGCGTGATGCTGCTGTGCGCGGAAGGGCCCGCCTTCTGCGCCGGCTACGGACTCGATTGGGCGACGGCCGCGCAAGCCGGCGAAGCGCGCGCGCACACGCCGAACACGCCGCGCCGCGCCTGGGATTCGGTCGCCGATCTGCGCGTGATGGGGCGCTTCGTCGACACCTACATGAAGCTCTGGTACGCGCGCAAGCCGGTGATCGCGGCGGTGCAGGGCTGGTGCATCGGTGGCGGCACCGATCTCGTGCTGTGCGCCGACATGATCATCGCCGGGGAGGGCGCGACCTTCGGTTATCCCCCGTCGCGCGTCTGGGGCACGCCCACGACCGCGATGTGGGTCTATCGCATGGGGCTCGAGCGCGCGAAGCGGTGGCTGCTCACGGGCGACGCGATCCCGGCGAAGACCGCGGCGGAAATCGGCCTGATCCTCGAAACGGTGCCCGACGCGGAGTTGGAAGCGCATGCGCTCGCGCTGGCCCGCCGCATGGCGCAGGTGCCCGTGAATCAGCTCGTGATGCTCAAGCTGCTGTGCAATCAAACCGTCGAGAACATGGGGTTCGCGTCGAGCCGGATGCTCGGCACGCTCTTCGACGGCGTGGCGCGCCACACGCAGGAGGGCCTCGATTTCGTCGCGCGCGCCGGTGATGTCGGCTTTCGCGAGGCCGTCCGTGAGCGCGACGATCCCTTTGACGACTACGGCAGCCGCCGCAAACCCTGACTAGCGGCTGGCGGCGAGCCAGAGCGAGAGGCCGTGGTGGACGTGCATCAGCTGCCCGGCGCACAGCAGTGATAGCGGCCGACCATCCGAATCGTAGCTGCGCTCGAGCGCTGCGCGCGCGTCGGCGAAATCGGGTGAGTACCAGCGCAGGACCATTGCCGCGAGTTTCTCCGCGGCGACGCGCTGCTCGACGGGGGAGATGCGTCCGTCGAACCAGCTCGCCGGGTCGTGGATCATCTCGAGAATGTGGCCCGCATCGCGCACGCGCCGCATGAAGGGCTCCGCGCTCGCCGCGCTCGGCGCTGCGCGGTACGTCTCGAGGGCGGGTTCGAGATTCTGGGCCGCCTGCTCGAGCCAGGGCTCCATCACCTGATGCAGGTACCACTCGAGGAAGCGCAGGTAGAGGGTGACGGCCTCGCGCGTCGAGCCGTCCTGCTGGAAGTCCGGATGCTCGACGAGTCGCGGCACGAGCCGGCCGATGCTCTCCGCGAAGTGCAGGCCCCCCTCCGTCAGCCGCGCCGAGCTGAGATCGTTCGTCTGGCCGATCACCCGCAGACGCCCGAGGATGTAGCCATGGACCCAGGTTCCCTCGCCGCTCGCGCTGACCCAACCCTGTGTCGGATCGCGTCCGTAGGTGGCGGCCTCGATCAGCCAGCTCGGGTCATCGGCGAAGCGGGTGTGCTCATAGCGATCGCGCGCCAACTGCGCGAGCTGGGCCGGCGTGACGTTGCGCGCGCCTGCGGAAAAGCGCTCGCTCGGATCGACGCGCAGGCGCGATAGCTCCGCAGCGACCTGTCCCGGATGCCCCTCGATGCCGGCAGGGAAGTACGGGCCGCGTTCGTCGAAGGCCAGCCGCGACAGGATCGACTCGATGCGGGCGCGATTCTCACCGAAGGCGATCAGCTGGTGCACGCCGAGCCAGGCCATTTCGTGATCGAAGATCTGCTGGCGGATTTCGGGCGTGATGCCGCCAGCGACCGGAGGCAGCACGCGATCGACCTCGCGTTCGAGCGCGGCGATCGGAAGGTCGAGCTGTTCGCGCAGCAGCGCGACCGCGCGCTCGACCTCGAGCGTGCCGGCCGAAGGCCCGGGTGTCTCGGCACGCAGCCAGGCGCAGCCAAACGCCAGCAGCGCCGTACACAGCGAGAGAACGCTCGCGAGGCTGCGTTGCATGCTGCTCCCGTGGATCCGCGCGGCGCACGATCGCACCGCGCCGCCCCGGCGGCAACGGCCCCAGCTACAGCGCATAGCCGAGAGCGCGCAGGCGCTCGGCGAGCGCGGGGTCGACGCGGACTTCGGGCCGCACGGCGCCGGGAGCCGGGGCGCGCCCGAAATCGGCGGCGAGCCGGGCGCGCAACGCCGCCGTCCGTTCTGGTTCGAGCGCGCTCAGATCCACGTTCTCGTCCGGATCGACCTGACGGTCGAAGAGCCACTCGCGGCCGCCCGGCGCGAGGTCGCGCACATAGCTCCAGGCGCCGTCGGTCAGCGATTCCTGAAGCCGCGCATCGGGATAGAGCAGCGCCCCGAGCGACGCGTGCGAAGCGCGGTCGGATGCGTTCGGGGTGGCGAGCAGGGGCAGCAGCGATGTGCCCTCGAAATCCGCGCTGGCGGGCAGGCCGGCGAGATCGAGCAGCGTGGGGGCGAGATCGAGATTGCGCACCTGGGTAGCGACGCGCGTCGGTGTGATCTCGAAGGGCAGACGCAGCACGATCGGTACGTGCAGCACCGGGGTGAAGACGTTGCGCGCATGCCCGAAGGCGCCGTTCTCGCCGAAGGCTTCGCCGTGATCGCTCGCGAGAATCAGCACGCTGCGCTCCAGCAGGCCGCGACGCTCGAGGCGGTCGCGCAGCCGCGCCAGCACCTCGTCCACCCAGGAGATCGCCGCCGCGTACTCGCCTTCGGCGCCCGGGCTCGGCCGCGCGATGTCCGCCGGCGCCGCGTATTCGTGCACGTCCATGAAGTGCAGGTACAGAAAGAACGGCTGCGCGGGAGCCTGCGCGTCGATCAGACGCTCGGCCTCGCGGTAGATGTTGTCGGCGTGCGGCCAGCTGCGGCTGCGCTCGCTCTCCGAGCCGCCGCCGCGGGGGAAGAGATAACGCTCGAAGCCCTGCTCGAAGCCGAAGGCTTCCTCGAGCCAGCCGTTGCTCTGCACGGCGTAGGTGCGCCAGCCGGCCTCGCGCAGCAACTCGGCGACGGTGCGCGCGGCGTCTCCGAGACCGTCGTCCGGATCGAGGACGCCGTGGCTGCGAGGCCAGCGCGACGTGAGCAGCGACGCCATCGACGATTTCGTCCACGAGGATTGTGCGAGCGCCCGCTCGAATACGATGCCGTGGGCCGCCCAGCGCGCAATCTCGGGTGAGCCGTGCGCGGCAGCGGCATGGGCGGAAGTGCGATCGGCGCGCAGGGCGTCGACGACGACCAACACCAGGTTCGGGCGCCCGAGGGCGCGCAGGCGGGCGACGGCATCGCTCGCCGGCGTCTCGGGAGCGCAGGCCGGGCCGGCGAGCGCCGCGATCAGCAGGCTACTCGCGAAGCGAACGCAGGGCCGCATCGGTTTGCTCTCTCAGCGCAGAGTCGCTCGGAAGCTTCGCGCGCAAGTCTTCGAGCACGCGCCTCGCAGCGTCCATGCGTTCGGTGGCCTGGTAGGCGAGGGCGAGATGGAACTGCAGCTCGGCCCGCTCGGGCGCCGACGCGTGCGCGCGCTCGAGCAGGCGCAAACCACGCTCGGCGAGGTTCCTTTCCACATACAGCCAGCCGAGCGTGTCGGCGACCTCGGGGTCGTCCGGCGCGAGCGCGTAGGCGCGCTGTGCTTCCGCCAGGGCCGCTTCGGGTTCGCCGCGGCGTGCGAGCAGCAGCGCCAGATTGTTGCGGGGCGCGAAGGCGCGCGGATCGAGATCGGCGGCCCGCCGATACGCCGCGATCGCGCCCTCCGTGTCACCGTCGGCAGCCCGCAGCGCGCCGATGAGGAAGTGCGCGTTCGCGTCGCGCGGGCGGGCGGCGAGCAGGCGCTCCGCATCCTCGCGCGCGCCTGCGCGGTCGCCCTGCGCGGCGCGGAAACGGACGCGAAGTTCCAGCGGCGCGATTTCGCGGGGATCCAGGGCGAGCGCGCGGTCGACTTCGCGCGATCCCGCCTCGGCTTCCCCGCGCGCGAAGTGCAGCGCGGCGAGTTCGGCATGGTGACGCGCTAGATCCGGTGCGAGCGCGATCGCCCGCTCGAGGTACGTCAACGCGACGTCGAGTTCGCCGCGCGCGGCAGCGAGCAGGCCCTGCTCGGCCTCGATCCCGGCGTCCTCACCGAAAAGGCGGGTGGCTTCATCGAGCTCGGCTTGCGCCGCGACGAGCTTTCCGGCCGCACGCAGCACGAACGCGAGTTGGGCCCGCGCGCGCGCGTCATCGCCAAAGCGCGTGCGGTGCTCTAGGGCGAGTGGCTCCGCCTGCGCGAACTGATCTGCGCGTACGAGTGCGGCGATGGCCGTGGCGTGGGCGTTGCGATCGCCGGGCGAGAGCGCCGCGAGCTCGAGCGCCAGGCGCGCGACGGCCGCCCGATCGCCGCGCGCTTCGGCCATTCGCAGCAACGCGACACGCGGCGGGATCGCGCCCGGATCGCGTTGCAGCGCCAGGCCATATCGGCGTTCGGCATCGACGGCATCGCCATTCGCTTCGAGTGCTGCCCCGAGCCAGTGCTGCGTGTAGGAACGATCGAGGTGCGGCACGACCTCGCGCAGGTGCCGCGCGGCCGTCGCTGCATCGCCGTTCGCGAGCTCGAGACGCGCGCTCAAATACGCGACGTGCGGATCTCCGGCCGAGCCGCTCGCGAAGGTCGCGAGCGCGACGCGCGCGGCCTCGGGCTGTCCGGCATCGAGCAGGCTCTCCGCGAGATGGAGTTGCAGGGCCGCCATCGTCGGGAAGCGTGCGACGGCGTCGCGAAAGGTCGTCACCACGCGATCGCTCTCGCCCCGCTGCGCCAGAAACGCGGCGAGCAGCAGCGCTGCGCTCGGCGACGCGGATTCCGCCGCGAAGGCCCGCAGATCTGTCTCCGCCTCGGCGAAGCGCCCGAGCTCGAGCCACGCCTGTGCGCGAATCGCGCTCACGCCGGGCGGAGGTGGCGTGCGCTCGGCGGCGCGCTGCGCTTCTGCGAGCGCCTGCTCGCTGCGGCCCGCCTCGAGCAGCCCGCGCACGCGAAGCGCCAGTGCGACCGCGTCCTGGGGATCTGCTGCGACCAACGACGCCAGCCTTGCGAGCGCCGCCTCGCGATCGCCCTGCGCCACTTCCACGCTTGCGGCGAGCAGCTCGAGCTGGCGCGCCTCGGCCGGCGAACGCGCGGCGGCCTTGGCGCTCGCGATGGCTTCGCTCGCCTCGGCGTAGCGACGCTCCCGGAACAGGGCCCCGAGCTTCGCGGCAGAGACGCGAGCATCGTCGGGATACAGTCGCTCGGCTTCCGCGAGGCGTGCGAAGCCCGCCGTGGTGTCACCGAGTTCGAGCTCGGCCTGTGCGCCCACCAGCAGCGCTTCGAGGTGCAGTGGCGAATTCGCGGCGATGCCTGCGAGGGTGTCGCGCGCGAGCGCCGGGCTGCGCACGAGCAGCGCCGCGCGGCCGAGCGCCACCCGCAGCGCCGCGTCGTCGGGAGCCCGCGCTACGCCGGCCTCGAGACGCCAGACGGCCTCGGGCGCCTCGCCGGCCTGCAGCAGCAGGTTGGCGAAATCGAGCAACGCCTCCGGGGCCTGGTTCGGCGTTTCGCGCAGATCGGCGAGCGCCACCCGCAGCGCGACGGCATCGCCGCTTGCGAGCGCCGCGTGCGCTGCGGCGCGCGCGCGGGTGTCACGGTCCTCCGCGCCCGTACAGGCGAGCGCGAACGCGAGCGCGGCGCAGGCGAGCGTCGAGCGTTGCATGTGCGAAGTCATTAGCAGAGCCCGCCTTGCGGGCGGGCGCCTACGCTCGGATGCGCCTCAGCGGGCGCGGCGTGCGACGCGAGCGCGAGCCACGAAGGCGAGCGCCACGAGCCCGAGTGCGAGCGTGCCGAAGGTCCCCGGCTCGGGGATCGGGCTGAAGGAGCGGCTGACCTCGCTGCCCACGAGATTGATCACCCCCGAAAAGCCCGAGAGTGAGAACGGAACGACCGCCATCAGCGTTGCCGCCGAGAGTGTGGCGACGTTTCCGATCACGGCGTTCAGGTTGGCCACGGTGAAGTTGCCCGCGATGTTGATCGGGAAGGTGCCGATGAACGGGCAACCCACGCCGGCGCAGGCCGCATCGATGCCGAGGTTGAGAACGATGTTGGTGAACACCGCGTTGCCGAGCCCCGCGCTCAACTGCCCGTAGGTCGGCCCGGCGAGTTGCTGCGCGAGGATGTCGCCGGTCACGAGCGCCTGACCGATCACGTTCTGGTTGATCGTCGCGGCGACGTCGAGCGCCTCGAGCCGCGCGGGCCCGGCCGCGATCTGCGTGAGTCCGGTGGCGAGGAACGTCGCGTTGCCGGTGGCGGCGGTGATCGTCCCGCCCGGCGGAATCGTGATGATGCCGCCGAGAATCGAGATCGTGCTGCCCGCGAAATCGAACCCGATCGTGACCTCGCCGGCGTTTGCGGTCACGCTCGCGAGACCGAAACACAGGGCGACGACCAGAGCTCGCATCGAACGCATCAGCGGTGCCTCCTCGAGGGGGCTGGCCTTTGGGCGCAGCCATCCCCCGGCTCCGGGAGGTTTAGCGTGCAAACCGCGTTCCAGCGTCCGACGGCGCCTTGCTCGGGGTTACGATCGCGCGGAGCCGCCCGGCTTTGCTCGCGAATCAGGAAAATCCGGCCTGCGCCCTCGAGCGCCGCAAAGCGGTAGCAGTGGAAGCCGGGTTCCACGCGAGTGGAAGTCATTTCCGCCGACGGGTAGGGCTCTCGGCGCCGCGGGTTTTCATTGGTTTGGCGAGGACTTGCGCGTAAACTGGCGTGTACGCTGCGGCGTGATTGGCAGCTGCATCATTCTGTCTGTCGGGAGGTTGCGTCGATGCGCATTCGTCACCTGCTTTTCACGCTACTCGTCGCAGCGCCGCTGCTGACCGCTCCGACCTGCCAGTTCGCCGACGACATCGTGCTCCTGTCTCCGGCGTCGAATCTGGTTTCGACCTTCAGCTTCAACGTGCAGTTCAATCTCGTGGGTTCGTTCGTCCCGGGAAGCCTCGAGGTCTCGCTCAATTTCACGCCGCTGTCGGTGAGCGGTGGGCCGATCTACACGGCAACGGTGAATCCCGGCGCGCCGCTCCAGGACCACAACGTCCTGCTGGTGCGCGCCCGGCGCCAGAGCGACAACAAGTTCGTCACGCGCGGGCTCGCGTTCGATTATCTGCCGCCCAAGGCGCGCGCCTCCGTGATCAGCAATGCCGCGGTGCTGCCGCAGGGCCCGCTCGCGCATGGCAAGCTCGGCGACTACATGCTCGAGAACTCGGAAGTGCGTTTCGTGGTGCAGGACGCCAACCAACGCGATCTCTACAGCGTGGGCGCGTTCGGCGGAAACATCATCGACGCGGTGCGCGTCGCGGACCCGAATCGCGACAACTTCCTCGAAGTCCAGCCCATGTTGAACATCGAAACGGTCATCAACGCGGTGTCGATCGAAATCGTGAACGACGGCCAGGACGGCACGGCCGCGATCATCCGCACTTGCGGCCCCGACGACCTTCTCGATTTCGTGAATCCGTCGGCCCAAATCCGGCCGTTTGCCCCCACGCTCAACTTCCCGCCCGCCGCCGACGACAACAATCAGCCGATCGAGGCTTGCACCGAGTACCGGCTCTCCCCGCAGAAGAGCTATCTCGCGATGGAAACCACCGTCGAGAATCTGGGCGGCACGCCGCTCAAGCTCTTCGTCGGCGATTGGATGAACGGCGGCGGCGAACTCGAACAGTGGTTCGCGCCGGGAGCCGGATTTGGTGCCGGGCTGTTCGGTGAGCTCCAGAGCCTCGCCTTCGTCGGTTATGGGGAGGCGCAGGGGATCGACTACTCCTACGTTTCGATCGCCGCGCAGGAAGCGCAGACGCCGACGGATGTCGTCGAGAAGTCGAACTTTTTCAACACGTCGGGCGTGAGCGTGATCCTGAACAACATGGACATCCTCACGGCGATTGCCGCCGGGGCACAGCCCCCGTTCACGGTGCCCGCCGGCGGGACGCGGTCGTATCTGCGCTACTTCGGCGTCGGCGACGGCTCGGGCAGCAACAGCAGCGATATCCGCAATGCCGTGCTCGCCACCGGGGTGGGAACCCTTTCGGGCTGCGTCACGGTGGGGGGCGCTCCGGCGCCCGGTGCGCGCGTCGCGATCGGCCAGCCGATCAATCTCGTGACGCTGACCTCGACCAAGTTGATCAGCAACGCCGAGACGGATGCCAGTGGTTGCTACGCGCTCACGCTGCCGGTCGGAAGTTACGATGTCGCGGCGGCGCGCCAGGGCACGCCCTACCAGGGCGGTGGAACGCAGCCGCAGGTTTCGAGCGCGGTCGCAATCACGCTCGGCAATACGACGATCCGGGATTTTGCGCTGCCCGCGACCGGGCGTTTGCGCGTCACGGTGACCGACGACGCCAGCGCCGCGCTGCCCGCGCGCGTTTCCGTCGTGGGGTTCGATCCGAGCCCCATGCCGATCATTCCGGGCACCAATTTGTTCGGCTTCAGCGGCTCGGCGCTCAGTCTCTTCAACGATCCGAGCGATCGGCTGCCGTTCGGCATCACGCGCGCGGACTACGCCGGCGCGAGCGGCATCACGGAGTTCGATCTCGAGCCGGGCTCGTACCACGTCTACGTCTCGCGCGGCCCCGAGTACTCGCTGTTCACCACCGCGCCGTCGAGCCCGGTGAGCGTGACGGCCGGGAACACGGCAGACGTCGCCGCGCAGATCGCGGCCGTGGTCGACACCACGGATTTCGTGTCGTCCGATTTCCACGTGCACGGGATTGCGTCCGCGGACTCGCGCGTCAGCGACACCGATCGCGCGATGCAGTTCAGCGGCGAGGGCGTCGACAACGTGATCATGACCGATCACCACGCGCACAAGGATCTGAATCCGCGGATCGCGGCCCTGGGGCTCGGGGCCTTCCTCAAGGCGACGGTCGGTGAAGAGATCACGACCTTCGATTACGGACACTTCAACGGCTATCCCTTCACGCTGGATACGAGCCTGCCCTCGCGGGGCTCGACGGATTGGGGCATCGCGGCGCCGGCCGGGATGGATTTCCCGTCGCTCGGCGCGTACACGGCAACGCCGGCGCAGGTCCACGCGATCGCGCTTTCGCAGCCGACGGCGACGCCCGACACCACGGTGCAGATCAATCACATCTCGAGCCACTACCAGCCGCTCAAGATCGACACCTCGCTGGTGCCCCCGTCGGATGGCTTGAACGCGGCGGATCGGCTCGCATTCCGGTTGCCAGCGGCGGCCGGGAACCTGTTTCATCACTTCCCGGCGCAGGAGCTCTGGAACGGCAGCTCGCGCACCCGCATGAACAAGAGGTCGTCCATCGGGCAGGCAGGAAAACGGTAGATCCCGTCGGTGTTCGAGGCCCCGTACGTGTATTGCCAAGCAAAAAGGGAGCGCGTCCACGCAAAAGGGCCGCTGATGCAATCGCAAGATTCAGTCGTAGCTCTTGTCGTTGTCCTCTGCGAAATGGAGCGCTTCCCAGACGCGAGCGGAACTCCCATGCCTGACCCG
>JANNIY010000189.1:0-47491 GCA_031405455.1 Deltaproteobacteria bacterium | reverse complement strand
CTCGCGATGTTCCAGAGCTTCCTGATCGCCGTGGCGCTGGAGAACGGCCAGTTCGGCGAGGGCGCGGTGCTCCAGGGGGGCATCGGCTTCAAGCTGATGTGCATGATCACGCTCACCTGCGGCACCGCCTTCATCATGTGGTTGGGCGAGCAGATCACGGAGCGCGGCATCGGCAATGGCATCTCGCTCATCATCTTCGCCGGCATCATCATCAGGATTCCGTCGGCCCTCGGACAGCTCTTCCAGCTGATCCGCACCGATCAGTTCAGCATCTTGCAGTCGGTATTCCTGCTGGCGGTTTCACTCGGCGTGGTCTTCTTCGTGGTGGTCGTCGAGCGCGGCCAGCGGCGGATTCCGATCCAGCACGCGCGCCGCGTCGTGGGCAAACGCGTGATGCAGGGGGGGATGAGCTACTTCCCGCTGCGCGTGAACACGGCGGGTGTGATTCCGGCGATCTTCGCATCGTCACTGTTGATGTTCCCGCTCACGATCGGCCAGTTCGCGGATTCTCCGGCGGTGTCGGGCTTCATCGACGAGTATCTGAACCCCGCGAGCGCGCTCTACCAGCTGGGTTACATCACCCTGATCATCTTTTTCGCCTACTTCTACACGGCGATCATGATCAATCCGACCGACGTAGCCGACAACATCAAGAAATCAGGGGCCTACATTCCGGGCATCCGGCCCGGCAAGAAGACCGCGGAGTACATCGATCGCATCCTCTCGCGGGTGACGTTGATCGGCGCCGTCTACGTTGCAGCGGTCTGCGTCCTGCCGACGATCCTCGCCGTGCGACTCGGCGTGCCGTTTTATTTCGGCGGCACGGCGCTGCTGATCGCCGTCGGCGTGGGGCTCGATACGATCGCGCAGGTCGAGGCGCACCTGGTTTCACGGCAGTATGAGGGCTTTGCGCGCGGCGCCCGCATCCGCGGGAGACTCGCGCGATGAAGCCGCGGAATCTTTTGCTGCTCGGGGCTCCCGGCGCGGGCAAGGGCACCCAGGCCATCCGGCTGGCAGCGCGGCTCGGCGTGCCGCACGTCTCGACCGGCGATCTGTTGCGTGCCGCTGTCGCTGCCGGAACCGCGCTCGGCCGCGAGGCCAAGGCCTTCATGGACCGCGGCGAACTCGTGCCCGATTCGGTGGTGATTGCCGTTGCCGTGGAGCGGCTGGGGCATGCCGACGCGAAGCAGGGCTTCGTTCTCGATGGCTTCCCGCGCACCGTCGCGCAGGCCGAGGCTCTCGATTCCGCGCTCGCGCGTCTGGGCATGCAGCTCGATCGCTGCGCGGCGCTCGAAGTCGGTGAAGAGGAGCTCGTGGCGCGGCTACACAAGCGCGCGCAGATCGAGGGCCGTTCGGACGACGACGAGGTGATCATCCGCAATCGCATGCGGGTCTATCGCGCGCAAACCGAGCCCCTGATCAACTACTACCGGCGCAAGGGCCTGCTGCGTGAACTCGACGGAACCGGCTCGGTCGAAGCCGTGGAGCAACGGATCCAGGAAGGGATCGCGGCGTGATGGCGTACGGCGAGCGCATTTCGATCAAGACGCGGCGCGAGGTCCAGGCCATGCGCGAGGCATCGCGCCACGTCGCCGAGATCCTGCTCGAGCTGCGCGAGTGCGTGAAGCCGGGCGTGACGACGGCCGAGCTCGACCGGATTGCGGAGAAGGCGATTGCCGAGCGCGGCGTGTCGTCGTCGTTCAAGGGCTACGACCCGCACGGGCTGCCCCGCTATCCCGCCGTGCTGTGCGTCTCGGTCAACGAAGAAATCGTGCACGGCATCCCGGGGCCGCGCGTCGTCGAGGAAGGCGATATCGTCAGCCTCGACTTCGGCGTCGCGGTGGACGGGTACCACGGCGACTCCGCCGTCACCGTGCCCGTGGGCGAGATCGACGAGCAGGCGAAGCGGCTGCTCGAAGTGACGCAGGCGGCGCTGTGGCGCGGCATCGAGGCGATGCGTCCGGGGCGGCGCTTGTCGGACATCGGTCACGGTGTGCAGAGCCGCGTCGAGCCCGAGGGCTTCTCGGTGGTTCGCGACTTTGCCGGACACGGCATCGGTCGCAAGCTCCACGAGCCGCCCTGGATTCCGAATTTCGGCGCGGAGGGGCGCGGGCCGCGGCTGCTGCCGGGGATGGTGTTCGCGATCGAGCCGATGGTGAACATCGGTGAACCCGAGGTGCGCATGCTCGAGGACGAATGGACCGCCGTGACGGCGGACGGTTCGCTTTCGGCGCACTTCGAGCACACGATCCTGATCACCGAAGAGGGGCCCGATGTGCTGACGCGCATCCCGGGCTCGCACTAGCGGACGCGGAGAAGAGAGGTCGACCATGAAGGTGCGTGCATCCGTGCGCAAGATCTGTGAAAAGTGCCGTCTGGTGCGCAGGCGTGGCGTCGTGCGCGTGATTTGCGAGAACCCGAAGCACAAGCAGCGCCAGGGCTAGCCCGGCGGGGCCCGCCTGCGGGCCGAACAGGGAGGAACGAACATGGCGCGTATCGCGGGAATCGACCTGCCGCGGACGAAGCGGATCGAGATCGCGCTGACGTATATCTTCGGCATCGGCCGCGGCTCGGCGCGCACGATTTGCGCGAAGGCGGGCGTCGATCTCGACACGCGGACGGAGCGGCTCTCCGACGGAGAAGTCGTGCGTTTGCGGGAGATCATCGAACGCGACTTCACGGTCGAAGGCGATCTTCGCCGCGACACGTCGCAGAACATCAAGATGCTGATGGACATCGGCTGCTATCGCGGGCTTCGGCACCGCCGCGGTCTGCCGGTGCGCGGTCAGCGTACGCACACGAACGCCCGAACCCGCAAGGGTCCGGCCAAGACCATCGCCGGAAAGAAAATCGCTCCGACCAAGAAGTAGCCAAGCAGGGAAAGGCAGGAGACCGTGAAGAAGGGCCCCAAGAAGAAGGTCAAGAAGAACGTGCAATCGGGAATCGCGCACGTTCAATCGACGTTCAACAACACGATGATCACGATCACCGACGTGGCCGGCAATTCGCTGTGTTGGGCGTCGGCCGGCGCGCATGGCTTCAAGGGGTCGCGCAAGTCGACGCCGTTCGCCGCCCAGGTGGCCGCGGAGGAGTGTTCGAAGAAGGCGATGGAGCACGGCATCCGTCAGCTCACGATCTTCGTCAAGGGGCCGGGGGCCGGCCGCGAATCCGCGGTGCGTGCAATCCAGGCCGCCGGCATCAAGGTTTCGATGATTCGGGACGTGACACCGATCCCGCACAATGGCTGCCGCCCGCCCAAGCGGCGACGCGTATAGGAAACGGGGAACACCATGGCTCGATATTCAGATGCGGTTTGTCGGCTCTGCCGTCGTGAGGGGATGAAGCTCTTCCTCAAGGGCGATCGTTGCTTCACGCCGAAGTGCGGAATCGAACGCCGCGCCTACCCGCCGGGACAACACGGACAGGGTCGCACGCGCTTCTCGGAGTTCGGCGTACAGCTGCGCGAAAAGCAGAAGGTGAAGCGGATCTACGGACTCCTCGAGCGGCAGTTCGCCTCGACGATGGAACGCGCGTCGCGAATGAAGGGACGCCAGGGTGA
Source organism: Deltaproteobacteria bacterium (assembly GCA_031405455.1). Lineage (GTDB taxonomy): Bacteria > Myxococcota_A > UBA9160 > UBA9160 > SMWR01 > DATBRV01. The sequence goes on along the minus strand of JANNIY010000189.1, from coordinate 43,932 downwards.
GAACCTGCTGCTGTTGCTCGAGCGCCGTCTCGACAACGTGGTGTTCCGCCTGGGCTTTGCGACTTCGCGCGCCGAGGCTCGCCAGCTCGTGCGGCACGGCCATTTCCTCGTGAACGACCGGCGCCAGACGATTCCGTCGATGTTGGTCAAGGCCGGCGCCCGCATCACCGTTGCCGAGAACTCGCGCAAGGTGGCGCGCATCGCGAATGCCCTCGAAACGCTCGAGGGTCGCAGCGTCCCGCGCTGGCTCGAGACCGAAAAGGCCAAGTTCGAGGGGGTCGTGAAGGCATTGCCCGCCCGCGACGACATCACGATCCCGATCCAGGAGCAGCTCATCGTGGAGCTCTACTCGCGTTAGCAGCAGCCACGATCATTCTTTTTGGGGAGGACCCATGCAACAGCTCGACCGCATCGCAAAGAATTGGCGTTCGCTCATCCGGCCGCGGACTCTCGACACCGACGACGGTGGAGGCAGCGGAAGCTACCGGCGCTTCTCCTGCGAGCCGCTGGAGCGCGGCTTCGGCGTGACCCTCGGCAACGCCTTGCGCCGCGTGATGCTCTCGTCGCTTCAGGGCGCCGCGATCACCTCGCTGCGCGTGAACGGCGTCCTGCACGAGTTCTCCACCATCCCCGGGGTGATGGAAGACGTCAGCGACATCGTGCTGAATCTGAAGGAGGTGCGGCTGCGTCTCCATTCCGACGGGCCGAAGACGCTGCGCCTGCACAAGAAGGGTGAGGGCGTGCTCACGGCCGCCGATCTGGCGGCGGACGACGCGAGCATCGAGGTCCTGAACAAGGATCACAAGATCGCGACGCTCTCCTCCGATGCCGATGTCGAGATGGAAGTGACGGTCGGCATGGGCAAGGGCTATGTGCCCGCGGAGAAGAACAAGACGCCCGACATGGCCATCGGGACGATCCCGATCGATTCCGTCTTCTCGCCCGTGACGAAGATCAACTACACGGTGACGCCCGCGCGCGTCGGTCGCGAGACGGACTTCGACCGCTTGAATTTCGAGGTCTGGACCGACGGCACAGTGAGCCCGATGGACGCCGTGGCCTTCGCGGCCAAGATCCTGAAGGAACAGCTCTCGATCTTCATCAACTTCGACGAGCCCGTCGAGGTGGCGGCGCCGGCGACCGAGGATCTCAAACCGACCAATCCGAATCTGTACAAGTCGGTGGACGAGCTCGAGCTGTCGGTGCGCTCCGCGAATTGTCTCCAAAATGCGAACATCCGCACGATCGGCGAACTCGTTCAGCGGACCGAAGGCGAGATGCTGAAGACCAAGAACTTCGGGCGGAAATCGCTGAACGAGATCAAGGAAGTCCTGCAGTCGATGGGACTCCAGCTCGGCATGAAGGTCGATGGTTCTCCCGATCGCCGCGAACTCGAGCGTTTTCGTGAGCGCGAGGTCTAGATGAAGCACCGAGTGCGCACGCGGAGTCTCGGGCGTTCGAGCGCCCACCGCAAAGCGCTATTTCGCAACATGGTTACGTCCCTGCTCGAGCATGAACGCATCGAGACGACCGACGCCAAGGCGAAGGAGCTGCGGCGGGTTGCGGAACGGATGATCACTCTCGGCAAGCGCGGGACGCTGCATGCGCGTCGGCGTGCGCTGCGAACGATTCGGAGCCGCGACGTCACTGCGAAGCTCTTCGATTCGCTCGCAGAGCGCTATCGCGATCGGCCGGGCGGATACACGCGCGTGCTGAAGGTCGGGTATCGCCACGGTGACGCCGCGCCGGTGTCGATCATCGAGCTGGTCGATCGCGAGGTTTCCGCTGCCGCCGAGAAGAAGGCTTCCGGACGCAAGGCTGCGGCTGCGCCGAAGGCCAGGGAGAAGGGCAGCAAGAGCAAGGCCGCGCGGCCCGCGGCGAAGCCCGCGGCCGCCAAGAAGCGGCCCGCCAAGCCGGCGGTCGATCCGAAGGCGAAATCGCGCAAGGCGTCGCCTCGCAAGAAGGGCTCGACGAAGTCCTCGGGCTGAGCGGGGACGCGGGCACATGGCCAGCCGCTGGAGCACGGGCTTGCTCGCCGCGGGGGTCGCCTTCGCGGCGGTGCTCGCCTGGGTCTTTGCCGGCGAGACGCCGGATCCCGTCGATCGCGGCAGTTCGGCGCCACCCTTCGAGCTGCCCCGCGTCGCTGGCGGCACCCCGGTTTCGCTGGCCTCGTTGCAGGGCAAGGTGGTCCTGCTCAACTTCTGGGCGACCTGGTGCAAGCCCTGCGAGGATGAGCTGCCGGCCATGGAGCGCCTGCATCGCGCGCTGGCGGGCAGCGATTTCGAACTCGTGGGCATTTCCGTCGATGCGGACGCCGCACCCGTGGTGCAGTTTCGGGACCGCATGGGCCTCGGCTTCACCCTGCTGCTCGACGGCGACCAGCGCGTTGCGCGCAGCTACCAGACCTTTCGCTACCCGGAAACGCTGCTGATTGGACGCGATGGCGTGATTCTCGAGCGCTATGTCGGGCCGAAGGAATGGGACTCCCCCGCCTACCTGGAGCGCATCCGCCGCGTGATCGCGTCCGTCCCCGACACCAGCGGCTGACGTCGACCGCTTGGCGTACGCCGCGGTGGGGGGGTAAGCTCGGCCCGCCGAGGGGTTGGGGGAAATCGGTGAAGGCCTTGTTGTTCGTCGCGGCGCTCGTCGCGGCGGTGATCGTGCATGCGGCATTCGATACGGACGCGGGTCTCGGCACCTGGCTGCGCTTGCGCGGCCTGCTGAGCGAGTCCCAGGTGCACAATGCCGAACTGCGCCGCGAGATCCTCGCGCTCGAAACCGAAGCACAAGCGCTCGAAAGCGGCGGCTTCGCGGTCGAGCGCGCCATTCGCGAGCAGCTGGGCTTTGCGCGGGCCGACGAGACGCTCGTGCGTCTGCCCCGCAATGATCTCTCAAGTGCCCGATTTCCTTGACAAAACCTGCGATTCTGGCGACTCTGTCACGGCATGAGGTCGCGTCTCCACGAAAGCTTCCGTGCGGCGGTGGCAAAACTGCTCGCCGAGGCCGCTAGCGAAGCGCCGCCGCCGGAGTTCAGCCTGGAGGTTCCGCGCAGCTCCGAGCACGGTGATTTCGCGTGCAACGTTGCGCTGTTGCTCGCCAAGCCGTTGCGCCGGTCGCCGCGTCAAGTCGCCGACCAGCTGGTTTCGCTGTTGGGTGTCGGTGAGGGCGCGATCGCGCGCGTCGAGGTGGCCGGCCCCGGCTTCATCAACGTCTGGCTGCGCGATGAGGGCTGGCAGGGCCTGCTGTGCAGCGTGCTCGAGCTCGGGCACCGCTACGGCCGCTCTGCGCTCGGCGAAGGCCAGCACATCCAGATCGAGTTCGTGTCCGCGAATCCGACCGGGCCGCTGACGCTCGGCCACGGCCGACAGGCGGTGCTCGGCGATTCGATCGCGCGCGTGCTCGAGGCCGTCGGCTATCGCGTCACACGCGAGTACTACTTCAACAACGGCGGGCGCCAGATGCGGGTGCTCGGAGAATCGGTGCGCGCGCGTTATCTCGAGTGCCTCGGCCGTGCGGCGCCGCCGCCGGCTGCCAGCGGCGACGCGGACGCGGTCTGGCCCGAGAGCATCGATGGCCTGCCCGTGGTGTTTCCGCGCGATGGCTACCAGGGCGACTACATCGCAGAGATCGCCGCGGATCTCGTCGCACGCGAGGGCCAGAAGCTCGTCGGCGAATCCGGCGAGGGGGTCTTTCGTCAGATCGCCGAACAGACGGTGTTCAGCGAAATTCGCAAGACCCTCGATTCGCTCGGGATCGCCTTCGACGTGTATTCGAACGAGATGGCGCTCTACGACGAAGGAAAGCTCGAAGAGACGCTTTCGGATCTGCGCAAGCAGGATCTGGTCTACGAGAGCGAGGGGGCGGTCTGGTTGCGCGGTACGGCGCTCGGACTCGCGCGCGACCGCGTGTTGATCAAGCGCACGGGGGAGCCGACCTACCTGCTTCCCGACATCGCCTATCACCGCGAGAAGTTCCGCCGCGGCTTCGACCACATCATCGACGTACAGGGCGCCGATCACATCGAGCAATTTCCCTTCGTGAGCGCCGCGGTCGGCGCGCTCGGGTGTCCCGTCGAGAAGCTCGAGCTCGTGATGAATCAGTTCGTGACGCTCACGCGGGATGGCGAGCAGGTGAAGCAGAGCAAGCGTCGGGCGACCTACGTCACCGTCGACGAGTTGCTGGGCGAGGTCGGCGTCGACGTCTTCCGGTTCTTCATGGTGCAGCGCAAGGCCGAAGGTCATCTCGATTTCGATCTCGATCTCGCGAAGGACACGGACTGGAAGAAGAATCCGGCCTACTATGTCCAGTACGCGCACGCACGCACGCACGGCGTCGAACGCAAGGCGCGCGAGCAGGGCATCGCCATGCCGGACGCGACGAACGTCAATGCGGCTGCGCTGGCGCTGCCCGAGGAGCTCGAGATCCTTCGCAAGATCGGTGAATTTCCGGACGTGGTGATCCGCGCCGCGGAATCCCGGGAGCCGCATCATCTGGCGTATTGGGTTCGCGAACTCGCGGGTCTTTGGAATCCCTACCTGCAGGACGGCGTCCGACACCGTGTGCTGTCGGATGATCCCGCTCTCACGAACGCGCGCCTCGGGCTCGCGCTCGCCGTGCGGACCGTCCTCGCCAATGCGCTCGGGTGCCTCGGCATCTCGGCGCCGGAGCAGATGTGACGATGGATCGGGAAGCGGGGAGGGGGGCGCGTCGCGGTCGCGGCGTGTTGTTCTCGTTGCTCGGGCTCGCGCTGGTGGCGGTTCCGGGCTTTGCGATTGGCTTGTTCGCCGGCGTGTTGTGGGAAGACCCGGCGTTGATCCTGGGCGATCTCGCGGGCGGCACGCAGGAGGTGGCGTGGGGGCCCCAGGCCGCCCCCGACGCTGCGTTGGGCGAGGGGACTGCCTCCGAACCGGCGACGGGATCGGCAGCCGCGCCAGACGCGGCTCCCGACGTCGCGGCGCCGCCGCCGGCGGCGGCCGTGCTGCCCTCGGCTACGCGAGCCGCGGTGGCGGTTGCCGGCGTGCGCGGTGGCAAGCTTTCCGTGCAGGTGGGTGCGTTTGCGGAGAGCCGCGCGGCCGAGCAGTTGGCGTCGTCGCTGCGCAGCTCGGGCCTGCCCGTCTATGTCTCGCCGAGCGCGGCGGCGGCGGGGGACAAGCGCTGGCGGGTTCGCGTCGGCCCGCTCGCGACCCGCGAAGAGGCGGATCGCATCGCCGCCCGCCTCAAGGCCAAGGAGAAGCTTCCGACCTGGGTGCTGACCGAAGACGGGGCGTGAGTCGGCGACCATGACCTCGCGATGGGTGATCACGGGCTGCCGCGGGCAGCTCGGGCACGCGCTCGCCGCGCGGCTGGCGGCGGCGCCCGGCTGCGAGGTCGTGGCGGCCGGCGATCTTCCCGAACTCGACATCGCCGATGTCGATTCCCTGGCGCGCCTGCTGAACGGATTGGCGGGGCCCGTGATCGTCGTGAACGCCGCCGCCATGACCCACGTCGACCGTTGCGAGCGCGAGCCCGCGGCTGCGAGGCGCGCGAATGCCGAAGGGCCAGAGCGTCTCGCGCAGAGTTGTGAAGCGCGCGGCTTCCGGCTCGTCCACGTCTCGACCGATTACGTATTTTCCGGCGTATCCGAGCGGCCGTACCGGGAGGACGATCCGCCCGCCCCGACCTCGGAATACGGCCGCAGCAAGCTCGCGGGGGAGCAGCACGTGCTCTCGCGCTGCCCTTCGGCGCTGGTGGTGCGCACGAGCTGGGTGTTCGGGCGTGGGCGCAATTTCGTGGCGGCGATCCTGGCGCAGGCCGTGGAGCGACGGCGGCAGGGAGACCGGACGCCCCTGCGCGTGGTCGACGACCAGCGCGGGCGGCCCACCTATGCCGCCGACCTCGCCGCCGGCATCCACGCCCTGGTCGAAGCCGCGGCCGGCGGGCTGTACCATGTCGCGAACCACGGTGAGGCGACGTGGTGGGAGCTGGCGCGGGCCAGCCTCGACGAGTCGGGCTTCGGCGATCTCGGGATCGATCGCATCCGCACCCAGGACTTGAGTCTGCCGGCCCCGCGTCCGACGTACTCGGTGCTGGATTGTTCGAAGGCTGAGGCGCTCGGTGTGCGCCCTCGCAGCTGGAGGGACGCGCTGCGCGCCTTCCTGCGTTCGCCCGAATCGCCGCTTGCTCCGGAAGGGAAGGTCGCATGAGTTCGAATCGAAGTCTCCAGCGGATCCTCGTCACGGGGGGGGCGGGCTTCATCGGTTCGCATCTCTGCCGCCGCTTGCTCGATGAGGGCTGCGAGGTCATCGCGATCGACAACCTGCTGACGGGGCGGATCGAGAACATCGAGCCGCTGCTCGGCCACCCGAAGTTCGAGTTCCAACACTACGACGTGACGAACTTCCTGTTCATCGCAGGACCGCTCGACGCGATCCTGCATTTCGCCTCGCCCGCGAGCCCGGCGGATTTCGAGCGCCTGCCGATCCAGATTCTCAAGGTCGGCTCGCTCGGCACCCACAAGGCGCTCGGCCTCGCGAAGGCGAAGGGCGCGCGCTTGCTGCTCGCGAGCACGTCGGAGACGTATGGTGATCCGGAGGTGAACCCCCAGCCCGAGACCTACTGGGGGAACGTGAACCCGATCGGTATCCGTGGCGTGTACGACGAGGCCAAGCGCTTCGCCGAGGCCATGACGATGGCGTACCACCGGCATCATGGCGTCGACGTCCGCATCGTGCGCATCTTCAACACCTTCGGGCCCCGCATGCAAGTCAACGACGGCCGGGCGATTCCGAACTTCTTCCGGCAGGCGATTCGGGGCGAGGATCTGACCCTATTTGGTGACGGTTCGCAGACGCGCTCCTTCTGTTACGTCGACGATCTCGTCGAGGGCATCTGGCGGCTGTTGCGCTGCGACTACGTGGGGCCCGTCAACATCGGGAATCCGAACGAGATGACGCTGCGCGCGATGGCGGAGAAGATCATCGCGATCACCGGCAGCGCCAGCCGGCTGGTGCATCGGGATCTGCCCCCGGACGATCCCAAGGTCCGCAAACCCGACATCACGCTCGCGCGCCGCGTGCTCGCCTGGGAGCCGAAGGTTCCCGTGGAGGAGGGGCTGCGCCGGACGTACGACTACTTCCGCGAAGCGCTCGCACACGAGCCGCGAGCCGGCACGTGACCGATCCTGAACGCATCCGGAACTTCTGCATCGTCGCGCACATCGACCACGGCAAGAGCACGCTCGCCGATCGCCTGCTCGACGCGACGGGCTCCCTCAGCGCCCGCGAGAAACGCGCCCAGTTCCTCGACAAGATGGATCTCGAGCGCGAGCGCGGGATCACGATCAAGGCGCAGACCGCGCGCATGAAGTACCGGGCGCAGGACGGCAAGGACTACGTGCTGAATCTGATCGATACTCCCGGCCACGTCGATTTTTCGTATGAGGTTTCGCGGGCGCTCGCGGCCTGCGAGGGGGCTGTGCTCGTCGTGGACGCGGCGCAGGGGATCGAGGCGCAGACGCTGGCCAACGCCTGGCTCGCGATCGAAGGCGGGCTCGAAATCATTCCGGTCGTGAACAAGATCGACCTGCCTTCCGCGGATCCGGAGCGCGTGGCCCGCGAGATCGAGGACGTGATCGGGCTCGACGCGGCCGACGTACTGATGGTTTCCGCCAAGGAAGGCAAGGGAATCGGCGAGCTGCTCGAGCGGATCGTCGAACGCGTGCCGCCGCCGCGGGGAGATCCGGCGGCCCCGGCACGCGCGCTGGTGTTCGACTCGTGGTTCGATCCGTATGTCGGCGCCGTGATGCTCGCGCGGGTTTTCGACGGCGGCTTTCACGTGGGTGGCCAGCTGCTGATGATGGCCCGCGACGTCGAGCACGAAATCCAGCAACTATTCGTGGTCGATCCCCATCCGCGCGCGGTGCAGAGTCTCGAAGCGGGCGAGGTGGGGCTCTTCGTCGCGGGCATCAAGTCGCTGGCCGAGGTGAAGATCGGCGACACCCTCGGCGACGCCAAGCGCCCGCCGGCTGCGCCGCTGCCGGGCTTTCTCGATGTCAAGCCGATGGTGTTCGCGGGGCTCTATCCGGTCGAGCCGGACGCCTACGAGAACCTGAAGGCAGCGCTCCAGAAACTCCAGTTGAACGACGCGTCGCTCGTCTACGAGCCGGAGACGAGCGCCGCGCTCGGTTTCGGCTTCCGCTGCGGCTTCCTGGGATTCCTGCACTCCGAGATCGTGCAGGAGCGGCTCGAGCGCGAGTACAATCTGAACCTGATTTCGACGGCGCCGACCGTGCGCTACCGCGTCGTGAAGCTGTCGGGCGAGACGCAGGAAATCGAGAGTCCGGCGGCGCTGCCGGATCCGTCCGAGATCCAGCAGATCGAAGAGCCGATGGTGCTCGCCACGGTCCACGTGCCGCCGGAGCACGTGGGAGTGATCCTCGCGCTCTGCCAGGAGCGTCGCGGCACGCAGCGCGACATGGCGCACCACGGTTCGCGCATGCAGGTGCGCTACGAACTGCCGCTCTCGGAAATCGTTCTCGACTTCCACGATCGCATCAAGAGCCTGACCCGCGGCTATGGTTCCTTCGATTACGAACTGCTCGGCTACCAGCCCGCGGATCTCGTCAAGCTCGACGTGCTGGTGAACGGCGATCCGGTCGATGCGCTCTCGCTGATCGTGCACCGGGACAAGGCGCATACGCGGGGCACCGAGCTCGTGCGCAAGCTCAAGGAATTCATTCCGCGCCAGATGTACGAGGTTGCGTTGCAGGCCGCGATCGGCGCCCGCGTGATCGCGCGCACGACGGTGAAGGCGCTGCGCAAGAACGTGACCGCCAAGTGCTACGGCGGCGACATCAGCCGCAAGCGCAAGCTGCTCGAAAAGCAGAAGGAGGGCAAGCGTCGCATGAAACGCGTCGGTTCGGTGGAGATCCCGCAGGAGGCCTTCCTGGCGGCGCTCAAACTGGGGGATTCGTGAGCTCGGCAGCGGCTCGCAAGCGCAAGAGTGAAGGCCCTGCGCGGGCGGCGGAGGAAACCTCAGCGCAGCCGGCGAACGGCGTTTGGGAGCAGATCAGCACGCTGCTCGTCGCCATCGTGATCGCGCTGTGCATTCGCGCCTTCGTGGTCGAGCCCTACCGGATTCCCTCGGGTTCGATGCTCCCGACGCTGCTCGTCGGAGATCATCTGTTCGTGAACAAGTTCATCTACGGCGTCAAGCTGCCCTTCAGCGATTTGCGCTCGCCGGGCATCCGCGCGCCCGAGCGAGGCGACGTCGTCGTCTTCACCGTCGCCCAACAAGGCTCGCAAACCTTCCCGGCCGATCTGCGCCCGGATCTGCCGCGCGAAGAGTTCGTGAAGCGGATCATCGGCCTGCCCGGCGATCGCATCGCCTTCCATGGCGGCCGCGTTTTCGTCAACGGCGAACCGCTCGCCGTGCGGGAGCTGGGGGAGACGTTCATCGACGACGCCGGGAACCGTCTCGACGTGAGCGAAGTGACGCTGGCGACGCGCGACTTCGACATCCTCGACGACCCGGCCGTGGCGTATCCGGGCCCCGCGGAGGCGATCACCGTCGAGGCGGGGCGCTACTTCATGTTGGGCGACAACCGGGACCACTCCAAGGACAGCCGGTTCTGGGGCAGCGTGCGGCTGGCCGAGATCAAGGGACCCGCCTTCATTCTCTACTGGTCGTGGGATTTCAACGGCAGCTGGGCCGAATTGTTGAATCCAGCTCGCCTGTTCGAGCTCTTCACGCAGAAGATGCGCTGGGATCGGATCGGGGACGGGGTTCGCTAGCCACAATTGACGGGCGGCGTCCGGGCCGGTAGTTTCGCTCCCGCAATCTCGTTTCTTTTAATTCCGTCCCGTGAGGCGGAGAAAGCTCGCCCGTGGCGCACGAGACCCCCTCGTCCGGTGGAAGGCCCCAGCTGCGCGCGGCTGATCCGGCGTCGCTGGGTCGCACGCTCCTCGACGACACGGCCATCGCGCGCGCCCTGACGCGCATCGCGCACGAAATTCTCGAGCGCAACGAGGACGCTTCCCAGCTGTATCTGGTCGCCATTCCGAATGGCGGTGTGCCGCTCGCGCGGCGGCTGGCGAGCAGCCTCGGGCAGATTTCCGACGTCCAGGTGCCGGTGGGCGTGCTCGACACCACGCTGTATCGCGACGATCTGATGCTGCTGGGCGAGCGCCCGCTGCTGCGCCCCACCGAGATGCCTTCCGCCGTGGATGAGCGCGTGGTCGTCCTGGTCGACGATGTCGTCAAGACGGGACGCACGATTCGGGCCGCCATGGACGCCCTGATGGATTTCGGGCGGCCGCGCATGGTCCAGGTCGTGGGGCTCATCGATCGTGGGCACCGCGAGCTTCCGATCAAGCTCGACTACGTCGGCAAGAATGTTCCCACGAGCCAGGGCGAAACCGTCTGTCTGCGCGGTCGGGATGGCGGGCTGGACGGTCCGCTCGAGGTCGCGCTGTTGTCGGCCGACCCACGGGGGGATGCATGATCGGCATGGACCTGCTCGGCATCGAACATCTCGAGCGCCAGGAGATCGAGCGCATCCTGCACACGGCGGTGCACATGCGCGAAATCGGGGAGCGCGAGATCAAGAAGGTTCCGACCCTGCGCGGCCGCACGATCGTGAATCTGTTCTTCGAGTCGTCGACGCGGACGCGGGCGAGTTTCGAGATCGCCGGCAAGCGGCTCTCGGCCGACGTCGTGAACTTCTCGCCTTCGAGCTCCAGCATGAAGAAGGCTGAGAGCATCCTCGATACCGCGCGCACGCTCGATGCGATGGATCCCGACGCGGTGATCGTGCGCCACGCGGTCTCGGGCGTACCGAAGTGCATCGCCGATGTGCTCGATGCCCCGGTCATCAATGCCGGTGATGGCGCGCACGAACATCCGACGCAGGCGCTACTCGACATGTTCACGGTCCAGCAGGAGAAGGGACGCATCGACGGCCTGACGGTCACGATCGTGGGCGACATCCTGCACTCGCGCGTGGCGCGCTCGAACATCTACGGCTTCCTCAAGATGGGCGCAGAGGTGCGCGTGGCGGCGCCCCCGCCGATGATCCCGCCGGCCATCGAAGAAATGGGCGTCAAGGCCTACACCTCGTTGCGCGAGGCGCTCGACGGCGCCGACGTCGTGATGGCGCTGCGCATCCAGACCGAGCGGCTCACGGGTTCCTACTTTCCGAGCGTGCGCGAATACGCGGCCACCTTCGGAATCGACCGCACCAAGATGCAGTACGCCAAGGAGGACGCGATCGTGATGCATCCCGGTCCGGTGAATCGCGGGGTCGAACTCGCGCACGATCTCACCGATCACCGCCCCAGCGTGATTCTCGACCAGGTGCGCAATGGTGTCGCGATTCGCATGGCGGTGCTCTACCTCTACGCGGGCCGCAAGCGCGAGCGCGCGCAGTCCCGGAGGGTCTCGTGAGCCGGATCCTGCTGCGCGGTGGCCGCCTGCTCGACCCGGCGTCGGGCCGTGATGAACGCGGCGACGTGTTGATCGAAGACGGCGTACTGAAGGCGTCCGGGCCGGGGATCACGGCGTCGGGCGCGGAGGTGATCGAGGTCGCCGGCTGTTGGATCGCGCCGGGCTTCGTCGACCTGCATTCGCATCTGCGCGAACCCGGCCAGGAATACAAGGAAGACATCGCCTCGGGCGGCCGCGCTGCCGTGGCGGGCGGCTTCACCTCGATCGCCTGCATGGCGAATACGCACCCCGTGAACGACGACCCGGCGATGACGGATTACATCCTCGACCGGGCCCGCCAGGATTCGCCCGCGCGCGTGCTGCCGATCGCCGCGGCGACGCGCGGTCTCGAGGGCAAGATGATGACCGAGATGGTTGCGCTGGTGGCCGCCGGAGCCGTCGCCTTCTCCGACGACGGCAAGACCATCATGGACAGCGGCGTGATGCGCCGTGTGCTCGAGTATTCGCGGCTCGTCGACGTTCCGGTGATCGTTCACTGCGAGGACCGCACCCTCGTCGGCGACGGCGTCGTGAACGAAGGGCCGGTGTCGACACGGCTCGGACTGCCGGGCAATCCCAGCGTCGCCGAGGAAGTCCACATCGCGCGCGATCTCCTGCTCGCGGAGGCGACGGGCGCGCGCCTGCACGTGGCGCATGTTTCGACGGCGGGCGGCGTCGCGATGATCCGGCGGGCGCGCGAGCGCGGCATCGCGGTCACCGCCGAGGTGACGCCGCATCATTTGATGCTCACGGACGCCGCGGCGCTGGGATTCGACACCAACACCAAGGTGGCGCCGCCGCTGCGCTCCGAGGCCGACCGCAAGGCATGCCGGGAAGGCCTGGCCGATGGCACCCTCGATGCAATTGCCACCGATCACGCCCCGCATGCGGTTCACGAAAAGGACCTCGAGTTCACGCAAGCGCCACCGGGCATGATCGGTTTCGAGACGGCCCTGGCGTTGGTGCTCGAGCTGGTGCGGCTGGGCGAGCTCTCGCCGCTCGAGCTGATGCGACGGCTCTCGACGAATCCGGCGCGCATCCTGCGTCGCGACGCCGGCAGTCTCGCGGCGGGGGTGCCGGCCGACGTGGTCGTCGTCGATCCCGATCAGCGTTGGACCTACGACCCGGCCAAGGGGTTTTCGAAGAGCCGGAACTCGCCGTGGGCCGGCGAGACGTTGACGGGCCGCGTGCGGCTGACGTTCGTGGCGGGCCGGCTCGTCTTCGACGTCGAGCGAGGCGTGGTGGCGCCGTGAGAGCGAACCGATCCCCCGCGCGGCTCGTGCTCGCCGACGGCACCAGCTACCGCGGCAGCGCCTTCGGCGCTCGCACCGTCGGCGTGGGCGAGGTGTGTTTCAACACGAGCCTGATGGGCTACCAGGAGATCCTCACCGATCCTTCGTACGCCGGTCAGATCGTCGTGATGACGTACACGCAAATCGGTAACGTCGGCGTGAACCGCGAGGACGACGAGTCCGAGCGTCCGCGGCTCGAGGGTTTCGTGGCGAAGGAGGTCTTCGAGCAGGCGAGCAACTGGCGGTCGCAGGAATCGCTGCCCGCGTTTCTCGAACGCACCGGCGTCCCCGGTATCGCGGGCATCGACACGCGCGCGCTGGTGCGCCGCATTCGCGAGGGCGGCGCGCAGATCGGCGTGCTCTCGACCGATGCCGCCCAGCAGGACGAGGCGGAGCTGCTCCGGCGTGCGCGCGGCGCCGCGCCTCTCGATGGGCGGGATCTCGCTGCCGAGGTCACTTGCGCCGCGCCCTACGACTGGACACAGGGCCGCTGGCGCGGAATCGAGGGCCAGGTGCCGCGGCCCGCGCGTCCGGAGCCGAGCTACCGGCTCGTGGCGTACGATTTCGGCATCAAACGCAGCATCGTGCGCCGGCTCGTCGAACAGGGCTTCGACGTGACCGTGGTGCCGGCGACGACGACGGCCGCGCAGGCGCTCTCGCATCGGCCCGACGGAATCTTCCTTTCGAACGGACCGGGCGATCCGGCCGCCGTGGCGGGGATCCGCGAGCACGTGCGCACGCTCGCGCAGAGCCTTCCGATCTTCGGAATCTGCCTTGGGCATCAGATTCTCGGCCTCGCGCTCGGCGGCAAGACCGTGAAGCTCAAGTTCGGCCACCACGGCGGCAACCAGCCGGGTCAGGATCTCGCCACGAAGAAGGTGGCGATCTGCGCCGAGAACCATGGCTACGCGGTCGACGCGCCTTCGCTCGCCGCCGCGGGCGAGCCGGTCGAGATCACCCACGTGAACCTGAACGATGGAACCGTCGAAGGCCTCGCGCACCGGACGCGTCCGATCTTCTCGGTCCAGTACCACCCCGAAGCCTCGCCAGGGCCGCATGACGCCGTGTATTTCTTTTCGCGCTTTCGCGAAATGGTGCGGCGTCACAAGGCGGGAGAGAAGGTGACGGGGGCCCAGATCGCGGCCGGCACCGCGGACACGAAAGGTTGAGCCCGTGCCCAAACGCGAGGACATCCACACGATCCTGGTGATCGGCTCGGGGCCGATCGTGATCGGCCAGGCCTGCGAGTTCGACTACTCGGGCACGCAGGGCTGCAAGTCGCTGCGTGAAGAGGGCTACCGGGTCGTTCTCATCAATTCGAATCCGGCGACGATCATGACGGACCCGGAAACCGCGGATCGCACCTACATCGAACCGATGACGCTCGAGAACATCGAGAAGATCATCGAGTGCGAGAAGCCCGACGTGCTGCTCCCGACGCTCGGAGGCCAGACGGCGCTGAACCTCGCCGTGGACCTCGCCGAGCGCGGCGTGCTCGCGAAACATGGCGTCGAATTGATCGGCGCCAACCTTGCGGCGATCCACAAGGCCGAGGACCGGCAGCTGTTCCGGGAGGCCATGCAGCGCATCGGACTCTCGCTGCCGCGCTCGGGCGTCGCCACCTCGCTCGCCGAGGCGCGACACATCGTCAAGGACACGGGCATCCCGGCGATCATCCGGCCGAGCTTCACGCTCGGCGGCACCGGTGGCAGCATCGCCTTCCACGAGTCCGAGTTCGACAGCCGCGTCGAATGGGCGCTCTCGCAGTCGCCGCGCCACCAGTGCCTGATCGAGGAGAGCGTGCTCGGCTGGAAGGAATACGAGCTCGAGGTGATGCGCGACCATAAGGACAATGTGGTGATCATCTGCTCGATCGAGAACTTCGACCCGATGGGCGTGCATACGGGGGACTCGATCACCGTGGCGCCGGCGCAGACGCTGACGGACCGCGAGTACCAGGAGATGCGCGACGCCTCGATCGCCATCATCCGCGAGATCGGCGTCGAGACGGGCGGCTCGAACATCCAGTTCGCCGTGAACCCGCGCGATGGTAAGCTCGTGGTCGTCGAGATGAACCCCCGCGTGTCGCGCTCTTCGGCGCTCGCGTCGAAGGCCACCGGTTTCCCGATCGCGAAGATCGCGGCGAAGCTGGCGGTTGGCTACACGCTCGACGAAATTCGCAACGACATCACGCGGGTGACACCGGCGAGCTTCGAGCCGTCGATCGACTACGTCGTGACGAAGATTCCGCGCTTCACGTTCGAGAAGTTCCCGGGGGTCGACAACCTGCTCACCACCCAGATGAAGTCGGTGGGCGAGGTGATGGCGATCGGGCGCACCTTCAAGGAGAGCCTGCAAAAGGCCGTCCGCTCGCTCGAAATCGGGCACGCGGGCTTCGAGTCGCCCTCGCTGCCCGAAGGGCCCGATGGCGAGCGCGCGCTGTGGGCGCAGATCGACACACCGCGGCCGGGCCGGCTCTGGGCGATCGCCGAGGTGCTGCGCCGCGGAGGATCGGTCGAGGAACTGTATGCACGCACGGGGATCGATCCCTGGTTCCTGCGCAACGTGGCGGAGATCGTGGCGCACGAGCAGGAGCTGATCGCGCTGCCGGCCGCGCAGCGAGCGGCGGCACTGCGCCCGGCCAAGCAGGCGGGCTTTTCCGATCGGCGGCTCGCGGCGCTCTGGGGCACGCAGGAGGACGACGTGCGCGCGCTGCGCCAGACGCACGGCGTGCTGCCCGTCTACAAGCGCGTGGATACCTGCGCCGCGGAGTTCGAGGCCTTCACGCCCTATCTGTACTCGACCTATGAGGACGAGTGCGAGGCGCGGCCGACGCAGGCGCGCAAGGTGATGATCCTCGGCGGCGGTCCGAACCGGATCGGACAGGGCATCGAGTTCGACTACTGCTGTGTGCACGCCTCGTTCGCGCTGCGCGAGGCGGGTTTCGAGACGATCATGGTGAACTGCAATCCCGAGACCGTCTCGACGGACTACGACACCAGCGATCGGCTGTACTTCGAGCCGCTCACGCTCGAGGATGTGCTCGCGATCGTCGAGAAGGAGAAGCCCCTCGGGTTGATCGTGCAGTACGGCGGGCAGACGCCGCTGCGGCTCGCGCTCGCGCTCGAGCGGGCTGGGGTCCCGATCCTGGGTACGTCCCCCGACTCGATCGATCGCGCCGAAGATCGCGAGCGCTTCGACGTGGTGCTCGAGAAGCTCGGACTGCTCCGGCCGCCGGGCGGCGTTGCGCGCAGCATCGAGGAAGCGGAAAAGGTGGCGGCGCGCGTCGGTTTCCCGGTGCTCGTGCGGCCTTCCTACGTGCTCGGCGGTCGTGCGATGGAGATCGTGCACGACGTGAACGCATTGCGCGGCTACATGCGCTACGCGGTCAAGGCTTCGCCCGAGCATCCCGTGCTGGTCGATCGCTTCCTGGCCGACGCCACCGAGGTGGACGTCGACGCGATCTGCGACGGCGAGCGCGTGGTGATCGGCGGAATCATGGAGCACATCGAACAGGCCGGGATCCACTCGGGGGATAGCGCCTGCTCGATTCCGCCGTATTCGCTGACGAAGACGGTGATCGACGAGATCCTCGAGTCGACGCGTCGGCTGGCGCTCGAGCTCGGCGTGAAGGGTCTGATGAACGTGCAGTATGCGGTGAAGGCCGGCGCCGTGTATGTGATCGAAGTGAACCCGCGCGCTTCGCGCACGGTGCCCTTCGTTTCGAAGGCCATCGGGCGTCCGCTCGCGAAGCTCGGGGCGCTCGTGATGGTCGGCAAGACGCTCGCGGAGCTGGGTTTCACCAGCGAGATCTGGCCGCGGCATTTCTCCGTCAAGGAAGCCGTGTTTCCCTTCGTGAAGTTCCCGGGGGCCGACACCTTGTTGGGTCCCGAGATGAAGAGCACGGGCGAGGTGATGGGGATCGACTCCGACTTCGGCCGCGCCTATGCGAAGGCCCAGATCGAGGCCGGCAACAGCCTGCCTTCGGCGGGCACGGTGCTCGTCTCCGTGAAGCTGGAAGACCGCGCCGGGATTTGCGACGGCGTGCGTGAGCTCGCGAGCCACGGCTTCAAGGTGCTGGCGACACCGGGGACGGCCGAGGCGCTGCGGCAGTTGGGAGTCCTGGTCGAAGCGGTTCCGAAAGTGGGGCAGGGGACGCCCGACGTGGTGCAGCGCATCGAGGCGGGCGACGTGGATCTCGTCATCAATACGGTCGGGTCGGACGCCGGGGCCGTACGCGATTCGGCGTCGATCCGCCGCGCGGCGCTGCTGCGCAATCTGCCCTACTTCACGACGCTCGCCGGCGCGCGCGCCGCCGTTGGTGCGATCCGCGCGCTACAGCTCGAATCGATCGGCGTGCGGGCGTTGCAGGACATCCATCCGCGCTAGCAGTCGACGGCGAGGCGTCTCGCGGCGAGCGTCGCGACACCGGCCGACGCGACGAGGGCCAGCGCGAGGGCCGCGAGTCCTCCCCGCGAACTCGCGGGGACGGGCGGCGCCGCCGCGCAGGCGGCGATCTCGGCATGCGCGAGCGTCTGGATCTGCGCCATTTCGGCGAGCAGCGTCGTGTAGTTCGTGACCACCAGGAAGACGCCGTAGTAGCCGAGATCGAGATCGATCCACGGCGCGAAGCCGAAGGCGCCCGTGCTCGAAACGCGCAGGGCGTCCCCCTGCGGTGTCGTGAGATTCCGCCACGCCCCGAGCCCGTAGCGAAGCCCGGCGGCGCCCACGGGTGCGAAGGCGATCGGGACTTCGAAGGTCTGGTCCTGCCACATCTCGGCGACGGACGCTTCGGAGAGAATGCGCGCGCCACGGAACCAGCCCTTCGCGAGCAGCATCTCGAGCAGGCGCCCGTAATCGTCGAGGGAGCTGCGCGCTCCTCCCGCGATGCGCGGATTGTTGGTCACCCCGAGGCCCTGGTAGTCCGTGTGCGTCATGCCGAGCGGGCTCGCGATGCGTTGTGCAAACAGGGACGCCCAGGCCTGGCCGTGCGCCACTTCGGCCATCCGCCCGGCGACCTGCATCGAGAGTCCGCCATACGCGAATTGTGTGCCGGGCGGCGCGTCGAGAGGGATGCAACACGCGATCTCGTCGACGGCCTGCGTGAGGCTGATCGACGTGTTCTTGAGCACCGGCGGGTCGGCTCCGCCCGGCAGACCCGAGGTGTGCGAAAGCATCTGGCGCAGCGTCATTCCGGCCTTTTCGCCCGTGAAGGCGGGCAGGGTGGCCGAGACGGGAGCATCGAGATCGAGCAGATCCTGATCGACGAATGTCATCAGGGTCGCCGCCGAGAGCAGCTTCGATGCCGAGGCGATCGGCACCACGGTCTGCGGCGAGTAGGCCCCGAAATATCGCTCGTAGAGCACCTGCTCGCCCTTCGCGAGCCGCAGCGCCGCGCCGGGGATCTGCGGGTTGGCAGCGAGCAGCCCATCGACCACTTGTGTGACCGCGGTGAAGTCGCAGGTCTGCGCCGGCGCTTCGGCGGAAGCGAAGACGGCCGCGGTGAGGGTCGCCAGCTGGCGTGTCATGTGCCTGCGGACGCGCACGGTCCTCCCCTCGATGGGGCGCCTGAATCGGCACCCTCGACTTTAAACCCACCAGGCGAGCGGAAGTTGCTCGGTCGGTGTCCAGGGCAAGGCTACCGCGTCGCGCCGCGCAGCCGCCCGCGTCCGCGGTAGACTGCGCGCGTGGGTGCGAGCCCCTTCGATTCTGCGCTCACCGCCGTGCTGCGACCCCTCGAATTCGCGGCGCGCGATGCGTTCGCGCACGTCGACCGCGTGCAGGGCCTCGCGTCGGCGGTGGCGGCGGCGGCCGAGCGCGCCCGCGATCTCGCGATTCCGAAGGACGCCCGCGAAGCGCTCGCGAAGACCGCTCTCGTGTTCGCTGGCCCGCTCGAGGGCGGAGCGCTCGCGAAGGCGATCGAGCACGCGCTGGCGCGGCTCTTGCCCTTCGCAGAGCCTGCCTGGAGCGAGGCCGCGCTCGCGCGTTCGCCCGCGGTCGTGCCGGGCATCGGTCCGAAGCGCGCCGAGACGCTCGCCCGGCGCGGGCTCGCGAGCGTGACCGATCTGCTCTTCCACCTGCCGGCGCGCTGGGACGATCGACGTTCGCTCAGCTCGATCGCGCAGCTCGACGTCGGCCGGCGCGCGAGCTTCGTGGCGAAGGTGATCGTCTGCGATTTCGTCACGCAGCGGCCGCGGGCCTACAGCCGGGGACGCGGCGGCCGCAGCTTCGAGGCCGTCGTCGGCGACGAGGCCGGCACGGTCACACTCAAGTGGTTTCGCGGCGGCGACGCGATCGCAAAGCAGGTGCGCAAGGACGCCTGGCTGCTGATCGCGGGCGACGTCACGCGCTACCGCTTCTCGAAGCAGCTCCTGCATCCGGAGATCGAGGTGCTCGCGAGCCCCGAAGACGCGCGCGGGGAGAATGAGGCGCTGCGCAGCATCACGCCGGATTATGCGACTCCCGACGGTGTACACCCGCGCGCTCTCCGGCGGGGCGTGCAGCACGCCGTCGAGCATTACGTCGATCTCGTGGCGGGACATCTGCCGGCGTCCCTGGTTCGCGAGCTGGCGTTGCCCGAGCCCGCGCAGGCATTGCGCGAGCTCCACCAGCCGGCCCTCGACGCCGATCTCGAGGCGCTGCGCGCCGGCACCACCGCCGCCTACACGCGCCTCGTGCTCGAAGAGCTCTACCTGCTCGAGCTCGGCCTGGCGCTGCGGCGCGAAGGCCGGGCGCGCGACGCGGCGATTGCGATCCGCGGCGATGGCCGCCGCGCGAGCGAGACCCTCGCGGGCCTGCCCTTTCGGCTGACGCGAGCGCAAACCCGGGTCTGGGGGGAGGTGCGCGCCGATCTCGCGCGGCCGCACCCGATGCAGCGGCTGCTCGAAGGCGACGTCGGCAGCGGCAAGACGGTGATCGCCCTGCTCGCCGCCGTGGCGGTCGCGGAGGCCGGCTGCCAGACGGCGTTGATGGCGCCGACGGAGCTGCTCGCGGAGCAGCACGAGCGCTCGCTGCGGCGGCTCGTCGAGGCCGGCGCGGGGGCCCAGCCGCTGCGCATCGCGCTGCTCACGGCCTCGGTCCCGCGCGCGACCGCCGAGCAGGTACGTGCGCAGCTCGCGGCGGGCGCGCTGGATCTCGTGGTCGGAACGCACGCCCTGGTGCAGGAGGCGGTGAGTTTCCGGCGCCTGGCGCTCGCGGTGATCGACGAACAGCACCGCTTCGGCGTTCGCCAACGCGCGGCGCTGGCGCGCAAGGCGGAAAAGGATCTGACGCCGCACGCGCTGGTGATGACGGCGACGCCGATTCCGCGCACGCTCGCGTTGACGCTCTATGGCGATCTCGATCTCTCGATCCTCGATGAACTGCCGCCGGGGCGAAAGCCGGTGAAGACGCTGCTCTTCCGCGAGGGCCAGGGAGCG
The DNA here is from genome assembly GCA_031405455.1 of Deltaproteobacteria bacterium. Classification (GTDB taxonomy): domain Bacteria; phylum Myxococcota_A; class UBA9160; order UBA9160; family SMWR01; genus DATBRV01. The sequence continues at coordinate 23,762 of JANNIY010000189.1, read as the reverse complement.
CGCGTGAGTGAGCTCGTGCACGAAACGGTCGCTCGCGGCGAGCAGGTCTTCGTCGTGTATCCCCTGGTCGAAGAATCGGAGAAGGTCGATCTGCGCGCCGCGAGCGAATCCGCGGAGAAGCTGACGCGCGCCTTTCCGCACGCGCGCGTCGATCTCGTGCACGGTCGCCTCGACGCCGCGGCGCGCGCCGGTGCGATGGCTCGCTTCGAACGCGGCGAGACGCAGGTGCTGGTCGCGACGACCGTGATCGAGGTCGGCGTCGACGTCGCGAACGCGACGCTGATGGTGATCGAGCACGCCGAGCGCTTCGGTCTTGCGCAGCTCCACCAGTTGCGCGGGCGGGTCGGCCGCGGCGAGCGTCCCGGCAGCTGCGCGCTGGTCTCCCGCGGCGGCGGCGCGAGCAGCGAGGCGCGGCTCGCCGCCCTGCTCGAGACGAACGATGGCTTCGCCATCGCGGAGGCCGATCTGAAGCTGCGGGGCCCGGGGGAGTTCCTCGGCACCCGCCAGCACGGCTATCTCCCGGATTTGCGCATCGCGGATCTGGCACGCGACGTGAAGCGCGTGGCGCAGGCGCGCGAGGCCGCCCTCGAGACGGTGCGGCGCGATCCTGGGCTGCGCCGCGCGCCGGAACTCCTACGCGCCGTTGCCGCTCGCTGGGGCGAGAAGCTCGCGCTCGCAGACGTGGGCTGAGTCGTTGGGGATTGCGGTTGCCGCGCGCCCGCGCGGCGCGCGAGTTCCGAAGCGCGGATCAGCGCCGCCTGGCGAGAGCCAATCCGACGAGCGCTACGCCGAGTAGAGACAGGCTCGAGGGCTCGGGTACCACCGTCACCTGGTTGCTCACGAACTGGACGGTATCGAAGCCCGTCGGGTCGAGCGCGAAACCTTCCGTGAGATCGCCGGCCGTGACGCCCAGCACGAGGCTGCTCGTTCCTGGAGCATTCGCCTGGAAGCTGAGCGTCGCGAGCAGCAGCGTGCCCCCCGGCAGCGCGCTCGCGGCGATGCCGCCGAGGGCGTCGCCGTCCGGTCCCGTGAAGCCCGTGAAGCCGGGCCCCAACTGGGGCGGCGCGACGAGCGTGATCAGGCTGGTGTCGTAGGCGAGATCCAGGCCGAAGCCCAGCATTCCCGTCGCGCCCTGAGGCACGCTGAAATCGGCGTAGACGGCGACCTGGAAGTTCGAACCCTGCGTCTGGATCGAACTCTGCGGGCTCGTATACGCGATCACGAGCGCCGAGGCCGGTGCGGCGAATCCCATCGCAAGCAGCAGCGAGACAGCCAATTTCGAGGTCGAACGCAGCATGCTGGAGCTCCTGGTCAGTTCGCTTCGGGTTGGGGGCGGCGGGGTTCGCGCATGCGCCGCGCAGCGTGCAGCAGCGCGAGCGCGAGCAGGGGCTCGATTCCCAGCAGGCCGCACGCCGTCGCCGGCGGGACGTACGCGCGCCGGGCCGCGAGCCAGGCCTGGTAATCGACGAACGTGATGGTGCCATCGCGGTCGAAGTCCGCCTCGTCGCGGAAGCCCTTCGCGCCGCGCAGCTTGCCCATCGTTCGGAAGAAGGCCTGCTGGTCGGCGTCGTCGACGTCGTTGTCGAAGTCGAGATCGCCGCGCACCTCGGAGCGGGCGCGCAGGAACAGACAGCCCGCATCGGCCGGATGATCGGTCGAGCCATCGCCGTCGTTGTCGAGCGCGTCGTCGCAGGCCGGAACCGTGCAGCCGGGCTCGCCGGGGACGCACAGCGCGATCAACGGATTCGGCAGACGCGAGACGATGTCCTGGAAGGCCGAGCGGTCCGAAGCGCGCTGTCCGACGCCGATCCCGAACATCACGGTGCCGTCGATCACGACGGCGCCCGAGGCGACCGCGACGCCGCCCGCGATGGGGTAGGTGAGCAGCGGTGCGCCGCTGTCGTCATCGGTCCGATAGACGCGCGAGATGCTGGGCAGCACGCTCCCGATGAAGATCGCGCCGGAAATGCCGCTGGTCGGGGCGAAGCTCGCGTCCGCGCTCGTCTGTTCGTCGTTCTGCCAGACGATTGCGCCCGAATCCATGTCGAGCGCGTGCACCGTCGGGCGCTGCGGCTGGCTGGTGGCCCCGAACGGCGGGCTGTTCTGCGCGGCGGTGCCGGGCGCGGTGCTGAAGTAGACGCGGCGCCGGGCCTCGTCGACGCTGGCGGTTGCGATGATGCCGCCGATGTCGCCGCCCGGGACGACGTTGCGCGTCCAGTACGGGAAGTCCGGTGGGCTGGCGCCGCCCGGCGCGAAATCGTCCCACGCGACGCCGTTGCTCTCGTTCACGCCGTCGCGATCGAGCACGTAATAGCTACCGTCCTTGCCGCCGATGCCGACGACCTCGACGGGCTCGCCACTGCGCTCGATCGAGAACAGGTTCGGCGCGGCGCCGAAGGCGAGGTCGAGGTTGTCGATCTCGCGCGGTCGCCAGCGCCAGGCGGGGAAACCGTCGAAGTCGAGCGCGACGATCGCCTCATCGAAGGGCGGCATCGGCGGCAGCGGCAGCGGCGAGGGTTGACTCGTCGCGGTGTCGCAGTTGCTGGTGCCGATGTAGAGCAGACCGCGGCCCTCGTCGACTGCGGCGGACGACCAGACGTTGCCGCAGTTGTTGGGCGTACGGTCGAAATCGCAGCCCGCGCGCGACGCGAAAAAGCCGGCCGGCAGGCCGAGCTCCGCTTCGCCGTGGTAGCCATCGAACTTGCGCACGTTGTCGCTCGGGTCGGGCGTGCAGGTCGCGCCGGTCGTGACGTCGAAGTACCAGCGCAGGCTGCCGCTCAGCGCGTCGACGCCGTAGAAGCCGCCCTTGCCGAGAATCGAGTCGTCGACGTCCATCCCGAAGACGAGGGTGTCGCCGCCCACCACGATCGGCGACGATTCGACCTGGTTGCGTTCGTCCGTGTGCGAGCAGCGACCCGGCGGGTTGGCTTGCGCGTCGACGCAGCCAGTGCCCGCCGCGAAGCGCCAGAGTTCGGCGCCCGTCACTGCGTCGAGCGCGTAGACGATCTCCCCCGATCCGACGAAGACGTTGTCGCGGTTGCCGATCCGCGTCACGTCGAGCGAACCGCTCTGGGGAAACGAGGCGCCGGGGTGATCGTCCGTGGTGAAACGCCAGAGCTCGCTGCCATCCGAGAGCCGCACGGCGTAGACGTTGCGGTCCCAGGCCTGGAAGTAGACGACCTGAATGACGCCCTCGCCGGGCACGAACACGGCCGCCACGCTGGGTGAGCCGGTGACGATCGCGCCGGTCTGGAAGCGCCAGCGCTCGCGCAGGCGGTTCAGGTTCGACGGCTTCAGGATCGTCTCGTTCGGATTGAAGAACGTGCGAGCGGGCGAGCCGGCATAGGTGCGCCACTGGGTCTTCTCGAGATTGCCCGGAAAGATCGAAACGCCGTCGGGGAACGCGAGCCCCTGGCGGACCAACTCCGGCGCTAGGGGATCGCCGTTGCTGTCGAAGCGGATGCGCCGCACGGAGCCGTTCGGGCCGGGACCGAGCGTCGTGGGGAAGACGCCGACCAGATTGATATCGGCGTAATAGATGCTGCCGTCTGCGTCGACGGCGAGCCCCTGCGGCGTACCCGTCGGAATCGGGTAGGGCGGCGGAAAGCTGCCAGGGGGATCGAGGACCATGCGCACGAACTGCCCGTTCATGCCGATCTCGGCGATCTCGCCCGTTGCCACGCTGGCGGCGTAGAGGTTGCCGTTGGGTGCGAACGCGAGGCCCGAGAACGTGAAGAGCGTGCCGAAGGGATTCGTGGCGAAGGTCTCGCGGGTCACAGCGTTTGCGCGCGGCGAGCCGTTGGCGTCGCTGAGGGTGCAACCCTCGCCGGGCCCGAGCCCGGTCGGGAAGGGCGGCGAGAAGCGAAAGATCTTGAGGCTGCTGGCGCCAGCGACGTACACGCGGCCCTGGGAATCGACCGCCACGGCGCCGGCCGTGCCGATGTCGGACGCGAGCACACAGAAGTTGTTGCTGATCGCATCGGTATTCGGATAGGCGCCCGGCAGACCGGGGAAACGGTCGTACGGCGGAAACCACATCACGAGCTGTCCGTTGGGCGAGGAAAAGCCCTGCGTGCCGACGTCGCTGGTGAACAAGCGGCCGTTCGCATCGAACGCGCAGCCAAAATATTCCGCCTGCGCGGTGTTGTAGGTCGCGGTCAGCTTTCCGATCTGCGTTCCATCGGCGGCGAACACGCCGACGCCTTCCTTCGGATGCGATTGGTTGGTGTCTTCGCCGGCCACGAAGCGTCCGCTGCCGTCGGGGAACGCACAGATCTCACCGTTGATGTCGCGCTTCACGCCGGCGACCCCCTCGCCGCCGCCCTGCTCGCTGCCGCTCGCGCGTTCGACCAGGATGTCTTCGGCGAGTGCGCCGCTGCCGATCGTGTCGAGGTCGTAGCGGCGCAGCCGATTGCCTTCCGTCGAGTAGATGAGCTGCCCGGTGTCGGCCGCAGCCGAGACCGCGTCGATACAGACCAGCGCGCCGAGCGCGGCGATGCAGTGAAGGCTCCAGGGCTGCGTCGTCACCGATGGCCTCCTCGCCAGACCGTTTGGGCCTCGAACCAAATCCGACGGAAAGGAACCAGGCCAAAAAAAAAGAAGGGGAGCCGCCGGTCGGCGGATCCCCTTCGCGCGCCCCTTATAACACGTTGCGCGCCCGTGCAACCAAAAATCGGAAGCCTGGGTTGACCGGTTGCCCCGACTGGCCTACACCATGACGCATGTCGATCGTGCGCAACGGATTCGCCAACCCGCTCACCGGCCTCCTCCTTCGAGAGGCGGGAGAGGGGGCGCGCGTCCGCTAGCGGATCGTCAGAGCGCAAAAACAACCCTCTCCCGCCGGACCGGCTGGAGGGGGTTTCGTGTTTTTGGACCTGCGCGAGATCCCGAAGCGCTGCCCGCTCCAGCCGCCGCCCGGCCCCAGGAGCGAGCCATGAGCGAACGTGTCTTCGTCTTCGATACCACCCTGCGCGACGGGGAGCAGGCCGCAGGCGTCTGCTTCAGCCGTCGCGACAAGCTCGAGATCGCCGAGCGCCTCGCCGCGATGCGGGTCGACGTGATCGAGGCCGGCTTTCCCGCGGCTTCGGCGGGGGAGCTCGACGCGGTTGCCGCCGTCGCGCGCCAGGTGGACGGCTCCAGTGTCTGCGCGCTGGCCCGCGCGGTCAGCGGCGACGTCGACGCGGCCGGGCACGCGCTGCGCGCAGCGCGGCGACCGCGCATCCACGTGTTCGTGAACAGCAGCGACGTCCAGCTCGCACAACAGCTGCGCAAGAGCCGCGAGGACGTGCTCCAGATGGCGCGTGCGGCGATCGTGCGCGCGCGCCGTTACACGGACGACGTCGAGTTCAGTCCGATGGATGCGACGCGCTCCGATCCCCACTTCCTCGCCGAGATCGTGCAGGTGGCGCTCGACGCGGGCGCCACCACGATCAACCTCCCGGACACGGTTGGCTTCATCCTGCCGGAGCGTCTGGCCGCGCTGGTGTGCGGGCTGCGCGAGCGCGCGCCCCAACTCGCCGAGGCCGTGCTGTCGTTTCACGGGCAGGACGATCTGGGGCTCGCGACCGCCAATTGTCTCGCGGCGGTGGGCGCCGGTGTGCGTCAGGTCGAGCTCGCCGTGAATGGCATCGGGGAGCGGGCCGGCAACGCCTCCTTCGAAGAGGTGGTGATGGCGATGGTCGTGCACGGCGAGACCCTGGGCGTGCACACCAATGTCGATACCACCGGGATCTGCGATCTGTCGCGGCTGGTCGAGGAGCGCAGCGGGATCGCCGTGCCAGCGAACAAGGCGATCGTCGGCCGCAATGCCTTCCGGCACGCGTCGGGCATCCACCAGGACGGCGTGATCAAGTGTCGGGAGACCTACGAGGTGCTCGATCCGAAATCGATCGGTCACGCGACGGGAACGCAGATCGTGCTGGGGAAGCTCTCGGGCCGCGCGGGCTTCGCCGCGCGCGTGCGTGCGCTCGCCATCGATCTGCCGGGCGACGCCTTTTCGCTCGCCTTCGAGCGCTTTCAGCGCCTTGCCGACCAACGCCGCGAAGTGTGCGACGAGGATCTGCGCCGCCTGTGCTCGGAGGAGTGGAGCGAGATGCCGGAGCCGGCGGAGCGCGCAGCGGGGCGCAGCCGAGCGAAGCCGACGAACGAGTCCACGAACTAGATCGGATCGCGGCACACGGCGAGCAGGTCGAGACAACGCGCATCCGCCGGGCCGACCGGGAAATCCCGCCAGGTGGCTTCGGGGGTGCCGTCGCTCGCCTGTGTCTGGCGGCGCACGAGCAGGGCGAAGCGGGCAAAGAGCCACTCGACGAGGCCGCGCGGCAGCCGCTCGCGCAGGCGCAGCGGATCGAGCCGCATGATGCGGCGGATGCGCTGCGAGCGTTGCTCGAGATGGCGGTGGATCGGTTCACTCGCGCCGATGCCGTGCATCTCGACGCTGCGAAAGCGGCGGCGCAGGCACGCCGTGAGCTCCGGCGCCGCGTACTCGTGAACGTGAAACGGGTTGACGCCGTCCGACATCGCAATGTTTGGGGTCGTGATCAGCGCCGCGCCTGCGGGTTCGAGCAGGTCGGCGATCGCGTCGATGTAGAGGGTCGGGTCTGCGAGGTGCTCGATCACCTGAAAGCTCACGATCAGCGCGAAGCTGCGTCGTGCGAGGGGAACGCCTTCCAGGCGCGCTCGTACGAAGCGCGCGCGGCTCTCGCGGCTCGTGGCATCGGGCGGGATGCGATCGAGGCCCACCACGGCGGCGTGTGAGCGGGCGAGCGCGGCGCTGCCGTAGCCGGAGCCGCAGCCGAGATCGAGCACGCGGCCGCTCGGGAGCCGCGCCCGCGCAATTTCGTAGGCCGCCTCGTGACGGGCGAGATCGACCGAGAACAGGCGGTTTCCGGCATGCAACCGCTCTCCGGTGAAGGTCACGTCGTCCAATTCAAGCCGCCTCTCGCGTCGCGCTCAGCGCGCTGCGCACGAACTCGCGTGCGAATACCACACCCATCAGTGCCCGCAACGAGATCAGGCCGAAGGACAGCACGAGACTCATCGCCAGGATGGTTTCGGCCGGCGCCAGATCGCGAAACAGGTAGACGGCGGCGACCTGCCCCGTTCCCAGACCCGAAACCGCGATCGGAAGTGCGCCGATGATGGCGAGCGCCATCATGCCTGCGACGAGGGTCGTGATGCCGATCTCGACACCGAAGGCGTAGAAGGCGGCGCCGGCGATCGAGATGAAGCACACCGAGAAGAGGCACCGCAACGCGACCAGCTCGAGCAACCGCGAGAGCGGGGTATGGCGCAGCGTGGTGAACACCGCGAGCGAACGGATGCGATCGACCGGCCCGAGGGTTCCCGAAGTTCGCAGGATCGCGACGGCGAAGACGATGCCCGCGGCGCTCATGGCGAACAAGCTGACGAGCAACGTGGATATCCCGGCCTGGGCGAAGAGGATGCCGAGCGTTCCGAACGTCAGCGTGATCACCAGGTCCGCGAGCGCGATCAGCAGCACCACACCGGCCGACTCGCCGAGGGAGAGGCCCGTGCGTTGACGCAACAGCACCGCGAGCCCGGCCCCGCCGAGCGTGTAGTTGATCACCGCGAGCAGGTAGCTCGCGCACTTGATCCGCGCCGCCATCCAGATCGTGAAGGAGACGGGCGGCGCTGCCAGCAGGCGGCGGATCGAAAGCGCTTCGAGCACGAGCGTGGCTGCGCCGTAGAGCACGAGCGCGGGCAGCATGATGCGGGCGACGCGGGCGTCGAGGACCGCCAGCAGGGAGCGCAGATCGAAGGTCGAGAGCAGCCAGGCGAGGGCGCCGAGGCTCACGACCACGGGCAGGCCGCGTTGCATCCATACGCGCAACCGGCTCGAGCCCGTCGGAGCCGGGCTCATCGCCCCTCCGCCGGCGGCCACGGGAGGCCCGAAACTTCCGTCTTCGTGAACATCAGGCCGAAGGTACAGGAGAGCGCGACGCAGACCGCGAGTGCGACCAGCGCGAATCCGATCCAGCGCCCGAAGCGTCCGCGCAGCCAGCGCGCGAGCGTCTCGCTCGCGTAGAAGGAGAATGGCAATGACAGCCCGAGCAGCGAGGTTCCCTTCACCACCGAGAAGAATGGGTTTTGCCAGCAGAAGGCCGCATAGCTCGCGAGCGTCCCCGCGCTGAGAAGCAGGAGCGGCAGATCGAGCGGGTTGGCGCCGTGCAGCCAGCGGCGACTCCCGCGCGCGAGCCCCACTGCGAATGCCGCCGTCGGCAACAGCGCGAGAACGAGGGTCAGCGTGCCCAGCTGGCTCGCGCCCTCGCTTTGCTGGGGCAGGAAGAAACGGTGGCCATCGAACCAGACCGTGACGAAGGTGCTGCCCCAGACCGAGTGCAGCAGATCTGGATTCAGGAGTTGCGGATCGCTGAACGTGGCGAGTGGTACGCGCAGGAAATCGGCCAGGCCGCGCTCGCCTGGCGGCAGCGCGAGCATGCCCTTGTGGGGAGACAGGGCGAACGGCGCGAACGAGCCGGATTCCAGCAACACGCGCACGTGGAACCACCCGCCGATCGCGAGCGAGACGAGCACGAGAACGGCGATGCGCGCCGCGGCGAGCGAGCGCTCGCGGCCGCGCCAGCCATCGAGGGCGTAGGTCGCGACACCGGTCAGGATCGCGAGCACTCCGCTCAGTTTGGTGAGCAAGGCGAGGCCCGCCGAGACGCCCACCCCGGCGGCCGCCGCGAGAGGCTGCCGCTGCGCCGAGTCGGCCCGCACGGCGAGGCCATAAACTGCCGCCGAGGTCAGCAGCGCGAGCAGCATGCCTTCGTTCACCATCGCGCTCATGTGGAGGTGTGCGGGCAGATAGAGCAGCAGCAGGCCGGCGAGCGCGCTGCGCAGCGGATCCGCCGGAGCTGCGCGCCGCGCGAGCGCCACGGCCAGCGCGACGATGCCCAGCCCCGCGAGGGTCGAGAGCAGGGGAATCACGAACAGCGCAGCGTCCCGTGCACCCAGAGCCGCGAGGCCGCGCATGGCGAGCGCGGACACGTAGTAGAAGAGCGGAGGATCGGAGGTCGACCAACCCGCCTGCAGCGACGGCAGCGTCCAATCCTGGGTGAGGCGGTAGATGTATCGCCAGTTGAAGGTTGCGTCGAAGCCCCAGTCGGCCGGATAGCGCAGCGCGTTGTGGATGCGGATAGCGACTGCGACGAGCGCGAGACCGGCGGTGGTCGCGGTGAGACGCTTCACCCGCTGCGCTCCTCAGCGGCTCGAGGACGGGGGATGGCGTACGTCGACCAGCTGGATGCCGAGCGGCCCGCTCGGAACCGTCAGGCTTCGCACCTGTCCTCCCTTGGAGAGAACATCCATGGGGACGAGGCGCCCGGCTTCACCCTGGCTCGTGAGACGCTGCAATTCGCTTCCCCGGAAGAGGGTCCGGCCGTCGTAGCGCAGGATCAGATCCCCCGAACGCAAGCCGGCCCGAGCGGCCGGGCCGGTGGCAAGCACGCTGCGCGCGGCGACCCGGTTGGTTCGCCCCGTGGCGTATAGGAGCCAATCGAAGTTTTCGTCGCCGGCCGTTTCGCGCAGGTTCGAGCGCTGCTCGTAGAGCGCCTGCATGTGGCGCGGCGTGTCCGCCCAGCCCTCGCGCATGGCCTGGTCGCGCAGATACAGCAGCTGGAGTTCGCTTTCTTCGAACAAGGCCTCGAGACGCGCGGCGTCGGGTGCCGAGACACCGTGCGTGAGCAGCGCTTGCGAGTCGAACCATGGCTTTGCGGCGTTCTTCGACTCGTCCTGCGGATCCAACGCTGTCGGGTTCGCTTCCGCTTCGTCGCGGGCGACGGTATCGGCCGCCGGCGTATCGAAGTGGGTTCCGGCGCCGAACTCCGCAACCAGCTGACGCAACATTTCGACCTCGGCCGCCAGTCCGAGCCGCGCGTCGCGCTCGGCCGCGAGCTGCACCTGCAGCGAGGCCACGCGCGTTTCGAGGGAGCCGTCCGCCCCGGGGGCGGAGGCCGCGTGTACGGGGGCGTTGAAGCGTGAATTGATCCACGCCCCCATGCCTGCAGCGAGCAAAGCTGCGCCCGAAGCCGCCCCGATCGTGATCCAGCGCCGCGTCATGCGTTCGGAGAATAGGTCGGGAGCGCGGCGGGGGACATGCGCGCGCCACGCGACGCTGCCAGCCAGAGGGCCCAAGGCAAGCGCCGCGCAGCCGTGCGCGGTACATAGGCCGCGCGGCCGCGCGGCCGCGCGGAGGGACTTTGACGGGGCAGAGATCGCTCCTCGCCGGCTGGATCGCGGTGCTCGCGGTCGCCGGAGGCGTGCGGCTCTGGAATGCGCTCGCAGGCCCGTTGATGTGGGGCTACGACGCCTGGGGGCACGTGGCCTACGTGCTCTATCTCGATCTCTATCGCGCGCTGCCCTGGGCGGACCAGGGCTGGTCCTATTTCCATCCGCCTCTTCACTACCTGATCGGCTGGCTGCTCGCGCAGGTGCGCAGCGGCGAGTGGCTGATGCGGGGGCTGATGCTATGGGGCAGTCTCGCGAGTCTGCTGACGGCGGGATGCGCGGCCTGGCTCGCGCGCAGCGCCTTTCCGACGCGCCCGGGGCTCGGCTTGCTCGCCTTCGCGGCGGTGGCCTGCCTGCCAGTGCACTACTACATGAGCCCGATGCCAGGCAACGAGCTGACGGCGACACTCCTCGGTGCCGCGGCGCTCACGAGCTTCGTCGCGAACGAGCTCTCCGCGCGACGCTCGCTCGCAGTGGATGGCTTGACGGGCGTGCTGCTGGGCCTGGGGCTGCTCACGAAATTCAGCGGGCTCGTGACTGCGGTTGCGCTGCTCGCCGCGCTCGGCGTTGGAGCGCTGCTCGAGCCCGCTCGGCGAGCGGCGTTGCGGCGAGCCGGTCTGCGCGGCGCGTTGATCGGGGCGGTCGCGCTGCTGCTCGCGGCGCCGTATTACGCGCGCAATCTCGCGACGTTCGGAACGCCCTTCGAGCTGTCGCGCGGCTACCCGCTCGTCGCCGAAGTCGAGCGCGGGCAGCCGCCGGGCGTGCGCCGCCTACGCGATTTTACGACGCTTTCTGCGCGCGTCTTCAGTGATCCGAACCCGCTCGCGCCCCACATGTACCGATCGGTGTGGGGTAGCGCGTACGTCAACACCTGGGCCGATCTCTACCGCGAGTCCGATGTCGCCCGCGCGCTCGAGGCCGAGACGGGTGCGCGGCGCTCGACGAGCCTGCTCGCGCTGCTCGGTTTGATCCCGAGCCTGCTCGCGCTCGTCGGCGCCTGGCTCGCGCTTCGCGACGTGGCGCGCGGCCGGCGTCGCGCGCTGTGGCCGGCGCCGCTGCTGTTGTGCGCGGCCACGCTCGCGTCCTTTGCGCTGTTTGCCTGGCAGGTTCCGATCTGGTCCGCGCTGAAGGCGAGCTACCTGCTCCCGCTGTCGTTGCCGTTTTCGCTGTTCCTCGCGCGGGCTTGCGAGGAATGGCTCGAGCGGGGACGACGTGTCGCCTGCGCGGTGATTTGCGTCGTCCTGGCGGGTATCGCGCTCGCGGCCTCGCTCGTCGCAGCCGATGGCCTCGTGCTTCCGCGGCGCGCCGATGCACCCGCCACGGGCGCGGTGAGGTTCTACTTCGGAGAGTACGAGGCCGCGCGCCGCGTGTATGAGCGCTTGATCGCCGGCGCGGCGTACCCCGTGCCGTGGCTCGACAATCTCGCTGCCGTCGAGCTCGCGGACGCTCGCTTCGATCGCGCCCACGTGCTCTACGCACGCGCCGTCGTGCTCGAGCTCGAGAAGGGACGCTTCGATCCCTATCGCCACGCACAGCTGGCGGTGGCGACGGCTCTCGATGGCGATCTCACGGGCGCACAGTCGCTGCTCGCCGAAGCGCTCGCGCACACGACCCTGCCCGAACTGCTCGCGAACCGGGGGGCGTTGTCCGCCGCGCTCGGGAATCCCGATGCCGCGGTGATCGATCTGAAGGGGGCGCTCGCGCTCGCGCCCGAAATGTTCGTCGCGCAACTCAATCTGGCGCGTGTGCTCGAACGCGAGCGCAGCCCGGAGGCGGCGCCCGCGTTCGCCGCGGCGGCGCAGGCTGCCTGCCGGCCTCCACGCGGCTATCCCTACGGTGTGGGAACGGGCGAGGTGCTCGAGTGGGGCGTGGGGCGGCGCTGGCTGCTTCGTCTCGAGGGCGGCGCGCTCGTGCCGACGCTGCCGGCGTTCTTTCGCGAGGCCTGCGAGCGGTTGTCAGGATCGGCGCGCGCCGGCGCCGCGGTCGCTCCGGGATGAGCGCCATCGCACCCGATCGCCGCGAGGCGCTGCTCGTCGCGGCGCTGGTGGCGGCGCCGTTGTTGTTCCTGCTGGACGCGGCGGTCTCGATCGACGCGCCCGTCTTCGTCGCCGTCGCGCGCCAGATCCTCGCCGCTCCGGCGGATCCGTTCGGCTTCCAGATGATCTGGGATCCGACTTCACCGCAGGCGGCCGTGTTCAATCGCAATCCGCCGCTGCTCTCGTACTGGCTGGCGCCATGGATTTCGCTCTTCGGCGAACGCGAAACCGTGATGCACGCGGCGTTGCTGCCGTTTGCCGTGATCGCTGCGCTCGCCTTCCTCGGGATCGCGCGCAGGCTCGCGGGCCGCGGCCTCGAGCCCGCACTGCTGCTCGTAGCCACACCCGCGTTCGGCGTGCTCGCGTCGACATTGATGCTCGACGTGTTCCTGCTCGCCTTCTGGCTGCTCGCGATCTACGCGCTCGTGCGAGGGGCCGAGCACGAAGGCGGGGCCTGGCCGCTGGCGGCGGGGGCGGCGGCCGCGGCAGCGGGGCTCGCCAAGTACGTGGGTTTCGCGACGGCGCCGCTGCTCGCCGCGGGAGTCCTGCTCTTGTATTCGCGGCGCGCGCGCGGGCTGCTGTGCGTGCTCGCGCCGCCGCTGATCGTCTGGGCGGCCTGGGGAGCGTACACCTACTGGCGTTATGGATTCGTGCACTTCCTCGGCTCGACCGACGTCATCCTGCACCGCAGCCTCGAGCCGAGGGAGTTCTGGAATCAGCTCGCCTCGCTGCCGATCTACTATGGCGCGGCGCTCGTCTTTCCGGTGCTGCGCGCGGCGGGTTGTTTCGCGCGCGGTGAGCACGGCGCCGGGCGAGCCTTGCTGGGCCTGATGCTCGGAACGGCCGTGGTCGCCTTCGTGCTTCCCGTCGGCGAGCCGTCTCGCCGCTCGCCGCTCGCCGTCGACGCCGCCGTGCTCGGCGCCTTCGGCTTTGCGGGCGGCTTCTGGTTGTGGTCGCGTTGCTTCGTGCCTGCGCGTTTGGCCGGCTCGGCACAGGATCGCTTCTTGCTGCTCTGGCTCGCAGGCCTGCTGGTGTTCTCGTGCTTTCTCAACTGGCACGTGAATGCCGCCGATGCGCTGCTGGCGGCGCCGCCCGTGTTGTTGCTGCTCTTTCGCGATGCCGATCTGCGTCCCTCGCGGCGTGCCGTCTTCGTGTGGCTCGCGCTCACGCTGCCGCTCGGCTGGCTGCTCGCGTTCGCGGACGCGGAGCAGGCGGGCGTCTATCGCACGGCGGCGCGCCGGATCGCGGGCGAGATCGGCGCGCAAACGGGCGGGCGCTGGTTCGTCGGTCACTGGGGTCTTCAGCACTATCTCGAGCGCGAGGGTTTTCAATCGGTGCTGCCGCCGATGTACGGACGTTCGGACCTCGTCGTGGGAGACTGGGTGGCGACCGGTCGCAACATTTCGCAGCTCGACGTCTCGCACAACATGCAACGCTTTGCGCTCGAGCAGACGTGGTCCTGGAACTTCGAGACGTGGTTGCCATTGCGATCGACCAATGCCGACGCGGGGGCTGGCTTCTACAGCCATCACGCGGGCTATCTGCCGTTCGCCTTCTCGACGCAGCCCCTCGATCGCGTTCAGCTCGGGCGGGTGGTGCGCGTGCGCGGCGACCGCTGAGGTTCGAAGCGCTTCACGGCGCAGCACCGCGTACTAGAGCATGGCTTCGATCAGGCAGGGGCCGGCTGCGGCGAGCGCGGAGGCGAGCGCCTGCTCGAGTTGCTCCGCGGTCTGGACCCGCGTGGCGGGAACGCCAAAGCCGCGCGCGAGCGCCGTCCAGTCGAGTTCGGGGTGCGAGAGGTCGGTGAGCGCTCGCGCTTTTGCGCCGGGCTCGGCGATTCCGGCGCGCGCGAGCTCGATCTGGAGGATGCGGTAGCTGCGGTTGGCGCAGATGAGTGTCACCACGTCGAGCTGCTCGCGCGCCTGCGTCCAGAGCGCCTGCAACGTGTAGAGGCCGCTGCCGTCGGCCTGCAGCGCGATCACCTTGCGCCCGGGGCAGGCGAGGGCGGCTCCCGTCGCGCAAGGCAGGCCCTGGCCGATGGCTCCGCCGGTGAGGGCCAGATACGAATGGGGCGGCGCACCCTCGGCGGCGCCGAAATAGGCCAGCCCGCTCGTGGCTCCTTCGTCGATCACGATGGCTCCTTCGGGCTGCAAGCGCGCGAGCACGGCGCCGAGCGAAGCGGGCGTGAGCGCGCCGGTCGCCGCTGCCGGGAGCGGCGCTTGCGTCGCGGCCGGGAGGCGAGCGCGCGCGCCGAGCGCGTCGGCGAGATCGGCGAGAGCGCCCGCGGCGTCCTCGTCGGGGGTCGCGAGCAGTGATTCGACGCCTTCCGGTGCCAGGCGGCTCGCGACACCCTGGTAGCCGAAGAACGCGACCGGCGAACGTGCGCCAGCGAGTACGAGCGTGTCGCAGCCCGAGAGCCGTTCCTGGGCTTGTTCGGGGAAGTAGGGGAGCTTCTCCACGCGGGGCCGGCCGACACCGCGATCGACGTGCGCCGGAAACACATCGCAAAGCAGCGCTGCGCCCGTTGCCGCCGCGACGCGGGCCGCCGCATGCAGGCCCGGCTCGCGCAGCGCAGCCAGCCCCAACAACAACGCGGGGCTGCGGCTCTCGCGCAGACGGCGAGCCACGCTTTCGATGCGTGCGGTGTCGGGCGAGGCATGCCTTGCAGGCGACTGGGGGCGCGCGGGTCGCTCGGCGGGATCCCATTGGCAGTCCGATGGCACGATCAGCGTCGCGACCTGCCCCGGTGGACGCGAGGCCGCTGCGACCGCCTCGGCGAAGTCGGCGGCGAGCGTTGCGGCGGAGCGGCTGGTGCGGACCCAGGCGGAGACCGGGTTTGCGAGCGAGACGATGTCCGAGGTGAGGGGTGCGTCGTGGGGGAGATGCCAGGTTGCGTGATCGCCGATCAGATTGACGACCGGCGAGCGGGCGCGGCGCGCATTGTGGAGGTTCGCGATGCCGTTGGCGAAGCCCGGCCCGAGGTGCAGGAGCGTGAGCGCGGGGCGGCCCGTCATGCGCGCATAGCCATCGGCAGCCCCCGTGCAGACCCCCTCGAAGAGCCCGAGAACCGCACGGATCCCCGGCTCGTGGTCGAGAGCAGCGACGAGCGGCAGCTCGGTCGTGCCCGGGTTCGCGAGGCAAAGCTCGATGCCCGCGGCACGCGCCGTCCGTACCAAAGACTCGGCTCCGTTCATGCGCGGCCCTCCTCCCGACCCGAACCCTACTGCAAAGCCCCAGCCTCGGGTGACGCGGTCCCCAGCGGCTTGCCAGGCGCGTAGCTCGGGTGTTGCGAGCGAACTGCGAACGCAGGAGCCCTCGGTGGGGCGAGACCTGGCGGAGGCGGGTGCCTCGCGCTGGCTGCCCCGCGTGGCGGCGCCGCCCATCCGGCGCCCCGCGACACTGGACGATCCGAAGCCGGGCGTCTAGTTTTCGGCCCGTCCTGGGCCGGGTTCTGCACTCTGCCTCGGATCAGGAGCCCGGCTTGCGCCGGTTTCCGCCCCTATGAGCGTCGCGCCGCGCGCGATCGCCGGCCCCTGGAGAACCCAATGCCCGTTGTTCACGCCGCCCTCATCGCCGCAGGGCTCGCGCTCATCGCGGGTTTCGTGCTCTATCGCCGGGTGCTCTCGGCACCCGACTCGACGCCGCGTGCCAATGAGATCGCGGCCGCGATCCGTTCCGGCGCCGAGGCCTTTCTCTCGCGGCAGTATCGGACGGTCACCGCGGTCGGTCTCCCGATCCTGTTGCTGATCGGCTTCTTCCTCAACTGGTGGTATGCGGCCGGGTTCGTGGTCGGTGCGCTGGCGAGCGCGCTCGCGGGGTTCATCGGGATGAACGTCTCCGTGCGGGCCAACGTGCGCGTCGCGCACGCTGCGAGCAGCGGCTTCAGCCCGGCCTTCGATCTCGCCTTCAAGGGCGGCGCCGTGACGGGCTTGATGGTGGTCGGTCTGGGTCTGCTCTCACTCGCCGGCATCGTCCTCGTGATGCAGGCGCATGGCTACAAGCAGCCCGATGCGTTGATCGGGTTGGCGTTCGGCGGCTCGCTGATCTCCGTGTTTGCGCGTCTGGGCGGCGGCATCTTCACGAAGGGCGCCGACGTCGGCGCCGACCTGGTCGGCAAGGTGGAGGCCAACATTCCCGAGGACGATCCGCGCAACCCGGCCGTGATCGCGGACAACGTCGGCGACAACGTCGGCGACTGCGCGGGCATGGCGGCGGATCTCTTCGAAACCTATGGCGTGACGGCGGCGGCTGCGATGCTGTTGGCGCACATCATCTTTCCGGGCGAAGTCGCGATGTTCCTGTATCCGCTCGCAATCGGCGCCGCCGGCATCGTCGGATCGCTGGTGGCGTTGCCCTTCGTTCGCATCGCTGAACCCGCGAAGGGTGAGCAGCCGGCGGTGATGGGTGCGATGTATCGCGGGCTCGCGATCGCGACGGTCGTGATGCTGGCGCTCGTCTTCCTGCTGAATGGCCTGACGCCGATTCCGATCCAGGACGCCACCGGTCACCCCGTTTCGGGAGACGCGCTCTGGATCTGTGCGCTGATCGGGTCGATCGTCACCGCCATGATGATGTGGATCACGGACGTCTACACGGGAGACGGTTCGCGCTTCGTCGCGCGGATTGCGAAGGCGAGCGAGGGGGGGCACGGCACGAACGTGATCAGCGGTCTGGCGGTCGGCATGCAGGCGACCGTGGTGCCCGTCGTCGTGATCGTGGCCGCGATCCTGTTTTCGCACCAGCAAGCAGGGCTCTATGGCGTGGGCGTCGCCGCCATGACGATGCTTTCGCTCGCCGGCATCGTGGTGGCGATCGACGCGTATGGTCCGATCACCGACAACGCCGGCGGGATTGCCGAGATGGCGGATCTCGGCGACGCCGTGCGCGACGTGACGGATCCGCTCGACGCCTTCGGCAATACCACCAAGGCGGTGACGAAGGGCTATGCGATCGCTTCGGCGGGGCTCGCAGCGGTGGTTCTCTTCGCGACCTTCATCGAGGATCTGAAGCGACTCGGCGGTCTCACCGTGAGTTTCGATCTCTCGGAGACGCCCGTGCTGTTGGGGCTCTTCATCGGTGCGATGGTGCCCTTCATCTTCGCCTCCTTCGCGATGAACGCGGTGAGCGTCGCCGGCGGGCGCGTCGTCGATGAGGTGCGCCGCCAGTTTCGCGAGATCCCCGGCATCATGGAGGGCACCGGAAAGCCCGACTACCGCACCTGCGTCGACATCGTGACGCAGGCTGCGCTGCGCGAGATGGTGGTGCCGGCGCTGATCCCCGTGCTGGTCCCGATCCTCGTGGCCTTCACGCCGGGTTTGGGCGCAGCGGCCCTGGGAGGCCTGCTGATCGGATCGATCGTTTCCGGCGTATGCGTCGCGCTCTCGATGACGACGGGGGGCGCCGCCTGGGACAATGCCAAGAAGTTCATCGAGCGCGGCGCCTACGGCGGCAAGGGTTCGGACGCCCACAAGGCGGCCATCACCGGCGACACGGTCGGGGATCCCTACAAGGACACGGCGGGCCCGGCGATCAACCCGATGCTCAAGCTCATGAACGTGGTCGCGCTGCTGCTGATTCCCTTCCTTTAGGGGAGGGCGTCGCCGCGATGCGAGCGGAACGCGCGACGAGGCGACGCCGGGCGAAGCCGGCGTCGCACGGCGTACCGCGCTGGCCCCACTGATGCCCGAGGCGCCGCCGGACGCCCATCCCCGGGACCGCCTGCGGCGGGTGCTCTCGCTCAACGATGCGACGATGCTGATCGTCGCGTCGGTGGTGGGATCGGGGATCTTCCTCACGCCCGGCGTCGTCGCCGACCAGCTGCCGCACCCCGGTGTCTTCCTCGGCGCCTGGCTGCTCGGGGGGCTGCTCTCGCTCGCGGGCGCGCTCGCCAACGCCGAACTCGGCGCGATGTATCCGCGGGCCGGGGGCGACTACGTCTACCTGCGCGAGGGCTTCCATCCGCTCGCGGGCTTTCTGGTGGGCTGGCTGACCTTCTTCGTGATCTTCACGGGCACCGTGGCGACGCTCGCGGTGGCCTTTGCCAGCTCGGTCGCGCCGAGCCTCGGGCTCGGATCCGACGCGCACGTTCCGCTCGCGATCGCGGTCACCCTCGTCGTCAGCGCCGTGAACTACCTGGGCGTGCGTTGGGGGGCGAGCGTCAACAACCTGACGAGCTACGCGAAGATCGCCGCGTTGCTGGCGTTTGCCAGTTTGGGCCCGATGTTCGGCCACGGGAACGCGGCGAACCTGCTGCCGATCGTCGCGGGCGCCGACACCACGTCGCTCTCCGCGCTCGGCCTGGCGCTCTCGCCGATCCTGTTCTCGTACCTCGGCTGGAATTCGTCGGTGTACGTGGCGAGCGAGATCGAGCGCCCGGAGCGCAACGTGCCGCGATCCCTCTTTCTCGGACTCGGAATCTGCACGCTGCTCTACATGCTCGTGAATGGCGTGTATTTGTATGCGCTCCCGATCGACGCCCTGCGTCTCGAGGGCAACACCGGGGAAGCGGCGGCGCGGGCGCTGTTCGGACCCGTCGCCGGTTCGCTGGTGGCGGCCTTCGTCGTGGTCTCGATTCTCGGCACGTTGAACGCGACGGTGCTGGTCGGTCCGCGCATCGCCTACGCCATGGGCCTCGATGGGCTGCTTCCGGGCGGTATCGATCGCGCCCACCCGCGTTTCGGAACCCCGCATCGGGCGATTCTGTTGCAGGCGCTCGTGGCGGCCGGGCTGATCGCGGGCCTCGAGACGTTCCGCAGCGTGCTCGATTACACCACCTTCGCGATCGTGTTGGCCTCGATCGCCGACGTCCTCGTGCTCTTCCGCCTGCGCCACAGCCAGCCTGGACGCGTGCGTCCGTATCACGCCCTGGGATACCCCTTTGTCCCGGCGCTGTATGCGCTGGCCATGGCGGTGATCGCCGGCGTGATGCTCGTCGGGCGCCCTCTCGAGTGCGCGATCGGACTCGGCTGTCTCGCCGCGGGACTGCCGTTCTACGCGCTCTTCTCGCGCCGGCGGGTGTGATTTCGCGGCCCTTGCTAAGCTCTGAATTCTCAATCTTTTTTGGCGCTCGGAGGGGGTTCCCGGTGGAGTCTCCGCGAATCCAGATCCGCGCGGATGGGGCGACGCCCCAGGCGCGCCGCCTGCCCGCGCATTGCGTGAGCACGAGCCGTCCGACGGAAGCGACGCGGGAGCTCGAACGCCAGCTCCGGCGCACGGGCCTGCACAGCGTCTGCGAAGAGGCGCGCTGTCCGAACCGCTCCGAGTGTTGGGCCAGGGGCCACGTGACCTTCATGCTGCTCGGCTCCGTGTGTACCCGCGCCTGCCGCTTCTGCGCCGTTGCGACCGGGCTCCCGGCCGCGGGCCCGGACCCGGGCGAGCCCGATCGCGTGGCGCGCGTGGCGGCCGAGCTCGGACTCTCCCACGTGGTCGTCACGTCCGTGAACCGCGACGATCTGCCCGACGGCGGCGCGTCGCAGTTCGCGGCGACGATCCGGGCGATCCGACGGCAACGTCCGCAGGCCAGCGTCGAGGTGCTCACGCCCGACTTCCAGGGCGATCGCGAGGCGGTCGCGACGGTCTGCGAGGCCGCCCCCGACGTCTACAACCACAACGTCGAAACCGTGCCGCGTCTCTATCGCCGCGTGCGTCCGGGCGCGTCGTTCGAGCGTTCGCGCGCCGTGCTCGCGCATGCGAAGCAGCTGCGGCCGGCAGCGGTCGTGAAATCCGGTTTCATGGTCGGACTCGGCGAGAGCGTCGACGAAGCCGTGGCATTGCTCGCGGCGCTGCGCGAGACAGGCGTCGATTTCGTCACGATCGGGCAGTATTTGCGTCCGTCCCGGCAGCACCTGCCCGTCGAACGCTATTGGCTTCCCGAGGAGTTCGCTGCGCTCGCGCGCGAAGGCCGCGCGCTGGGCATTGCGCAGGTGGCGAGCGGTCCGCTGGTCCGGTCTTCCTACCACGCGCAAGCAACCTTCGAAGCGATCCGCCGGCCGCCCGCCGAGCGGGTCCAGGTTTGACGCCATGTCCGGCAAGATCCGCCACGATTTCGACAAGCTGAACCGGCTCCCGCCCTACGTGCTCGCCGAAGTGATCGGGATGATGAAGTCCGCGCGGCGCGCGGGCGACGACATCGTCGACCTCGGAATGGGCAACCCCGACATGGCGACGCCGGATCACGTGATCGAGAAGATCTGCGAAGCGGCGCGCAGTTCGAAGAATCATCGCTACTCGGCATCGCGCGGCATCCCGAACCTGCGCGCGGCGATCTGCGAGTGGTACCAGCGGCGCCACGGCGTCGAGCTCGATCCCGAGACGGAAGCGATCGCCGTGATCGGCGCGAAGGAGGGCCTGTCGCACTTCGTCCTGATGACGATCGGCCCGGGCGACGTGGTGCTATGTCCGGATCCCGCCTACCCGATCCATCAGTACTCGGTGATCATCGCCGGCGGCGATTTGCGCCACGTGCCGCTCAACGCCGACGGGGATTTCATCGAGAATCTGGAGCAGGCGATCCAGCGCACCTGGCCCAAGCCGAAGATGCTGATCGTTTCGTTCCCGGCCAACCCGAGCACGCAGGTGGTGGACCTCGCCTTCCTCGAGCGCGTGGTCGCCTTCGCGCGCGCGAACGACCTGATGGTTCTGCATGATTTCGCCTATGCCGAGATCTGCTTCGATGGCTACAAGGCGCCGAGCATCCTCGAAGTCCCCGGCGCGAAGGATCTCGCGATCGAGTTCACCTCGCTGTCGAAGAGCCACTCGATGGCTGGCTGGCGTGTGGGTTTCGCGTGCGGCAATCGTGAAATGATCCACGCACTCGGGCGCATCAAGAGCTATCTGGATTACGGGATGCCCCAGGCCATTCAGATCGGCAGCATCGTGGCGTTGCGCGGCCCGCAGGACATCGTGCACGAGAATTGCGAAGAGTACCGGCTGCGCCGCGACACGCTGATCGATGGCCTCGGACACCCGGGCGAGGGCGCCTGGAAGATCGAGAAGCCGCTGGGAACGATGTTCGTCTGGGCGCCGATCCCGGAGGCCCTGAAGAGTCTCGGCTCGCTCGAGTTCTCGAAGCGGCTGCTCACCGAAGCCAAGGTCGCGGTTTCGCCGGGCGTCGGCTTCGGCGCGAACGGAGAGGGCTTCGTGCGCTTTGCACTCGTCGAGAACCGCCATCGCATCCGCCAGGCGGTGCGCGGCATCCGCCGCTACCTGCGCGACGCAGGCGGCGCGTGAGCGCCGAGTCCGCGATTCGCGTCGGGCTGCTCGGCTTCGGGACGATCGGCACCGGTGTTGCGAAGGTGCTCGCGCGCAATGCCACGGTGATCGAGAGGCGCCTCGGCGCACCGTTGCGACTGGTGCGAATCGCGGATCTCGATCTTGCGCGGGATCGCGGCGTCGATCTGCGCGGAATCGTGTTCGATGGCGACGCCGATGCGCTGGTGCGCGACCCTGGCGTCGACGTCGTGGTCGAGCTGATCGGAGGCACGGGCGCCGCGCGGCGCCTGATCCTCGCCGCCATCGAGGCCGGCAAGCCCGTCGTCACCGCGAACAAGGCGCTGCTCGCCGAGCACGGCCGTGAGATCTTCGACGCCGCGGCGAAGAGCGGCGTCGACGTCGCCTTCGAGGCGAGCGTAGGGGGCGGCATCCCGATCCTGCGCACGCTTCGCGAGGGCCTCGCCGCGAATCGCATCCGCAGCGTGCATGGCATCATCAACGGAACCACGAACTACGTGCTCAGCGAAATGGAGAAGACCGGCGAGCCTTTCGAGTCGGTGCTGCGCCGGGCGCAGGAGCTGGGCTACGCGGAGGCGGATCCGAGCACGGACGTCGATGGCATCGATGCCGCACACAAGCTCACGCTGCTCGCCGCGATGGCGTTCGGCGCCGAGCTCACCTTCAAGGACATTCCGACGGAGGGCATTCGCGGCATCGAGCCGATCGATTTCGATGCGGCGCGCGAGCTCGGCTATCGGATCAAGCTGCTCGCGATTGCCAAGGAGCGCGCGGAAGGCGACGACGACGCGCAGGGACCGATCGAGGCGCGCGTCCACCCGACGCTGATTCCGGCGACCAGCCTGCTCGCGAAGGTCGACGGCGCGATGAACGCCATCGCCGTCACGGGCGACGCCGTCGGGACGACCGTCTACTACGGCGCCGGCGCCGGTGAGCTGCCCACGGCGAGCGCGGTGGTGGGCGACCTGATCGAGATCGCGCGGGAGCTGCGGCGCGGCAGCGCAGGCCGCGTGGCGCCGCTGGCGTTCCTGCCGCACGCGCTGGGGCGGCGCGCGCTCGTCCCGCTGAGCGAGCTGACCGGCCGCGCCTACCTGCGCTTCACTGCCGTCGATCGCCCGGCCGTGCTCGCCCACATCACCGGTGCGCTCGGCGAGCACGGGATTGGCATCGAATCGGTGATCCAAAAGGGCAGGGGCCACCTGGGCGCGTCGGTCCCCGTCCTGGTGCAGACGCATCCCGCGCGGGAAGCGGCCGTGCGCGGCGCGCTCGCGCAGATCGACCGGCTCCCGGATGTCACCGCGCCCACGAAGCTGATCCGCATCGAAGAGGAGCTGTGAGCATGGATGGCAAGCCGGCCCACCGCGCGTGGTTCCAGAGCATCCAGGATGCGAGCGAGCGCTACGCCCTCGACGAGATCGTCTACAAGTCTCGCGACGGCCACCTGCTCGAGGTCGTGCACGACCTGGCCGAGCTGCGCAAGACCTCCGCAGCCCAGTGGAAGCGGATTTTTCGCGATCGTGCCCACGTGACGGCCTGGCCCTACGGGTCGGGGGTGTGGGGCAAGAAGGAATGGGTGCTGCCCAACATCGACAGCGAAAACATCGTGTCGATGTACGAGGGCAACACCAACCTGTTCTGGGCGGAGCGCTACGGCCGCGAGCTCGGCGTGTCCGAGCTCTGGATCAAGCAATGCGGCAACTCGCATACCGGATCCTTCAAGGATCTCGGCATGACGGTGCTCGTGTCGATGGTGAAGGAGATGATTTCGCGCGGGAAGTCGATTCCCGCCGTGGGCTGCGCCTCGACCGGCGACACGTCGGCTGCCCTGGCCGCCTACGCCGCGGCCGCCGGCATCCCGGCGGTGGTGTTCCTGCCGCGCGGCAAGGTCTCGGTCGCCCAGTTGATCCAGCCGGTCGCGAATGGGGCGATCGTGTTCGCGCTCGACACGGACTTCGACGGCTGCATGGAGATCGTGAAGCAGGTGGCCGAACGTGACGGCATCTATCTGGCCAACTCGATGAACAGCCTGCGCATCGAGGGACAGAAGACCGTCGGGATCGAGATCGTCGAGCAGTTCGATTGGGAGATGCCGGATTGGCTGGTGATCCCCGGTGGCAATCTCGGCAACGTGTCGGCGCTGGCCAAGGGCATCGACATGCTGATCGATCTCGGGCTGGTGACGCGCCGCCCGCGCATCGTTTGCGCGCAGGCCGAGGCGGCCAATCCGCTCTATCTCTCCTATCAGCG
>JANNIY010000188.1:0-31767 GCA_031405455.1 Deltaproteobacteria bacterium | reverse complement strand
AAGGACAAGGCATCTTCCGTCGTCCCGAAGACGACTGCGGCGGAATCGGTTTCGATCGCGCCTTCGCGCAGACTCTTCGGGGCGAGCCGCGTGAGCGTCTCCCCGACCAGCGCTTCGAGCCGCTCGAAGGCCGCCTCGGCGGACGCGCGCCCGCCCTCGTGCCAGCGCGCGCGCACCCCCAGCATGTCGATGAAGGCGACGATCATTGCTGGATCACGTTCACTTCGAAAAGGACCTCGACGGAAGTCGCAAAGCCCTGCATCGCGGCGAGGAAGGGTCGCTCGACAGCGCCCGGCGCCATCGCGCAATCGAGGCGGATGCAGACCGGCAGATCCTTGTATTGCGGATACTGCGCGACGAGGAAGCCGTCGAGGGCGTACGAAAGATAGCCGTTGAACTTCGCCTCGAGCTGCCGGAGCTGCTCGGGCGTCGAGCCCCAGGGACGCAGCTCGAGCATCAAGAGCACGACCCTGCCGCGCTCGCGATCATGCTCGATCAGATCCACCACCTTCGGGTTGTGGACCCCGCGCGCTTCGCGCTGCTCTTCCACCGCTAGCCCCCGAAGAGTCCGCCGTTCACGTGCAACACGCCGCCGTTCACGTAGCTCGCGCGCGTCGCGAGCCAGGCCACGGCGTCGGCCACCTCGTCGGGACGCCCCATGCGCTGCTGCGGAATCCGCGAGAGGATCGCGCTGCGAATCGCCTCCGGCAGTTCCGCCGTCATGTCGGTCTCGATGAAGCCTGGCGCCACCGCGTTCACCAGGATGTCGCGCCCCGCGAGCTCCTGGGCGAGCGATTTGCTGAACGCGTCGAGCCCCGCCTTCACCATCACGTAGGGAATCTGCCCGGGGTTGCCGGTGTGGCCCACCACGCTCGTCACGTTGATGATGCGGCCGCTGTTCTTGCGCAGCATGAAACGTCGCAGGATCTGCTTGGTCAAATACCAGGTGCCGCGCGCCACGGCCGCAACCGCGTCGTAATCTTCGAGCTTCATCGTGAGCATCGGTGCGTTCACGTTGTGGCCGGCGTTGTTGACGAGCACGTCGACGCGATCCGTCTTCGTCTTGAGCTCCGCCATCAGCGCGTCGATGTCGGCGGCCACGCACAGATCCGCACGCAGCAGGATGGCGCCGTCGAGCTCGGCCGCGAGCTTGCGCGCCGTCTCCTCGCTCGAGCGGTAGTGCACCGCGACCCGAAAGCCCTCGGCCGCGAGCGCGCGACAGCAAGCTGCGCCGATGCCAGTGCCGCCCCCCGTGACGAGCGCAACACGTTGCTCACTCATGCTCTGCTCCTTGCATGCGATCAAGCGCCCGCAGGTTAGCCCCGATCCGACATCGAACGAGTCGCATCGGACGGGCCGAGATCGAACGAGCAAGCGGAGGGAGGCGGCGGGGGGTGGGCGGAGGCGAAATCAACCGCAGCCGCCCCGCAGGGCGATCGCTTCCTCGACGGCAAGCGATCGCGTTCTGGCAGGCGATCACGAAACGAGGAACGGCGAGCCATTCGCCTCCGCCCACCCCCCGCCGCCTCCCTCCGAAGGCCCGCACCGCCGGATCAGGCTCGGCCCCCGCGCCCCGCGGCCGCGGGATCCGCAGCGATTCCCACATCAGCAAGCAGCTGCGCGAAATCACCGCGCGTCGCCGTCGTCACGCGGCAGCCCCCCGGCAGCGCCTGACCGAGCTTCTTGAAGTAGCGCTTGTCCGTGCGGCCCTCGACGATCACCACGAGGCCGCGGTCTTCTTCGGTGCGGATCAGACGCCCGGTCATCTGCTTCAGATTGAGCAGCATCTTGCCCAGCGTGTAGCGCTCGAAGGCATCGTGGCCGGCTTGCTTGATGCGCGCCTCGCGCCGTTTGCGCAACTCGGTCGGCACCTCGAACGGCAACTTTTCGATCACCACCGCCTGCAGCGCAGCACCGGGGATGTCCAGTCCCTGCCAGAACGTGCGCGCGCCGAGCAACAGGCCCCCCGTGCGCGTGAAGCGCTGCACCAGCGCGGAGGGATCGTCGGTGGCGCGGCGCGGCGCGAGCACGTCGAAGCCCTCGCCTCGCAATTTCTCGCCGAGCAGCTCGGCCACATCGCGCATGCGCCGCAGACTCGTGAAGAGCCCGAGTGTGCGGCCCCCCAGCAGGCGCGCGAGCTCGGCCAGCGTCTCGGCCGTTTCTTCGACGAGCTCGCCAGCCGGGTCGAGCGCAACGACGCGCATGTGCTCGGCATAGGGAAACGGGCTCTCGATCGAGACGCGCACGGCGTCGACGCCGTTGCGCCGCTCGAGTTCGAGCTCGCCCAGCGCGGCAAACGCGTCCTCGGCGACGAAGAGACTTGCCGACACACACGCGAGGCCTTCCATGCGCTCGGCGAAGCGTTCGTGAAACAGCCGCGCCGGCGCCACCTGGCGCACGGCCAGGCGCCAGCGATCGTAGGGCGGGTCGAGTTGCTCGAAGGCGGCAACCTCGGCTTCGCTCGCGGCCGCAAACGCGCCGCGCAGCGCGGCTGCATCGGCGCGCAGCTCGGCGCTCGCGCGCGCCACGGCAGCGGCGCGCGGGCTGTCCTCGGCATCGTCGGGCGTGAGCTCATCCGCCGCTGCGGCGGCGCTCTCGAGCCGCTGCGCCACCTGGGCGGCAAGCGCCGTCTCGTCGGGGAAGATCTTCTCCGCGTGCAGCGGCAGGTGGAGATCGCTCATGTCGCCCGCGCGCGTCGCGAGCGAGCGGCCCAGTGCGATGAAATCCTGCTGCACACCGCGCCGCCAGGCGCGCGCGTCGCGCTCGGCGCCGCGGCGGCGACCCTTGGGCAGCAACGCTTCGGCTTCGCGGCCATCGGCCGGGCGGCCGAAGAGCTCGTCCATGCGATCGAGCACCTCGGACGGCCGCACCTCGGCCGCGAAGGCTTCGTCTGCGACCGCAGAGAGCTCGTGGGCTTCGTCGACGAACGCAAACGTGAAGTTCGGATAGTCGGGCGGCCAGCGCAGCAGCAGATCGTGATTTGCGACGACGAGGTGGGCCTGCGCGAGCGCCGCGCGGCGGCGTCCAAACGGACAGCTGCGTTCGGACGCGCACTGCTCGCGCGAACAAAGCTCCGCGCGCGCCGCCACCGAACGGCGCAGCAGATCTCTCAGTGGCGGATAGCGGTAGAGCAGCGCCGACGGCAGCGCCCCGACTTCGCCCCAACTACGCGTGCGCGCACACGCGGAGAGCGCGGCGTAGGCGAAGCGATCCTCGGCGAAAATGCTCGGCTCGCGCCCTTCGGCGAGCACCTGCTCGACGCGCCGCGAGCACACGTAGTTCGCGCGGCCCTTGATCGAGAGCGCCCGCAGAACCGGGTAGCCGAGCATCGCGGCCGCTGCCGGGATGTCCTTTCCGAGCAGCTGGTCCTGCAACAGCTTCGTACGCGTCGAAACGACGACCGGCTCGTGGACGCCACCGGCGGCGCGCTCGATCGCAAACGGGATGGCCGCGGCGAGGTAGGCGAGAGATTTCCCGACGCCCGTACCGCCCTCGAGCAGCAGCGTGCCGCCGTCGGCGAGCAGGCGCACGAAATGTCGCGCCATGCGGATCTGCGCCTCGCGCACGCGATAGCCCGGGAAGAAACGGCGGCCGCGCTCGCGATCGCCGAGCACCGCGGCAATCGCCTCCTCGTCGAACGGCACCGGCGCTTCGTCGGTCGCCGGAATCGAGATGAATTGTTGCGGCAGCTCTTCCCGTGCAGCGAGCTTCGCGCCCGCGACGACCGCGAGCCAGGGAGAATCCGGCGCATACGCTTCGAGCGCAGCGCGCGCCACCGCGTAGCGTCGCTCGCCGCGCCGAGCGCCGGCGGCCGCATGCGCCACCACGCGCGCCGTATCGAGCGCGTCCGAGAGCGCACGGTGCTTCTCTTCGTCGCCCAGCAGAATGCGCGTAAAGGTTTCGAGGCGCAGGTCCGGCGCGTCCGGATGGGCGATCGCGAGGAGATCCTGGGTGTCGATGTAGCGCAGCCCGCGCAGGCCGGCGCCGATGTAGCGCACGAGAAAGTGCTGCTCGAACTCGGCGTTGTGCGCGATCACGACGCGCCCTTCGAGCGCCGCCGTGATCGGCTTGACGAGTTCCTCGATGCGCGGGGCCGATTCGACGTCCGCGTCGCTCAATCCGGTGAGGCGCTGCACGGCGCGCGGCAGCGGCCCGTGCGGACGCACCAGGCCTTCGAGCGTCGTCACGCGCGTGTCGCCTGGATCCACGAGCACCGCGCCGAATTCGAGGATCTCGGAGCTCGCGTCGCTCTGCAGGCCGGTGGTCTCGAGATCGACGAACGCGAGCGGACCCAGCGCCGCCGCAAGATCGGCGAGCGCTTCGATCGCGATCCCGACCTCGCTCGCGACGGGCCGAGCGCAGCTGAGCGGTGCGAAGACGCTAGACACTCGCGCGGTGCCCGCTAGACGTAGATACCGCCCTTGTACTCGCGATCCTGGCGGATGATCACGTTCACCAGCGCGGGCTTGCCCGACGCGGCGGCGCGATCGAGCGCCGGGCGGATCTGCCCCGGCTCCGTCACGAACTCGCCGTGGCCTCCCAACGCCTCGACCACCTTGTCGTAGCGCGTGTAGTTGAGCAGCGTGCCTTGCAGGCGATCCCAGCCATAAATGGCGCCCTGCGGACGCATCATCTGGCCCCAGGCGCCGTCGTTTCCGATCACGCCGATGATCGGCAGGCTGAAACGCACCGCGGTGTCGAACTCCATGCCGTTCAGCCCGAATGAGCCGTCGCCATAGACGATCACGACGCGCTGCTTCGGGTGCGAGAGCTGCGCCGCGAGCGCAAACGGCATGCCGACGCCGAGCGTGCCGAGGGGGCCCGGATCCATCCACCCGCCCTCGCGTTCGACCTTCAAGATCTTGGCCGCCGTCGCGACGATGTCGCCGCCGTCGCCGATCACGATCGGCTCGGCGAGTGTCGGCAGCCAATCGCGAATCTCGCGGCACAGGCGCTGCGGGTCGATCGGCGTCGCATCACTGCCGAGCGCCGCCTCGACTTTCTTCTCGGCCGCCGATTCGATCTTGCGCAGCTCGTCGCGGAACGCCGAGAAATCGAGGCGCACGCCCTGGTTCTTCATCTCCTCGCTGAGCAGCTCGAAGCCGCACGCGAGGTTCCCGACGAGGGGCACGTCCGTCCCGCGATTCTGCCCGATCAGCGTGGCATCCATTTCGAGCTGGATGATCTTCGCGTCGGCGGGGATCGTCTGGCCGAAGCGCATGCGGAAATCGAGCAGCGTGCCGGCGAGGATCACGCAATCGGTCTTTTCCAGCGCATCACGCCGCGAGCGGTTCATGAATTCGGGCGTATCCGGCGGAATCGTCCCGCGTCCCATCCCGTTGGTGTAGGACGGGATGTGCGTCTCCTCGATGAAGCGGCACATCGCGGCGCTCGCACGCGACCACTTGACCGACGTGCCCGCCATCAGCAGCGGGCGCTTCGCGCCCTGGAGCAATTCGATCGCGCGTCGCACTTCGTCGCGATCCGGCGAGATGCGCGGCGATTCGGTGCGAATCTTCGGGAACGTGACCTGGCTCTCTTCCACCTGGGCCATGAACACGTCCATCGGAATCTCGAGGTAGGCGGGCCCGGGGATGCCCGACACCGCGTGCCGGATGGCGAGTTCGACGTACTCGGGAATGCGGTGGGTCTGATAGACGGCGTCGGCGTACTTGGTGATCGGCCGCATCACGCCGATGTGGTCCATTTCCTGGAGCGAACCGCGGCGCAGATTGGCGAAGGGCCCCTGCCCGCCGAATACGAGGATGGGCGAATTCGCGCGCCAGGCGTTCGCAACGCCGGTGACGCCGTCGGTGACACCCGGACCGGCCGTGACCGCGGCGACGCCGATCTTGCCCGGATTGCAGCGCGCCCACGAATCGGCCGCATGCACGGCCGCCTGCTCGTGGCGCACGTCGACGATGCGGATGCCCTCGTCGATGCAGCCATCGTAGAGCGGCATGATGTGGCCGCCGGAGAGCGTGAAAATGCATTCGACGCCGGCCTGCTTGAGCGAGCGGGCCGCGAGCTTGCCACCGTGAAGGGGCATGGGGATACCTCGAAACGAGTTGGACGCTCGACGGTATCACCCGCCCGGCGGGGCGGTCAAATCATGGGGCCGAAGCCTCGCTCGGCTGCGCGTCGCCGCACAGCCGAGCGAGATCTCCCGAAGCGGCTAGTTCGAGCTCGAGAACTCGACGCGGCGGTTGTAACGCCAGGCCGATTCGTCGTGGCCCATCGCGCGGGGCTTCGCTTCGCCGAAGCTCACCACCGCGAGGCGTGCCGAAGGCACCCCGAGATCCGTCAGATAGCGTCGCACGCTGTTCGCGCGGCGCTCGCCGAGCGCGAGGTTGTACTCCTCGCTCCCGCGCTCATCGGTGTTGCCTTCGATGGTCACAGTACCCCAGCCCGTGTTTTCCTTGATCGACTTGGCATCGGCCATCAAGGTCGGCTTCGCATCCGCGCGAATCGCGAAGCTGTCGAAGTCGAAGTACACCGGCTGCAGGATCCGTGAAGCCTGGTTGCCCGCGCTGCTCGCGGAGTTGTCTTCCCGGAACTCGCTGCCGGTGGCCGAACCATCGCCGGCCTCTTCCTTCTTGTCGCCCATCGAACTGCAACCCACGATCCCGATCGCGAGCGCCGATCCGGCGACGATCACCCAACGCGCAATGGAACTACGGTCCATGCGTCCCTCCTCTGCTGAATTGTTGTTGAACTTGTGATCCGCTGACGGCATCGCCCGATTGGACTCTCGCCCGACCCCTTCGTGGGCTCTGCCGCGCAACCCCCATATGTAACGCGCACATTGTCGGGGCTCCCGCGACGCGTCGCAACCCGGCGCCCGCCGAAAGCCCTGCTGCCGGTGTTCCCCTACGCCAGCCCTCGGTGCACCAGGTACTCGGCCACCAGCACGGCCCCCTTGGCCGCCCCCATCTTGGTGTTGTGGCTGAGCAGCACCAGGCGGATGCCGTTCTCGAGCACGGAATCCTCGCGCAGGCGACCGATCACCGTGGTCATGCCGTCGTTCACGCGGCGATCGATCCGCGGTTGCGGGCGAAACGGATCCTCGGTCACCTGGATCAGCTCGGGGGGCGCCGAGGGAAGGCCCAGATCGACGAACTCCTGGCCGAACGCGCGCAGGGCATCGCTCACCTCGCCGAGACTGGCGCGGCGGCCGAGCCCCGCCGTCACGGCCTCGGTGTGGCCATCCCGGACGTTGACGCGGGTACAGGTCGCGGAAACGGCAATTTCCAGCGGCTCGATGCGCTCGCCGTCGAGCCGCCCCAGGATTTTGCGGGTCTCACGCTCGACCTTCGCCTCCTCGTTCGGGATGTACGGGATCACGTTGTCGAGGATGTCGAGGCTGGCGACGCCCGGGCTGCGCCCGGCCCCCGAGATGGCCTGAAGCGACGTCATCACGACCGAGCGCACGCCGAAGCGGCGCACGAGCGGGGCCAGCGCGATCACCAGACCGGTGGTCGTGCAATTCGGAATCGGAGCCACGAAGCCCTTCCAGCCGCGTTCACTCTGCTGGCGCTTCACGAGTCCCGCGTGCTCGAGGTTCACGCCGGGGACGAGGATCGGAACGTCGTCTTCGTAGCGGAACGCCGACGAGGTCGAGACGACGGGGACGTGTGCCGCGAAGCGTTCCTCGAGACCACGTGCGGCGCCGCTTTCGACCGCGGAGAAGATCAGGTCGACGCTGTTCGGATCGAGCTGATCGGAATCGACGACCGGCAGCTGCGCAAAGGCAGCCGGCAGCGGCTCTTCGCAAAACCACTGGCGCTGCCCGGCTTCCGTCGTGATCGCATCCGTATAGGGCTTGCCCGCGCTGCGGGAACTCGCGGCGAGCGTCGTCAGCTCGAACCAGGGATGGCGCGCGAGCGAGACGAGAAACTGCTGGCCGGCGACTCCGGTGGCGCCCACCAGGGCAACGCGCCGGCGCGGGGTCGGACTCATACGATCTCCTCAGGACGCAGCGAGGGCCTGTTTGAATAGCGGAAAGCCCTTCTGGCGGCCAACGAGCGCCGTCTGCGCCCGCCAGGCCCCGGATCTATTCGCCCCGAAACCGGGGCGGGCGCTTCTCGAGGAAGGCGCGCACCCCCTCCCGGTAGTCCTCGCTCTCGAAGCAGGCGCGCACCGAGCGCGCGATCTCCGGGGCCTCGCTCGCGGGCGCGCCGCGCGCGAGGTGGCGCACGACGCGCTTCATGCTCGCCAGGGTGAGCGGCGCGTTTTCGGCGATCGCCTGCGCGGTGCGGCGCACGTGGGCCTCGAGTTCGGCCTTGGGAACCACGGCGTTCACGAGGCCCAGCGCCAGCGCCTCCTCGGCCCCGATGCGCCGCGCGGTAAAGAACAGATCCTTCGCCACGGAGGGTCCGACCAGGCGTACCAGCGTGTCGATGCCGGCAGGCGGGTAACCGAGGCCGAGCTTCGCGGCCGGAATTGCCAGCAGGGCGTCGTCGGCTGCGTAACGCAGATCCGCCTGAAGCGCGATCGCCGTGCCGCCGCCCATGCAGAAGCCATGAATCATCGCGAGCACGGGCTTGTCGATCGCGGCGATCGCCTCGAACGCGCGCGTGTTCTGCGCGTCATAGGCGATCGCGCCGGGACCCGTGCGCATGCGCTCGAATTCAGAGATGTCTGCGCCGGAAAGGAAGACGGCTTCGCCGGCACCGCGCAGGATCACCACCCGGACCGCGGGCTCCTGCGCGAGGCGCCGCGCGACGCCGGGAATCTCCTCCCACATCTGGGACGTAATCGCGTTGCGGCGTTCGAGATGGTCGAAGACGACCCACCCGAGCGCTCCCTCGATCTCGATTCTCACGCTACCGGCCATGGCGCCAGAACGTAGCAGCGCGGCAGGGCCGGGCGGGCGGTTGCGGTACCATGCCCCCATGCGTGGCGCCGAGCGGAACAACCCGTACGAAGTCTATTGCACGCGTTGCAAAGTGAGTTTCCCGGTCGGTACGCGCGCGTGCATGCACTGTGGCCAACCGATCGGCCGCCCGGCGGCAGGGGCGAACCCGCTGCAGCGCTCCATGGCTACCGACGAAGAAGCCATGGAGGAACTCCCCCTGCGCGCGCTGAAGGCCTCGCCAATGACGATCGTCTGGCTCGTCGCGGCCGTGGCCACGGTCGCCTACCGCGCCTGCACGTGAGCCGCGGCGCGCAAGGCGCGGCGATCTCGGGGGTGCGAAGTGGGGCGTGACGACGCCAGCCAGCTCATTCTGCTGCGCTTCTCGGGCGACATCACGATCAAGGCGCGCGGCACGCGCTTCCAGTTCGTGCGCCGTCTGCTCTCGAATCTGCGCGATGCGCTCGCGAGCGAGGGTGTCGCGCCGCGCATCCAGCTCTCCCACAACCGCATGTTCATCGAGGTTCCGGACGCAGCCGCGATGCCCGCGCTCGCCCGCGTCTTCGGCGTGCAATCGCTCTCACTGGTCGAACGCCGGGTGCCGACACAGCTCGCGACGATCGTCGAGGCCGGCGTCGAGTGCTTTCGCGATCGCGTCGCGGGCAAGCGCTTCGCGGTGCGGGCGCGGCGCGTCGGCGATCGCGCGCAGATCGGAGTCTCGGCGCACGCGGTCGAGCTCGAGCTCGGCGCGGCGCTGCTGCCGTTCGCGGCCGGGGTTGATCTCGAACAACCGGAAGTGACGGTCGGCATCGAGCTGCTCGAGCGCGAGACCTATCTGTTCGCCGAGCGGGTGCCCTCGCTCGGAGGGCTCCCCGTCGGTGTCGAGGGCCGCGCCGTCGCGTTGTTTTCAGGGGGCTTCGACTCGGCGGTCGCCGCCTGGTATCTGCTCAAACGCGGCGTCGCGCTCGATTACGTCTTCTGCAACCTCGGCGGCGAGACCCATCTCCAGGGCGTGCTGCGGGTTGCGCGCATTCTCGCCTGTCGTTGGAGCTACGGTGATCGCCCGGCATTTCACGTCGTCGATTTCTCGCCGGTCGTGGCGGAACTGCAAGCCAAGACGGCGAATCGCTTCTGGCAGGTGCTGCTCAAGCGCCAGCTGCTGCGCGCGGCCGAGCAGATCGCGCTCACGGGACGGGCCGTCGCGATCGTGACGGGCGACGCGGTGGGGCAGGTCTCGTCGCAGACACTCCAGAATCTCGCGGTGATCTCGCGGGCGACGCTGCAGCCGATCCTGCGGCCCCTCGTCGGCTTCAACAAGGAGGAGATCATCGCGGTCGCGGAGAAGATCGGCACGTTCGAACTCTCGAAAGTGGTTCGCGAATATTGCGATCTGGTGGCGCGCCGGCCGGCGACGAGCGCCGCGCTCGCGGCCGTGGAAGCGGAGGAGGCCCGGCTCGACCCGGCGGTGCTCGAGCGCGCGGTGGCAGGGCGCAAGATCCACGATCTGCGCAGTCTCGAGGAGGGCCAGCTCGGGTTTCCGGAACTCGAGATCGAGCGCATTCCGCCGGATGCCATCGTGATCGATCTGAGCGCTCGCGACGTCTACCAGGGCTGGCACTGGGAGGGCGCGCTGCATCTCGGATTTCAGCAGGCGCTACAGGCCTACCCCTCGTTCGATACTACGCGAAAGTACGTCGTCTATTGCGAGTTCGGCCTGCAGAGCGCGTTTCTCGCCGAGCAGATGCGCAAGTCCGGACTCAGCGCCTTTCACGTCCGTGGCGGAAGCCGCACGCTCAAGCGCCAGCAGGCTTGACGGAACTTCGCGCGCGGCCGAACGCGCGGCGCTCTGCGCTGGCTCGTTGTGCGCTTCGCTAGCGCGTCTGCACCGAGATCTGACGCTGCCGCGGGCCGTCGAACTCGATCAGGATCAGGCGCTGCCAGGCTCCGAGCACGAGTTCGCCGCCCTGAACGGAGAGCAGCTCCGAGGGTCCGAGCAACGAGGCCTTGATGTGGGCGTGGGCATTGTCGTCGATGCGGTCGTGGAGCCAGCCCGCGTGTTCGGGCACCGCGCGCGCGAGCGCTCGAAGCAGGTCCAGGCCGATGTTCGGGTCGTCGGTCTCGTTCACGATCACGGCCGCCGTCGAGTGCAACACCATCACATGACATAGGCCATCGGTCACCTGCGAGCGGCGCACGATCTCCCGGACGGCATCGGTGATCTCGATCGCCTGCTGACTTTCTTTCGTGTCGACGTGAAAGATCTCTCGCATCCGAAACCTCGCGCGCCGGAGATCCGCGGCAAGCCACTACTCGGCGAGGGTACGCTCGAGGATCTTCTGGCGCTCGTCAGCCGGCAGCTGGCGCAGCCGCTGCCAGGCGCCGCGCAAGCGTTCGCGCTCCGCGGGCGCCAGCGCCTGCCAACGCTTGCGATTCGCTTGCAGGCGGGCGCGCTGCTCGGAGTCGAGCGAGCGCAGCTCGGCGAAGCGCGCGCGCAGCTGCTGCTGTTCCTCGGGAGCGAGCGATCGGAATTCGGCGACTCGCTCGCGCAGCTTCTGCTGCTCCTCGGGCGGCAACGCTGCGAGCCGTTGACGCAGCTGCCGGCGCTCGGCGGGCGCAAAACGTGCGGCGCGCTCGCGGATCTGCGCCTGCTGCTCGGGCGGCAGCGAGCGGAAACCACGCTGTAGAGACTCGCGCTTCTGCGCGCGCTGCTCGGGAGTCAGATTGCGCCAGTGTTCGAGCCGCTCGGCGGAGCTCCCGGATTTGCCGCCGCGCTCGACCGCGGCGGCGCCGCCATCCCCGCCCCGCGCCGGCAGCGTAGGCAGTGCGCAAAGCACGCCGAAGACGAGCAGCCCGGCGCGCGCGAGCCGGCGCATCAGCCCGCCTCGGCTGCGAGCAGCAGTTCGAGCAGCTCGAGATTCGCGATCACCTCGAAATCCTCGACGGTCTCGAGCTCGAGCGCGATACCGAGATCCTCGTCGGGAAGCGCTGCGAGATCGCCCGGCGCAGGCACGGACGCGGCCGGCTCCGGGCGCCGCGCGATCTGCCTGGGAAAAGGCTCGTCTGCACGCGGTGCGGGCTCGCGGCTTGCGATCGCGAGGTAGAGCGCCACGCCCGCGGCGGCGGCAGCCACGGCAGTGGCCGCGCGGCGCAGCCACGCGCGCCCCGGCGCAGGCGCCGGGGCAGCTTCGCGCACACCCGTGTCGGATGCGCTCGCCATCGCGATGCGCGCCTCGAGGCGTGCGAACAACGACGCGGCAACGGACGGCGAAGGCGCACTGGCGAGCACGCCAGCGAGGCGCTCGAACCGCGCCAACTGGTCTCGGCAGGGCGCGCAGCCACTCGCGTGCAGACGCACCGCGGCCGCACGCTCCGGAGCAAGTTCGCCGTCGAGCAGCGCGGAGAGATCGGCTTCGAATTCGGGGCAGTCCAGCGTCGCGTTCGGCATGCTTCTACACCGTGTCTTCGAAGTGTGCGACCAGCGTCGTGCGCGCGCGATGCACGAGCGCCTTCACGGCCGATTCCGAGATCTCGAGCGCCGCAGCCACTTCCGCATACGAGAGACCCTCGACAGCGCTGAGACACAACGCCGCGCGTTGGCGCTCGGGAAGCCGCGCGAGCTCGAGTGCGACCCGCTCTGCGAGGCGCCGGGCAGCGAGCGCGGCCTCCGGCGCCGGCCCGTCGCCAGCGAGCGCAGGGGCGTCCGGCCCGTCGAGGCTCGCGTGCGCTTCGCGCCGACGCGGCCGCCGCAACTCGTTGAGCGCGAGATTCGTCGCAATGCGATAAAGCCAGGTGGAAAAGCGCGCCTGGGGCTGGTAACGCTCGCGTGCGCGATACACACGCAGATACACCTCCTGCACCAAGTCCTCCGCCGCCGCCGTGTCTCGCAGCATCCGCTCGAGGTAGCGGAGCAGCGGCGCTGCCCAACGCCGGAAGAGCGCGTCGAAGGCCGAGCGATCCCCGGCGCAGAAGGCCAGCATCAGCTGGGCGTCCTCGTCGGGCACGTCCACTGCGGCCTCCGCTCGAGATGGAAACCCTCGAAGGCCCGATCGGTTGCGGTCCTTCCCCTCGGGGCCCGTCAACTGCCGGGCGCGGTGAGGCGGGTGACGAAGGCGAGGACGGCGGCGTCGAAGGCCTGCGGCTCTTCGAGATTCACCACGTGCCCGGCCCGTGGGATGCGCACCGATTCGGCCTGGGGCAGCCGCGACGCCAGGACCTCGGCGGCGCGCAGGTAGGGCTCGTCCTTTTCCCCCACCACGACGAGCGCTGGGATCTCGATCGTCCCGAGCTGGTCGATCACGGGCGGCGCCACGCCTGCGATGCGGCGCGCGAAATTTGCGAGGCCGGCGGGATCCTGCGCGGCGATCGCGCGCGCCGCCGACTGCGCTGCCGGTAGTTCCGGCCGCAGGCCGATGGCGGTTGCCGCCGCCTTGCTCTCGACGAACGCCTGACAGCCGCGCTTCTCGAGGAAGCTCGCCGTGCGCTCGACCTGCGCCTCCCAACGCGCCTGTGCGTCGGGGTTCTTGAAGCCAGGCCCCGTGTCGACGAGCAGCAGCGCACGCACGCGCTGCGGCTGCGCGAGCGCGAAGTGCAGCGAGGCGAGCCCCCCGAAGGAGAGCCCGCCCACTATGGCCGGCTGCTCGCCCGCGCCCCAGGCGAGCACGCGTCCGAGATCATCGACCACTTGTTTCATGCTGTAGGCGGCCGGATCGTGCGGCGCCTGCGAGCGGCCGTGCCCGCGATAATCCCAGAGCAAGACGCGCAGCCCGGCGGCGACCCACGGCTCCACCTGCGGGCGCCAGTTCTCGTGCGTGGTGCACAAACCGCAGGACAACAGCACGGGAAGGCCCGTGCCGTGCGCCTCGGCGTAGAGCACGACGCCATCGCTCGCGACGACCTCCGCCATCACGCCTGCTCGAGCCGCCGCCGCAGCGCCGCCGCAGCGCCGTCGCCATCTGTTCGATCTGGTCCTGCATCGCACCACGGATCGTGAACTCGGGCACCAGCGCCTTGGTGCGCCCATCCATCACGATGCGCACGCGCGTGCCCTTGCCGCGCGTCTCGAACGAGACGACGCCCTTGAGATCGCGCCAGACGCGGCCATCGCAGACCTTCTCGAAGCTGACTTCACCGCTCGGATCGAATTCGAAATGAAAAGTCGCGGTGCCCTGCTGCCCGAGCGCGCGGTAATGGGAGCGAAGCGTACGCCGATTGTCGCGGCTCTCGACGATCTCGGTCTGTGTGTCGGGGAACAGGTTCAGGAGCGTCTCATCCTGCGCCACCAGCGCAATCGCGGCGGCACGGGCCTGCTTGACGTCGAACTGTTTCTCCAGATGCACGTGCGACCTCCCGGGAGATTCTCAGCGGATCACGGGGATGAAGGGCGGCAACAGCGCCGGCGTACCTTCGCGCATCGCCGCGAGCCAGGGTTCGGCGTGGCCGAGCGCGCCCGCGAGCGGATCGATCTGGGCCATGAGCCCGCGCAACGCATCGTCGACCTGTTCGGCGAACGACTTCGGCGCGGGATAGGGCACGAGCGCCACATCCGAGTTGGGATCGAGCTCGAGTTTCGCGAGCGCATGGCGTACGGCGACGCGCAGGCCGCCGAGCTCGTCGACGAGGCCGCGAGTCGCCGCCTGCTCGCCCGTCCACACACGGCCCCTCGCGACGGCGTCGATTTCCTCGCGCGTGCGCCCGCGTCCTTCCGACACCCGCGAGAGAAACAGGTCGTAGATCGATGAAACCTCGGAGTGGAGCCAGCTGCGCGTGCCTTCCGAAAGCGGCTGTGAAGCGAGCAGCAGCGAGGCCTGGCTGCCGCGGGTCAGGGTCGCGACGCCGATGTCGAGCTTGGCGAGCAGATCGCGCACCACCGGCCGCACCACGAACACACCGATCGAGCCGGTGAGGCTCGCGGGCTGCGCGATGATCGCGTCCGCGCCCGCGGCCGCGTAATAGGCGGCCGAGGCCGCGACGTCAGAACACGAGGCAATCACGGGCTTGCCCTGCTCTCGCGCGCGACGAGCGGCGCGCCACACCAGATCGGCCGCCAGCGGCGAGCCGCCCGGGCTATCGATCCGCAGGATGATGGCCTGGATGCTCGGATCGTCGGCTGCTTCGGCGAGCGCATCGCTCACCGTATCGGACGCGAAGATCGGAGACCCCGTGCGCGACACCGACCCGCGACCGACCACGACGTTGCCGCTGCCGTAGATCAACGCGAAGCGCGCGACCGGGGTGAAGCCCAGCGTCAGCGGATCGACACGCGCGTAAGCCTCCGCCTCGACCCACTTCTCCTTGCCGCCGAGCTCGTCGACGAGTTCATCCCAGAACTGGATCCCGTCGACCAGACCGAGGGCCTTCATCTGCTCGGGCGAGACCGGTGCATCGTCGATCGCTCGTTGCACGAACTCGGAATCGAGCTTGCGACCCTCGGCAATCCCGGCGATGAACTGCACGTTGATCGAGTCGAGCAGGGAGTTCGCCATTTCGCGATTGGCCGGCGACATCTCGCGCTCGGAGAGCGTCTCGGCGGCCCCCTTGAACTCGCCGACCCGCTCGACCTCGACGCCAATTCCGAGCTTCTCCCACAGCCCCCCCAGAAAGATGTACTCGGCCGCGAGCCCGATCACCGGCGAGCGCGTCGCCGGGGCGGCGCGAATCTCGTCGGCCGCCGCCGCGACGTAGTACTCGACGTTCGCTCCCAGCTTCGTCGTCTCGAGATAGGCGATCACGCGCCGCCCATGCGCCCGCAGATCGGCGAGCGCCGAGCGCAGGTCCTGGGCCTTTGCCCAGCCGATGTCGAGATCGCGCACGCGCAGCACCACGACACCGATGCGCTCATCGCGCTCGGCCTTGCGCAGCTCCGAAAGCAGCGCGACGAAAGAATGCCGGCGATCGCCGAGCAGGCGCGTGATCAGCGACGGCTCCCCGGCCTCGACGTACGCGCCCTGGAGCTCGAGTGCGAGCACGCTTCCCGGTTCGATGCGCGGCCCGGCTGCGGGGAGGAACCACCACGCCGCGAACGCGAGGAGCGCCAGCACGATCAGAAAACGGCGGAAGCGTCGCATGCGGGCTCCTCCTCACGAGTGTGCGCAGAGCCTACGCTATTGTCGGGCCCGATGGCCAAGGAGGTCTACCTCGCGGCGGTTGGCCTCACCAAGGTCGATCTCACCGGCCACATCTTCGCGACCGTCTTCGATTTGTTCGCCGACGCCTACCGCAAAGCGCTCGCCGATTCCTCGGTCCGCGGCTTCGACGGTCTCCAGGTCGGCATCATGGACAGCGAGGAATTCGAGAACCGCGCCAACATCGCAACGAAGGTCGCCGACCGTCTGGGGCTCACGGGCATCCCGGCGGTGCGCACGGAGACGGCTTCCTCGACCGGCGCGGCGGCGTTTCACGAAGCCTATTACAAGATCGCCTCGGGCGAGTTCGAGAGCGTGCTTGTGCTGGGCGGCGAGCGCATGAAGATGGTGACGACCGAAGTCGCCACCTCGATCATGTCGAAGACCGTCGATCCCGAAGAGCGGCGTTTCGGATTCACGATGCCGGCGTTG
This sequence comes from Deltaproteobacteria bacterium, assembly GCA_031405455.1. Lineage (GTDB taxonomy): Bacteria > Myxococcota_A > UBA9160 > UBA9160 > SMWR01 > DATBRV01. The sequence continues at coordinate 15,360 of JANNIY010000188.1, read as the reverse complement.
ATCGCGCTGGTGACGCAGGCGTGGTTTCGTGAACGCGGCATCCAGGGTCGCGCGCGGACGGATGCGCTCGCGCGCCTGATGAACCGGGCGCACGCGCTCGGCGCCGAGAATCCGCTCGCGGCCTTCTTCGGCCGCCCCGAGCCGGTCGAGGCCTATTACGACGCACGCAGCAATCTGCCGGTGGCGACGCCGCTCACGCGCAAGGATTGCTCCCCGATCTGCGACGGCGCCGCCGCCGTGGTGCTGACGGCGAGGCCGCAGGCGGTACGCGTCGTCGGGCTCGGCTCCGCCACCGAAACCGCCTCGATCCTCGACCGCGCCTCGCTCACGACGCTCGACGCCACGCGTCAGGCGGCCCGCATCGCCTATTGGCGCGCGGGCATCGCGAGCCCGCGCGAGCTCGAAGGGCTCGTCGTCGAGTTGCACGATGCCTTCAACAGTCTGCTGCCGATCGGACTTGCCGACCTGGGCCTCGTCGAACCCGAAGCGGCGCTCGCGGCCCTGGTGGGCGATCCGGAACACGCGCCTGTTTCCCCCTACACCAACCCGATCACCGGCCCGGGAGGGAGCCTTCCCACCAACCTCTCGGGAGGATTGAAGGCGCGCGGTCATCCCGTCGGCGGCACGGGCCTGTTCCAGATCGCGGAGAACTACCTCCAGCTCACCGATCGCTTCCCGAATCGCAGGGCCCAGGTGCGCGGCGCCACGATCGCCATCGCGCATTCGGTCGGCGGGCCTGGCAACAACAACTTCGTCACCATCCTCGAGCGCAGCGACAGCCGGCGTCGGCGCGACAGCGTGGCGCCGCCCCGTCGGAATTTCGAGTCGCGGCAGGGGCGCCCCGAACGCGAGGGCGCGTCGCAGCTGCACGGGGCCGAGGCGACCGTCGAGGCCGCGACCACCATTTACGTGCGGGCGGGCGGCGGACCGCCGTTGCACGTCGCGCTGCTTTCGATCGACGGGCGCCGCGTCTTCGCGAAGCTCGACCGCGAGCCCGCGGACGCCGAGACCCCCGAGGAAGCGCTCGCCGGGCAGCGCGTCAAGCTGCTCGTCAAGGACGATGGCGACCACTATTTCCAGTTTCAGCGCAATCGCGGCTTCGATCTCTCCCGCGTGGTCCAGTCGATCCGACGCCGCGTCGGCTGATACACTGGAAGCCCAACGCCGGAGCCCCCCCATGCCGATCCGTGCCTATCGCGCGCAAGACGCCGAAGCCCTGGTGGCGCTCGCCCTGCAATGCGCGCGCGGTGAGGCCGATTTCGTGCTCAACCCGATGTGGGACAGCGAGGACGAGCTGGCGGCGGAGTTCCAGCGCTTCGGCATCGCCCCCGAGGAGCATCTCCTCGTCGCCGACGCCGGCGACGGCGAAGTGTTGGGGCTCGCAGGGTTCGTGCGCGAACCCGGCGCACCGACGGCCGGCATGTTCTGCCCGATCGTGCGGCGCAACCAGCGCGGCCGCGGACTCGGCGGCGAGCTGCTGCGCGAAGCGATTGCGCATGGCTCGAAGAGTCTCGGCATCAGCCTCGCGGCCGCCGGCATCGGTACGCGCAATCGCGCCGGCTACTCGTTGCTCACGAGCCACGGCTTCCGCCCCGCGCGTCAGCATTTCCTGATGCGCTGCGAGGGCACGCGGGGCTCGTCCGAATCGCCCACCCCCGATCTCATGCTCGGAGTCGCCAATCCCGACGATGCGGAGGCCATCCTCGCGCTCTACACCACCTGCGGCTTCGTGCCGCGCAGCCTGGAGCGCATGCAGACATTGATGGGCGACGGACGTCACGCGCACGCTGTCGCCCGACGCGACGGCCGCGTCGTCGCTTTCGTCGAGATTGAAACCCACTGGCCCCGGCGCGTCTGGGTGGCGTATGTCGGTGTCGCTCCGGAACTGCGAGCTCTCGGAGTGGGTTCTTCGCTGACCGCCTGGGCACTCGAACGCCAGTTCGAGGCGGGCGCCAAGACGGCGCTGCTGATGCTTTCGCCGGCAAACCGAACGGCGCTGCGCGCCTACGAGAAGGTCGGCTTCAAGCGACACCGCCTGGTGGATGTCCTCGAGAAGAGCCTTTAGCTCCCGGTCGCGGGCGCGCCGGGCGCGCACATCACATGGCCGACGCCAGCTCCACGGTGGTGATCTCGCGCGAGCAGTTCACGCGCAGGGCAGGCCCCCCGACGCCGACGCCGCGGGTCACATAGAGCGTCGAATCCCCGAGCTGGTAACGCCCACGCGTGAAGCGCGTGACGATCCGCGCCAGGTTCCAGGGCCCGCCGGACCCCGGCAGCGCGAGCTGACCGCCGTGCGTGTGCCCGGCGAGTACGAGCGGAAAACCGAAACGCGCCGCCTGCGCAAACGCTTCGGGTCGATGCACGAGCAGGAGCGTCGGGCCGTCGGCGGCCCGCTCGCCAGCGAGCCTTTCGATCGCGGGCAGCTCGAGCCCACGCGCCGACCAATCCGGCCCCGGATCCTCGACACCGGCGAGGTAGAGGGGCTCCGCCAGCGGCAGCTTCACAGTCTCGTCGCGCAGGAGCCGGATCCCGGGAGCGAACGCGGCGAATCCTTCGACCACGCGCTGCGTGCCGGTGTAGACGTCGTGGTTGCCGAGGATGGCGTAGACGCCGCAGCGCGCGCGCAGCTCCGCGAGCCGCCGCATGCCATCCTCGATGAACGCGGGATCGAAATCGAAGATGTCTCCGGTGATCACGATCAGATCGGGCGAGAGCGCATTGCTGCGCTCGACCATGCGCGAGAGCCGATCGCCCTCGAGGCCATTGCCGATGTGGAGATCGCTGATCTGCACCACCCGCAAGCCGTCGAGTGCGGGCGCGAGCCCGGGAATCTCGACACGCACGCGCGTACGCGCGACCCTCGACTGACCGAAGCTGAAGCCCCAGAGCAGCAGACCCGCCACGGAGCCCGCGAGCACGGCGCTGCTGGCGCGAAACGCCTCGAAGGCGACCCCGGCGCCCGCCCCGAGCATGCCGAGCAGCCCGGCGAAGAAGCCAAAAACGAGCCACGACGTCGCGACGGTCACCCCCACCAGCAGGGTGGCAACGCCGGCGTTCATATAGAGGCGGGCGAGCCGCCCCGGCCAGCCCGCCCGGCGGCGCACCCGGCGCAGCGCAGGCACCGCGAGGGCGTTCGCCGCGACCAGCAGCACCAAACTGGCGAGCGCGAGCAGCACGCCCGGCGCCGGCTGGCGCAGCCAGACGACGCTCACCCAGTGCCAGATCAGCAGCTGCATCACCCCGAGCACGAGCGCGAGGTTGAGCATCAATCGATTGAAGAACAGGCTGCGGATCGAGGCCATCGTCGGGAATCTCCAAACGGCGCGTAGGGAGTCTATCGGATCGACCCGCTCCGAGGCTGATGCGACGGGGGGCCCGCTCGGAGGGCGCGGCGAACGCCGGCTATATTGGCCGGATGTCGGACGCCCGCACGCTGTATCGAGCCGCCTTCCAACACTTCGCGAACGATCGCGTCGACGAGGCGATCGAGGGCTATCAGGCGGCGCTAGCCGCCGATCCGAATCTCGCAATCGCGTGGAACGGCCTTTCCATGGCCCACCGCAAGCAGGGCAAGCTCGAACTCGCGACCGAAGCGGCGCTCAAGCTGATCGAGCTCGAGCCCGACGATCCGCTCAGCCACACCAATCTCTCGATTCTCTACCAGCAACGCGGGATGATCCCCGAGGCCGAGGAAGAGAAGGCACGGGCCATGCAGCTCCAGCTCGCTAGCCGGCGTCGCTAGGGATCCCGGCTACCTGCCCGCCGCCTTGCGCGCGGCGGCGAGGGCGCTGTCGTAGTTCGGGTGCTCGCCGATTTCCTTCACGTACTCCGCGTGCACGACCTTGTCCGAGGCATCGACGACGAACACCGCGCGCGAATCGAGGCGCAGCTCCTTCACGTGCGTGCCCCAGGCATCGCCGAACGACATGCCCCGGTGATCCGAGATGCATTGCACGTTCTTCGCGCCGTTCGCGCCGCACCAGCGGCCGGCTGCGAACGGAAGATCCGCCGAGACGGTGTAGACGACGACCGCGTCACCGAGCTTCGAGGCCTCTTCGTTGAAGCGCTTCGTCTGGAGATCACATACGGGAGTGTCGAGACTCGGAATCACGCTGAAGATCCGCGTCTTGCCCTTGGCGCTCGCGAGCGTCACGTCCTGAAGCTTGGAATCGACCGTGCTGAAGTCGGGCGCCTTGTCGCCCACCTTGATCACGGGACCAACGAGCGTGAGGGGCTTGCCGCGCATCGTGACTGCGCCTTGACGTTCCTGGGCCATCGGGGTTCTCCTCATTCAGGTGGGCGGACGAGGGTACCGTCGATCGGGGACACCCCACCAGCCCCTCGGTGATAGACTGGCCGCGATCGGCGCGCCCGCGCACGAGGAGAGCCCTTCCCATGTCCCAAGAGCCGAAGTCCTTCCACCTGGGCGCCGAGATCCACGCGTACATCGTCGCGCACGGCACGCCACCCGATGGCATCCAGCAGGACCTGATCGAAGAAACCCGCCAGCTCGGCGGCATTTCGCTGATGCAGATTGCACCCGAGCAGGGCGCCTTCATGACGCTGCTCGCGCGCGCGATCGGCGCGCGCCGGGCGATCGAGGTCGGCACCTTCACGGGTTACTCGTCGCTGTGCATCGCGCGCGGGCTGCCGGCTGACGGACGCTTGATCACCTGCGACGTCAGCACGGACTGGACGGCCACGGCGCGCCGCCACTGGGAGAAGGCCGGCGTCGAGGAGAAGATCGAGCTGCGCATCGGACCGGCCAGCGAGACGCTGGCCGCGCTGCCCGCGGACCCGGTCTTCGACCTCGCCTTCATCGACGCCGACAAGCCGAACTATCACGCCTACTACGAGCTGATCCTCACGCGCCTGCGCACCGGTGGCGTGATCCTCGTCGACAACGTGCTCTGGATGGGGCAGGTCATCAATCCGGCGGCGAACGATCCGAACACGCTCGCGATCCGCGCTTTCAACGACGCCGTCGCGAGCGACCCGCGCGTCGATTGCGCGATGCTCGCGGTCTCGGACGGGTTGACGTTGCTGCGCAAGCGCTAGCGCGCGAACCGCGCCGGCCGACTACGAATCGGCCGGCGCGCGCGCGGTCTGGCGCAGGCGGACGCAAAGCGCCGAAAAATCTTCCGCGTCCGGACTTTGCGCCTCGATCTCTTCGAACCCGACACTCGCGGCGTGCAGCATGTGGCGACCGGCGCCGGTGGGATCACCGGGCTTGCCGTAGGTACGGTCGCCCGCAACCGGGAAACCGAGGTGCGCGAGCGTCACGCGGATCTGGTGCAGGAAACCGGTGAGCGGCCGCACTTCGAGCAGTGTCGTCGCCTCGAAGGCTTCGAGCGGGCGATACGAAAGCCTGCTGACGCGGGCGCCGCGGGCGAGTTCGCCCTGCGCCGCAACCCGCACGCGCGCGGGCCGATGCCTAGCGGTGACGAGCGGCAGCTCGACGCTCTCCGCATGCTCGACGCGTCCGAGCACGAGCGCGCGGTAGACCTTCTCGACGCGGTGCTCGGCGAACGCGGCGCGCAGCCGCTCCCAGCTCGGCTGCGCCGTCGCGACGAGCAGCACACCCGAGGTATCAACATCGAGCCGGTGCACCACACCGCTGCGCAGGCCGCCCTCGCCGACGCCGTGCAGCGCGGGATGCTGCGCGATCACAGCGTTCAGGACCGTCCCCGTCTCGTCCTCGCGCAGCGGATGCACCGGCATCCCGGCGGGCTTGTCGACGGCGAGCCAGCCAGGCCCCTGGGCGCGCACGCCGAGCTCGAGGTTGGGCTCGGCGAGCGCACGCTGCTCGTCGCGGCGCGCGAAGGGCGCCACCTGGAACTCGGCTCCGCTCGCGAGGCGCGCCCCCTTCTCGCTCTCTGCGAGTGTTCGCCCAGCCTGGCTCACGGCGCCGTTTGCGAGCAGCCGGCGCACCTGGGCGCGCGACAGATCGAGCTTCTCGGCCAGAAACAGGTCGAGACGCCTTCCCGTGTCTTGCGGCTGAACGAGCAACGAGCGAGCGGATGCGGTCACGGCGACAAGGTAGCCGCACATTGACAGCCTTTCTCAGCACGCCACAGTCTCGGCTCCCGAGGAGCCAGCAGCGAGGTGCCGGTGGCGCGCGCCAAACCCACGAATGTCGCGGTGATGGACACCACGTTGCGAGACGGGGAGCAGACCCCGGACGTGTCCTACACGCCGGCCGAGAAGCTCCAGCTCGCGCGCTTCCTGCTCGATGAGGTCGGCGTCGACCGCATCGAGATCGCGTCGACCCGCGTTTCCGAGGGCGAGCGCGAGGCAGCGCGGCTGGTGGCGCGCTGGGCCCGCGGCGCGCGGCGTCTCGGCTCCGTCGAGATGCTCGGTTATTGCGACGGCCGCGTGTCGGTCGACTGGATCGCCAGCACCGGCGGCCGCGTCCTGAATCTGCTCGCCAAGGGCTCGGAGCTCCACTGCCGCAACCAGCTGCGCATGGAGCCCGCGGCGCACCGCGCCGCCGTCAGCCAGACGGTGCGTCATGCCCGCCGCCGCAAGCTGATGGTGAACGTCTACCTCGAAGACTGGTCGCGCGGCGTGTCCGATTCGCCGGAGTACGTCTTCGCCATGGTGAAGTTGCTGCGCGAGCTGGCGGTCGAGCGCATCTACCTCCCCGACACGCTCGGCATCCTCTCGCCGGAAGACGTCAGCCGCCATGTCGGCCTGATGGTCGCGAAATGGCCCGATCAGTGTTTCGAGTTCCACGCGCACAACGATTACGGCCTCGCAACCGCAAATTGCCTCGCCGCGCTCGCGGCCGGCGCGCGCGGCATCCATACCAGCGTGAATGGCATGGGTGAGCGCACCGGCAACACGCGCCTGGCCGAGGCGGTCGCTGCGATTCACGACTACACGAAGTTCCGCACGCGCGTGCGCGAGGACCGTCTCTCCGCGGTGTCGAAGCTGGTCGAGACGTTCAGCGGCAAGGACATCGCCGCGAACACGCCGATCGTGGGACGCGACGTGTACACCCAGACGGCGGGCATTCATGCGGACGGCGACCTGAAGGGCGGCCTGTATACGACGCGCCTCGCGCCGACCCGTTTCGGGGGGCGGCGCCGCTACGCGCTCGGCAAGCTCTCGGGCAAGGCTTCGGTCGATCAGAACCTGAAGGCGCTCGGCATCGAGCTCACTTCCACAGAACGCGATCTGGTGTTGCAGCGCATCATCGAACTCGGCGACAAGAAGCACACGGTCAGCGTCGAGGATCTGCCCTACGTGATCGCCGACGTGCTGAAGTCGCCCGCCGAGTTGCGCGTGCGCGTGGTCGCGTGGTCGGTTCGCGTGGGCACGAGCGAGACGCCGAGCGCCGAGGTCGAGCTCGAGGTGCACGGACGCAGCGCCAAGGCGCGCGGCACGGGCGACGGCGGCTACGACGCCTTCATGAACGCGCTTGCAAAACTCGCGCGACGCTTCCGGCTCGAGCTGCCGCAGCTCGCGGATTTTCGCGTGCGCATTCCGCCCGGCGGCCGCACGACGGCGCTCGTCGAGACCGTGATCACGTGGCGTCCCGCGAGCGGCGACGAGGGCACCTTCACGACCCTCGGCGTCGATCCGGACCAGCTCGCCGCCGCCGTGATCGCGACGGAGAAGATGCTCAATCTGATCGCTCCGCGCGCGAAACCGCGCCGCGCAACGCGCCGGCGCGCAGCCGCCCGACCCTGAGGAGGGCCTGCGGTATCCTCGGGGGCCGAAATGAACCCTCCCCGCGTTTCGCTCGTGCTCTGCACCGCCCTGTTCGCTTGCGCCTCGACGCCCGAAGTCGATCCCGTTTATGCTCCAACCGAGAACGTGCTCGAGGTGGTTGCAGTGCTCCGGCGTCATGTCCCCGATGACACCTATCGCTTCGAGCCCGCGCGCGACTTCACGGGTCGCAACGTCTACCGCAGCTCGCTCCTGCGCCTCGAGAACCTCGAGAGCCGGCAGGAGAGCGCGCTGCGCGCCGGGCACCTCGACGGGGTGATCGCCTTCGCCAAGGGTCGCGCACTCGAACGTCTGCGCGCCTACAACCTCGCGTCCGAGGTCTACCTCACCGCCGCCGAACGCGACGCCGAGCTACACGTCGAAGCCCTGCACAGCGCGGATGTCTGCGACGCGCTTCAGGCGGCGACCGCCGGCCAACCCGATCCGGCAGAGCTCGCAGACACCGTCGCAGGGGGGCCGCTCCAGGCGGAGATTGCCGCCGCGGTGCGCCGCTTCGATGAGCGCGTCGGACAGCTCGAAGCGTTGGGCGCGTCCGAAGCGAGCACGCAATACGCGTTCGTCGTGAAAGAGGAGATCGAGCGCACGGATGTCGCGCGCGCCGTCTATTTCGATGCGCTGCGGCGGTTGCTGCCCGATGGCGACGTGCGCGCGGCGGCGGAACGTCAACGCGTCGTGATGCGCCACTCCGACAGCAAGAATTCCAGCCGGCACCTGCTGGCGCTGGCGGAGCTCTATGCCGATCTCGCGCAGGAGTACGTCGACGCCAACCCCCCGGAGAGCCTGCGCTTCGACCCCGCGCGCTTCCAGGAGCTGATCGACACGGCGGCCCGCGTCTACGAGATGGTCGCTGCGCGCGACGGAACGCCGGAAAAACTCGAAGCCTCGCGCAAGCTCGAAGCGTTTCTCGCCTTCGCCTTGAGGATCGATCGTGATCGCTTCACGCCCTAGCCCCGCGCTGTCGGCGCTCGCAGGACTCGCGCTCGGCCTGCTGGCCGCCGGCTGCGCCAGCCCCGCCGCGACGCCCACGACGCCGCTGGTCGAGCGCAATTCACTCTTTTCCGTTCGGGTTCCGGACATCGCCGACCACACCGCCGCGGAGCTCGCCGCCGCTGCGCTCGCGGGGGATCCGCAAGAGACGGCGCTCGCGCTGCGTCGGCTCCAGGCGATCGATCGCGTGCTCGTGGCGTCGGACGAACCCGTGACGGGGCTCGCCCCGGTCTCGCACGACCTCGCGAACGCGACGCTCGTCGGCGGGCGCGCCTATCGCGATGCAACGCTCGAGCTGCTCGAGCGCGACGATCTCGGCCCCGCCACGCACGAGCGGTTGTCGCAAGCGTCCCTCGACGATCCGTTGGTGGCCGCCGACGCGCGCATCCACGACGCGCGCGTGATCGAGTTCGGCCGCGCCTTCAACGCCTTCGTCGAACCGGTTGGACAGTCGCTGCTGACTCTCTCGCTCGCACCCTACCGCCTCGCACAATCCCTCGTGGAGTACTCGGTCGCGCTCTGGCAGCAGGACGCGCTTTCGCTCCAGCGGCGGCAGGCGCTCGTGCTCCGCAAGGAGTTCATCGCTCGCTATCCCGACGCGCCCGAGGTGCCCGAGCTGCAACCGAAGGTGGAGGCCGCCGAGGCAGAGTACCGGGTCACGCGTCGCGATCAGGCGCTGCGCGTCGCGGACCGTGCGCTCGAACGCGGCGACGTGCGCACGGCGCTCGTCTTCTCCGATCGCGCGCTGCGCATCATGCCCGAGGATCCGGCGTCGCTCGGCCGACGCGACGAGGCGGCCGCAGGATTGCTCGCGCTGCGCGCGAACCAGCAGCGCAGCCTGGAGGCGGCGGCTCCGGGCGCCAGCGCCGCCGAGGTGCGGCCGCTCGCGATCGCGCTGTTGCTGCCGACGGGTGCGGTCGCAACGACCGCCGGCGAGCTGGTCGACCGCGATCCGGACGGCCCACTCGCCGACGAGGCCCGCTTCTCGCTCGCGATCGCACGCAGCGAAGCCGGGGACGAAGACGGCGTGTGGGACGAGTTCGAGACGCTCGCCGCCGCGGACCCAGCGCAGTCGAACATGGCTCGCCACGCGATCGCGCTCGCGCGGGATCCAGATCGAAACGCCTGGAACGCCTTCCGCGAAGCCCGCTGGCGCGACCGCCGAAACCGCACGCTGTGGGTATTGGTGGGGCCCTTCTACGCTGGCGTGCACGACTACAATCTGCCCGAGCCGCTCGAGTGGGCCTTCGAGGCGCCGTCGATCGCCCAGAGCATGATGTCCGCGCCGTTGCGACTGCTCCAACTGCCGTGGATCGGTGCGATGCCCTCGACCGTGGCGGCCGCCGTCTCCGCCCAGGATTACCTCGCGCGCCATCGGGATGGCGCACATGCCGACGACGTCCGCGAATGGCTCATCGATTACGAGGGCGAGCGAAAGAACTGGATTGGCGCCCTGGCCGTCGCGCAAACGCAGAAGAACGCGGATCTCGTGGAGCTCGACCGTCTGCGCAAGCTCGCCGCAGCGCAAGCGCTCGACGCGTCGTCCCGTGAACGGAACCTCGGCATGCGCGTCGGAATGCTGCAAATGATCATGCAGCGCTTCGATGGCACGCCGGCAGCAACGCTCGCCGAACAGCGCCTGCGCGACGAGATCGAGGTCGCGACCGCCCAACGCATCCGCATCTCGCGCGGCTTCCTGCTCGAGAATCCGCGCGTCGCCGGGCCCTACGGTCTCGCGCTCGCAACCGGCCTGATCGACGGCAGGCTCGACAATGGCGAACTCCACCCGGACGGAGTGATCTTGCTCGGCGGCCGTGAACTCGAGATCTGCATGATCGCGGAGGCCGGCGACGAGGATGCGCCGCCGCATCGCCAGCGGCAGTCGATCTCGCAGGCGCATCTGGCGCGCCTCGTCTCCGAGATCGAGGAAGCCGATCTTCACAACTCGCTGGTCGACCGCGAAGACGTCTTCACGCCCAACGCCCAGCGCGACGTCTTCTTCGAGCGCGCCCGCCTGGGCCTCGCGGACGACGTCGACATGCGCGCCACCGCCAACTCGCAATACGCCTACCTCGGAATGCGCGAGCGCTACGGAGTGGTGCGCGGCCGCGAGTCGATGCTGCCCTTCGAGCTGGTGCTCAAGGGCTCGCTCTCGGACGTTTCGCTCGGGGCGATGCCGCGTATCAAGGCGCCACGCGAGACGCCGGACGCCATTCTCTATAAGTAGACGGCCGCAGGCTCAGGATCCGCGCTCCGCGGTCGATAATCTCCGCACGATGACGGCTCCGCGCCGCAAGCACCCGCCTGCAAGCACGCTGCACAACAGCGACGGAATCCTGCAATCCGACGCGAAACCCGCGCCGCTCGTGCTCGCGATCGCGCGCGATCCGAAACTGCGGCGCGAGATCAGCGTTGGGCTCGCGCCGGAGTTTTCGGTGCTCGAGATCGAGCCGGCCGCGCTGGCTTCGCCCGCGCGCCTGCTGGACGCCGCCGCTGCGGTCGTTTGCCTCGATGGCGAGGACGACCCGTCGACACTCGCTGCGCTGCGGGCGCTGTGTTTGCTTCCAGTGCGCACCTCGCTCGTGCTTTCGCTCGGGGCGTTGTCCGACGAGACGGTCGCGAGCGCCCTCGTCCAGCTCGAGCCCGTGCAGGTGCTCACGCGACCCAGCTCGCAGGCGCTGCTGCGCTGGGCCGTCGCCTGCGCGCTGCACTCTCCCACACCGGGCAAGGGCGCACGTTCCCAGCAACGCCGCACGCCGGCGCTGCTCGGCGTCTCCGGTGCGATCCGCCAGGTCCTCGACCAGGTGAAGCAGGTGGCGCCCGCGGCGATTCCCGTCTTGATCCTGGGCGAAACCGGCACCGGCAAGGAGCTCGTCGCGCGGGCGGTCCACGAACAGAGCTTGCGCGTGGGCGGCCCCTTCGTCGCGGTCAACTGCGGCGCCATGCCGGATTCGCTGCTCGAGAGCGAGCTCTTCGGCCACCGGCGCGGGGCCTTCACCGGCGCCGATCGCGACAAGACGGGACTCTTCGAAGTGGCGAGCGGCGGCACGATCTTTCTCGATGAGATCGGCGATACCTCGCCGGCGCTGCAGATGAAGCTGCTGCGCGTGATCGAGACGCGGGAGCTGCGCAGGCTGGGCGATACGGAGATGCGTCCGGTGGACGTGCGCCTGGTCTCGGCGACGCACCGCGATCTCGAAGCGGCGATCGAGGAGGGCAGCTTTCGCCAGGATCTCTACTACCGGCTGAACGCCGTCACCATCTACGTTCCGCCGCTCCGGCGGCGGCGCGTCGATATTCCCTTCCTCGCGCAACATTTCGCCGAGGAGCTCGGCGCCGAGCAGGCGCGCAGCATCGTGCTCGACGAGAAGTTTCTCGATGCGCTTTCACAGCGCGAGTTTCCCGGCAACGTGCGCGAGTTGCGCAACGCCGTCGAGCGCGCGATCACGCTCGCTGCGCCCGACGAGCCGATCACTGCCCAGCATCTCGCCCCCGAGAGCCACGGGCTGTCGCCGGACCCCCTGCCGCAGTGGAGCACCCTGCGCGAGCGAATCGAACGCGTCGAAGCGCAGGCGATCCGTGAGGCGCTCGAACGCTGCGGCGGCAATCGCCGTCGCATGGCGGAGGCCCTCGGCCTCTCGCGGCCTGGCCTGCGTTACAAAATGCGCCGGCTCGGCCTCGACTCCCCCGACGGAAAGTAGGCGCGCGCGAGAATCGTCACGGGGTGCAGCACCTCGGCGCGCAGCCCCGTGCGCGCGGCTCCGCTGCGCAGCTGCATCAAGCAACCGGGGTTTCCCGTCGCGATCACGTCCGGGTCCACGGCGGCGAGCGCGCGCAGCTTGCGCTCGAGCACCGCGCGCGACATCTCCCGGTGCGTGATGTTGTAGATGCCCGCCGCTCCACAGCAGCTCGTCGGATCGTCGTGCGCAACGAGCGTGAGCCCCGGAATCTGTTCGAGGAGCTGCCGGGGCGCGGCAGAGACCTTCTGTCCGTGCACGAGGTGGCACGGATCGTCGTAGCACACGCGTGCGTCGCAACGACCGCGAACGGGACGCAAACCCTCGCGCATCAAGAACGCCGATGCATCGATCGCGCCGGCGGCGAGCGCCTCGCCCGGCGCGCCGAGCCAACGCGCCGCATCGCGCAGCGCGGCGCCGCAGCCCGCCGAGTTGACGACCACCTCGCGCACGCCCGCGCGCGCGAAGGCGGCGGCGTTGCGCCGCGCCAGCGCGTGCGCGAAATCGGCGTCGCCCGCATGCGCGTGGAGCGCGCCGCAGCAGCCCTGACCGCGCGGAATCACGACGTCGAAGCCGTTGTGCGCGAGCACGTCGACGGTGTCGCGATTCGTCGCGCCGAACAGCTCGGGCATCATGCAGCCCACGAAGAATCCGACCGCGCCCCGCCGTTCGCCCACCGCCGGGATCATTTCGGGCAGCCGGTCGCGTTCCGATCGCGCCGGCACCGCCGGCAGCAGATCGCCGAGTTCGCGCAGGCCGCGCGGCGCGATTGCGAGCGCGAGGCGATCCAGCCTCAGCCACTGCACCAGGGCGAGCGCGTCGACGAACCAGCGCAGGCGTCGCGGGTGCGGCACCACGTGACGCAGGGCCAGCCGTTCGAGCGTCTTCGCGAGCCCGCGACGCAGCCCCGCTGCCTCCACCTCGGCGCGGGTCAGCTCGAGCATCGCGCCGAACTCGACACCCGAAGGACAGGCCGTCTCGCAGGCGCGACAGCCGAGGCACAGGTAGGCCTCGTCGGCCACGACGTCCCCGAGCGGAATCCGTCCTTCCGCCACGCCTCGCATCAAATACACGCGCCCGCGCGGCGACGAGATCTCCCGCCCCGTCTCGCGATAGGTCGGGCAGCTCTCGAGACACAGGCCGCAGTGGACGCAGTCGAGTGACTTCTCGAGAATCGTTTCCCAGCGCGAGCCGGTTTCGGGAGTCACAGGTGCCCCACGTAGCGCCCGGGGTTGAGCAGGGCCGCCGGGTCGAAGAGCTGCTTGAGCCGGCGTGCGAGCGGCAGCGCGCCGGCGAGATCGCCGAAGACGTCGCGCCCGCGCTTCGCCCAGACGGGCGCGGCTTCGAGCACGACGGCGCCGCCAGCTTTCTTCGCCACTGCGTCCACGCAGCGGGAGGCCGCCTCGAGCGCGGCGAGATCCTCGCCTTCGGAGAGCGCAAAGCGCGCGTAGACGAGGCCGAGACCGGGATGGCAGAGCACATCGGCGCCCGCCTGCCAGAGCTGCGAGAGGGCAGCCTCGCTGCGCGACGGCAGCAGCGCGACGCGGAAACGCAAGCCTCGCCCGGCGGGCGTCGAGCCCTGAAGCTCGCGCACGCCTTCGAGCACGCTCGCCGGCGCGGGCTTCGCTGCCAGCGCGGACGCGCACCAGGCCGCGTCGCGATCGACGCTCGCCTCGTCTCCCGCCAGCTCGACGATCACCCGCATGCGACGCGCGCCGGAAGCGTGCCCCGCCGCGTGGACCACGGCGACGCGCGCGCTGGTGCGACGGGCGGCAGCGAGCGCGCCGGCGCACGCGGCGCTGAGTTCGAGCGAATCGGCTGCGAGCAACACGACGCGCGCGGGCCGCGGGCGCAGCCGCAGCCAGGCTCCCTCGATCACCCCGAGCGTTCCGAGCGAACCGGTGTAGAGCTTGTTCAGGTCGTAGCCCGTCACGTTCTTCACGACGCGCCCGCCGCAGTGCGTGCGCGTCCCGTCTGCGAGCGCGACTTCGAGCCCGAGCACGCAATCGCGCGGGCGGCCGAAGCCCTGCGCGCGGGGGCCGAGCGCGGCGGCCGCGAGCACGCCGCCGAGCGTCGACCCCGATCCGGGAGCATCGAGCGGCAGCTGCCAACCGGCGGGCGCCACGCGGGCTTCGATCTCGGCGAGCGGCGTGCCGGCGAGCGCGTGACACACCCCTTCGCTCGCATCAAAATCGTCGACCCCGTTGAGCGCCGCGGTCGAAAGCAGCAGCGCGGCGCCCCGCGGCGGATTCCCGAGCTCGAGGCGGTTGCCGCCGCCGCGGATCACGCAGGGAAGCGACAGCCGCGACAGCGCCCGCAGCGCCGCCGAGAGCGCCTCGACATCCGCCGGCAGCAAGGTCGGAGCGAGCGGCTCGCCATCGACGAGAACGCTCTCGTGCTCGCGCACGCCGTCTGCACCGAGCTCATCGCGCAGCGCGCGCAGCGCGGTCGCGTCGATCATGACTCGAACGGGACGCGGTCGTAGCCGCGCGCCTTGGGATTCGATTCGGCACAGAAGCGTGTCGATGGGAAGATCTTCTCCGGGTTGCAGACGCCATCGGGATCGAAGCCCGCGCGCAGCCGCTTCATCGCGTCGAGATCCGCCTCGCTGAAGATCAGGCCCATGAAGTCCCGTTTCTCGGAGCCGATGCCGTGCTCGCCGCTGATGACGCCGCCGGCTGCGACGCACACTTCGAGAATTTCGAGGCCCGCGGCCTGCACGCGCGCCAGCTCTCCGGGATCGCGGCGGTCGAAGGAGATGTTCGGGTGCAGGTTCCCGTCGCCGGCGTGGAAGACGTTCGAAAGCCGCAGGCCGTGGCGATCACCGATCGCGCAAATCTGCGCCAGGACTTCCGGCAGTCGCGCACGCGGAACCACCGCGTCGTGCACGTAGAGATCGGGC
>JANNIY010000187.1:0-42896 GCA_031405455.1 Deltaproteobacteria bacterium | reverse complement strand
GCGCGTGCGCGACGACGTCGGCCCGCGCTTCCTGGCGGCGCTGCGCAAGCTCACCGGCCATCCCGCCGTCGTCGAGATGCGCGGTTTCGGTTTGATCGGCGCCCTCGAGCTGAAGCGCCCGCCGCGCGGGCCCCACGCCGGCGCCGCCCCGAATGCGCTCGGGCTCGCAGCCCACAACCTCGCGCGCGAAGAGGGCGTGATCGTGCGCGGCATCCGCGATCTCGTTGCGCTCTCGCCCCCGTTCGTCGTCACGCATGCCGAGCTCGACCGCATGTTTGCGGCTCTCACGCGCGCGCTCGATCGGCTGTGGGACGAGAGCTGAGCCAGCGCGCGAGATGCACGCGCGTGAACTCCTCGTGAAGACCGATCGAGCCAGGCGGTCGCGCCCGGCCCGAAGGGAGGATCCATGGAGCGCAACGAGCAGGTCGTCCGGGAGTTCATTCGTGCGTGGTCGCGCCTCGATGCCGACGAGTTGGCCGCGTTCTTCAGCGAGGACGGTGTCTATCACAACATGCCGATGCAGCCCGTGAAGGGCAGAGAGAACGTACGCCGCCTCATCCATGGCTTCCTCGCCACATGGACGCAGACGGATTGGGAGATCCGGAATCTCGTGAGCGCGGGGAATCTGGTCATCGCCGAGCGGATCGATCGAACCCACGCCGGTGCCAAGAGCGTGGACCTGCAGTGCACGGGCGTGTTCGAGCTCGAGGGCGGAAAGATCAAGGAGTGGCGTGACTACTTCGATTTCGCCACGTATCAGCGCGCAATGGGCTGAGACGTTCGAGGCAGGCGAGCGGGAGCGATCAACCCGCCCGGCTTCGCGGCGAGCGCCCCGTGAGCCGCGTGTAGGCCTGGTAGCCGAGCCAGCGAAACGGCTCTGGCGGCAGCGGGAGCAGGCGTTTCTGGTAGAAGGGCAGGTCTCGCCAGGCTTCGTGGTTGCCCTCGAAGAGGTCGGCGAGGACGCGGCCGGCGAGCAGCGCGAGCGCCACCCCGTGACCGCTGTAGCCGAGCGCATGATAGATGTTCCGGTTCGCGCCGCTGACGCCCATCGAGCAGACACGATCGAGTGTGATGGCGAGCGTGCCGACCCAGCGGTGCTCGCTGGGAGTCTGCGCGAGCATCGGAAAATAACGCGTCAGCGCGGTACGCAGGAAGCGCGTGGCGCGATCGTCTTCGCGCGCGCTCGCGACCGGCGCGCCGCCGTAGCGGTACACATAGGCTGGATTCCCGCCGCCGCCGAAGAGGAGGCGATCACCCGGTGTGCGGCAGGCGTAGGCGATGCGGTCGAAGTCGTCGCTGAAGCCATCCCACGCGCCCCATCCCATGCGCTGCCAGGTTTCCGGTGGCAGCGGCGGCGTCGCGAGAACGTGCGAATGCAGCGGCAGGATCCCGCGCCGGAAGAATCCGAGCGCGGGGGTGTAGGCGTTGGTCGCGAGCACCAGTGCGCGCGCGCGGACTTCGCCCTGCGGTGTTTCGAGCACGATCTCGGCGCCGTCCCGGACGCGCCGCACGGGCGTGTGCTCGTACACCGAAACGCCGCTCTCGACGAGCGCGGGGCGCAGCGCCTGCAGCAACGCGTAACCATTCAGGCGCCCCGCGAGCGGATCGAGAACGGCGCCGTGCGCGCCCGCGACGCCGAGCGCGCTCGCCGGCACGAACTCCGCGGGAATGCCGGCCGCTCGTAGTGTCTGCACGTGTTGCTGAGCCGCCTCGGCCCGGCGCGGGTGGGTGAGGATTTCGAGGCAGCCCTGGCGACGGAAGGTCCCCGCCGGGGCATAACGCGCCGCGAGCGCCTCGGCGATGTCGATTCCGAGGCGCGTGGCGCCGTGGATGCGGCGCGTTGCCTCCACGCCTTGCGGTGTGACGCCGTTGATCCAGTTGAGGACTTGTCCGCCGTTGCGGCCGCTCGCCCCATGGCCGAGCGTGCAGGCTTCCAGCAACACGATTCCGAGCCCTGGCGAACGCTGGCGCAGGTGCCAGGCCGTCGAGACGCCGGTGAAGCCGCCCCCCACGATGGCGACCTCCGTACGGATGGGGCCGGTGAGCCCGGGTGCTGCCTGCGGCGGTTCGCTCTCCGCGATCCAAACGGACCGGTTCTCGTCGAGGCTGCTGGTCACAGACCCCCCCGAACCTCTACCCTGAGGGCCGCTTTCGCGATTTCTGCCCCCGAAGGGACGATCCCATGAGCCGCCTCGGCGTTCGCGTCCGCCTGTGCCTGAAGGATCTCTACGCCCAGGACGTGGTCGAGATGATCGAGCGGGAGACGCGAAAATACGAGCTCGAATCGATCGAGGATCCAGCGCATCCGGATTTCAAGCGGGCCTTCCAGGTGCTCTGGGACGGCTTCGGCGCGGCGGGCGAAATGGAGCCCGAGGCGGTGATCCGGAAGATGCTGACCGACGATGCCTGCGTTCCGCTGCCCTCCGGCACCTACGCGCGCTACTTCCTGCTCGTCGCGCGCGACGTCGCGACGGGGACGATTCGCGGCGTCCGCGACGGCCGGATTCTCGTGAACCCGGCCTACGATCCGGAACTCTGTCTCGTCTATCTGTCGCATATCTTCATGTTGCCCGAAGCGCGCGGGACGGTGCTCACGTATTGGTTGCGCATCGCGCCGCTCGACCTCGCCGTCACGTATTTGCATACTCTGCACCAACGGGGGCGGATTGCGCTGCCCGAACCCGACGCGCCCGGCCGCTACTTCGGCATGCGGGTCGATCTGGCGGCCGAAACCGAGTTCTTCAGCCCCGAGGACAAGCTCTCGCTGCAGCGCATCCTCTTCTACGGTCGCGGGGGGTTCGACGTGATCGATCCCAGGCACTTTCCCTACCGCCAGCCGGATTTCCGCGCGCCCGAGGAGATCGCGCGCACGGGCGATCGCCCGGTCCCGTTCATGTTGCTGCTGCGCCGTGTGGGCCGCGAGCGCGGAGCGCGGCTTCCGATCGATGAGGCGCGCGCCGCGATCCGTCTCCTGTACGATGACTTCCAGACCTTTTGTGAACCAACGCATCTCGCGAGCAGCCTCGATATCGTGCTCGGCCGGCTGGAAGAGCGCCGCGCGAAGGGGAAGGACGACGTGGCCTTGTTGCCGCTTCCGACGGGCGCCCGCGACTTGAAGCGGTTGAAGCCGATCTTTCGTTACGACGCCTACCGGCGCCACTACGGGCCGGGCGCTGCGACCGACGCGGTCTTGAACGGCGAAATCGCCGCCGCCGTGGCGGCGAACCCGCACTGGCTCGACGAGCAACTCGCGAGCATTGCGGAAGAGCTCGCCAAGACTCCGCGCTTCGTCTACGCGAGCCGCGACAAGGGCTTCGATCCCGAAGCGCCCGAGGATCCGCCGCTGGCGGCGGATGCAGGGCGAGGGGAGTCGTGAGCGAAAACGACGACAAGGCCGTCATCTCCGTCGAGCAGGTCAGCAAGCGTTACGGCGATTCGGTCGCCGTCCACGACGTCAGCTTCGAGATCCGCCGCGGCGAGTTCTTCTCGATGCTCGGCCCCTCGGGCTGCGGCAAGACGACGATGCTGCGCATGATCGCGGGATTCGAAGAGGTGACGAGCGGCTCCCTCAAGCTCGACGGCGTCGACGTCGTCGGGGTCCCGCCCTATCGCCGCTCCGTCAACACGGTCTTCCAGAATTACGCCCTGTTCCCCCACCTTTCCGTCTTCGACAACGTCGCCTTCGGACCGCGGATCCGATCGCTCGCGCGCGGGCAGCTCGAGAAGCGCGTCGCCGAAATGCTCGACGTCGTCCGCCTCGGCGATTTCGCCAAGCGCATGCCGAGCCAGCTCTCCGGCGGTCAGCGCCAGCGCGTTGCGCTCGCGCGCGCGCTCGTGAACGATCCGAGCGCGCTGCTGCTCGACGAGCCGCTCTCCGCGCTCGACGCCGAGTTGCGTCGCCAGATGCAGATCGAACTCAAGCGCATCCAGCGCGACGTGGGCATCACCTTCGTGTTCGTGACCCACGATCAGGAAGAAGCGCTCACGATGTCCGACCGCATCGCGGTGATGAGCAAGGGACGCCTCGAGCAGATCGGCACGCCCGAAGAGATCTACGACGAGCCCTCGTCGGCATTCGTCGCGCGCTTCATCGGCAGCGCGAACCTGATTCCGGTGGTGGTGGAGCGGTCGGCGAGCGGGCGCGCGACGCTGCGCCTCCCGGGCGGCCGGGTCGGCGAAGCGGCGACGGGCGGGCGCACATTCGCGCCCGGCGCCGACGCGCTGTTGATGATCCGTCCCGAGCGTCTCGAGGTGGGCCCGAACGAGCCGCCGCCGGAGCGTCTGGGTCTGCCCGTTACGTGCACGGATCTGGTCTTTCAGGGAGCGGTGCTGCGCTGCGCCCTGCGGGATCAGGCGGGCGGCGAATTGATCGACTATCTGGAAGCGTCTCGACAGCAGCCGGGTGTACGACCCGGTGCTTCACTGTGGGTGAGCTGGGAGCGGGACGCTGCTCGCTTGCTGCATCCAGACAGCTAGCCGCGTCCCGCTCCCTCAGGCGCTCACGCGCCTTCTCAGAACTCGACGCTCAGGCCGCCGCTCACGACCGGAGACAGCGTGCGCCCCAGGTTCACGGCCGCGAGCGTGTGGTTGAGCCAGTAGCCCTTGCCCGTGACCCCAGCGCTCCAGGACCCGAACCCTTCGGGAATGAAGGCGAGCGGTATGCTCGCGGACATCCCGAAGCTCAGGTAGCCGAAGGTGCTCTCGCTGCCGCTGGCCCGCTCGTAGTAGTCGTTGAGCGAGAGGCCGATCTCGACCGGCAGCGTGAACGTGATCGGATAGTCCTCGATCGGGACCTCGTAGAGCGTGGGCTCGACGCCCAACTGAAGACCGACGCCCTGGTTGGGGGGCAACGCGCTGTTCTTGGTCTCGATCGCCAGGTTGACATAGGGCTGAAGCGAGAAGCGGCCGAGCACCTCGCTGTCGTCCCAGCCGAGATTGAAGTTCAGTTCCTGCGCGGTCTTGAACGCGTCGTTCGGGCTCGTATAGAAGTAGTAGATCGTCGTCAGGCTGACGCCCGCCGGCAGCGAGATCGAGAGCGCCGGGTACCAGTCGACTTCGTAGAGGCTCTTCGGGTTGTCCGAAGCGAGCGTTTCCTCGGTATGGAAGCTCGCCCACACGCCGCCGCCGACCGAGATGTCGTGAATCGGACCGTCCTCGGATTGGAAGATGCTGTAATAAAGCTCGCCCCACGGCTGCGCAATCAAGCTGTCGCGCTCCTGGAGGATGCCGCGGAAGTAGTAGGCGTTCGTGAAATCGAAGCCCATGCTGCCGGACAGGTGGCTCAACCACCCCGTGTCCTCGCCCGCCGCCGCCGGCGCTGCGATGCCGTCGATTGCTTCCCGCTCCTGCGCCGCGGCCGACAGCGTCAGCCCGAGTGTCGCGGCGATCAGGGTCAAGCTGCTCAAAAAGTATCGATGATTCACGAGATCCTCCCCTTCATATGGCTTGCGGCGTCCGCGATCGAGATTCGCACCTGAGACCCGACACATCGTACTGACGACACGCGCTCCCGCAAGATCGCCGGAACCGGCACGTGCCGAAAGCGGCACAGGCATACGCCGGGCGCGCGACGCGCTCGGCTAGCGCGGAGCTGCGAGCGCCGCGGTGTCCTCGAGCTCGCGGCCCGCCGTCTCGGGCAGGCCGAACGCGATCAGGAGCAGGGCGAGGAGTGGGAAGATGGCCGTGGCGCCCACGGCGGCGCCCCAGCCGACGCTCTCGGCGGCGAGGGCGACGAACACGGGAGACAAGACGTAGGCAATCCGCCCGATGCCGTTGTTGGCCCAGGCGTAGGCGGCCGCGCGCAGCGGGGTCGGAAACAGTTCCGTGTTGAAAGCGCCGAGCAACGGCGGGATCGCCGCCACGCCAAAGACACCGAGCGTGAGAAATGCGGTGAGGGCAATTCGGCTTTCGAACGAATAGCCCCCCGCGACGCCCACTGCCGTGAGCCCGTAGATGATCAGCGCGCCGCGCTTGCGCCCCACCACGTCGAGCAATTTCCCTGCCAGGAAGACCAGCGGCATCGAGACGACGGCCGCAATGGTTACCGCCGTCGCGACCTGCGCGTCGTTCCAGCCCCGCTCGCCGAGCGCAAACTCCTTCCAAAAGGTGATCGCATTCTGCGTGCAGCAATAGCTGAGGAACCAGATGGCTCCGAGCAACCACACGCGCCGGCGCCACGGCCCGCGCAGCACGTCGAAAAAGCCGGGCTGTTCGCGCGCGGCGCCGCGCGCGAGCACCTGCTGCTCGAAGCGCTGCGTCTCGCGCAGATTGCGCCGGGCCCAGACGACGAGCACCAGCGGCACGCAGGCCACGCCGTACACGGCGCGCCAGCCAAAGACCGTCGCGAGCAGCAGGGGCGTCGCCACGGCGCACAGCACCGAGCCGAGCGCCGAGAAGCCCTGGATGACGCCGATCACGAGTCCGCGGCGATCGGCCGGGAACTCCTCCGAGGCGTAGATCAGGCTGATCTCCCACTCGGCGAGCAGGAAGACGCGCGCCAGGAACTGGAGCACACCGAAGCTGATCGCGTCGACGGCGAAGGCCGTCGCAAAGGTGAAGATCGTGTAGCCGGCGATCGTCACGGCAAGCGTGCGCCGGCGGCCCCACCAATCGGCGCGGCGCACGAGCCACCAGGCCGCGATGGCGCCCGCGTTCACGCCCGCGACGAGCAGGCCTCCCGTCGTTTTCGAGAGCCCGAAGTCCGCGCGCAGATTCGGAAGAATCTGCGACAGCGCAATCACGTCATAACCTTCGAAGAAGGTCGCGACCGACAGGAAGATGAGCAGCCGCCGCTGGTACGACGTCAGCGCGATCGATCCGCTCGTCACGTCTGCTGCGTCTGCAAGAACGGGTCTCGATCGCACGTCAGGCCAAGGACGGCGAGGCGCGCGTTCGCGACGGCCAGCGCCTCGGCGTCTCCGCTCCGCCGGCCGCTCTCGCAGAGTGTGCGCGCCTCCTCGGCGCGCATGCCGAGCCGTCGCGCCCACGCGAGGCTCTCGTTCCAGAAGCGCTTCGCCGCGCGCGGCCGGCCGAGGATCCACGCCTCGCTGCCGGCGGTGCGCAGCACCTCCGGGCGCCGCCATGCGACCTTGGCCGCGGCGCGCAGCGCCCGCGTGCGACTCGCCCGCGCGCGTTTCGCCGCCAGCCTTCGCGCAGCGCCCGCGCCGTCGCGGCGCGCGGTTGCGAGCGCGTGCACGTCGAGAAGCTGGCGCGTGCGCAAATAGTTCGAGAGGTGGTAGGGCAGCACGCGCGGGTTCTGCGCGAGGATCCGCTCGGCGCGCGCGAGCGTCGCCTCGGCGCCGGTGACATCCCCGCCGAGCCACTGGGCCGCGGCGCGGTGCCCGAGCGCCGAGATCTGGAACGGTGCGTCGGGATGCTCGTCGGCGTAGTGGTCCAGCGCCGCGATTGCGGCGTCGAGTTCACGGCGCTCGAGGTGGAGCATCGCCTCGAGGAAACGTCCCGCCGAGGCGGCAAGGTCGAAGCCGTATTGATCGGCGATCCTCGCGAGCGCCTCGCTGCGCTCGCGCGCCTGCGCAAATTCTCCGCGGTACAGGCGCCGGTTGCCGTCGAGGTTGAGCACGTTGGTCACCTCCCACAGGCGTCCGTAGCGCAGCCCCTCCTGCAGCAATTCCGGCTCGACCTCGTGCGCTTCGCTCCAGTCCCCGGCGAGGGTGTGATGGATGAAGTTCATGGCGCGGTAGAAGCAGCGGTTGGGCACGTCATCGGGCTGGACGAGTCGGCGCGCACGCTCGAGGAAGCGGCGTCCGATCGCAAACGAGACGCCGGCGTAGGAGAAGATTCCGATCGCGGTCGCGTACATGGCGCCCGCGGCCGGGACCGTCTGCGCATCGACCCGGTCGAGCACCGAGAGCGCTCGCACGTTGTCGAACACGATGCGATTGCGCGACGCGGTGGTCTGGGCCTGCGCCCGCTTCCAGAGCAGCTCGATCACTTCGCGGTCGACGTCGGTCGCGGCGCGTCGTCGTCCGATCGGGAGATAGAGCCCGGCGATCAGCGGCACGAGGCTGCGCGCGAAGCGCAGCCACAGCTCGCGATCGCTGCGCGGCGCCCGTTCGCCCAGGTGCGAGAGCGCGCCGTCGAAGTGCTCGAGGGCTTCGAGGAGGCGGCCCCGGTTGAACAGCGCGAAGCCGACGTTGCGCTCGAGGGTCGCCTTCTTGCGCGCGTCGCCCCCTTCCCCGTGGAGCTGGAGGTAGAGCTGCGAAGCCTGCTCGAAGAAGTGCAGCGCCTCGCTCGAGGCGGCGACGCGCGCCGCCTCCTCCCCGGCGCGGAACAGGTACTCCTCCGCCCGTTCGGGCTCGTGACCCTTCGAAAAGTGGTAGGCCAGCATGCCCGCCCAGCCGGCGATCTCCGGCGGCAGACTGGTCTCGATGGCGCGCGCGACCTGCCGGTGCAGCGCCACGCGCCGCGTTTCGAGCAGTGCGTCATAGGTGACCTCGTGGAGCACGGGATGCTTGAACGCCCACTCGACGCCATGCATCTGGTCCCAGGGAACGATGAACTCGGCGGCCTCGAGGTCGCGCAACTCCGCGTCCAGATCGGTGGCGCGATCGACCACCGCGTCGAGCACGCTCTGGTGAAACGAGCGTCCGATCACGGAGGCGAGTTGCAGAATCGTCCGGCGCTGCAAGGGCAGCCGACCCACGCGCGCCATTACGACCTCGTGCACGGTGCCAGGGATCTCCACCTGGTGAATCTTTTCGGTGGCGCGGAAGCGCCCCTCGCGAAACTCGATGGCGCCCTCGTCCAGCAGCGAGCGCACCAGCTCCTCGATGAAGAACGGGTTGCCCTGGGTTTTCTCCTCGATGAGCGCGCGCGTGGCGTGGGGAAGGCCGTCGGTCTCGAAGAGATTGTTGACGAAGTGGCGCGAAGCCGCGCGTGAGAGCGGTGCGAGCGCAATCTCGACGTGGTCGAGCCCCGCGGCTTTCCGGGCGGCTTCGGCGATGCGGCCGGAGGTCGCCGCGAAACCGGGCCGTGTGACGCCGAGGAAGAGCAGCGCATGCTTGGACGCGAGCGGCAGCAGCGCCTCGAGCAGCGCGATCGAGGACTCGTCCGCCCAATGCAGATCGTCGAGCACGACCACCACCGGGTTCGCGGTGGCGCCGCGCACCAGGAGCTGGGTCACGGCGCGGTGGATCCACTTTTCGAGCACATCACCGGAAATACGAGCCAGCCGCTCGCGCTCAGCGTCGGCGAGGCGCAGCCCCAGAAGGTTGGCGAGCAGCGTGGCGGTGTCGCCGGTGTCCTCTGGGAGAACGCCCGCCACGGAGGCGTCGAACATTTTGCGCGCCGAGTCTTCGTCGTCGAGGTCGTCGATGCCGGCCCAGCTGCGCAGCAGGTCCGCGAAGGGGTGAAACGAGAGGTCGCGACCCGTCGAGAGGGAACGGCCTTCGAGCCACACCAGACCCTGCGCCTCCGGGCTCGCCGCCAGCTCGGCGACGAGGCGCGATTTTCCGAGGCCCGCTTCGGCCACGAGCGAGATCACCACC
Organism: Deltaproteobacteria bacterium; assembly: GCA_031405455.1. GTDB lineage: Bacteria > Myxococcota_A > UBA9160 > UBA9160 > SMWR01 > DATBRV01. The sequence continues at coordinate 33,390 of JANNIY010000187.1, read as the reverse complement.
CCGCGCCCCGTGCGCAGCGCGGCGAGACGGGCGCGCAGCTCGCCGAACTCGGCGTCGCGTCCCACCAGCGCGGAGAAGACGCGGCGCTCGACCCCGATCCGGCCGCGGTGCAGCTGGACCCGGTCCGACACGAGCTCGAACGCCTCGATGGCGGCGGATGCCGCCTCGGATGCGAACGTCCCGCGCGAGCGGACCTCGAAGACGTCGCGCACGAACCGCTGTGCGTCGCCGCCGATGAAAATCTGGCCCGCCTCCGCGAGATCCGTGAGCTGCTGCGCAACGGTGACGGGCTCGCCCATCACCGCGAACTCCCGCAGCAACGGTCCGCTCACGTCGCCTGCGATCCCGAGTCCGGTGTGGATGCCGACGTGCAGATCGAGCGGCATGGGCAGCGCGTGATCGCGGTTGTAGTCGCGCAGGCGCTGCCGCATCTCGATGGCCGCGTTGACGGCGGCCCGCGGCGCATCCTCGATCGCCTCCGGGACGCCGAAGGTCGCCATCACGCAGTCGCCCAGGTACTTGTCGACGTGTCCGCCGTGGCGGCGGGCGACCTCGTCGAGGAGCCGCAGGCAGTCGGCCACGATCGGGTAGGCGGTCTCCGCCCCGAGCCGTTCGGTCATGGCCGTGAAGCCGGTGATGTCGGCGAACAGGATCGTGGCGCGGCGTCGCTCGGCATCGCTCGAGCGCTCGCTGCCGGTCGCGGCACGGTCGCGCTCGGTCGCCAGCGCCGGGGCAAGGTGGATTCCCAGCACGAGCCGCGCCGGGTTGCCCGCGGCACGGGCTTCGATGAGGCGACGGGCATCCTCGGAGAGCGGGTTCTCGCTCGTCAGCGCAGCGAGCAGACGGCGCACGGCGTCCGCGTCGAGCGGGTCGAGGGAGATCTCTTCTCCGGCGCCGTCCGGCAGTGCTCGCACGCGAGCGCGCAGCGCTTCGACCGCCGCGCCGAACCCCGGCCGCGCCGTTCCCAGAATGAGCAGCGGGCGTGTCGCGGTGAGGTCGAGCAGCTCCGCGAGCGCGGCGAGCGAGGCGGGGTCGGCTCGCTGGAGATCCTCGACCGCCACGACGGTCGGCCGCGCTGACGCCTCGAGGTGTCGCCGCAGCGCAGCCGCTACGTCCTCGTCCGACGCGCGGGTTGCGCCCGTGGCGCCGACCACAAGATCGGCGATCACGCCGAGCGGCGGCGAAAGCGCGCCCGAAGCCGGCCGCGCGAAGAGCGTCTCGACCCCGGCCAGGTCGGGGGCGAGGGCAGAAAGCAGACGCGATTTGCCGCTGCCCTCCTCGCCGAGGATCGCGACGGCGCCGCCGCGTCCGGCCGCGAGGCGGCCGAGCGCGGCGCGCAGGCGTGCCATCTCGCGATCGCGCCCGACCAGCGGGGGCGCCGCACCGGCCTCGCCGGCGAGGCTCTGCGCGGTGTTCGTCGCGTGCTCCGCCAGCGCTTCGAAGGCCACCACGCTCTGCGACTTGCCTTTGAGCGTGAGCGCCGCGAGGGACCCGAAGCGGAAGGCGTCGCCCGCCTCCACGCGCGTCGCCTCGGAGACGTAGATGGCGCCGACCGGGGCCTTCGAATTCAGGCGCGCCGCAACGTTCACGGTATCGCCGAGCACGTGAAACTCGCGCACCACGCGCCCGCCCACGTCGCCGGCAACCAGCGACCCGCTGGCGATCCCGACGTGCAGGCCGAGCGGGAGGGAGAGCCCGAGACCCGCGTGATAATCGCCGACGTGCTGGCGCATCTCGAGCGCTGCGGCGATCGCGGCGCGCGCAGCGTTTGCGATCGGAGCCGGATGGCCGAACACCACCATCAGGCTGTCGCCGAGGTACTTGTCGACGGCCCCGCCGTAGCGACGCGCAATGGCGTCGAGCCCACGCAGGCAGCCCGTCACGATCAGATAGGCGCGCTCGGGGCCATGCGCGGTCGAGAGTCCGGTGAATCCCACCAGACTCGCGAACATCACCGTGGCGCGCACGCTGCGCGCCGAACTCGGGAGTGCGTCGCCCATCGTGGAGTTCGTCAGACCGCCTCGCAGTAGAGCCGGTACACGTGGATCCCCTTGTTCAGGAAATTGCCGGAGCCGCCGGCCAGGTAGAGCTGCCAGGCGCGCAGCGTGGGCTCGCCGACCTGCGCGCGCATCGAATCGGCGTTGGCCAGCATGCGCTCGTACCAGGCCGCCGTGGTCTTGGCGTAGTGCGCGGACAAATTCACGGCGCGCTGCACCTCGAAGCCGTGGCGTTCGAGCGCACGCACGTGGCTGCCGACGGTAAACCAGTGATAGCCGGGCCACACGTGCCGCTTGTGGAACACGGTGCCCGGGAAGAAATCGAGCGGCCGCCGCGTCCAGGGCGTCATCAGGGCGTGGTGCAGGTAGCGGCCGCCGCGCCGGATGCGCCGGCGCACGTGGCGCACGTAGGGCACGAGTCCGCGCGGGCCGACGTGGCTCACCATGCCCGTCGAGGTGACGTGGTCGTAGACGTGATCGTCCTGGCGATAGTCTCCCTCGCGGATCTCCCAACGCTGCGGGTCGTGGCTCGAGAGGAGCTTCTGCCCTTCGCGCACCTGGTTGGCCGAGTGCGTCCAGCCCACGTAGCGGCGGAAGCGGTGAGATTCGAGCGCGACGAGCAGTTGGCCGCCGTAACCGCAGCCGATGTCGAGGATCTCATCGCCCGCCGCGGGCGCCACGAAGTCGATGGCGTCCTGAAACTTGCGCCACTGCGCCTTCTCGAGCGAATCGAAATCGTCGGCGCGGCCGTCGCCGGCGCGCAACAGCTCGGCGCGCTCGAGGTGCGTGGGGGTCTCGAAGATCGCGCACGAGTAGGCGCGGTAGGCACGGTCGAGGTAGACGTCGAGCGCCGGCTGCGGGATGTCGTAGTGGCTCTTCACGCTGACACGCGCGCGGCGCGGGTTCTGGAATGCGCGGTGTGTGAGCCACGCAGTCAGCGCTCGCGCGAGGCCGAGGTCGAGGCGCGCGTGGGAGCGGAGATCGGAGAGGATGTAGAGATTGCCCGCGAGATCGGCGCGGCCGGCGAGGAAGTGCTCGATGAAAGCGAGCACGTCGCGGGCGAGCAGCGCACGTCCGGCGGACGGCTCTCGCAGCGTCACCTCGAGGCAACGGCCCGTCCAGTGCGGAGCGTCCCCGCCCGCGCGCCATTTCGCGCCCGTCCAGTCTTGGAACGCCACCGGCCAGGGGAACGCTGCGAGCGTGGCCTCGGTCATGCTCCGCACGCGGCGTGCGAGATCGTCGGCCATCGGTCTGTTCCTCCCAGCCCATCCTACCAGCACCCGCGCGCTTGAGGCATGCTGCGCGCGTGGATCCGCTTGCGCCCCGCCGCCGCGCTGCCCTCCAGTCGGTGGCCGACGCGCTCGCCACGCTGGGCGCAAACCTCACGATCAACGCGCCGGGCGGGGCGCCGATCACCGTCGGTGCGCAGCCCGATCGCGCCCGCGTGAGCTTCCGTGATGTTCTTGCGATCGACGCGTTGGCGCGGCGCGACCACCTGGCGCTCGCCGAGGCCTATCTCGCCGCGCGCATCGACGTCGACGGCGACATGCGGGAGGTGATCAAGGTCACCGAGGTGCTCGCGCTCGACGAGTCGCGGCTCGGGCGCTTGCGCTTCGCGGCGGCGCTCGCGTTGCGCGGTCGGCGCGCGCTCGCCCGCGAGTCGGTGGCGCTCCACTACGACCGCCCGCCGGAGTTCTTCCTGCCCTGGTTCGAGCGCTGGCGCTCCTACTCGCACGGCTTCTATGCGACGCCGGACGACGATCCGAGCGCGGCGCAGGCCCGCAAACTGCAAGCCGCCATCGACGCGCTCGGGCTGCGCCCCGGCATGCGCGTGCTCGATGTTGGCGCCGGCTGGGGCTCCTTCATCGAGTATGCGGGCCTGCAGGGCATCCGCGTCCACGGCCTCACGATCTCGCGCGAGCAGCAGCGCTTTGTCGAGACGTTGATCCGCGAGCGCAGCCTGCCGTGCACGATCGAACTGGTGGATTTCTTCGGCTACCGGCCGGCGGAACCCTTCGATGGCGCCGTCTTCATGGGCAGCTTCGAGCACGTGCTCGACTACGGCTACGTGGCGCGCTTCCTCGCCGCGCACCTGCGCCCGGGCGCGCGCGTCTGGGCCGACTTCTGCGCCGCCCGCGAGGTGGTGGCGGGGCGCGGCAGCCGCTTCATGCGCAAGTGGATCTGGCCGGGCAACGTCAACTACGTCGACGTTCCGGCGCTGCTGCGCGCGCTGCTGGACGCCGGACTCGCGGTGCACGAGCTCGCCGACGACACACTTTCGTACGCGTGGACGGTGCGCGACTGGGCGCGCGCGCTCGAGCGCCACCACGAGCCGCTGGCGGCGCGCTTCGGCGAGCCGGCGGTGCGGGCCTTTCTGCTCTTCCTCTGGGGCTCGCACCACTTCCTCGCGAGCCACCGGACCCAGGCCTATCACCTGCTGGCCGGCCGCGGGCCGCGCGAACGCCACGAGAACACGGCGAGCGCCTAGCGAACTCGAACCAGAACCGACTCGTCATGTCTACAAGCGCTCGAAGGCCTCGTGGTAGCGAACCCAACCCGCGATTCCCGAGAGTGCGCCGGGCTCGAGTTCGAGCACGAAGAAGGAAGGGTCGAAAGTTTCGCTGCGGTAGCGCAGGCCGAGCGGCGACGCCGGGCGAAAGCCAAAGCGAGGGTAGTAGGCGGCATGACCGAGCACGACCACGATTTGGGCGATCGCCGCGCAACGCTCGAGCCCTGCGCGCATCAGCGCCGAGCCGATGCCGAGCTTTTGGAGTGACGGCGCGACCGCCAGCGGTCCGAGGCCGAGCGCCGGCGGGCTGCCGCCCTCGATCCGGACGGGACTGAAGGCGATGTGTCCGACGACGCGGCCGCTGCCGGTTTGCTCGGCGACCAGCCCGAGGTAGGGCCACGCCTCGCTCCGCAGCGCGCGCACGAGCGCGGCTTCACCCGGCTGACCGAAAGCTTGCGTGTGAATGGCCTCGATCGCTTCGAAATCTTCGCTGCGCTCGGGACGGACGAGGGGTCCGCCGCTCATGCGCCCTCGCGTCCGTTCGCAACGTAGCCGAGCCGCTTGTCGACCACGTTGTGCAGCGGCGCGCCCGCGACGAAGCGCGCGAGGTTATCGCTGAAGATGGCGAGCACCCCCGGAAAGTATCCGCGCGTGTAGCCGGAGATGTGCGGTGTCAGGATCACGTTCGGAAGTTCCCACAGCGGATGCTCCGCGGGCAGCGGTTCGGGTGTCGTGACGTCGAGGCCGGCACCGGCGAGGGCCTCGGCGCGCAGCGCCGCGACGAGAGCGTCCTGATCCACGACGTCGCCGCGGGCGATGTTGATGAGAAACGCGTCGGGGCGCATTGCGCGCAGTTCGTCCGCGCCGATCAGCTGCTTCGTCTCCTGCGTGAGGGGCACGGCGAGCACCACGAAGTGCGCCCAGCCGAGCAACTCGTGGAGCGCTTCCGGGCCGAGCACCTGCTCGGCGCCGGCGACGGGCTTTCCGGCGTGTCGGCGCATCACGCGCACGTGCATGCCGAGCGCTGCCGCCTTGGCGACGAGCGCGACACCGATCGGCCCGGCGCCGAGGATGGCGAGGTTCGCGCCGGAAATTTCCCGAATGCCACCGCGTCGCAGCGGCTCGATCCGGTCCCAGCGATGTTCCTGCTTGAGCCGAAACGCCGCCGGGAGATTGCGCGAAAACGCGAACATCAGCGCCAGCACGTGTTCGGGAATGCAGATCTCGTGCAATCCGGTCGAGTTGGTCAGGATCAAATCGCTTTCGAGCAGCGCCGGAAAAAGATTGGCTTCGATCCCGGCCGACGCCGAATGGATCCAGCGCAGCTGCTTCGCCTGCGCGAAGAGCGGTGGTGGAAAGTTGAAGCCGAAGTAGCCGGTGGCATCGCCGATTTCCGCCGCGAGGCCCTGCATGGATTCGACGATCGCGAACTCCACGCTCGGAAAGCGGCGTTCGAGCGCTGCCCGATCCGCGTCGGGGAGCTTCCAGTGCCCCCCACCCGGAAGGGCGAGATACGCGACGATCTTCACGCCTCAGGCCGTGAGCTGACGCAGGATCGTGGCGGTGTCGAAGTACACGCGCTCGCACACGATCTTCGCTCCCTCGAAGAGGAAGAACGCCGTCATCCGGCACTTGAACTCGCGCCCCGTCGGCGCGAAGGCGCCGAGCGGCCCCCGATGCGTGCCGAGCAGCCAGAACTCGACCACCACGCCATCGTCGAGATGGCGCAGCGAGATCAGCTCGTTGCGCTGATCCGGAAACGCGGTGCGGGTTTCCCGAAAATACTCGCGCACGGCGGCCTCGCCGTCGTGGATGGCTCCGCTCGGGATCAGCTCGTAGCGGGGATGCGAGAACGTGTCGATCACGGCGTCGAAGTCGTGCACGTTCTCGGATTCCATGTGCCGGCGCACGCACGCCTCGCGTTGCGCGCGCAACGGCTCGGGATGGCTCATCGCTGTTTCCTCCGGCCCGCGGAGCTCCGCGCGGCAGTTTCGGACCGGCGAGGCTACCACGCCGTGGACGTCGAGAGCGTCCAGCTGGGTGAGCCGGGCCTGCGCAGCGGCCTTGGGGCGAGCGCGGTGCGAGCGTTCAGGTGTTCTCGCCCGCGCGAAAGCGCCGGCGCAGGGCCGACGGGCGCACGGATCCCGTCCACTTCTCGAGCTCGCGCGGGGGCAGGGGGTCTTCTCCCGCGAGGAAGAGTTCGAGATGGGGCCAGTCGTCGTAGCCCCAGAAGAGCTCGCCGTCGACGAGCATCGTCGGCACGCCGAAGACTCCCGCGGCGATCGCCGCGTCCGTCTGTGCGCGCAAACGAGCCTTCGCTTCCGGCTGCTGCGCCGCATCGACGAGCTTCGCGCCGTCGAGGCCCAGCTCCGTCGCGAGCGCTGCGACCACCTCGGGCTCGCTCACGTGCAGACCCCGCACCCAGACCGCCTGGAAGAGCGCATCGATCAGTGCGCGGCGCTCCGTTTCGCCCATCGGCAGCGAAGAAACCCGCAACGAAAGCAGCGGGCTGAAGGGATGATGGCGCGGCGGCCCGAGCGGCAGGCCGAGCCGCGCGGCCTTGCGCAGGTTGTTCTTCGCCATCCAGAGCGCCTTCGGCAAGACCTCGGCGGGGCCGAGCTGGCCGTGGGCTTCGAGCAGGCCCGCGAACAGCACGGGGACGGGCTCGATCGCGACACCGAAGCGCGCCTCCAGCTTCGGAAGCTGCGTCCATGCGAGATAGGCGTTCGACGACAGGTAGTCGAGATAGAAGCGGAGCGTTCGCAAGCCTAGCTCGGCGTCTGGTGCAGGTAGGCGCGCAATCCCCGGATTTCCTCGTCCTGCTCCTCGATCTCGTCGCGCAGCAGGTCGCGCATCGAAAGCATCGCGATCAGGCGGCCGTTTTCGATCACCGGCAGGTGCCGGCAACGCGCCTCTCGCATGCGCTCGAGACACTCGCTGCGCGTGTCGTCTGGCGCGGCCGTGAGGACTTCATGTGTCATCACCTCCAACACCAGCGCCCGCTGCGGATCGCGGCCGGGGACGACGATGCGCGTCATCAGATCGCGCTCGGAGAAGATGCCGACGATGCGTTCTCCCTGGACGATCGGGATCGCGCCGACGCGTGCGTCGGTCATGATCCGCGAGACTTCGAGCACCGAAGCCGTCGGCGGCGCCGTCACCAAACGGTGCGGGCGAATCACGTGGCGGATGGCGTGCATGGATCACCTCCCGACCGCCCCAGGAAGCGGAATCAGGCGGTCGCCTCCATTAGGCCATCCGAACCGCGGTTGTGCAAGCAGGAAACGCCCGGGCGGGGGCACCAGCGCGTGTCGAGCGCGGAGCGTGCGCGGGAGGCACGGCGCGGAGGCCCGCGGGGAGCGCCTCAGTGCCCAAAGGCCCGGCAGATGCGCGCAATCGCCTCGTCCACGTTCTCGCGCGAGTTGAAGGCGGAGATCCGCACGTAGCCCTCGCCGGCGGCGCCGAAGCCGGCGCCGGGGGTGGTGACGACGTGGGCTTCGCTCAACAGGCGATCGAAGCACTCCCAGCTGCCGAGCCCGTTCGGGGTACGCACCCAGATGTAGGGAGCATGCTCGCCCCCGAACAGCTGGAAGCCACCTTCGCGCAGCCCGGCGCGCAGGCGCGCTGCGTTGCCCATGTAGTGGGCCACCTGCTCCTGTGTCTGCTTGCGGCCCGCGGGCGAGTGCACCGCCGCGGCGGCGCGCTGAACCAGGTAGGGAACGCCGTTGAACTTGGTGCTCTGCCGCCGCGCCCACAGATCGCGCAGCGCCACACGCTCTCCCGCAGCCGTCGATCCATGCAGCGCCTTCGGCACGACGGTATACGCGCAGCGCAGGCCGGTGAACCCGGCGCGCTTGCTGTAGCTGCGCATCTCGATCGCGCATTCTTTCGCGCCCGGGATCTCGTAGATCGAATGGGGCAGGGCGGGGTCCTGGATGTAGGCATCGTAGGCGGCGTCGAAAACGATCACCGCGTCTTCCCGGCGCGCCCATGCCACCCAGGCTTCGAGCTGTGCGCGCGTGGCGACAGCGCCCGTCGGATTGCTGGGCGAGCACAGGTAGGCGAGATCGACCCGCTGCGCGGGAGGGCCGGGCACGAAGCCATTCGCTTCGGTGCCGTCCAGGTAGCTGATGCCCGCGTAGCGCCCCAGCGCGTCGGCGGCGCCGGTGCGCCCGGCCATCACGTTGGTGTCGACGTACACGGGGTAGACGGGGTCCGTCACCGCGATTCGGCAATCCGGACCGAAGATCTCCTGGATGTTCGCGCTGTCCTGCTTGCTGCCGTCCGAGACGAAGATCTCGGAAGCTTCGAGGCTGACGCCGCGCGCGCGGTAGTCGTCTTCGAGAATCGCTGCGAGCAGGAAGTCATAACCCTGATCGGGCGCATACCCGCGAAAGCCCGCGGGCGTCCCCATCTCGTCGACGGCCTCGCGCAGCGCCTCGACCACCGCGGGTGCGAGCGGAAGCGTCACGTCGCCGATCCCGAGCCGGATGATCTTTGCGCTCGGGTTCTGCTCCTGGAACGCGCGTACGCGTCGGCCGATCTCGGGGAACAGGTAGCCCGCCTGTAGCTTGCGGTAGCCCTCGTTGATGCGTGTCATGGCGCCGGAATATAGCAGCGCCTGGCCGCTGGACTGTGCTCGCTCAATCGAAAAGCACACCCGGGTTGAGCACACCGGCGGGGTCGAGCTCGCGCTTGGCGGCGCGCAGTGCTCGTGCAAAGAGATCGGGGCGTTCGCGGTCGTACCACGGCCGATGGTCGCGCCCGACGGCATGGTGGTGCGTGATGGTGCCGCCCGCAGCGAGCAGCGCCTCGCTCGCCGCCGTCTTGATCTCGAGCCATTGCTCGATCTCGCTGCCGCGCCGGCCGGGCGCGAGCACGGTGTAGTAGGGCGCCACGCCGTCGGGGTAGACGTGCGTGAAGCGGCACGAGACGCTGCCGCCGCCGCACACGCGGGTGACGGCGTCGCGCGTCGCCTGCATCACCTCGGCGTGGAACTTCTCGAAGCGGTCCCAGGTGATCGCCGTTTCGAAGGTTTCGGAGATGACGGCGGCGCGCACGAGCACATCGCGCAGATACGGAGCGTTCACGAACGCGCTGCGCCAGGCGCCGGCCGCGCCCTCGCGTGCGCCCTCGTCGCCGCTGCGGGTGCGGCCCGCGCTCTCCGGCGTCTCGCCACCGCCATCCCGGCACAGCTCGAGCGCGCGCGCCATCGGCGCATCGAGGCCGTGATCCGCGGATTCGAAACCGAGCACGAGGATCGCGGCGTCGCCGGCTGCAGCGCCCGAGTTCGCGGCCTCGAGCGCGTCGAGCAGCCTGCAATTCGCCGGGTGCAGCCCGGATTGCGAAATGGCGCGCACGACCGCCGCGCCGCGCGCGAAGCCCTCGGGGCCCGCGAAGCGCACACTCGCGGAAGCCCGGAAGCGGGGTCGCTGCTGGAGCCGCATCCAGGCCTCGACGACGATGCCGAGCGTGCCCTCGGAGCCGATCCACAGGCGATCCGGGCTCGGCCCTGCGCCCGAGCCGGGAAGTCGCCGCGTCTCGACGATCCCCGCTGGTGTCACTACGCGCAGGCCTTCGACGAACTCGTCGATGTGCGTGAAAAGCGTCGCGTAGTGGCCGCCCGAACGCGTGACGATCCAGCCGCCCAGCGTCGAGAACTCGAAGGATTGCGGAAAGTGGCGCAGCGTGAGGCCGTGCGGCCGCAGCTGGTCTTCGAGGGCGGGCCCGAGAATGCCCGCCTGGATCCGCGCTGCGCGCGAGGGCGTGTCGATTTCGAGCACGCGAGCCAGGCCGCCGAGATCGATCGAGACGGCGCCACGCCAGGCGCCGAGATCGCGCGCCTCGACGCCGCCGACCACGCTCGAGCCGCCGCCATACGGGATCGCCGCGAGTCGCTCGTTCGCACACCAATCGAGCAGCGCGACCACGTCGGATTCGCTGCGCGGGAAGGCAACGAGATCGGGCGGGTGCGGGAACTCGCCGCGCGCGCCGCGCACGATGTCGCGGTAGGACTTGCCGTATGCGTGAGACACGCGGTCGTAGCGCTCGCTCGAGAGCAGGCTCGCGAGCGCGGCGGGCGCCGTCACGCGCGGCGCCGGCAGGGTAATCTGCTCGAGGCGCGGCGCGGGCGCGACACGCAGATCCGGCTGCGCGAAGCGTTCGGCGAGCGTGCGGCCGATGCCGAGCGCCTGCTCGTCGTTCGGCCCCAGGCCCTCGAGCCCCCAGCCCCAGAAGCTGCGGCGCGGCGACACGCGACTCAGTTTCCACCCGGCGCGAGCGCTTCGAGCAGGCGCAGGTCCGGGCCGTGCTGACCATCGGGGCGGAACGGCTGGATGCAGACGTGATCGGCGCCGGCGTCATGGTGAGCCTGGATCCGCTCGGCAATCTTCTTCTCGTCGCCCCAGGCGACGATCGCGTCGACGAGCCGATCGCTGCCGCCGTTCACGAAATCGGCATCGCTATAGCCGAACTCGCGCAAGTTGTTCTGGTAGTTCGGGAGTCCGGTGTAGATCGCCATGTGCTGCCGCGCGATTGCGCGCGCCTTCGACGGATCCGTCTCTCGCAGCACCATCTGCTCGGGGCAGAGCCACGGCCCGCGGCCGAGAAGCTCGCGGGCGCGCGCCGTATGCTCGGGCGGCACGAAGTACGGATGCGCGCCGCGCGTCTTGTCCCTGGCGAGCGCGAGCATCATCGGGCGCAGCGCGGCGAGCACGATCGGGGCGTCCTGCCTGGGTTGCGGACCCAGGTAGAGCGCCTTCTCCATCGCCTCGAGATAGGCGCGCATGGTCGACACCGGCTTCTGGTAGGCGTGGCCGCGCACGCCGCTGACCAGATGTGCGTGCGAGACACCGAGCCCGAGCACGAGCCGCCCGCCCGAGAGCTCGGCGAGTGTCTTCTGCGTCGCGCGCATCGTCATGGCGTCGCGTGCGTAGATGTTGGCGATGCCCGTCGCGAGGCGCAGCGTGCGCGTGTTCGCCGCGAGATAGCCGAGAAAGCTGAACGGATCGCGGCCGACGGCTTCCGGGATCCAGAGCGCCGAGTAACCCCACGCCTCGAGCCGCTGCGCGAATTCCGCGGCTTCTCCGGCGGGCAACATGTCGATGTGGGCCCAGACGCCGAGCCGCCCGATGGCGGCGCCGTCCCCCGTGGTTTGGGTCTGCTGCATGGGGCCTCCCGATCGCGAGGTGTTTGCCGCCGCGGCCGCTGCGATTTCCGCGTGATTGCGGCGTGCGGCAGAGTACCCTAGGCATCCGGTGGATGGGACTTCCGGGCTTTGCGATCGGTGCGCTCGCCGCCGCCGTGCTGGCTGCGTCGCTCGCCGCCGTGGGTTGGGTCGTGACGGACCATTGGGAGCAGGACAACGACTTCTGCAACGCTTGTCACTCGAGTGCGGGAATGCCGCTGCACAGCGAGATCCGACGGGATTTCGACGCGCGGCCGGCGGCGTCGCTCGCAAGCGCGCATGCCGCGGCCGGCGCCGCCTGGCGGGATGACGGCGCCTTTCGCTGCATCGATTGCCACGGCGGCACGAGCCTGCTCGGGCGCGCGCGCGTGAAGGCGCTCGCCGCGAAGGACGGCCTGGTCTACGTCAGCGGCCGCTTCGAGGAGCCGAAAGCGATGCGTTGGCCGCTGTGGGACGAAGACTGTCGCAAGTGCCACGCGAGCTTCGACGCGCCGGGCCGCGACGCCTGGCGCGCGCCTGCCTTCCATGAGCTCGCCGTGCACAACGTCGAACTCGGCGTCGACTGCGTCGAGTGTCACCGCGTGCACGAGGTGCGCGTCGAGCCCGGCGTGCACTTTCTCGACAACGAGGCAGTCCGCGCACAGTGCGCCCGCTGCCATTCCGATTTCGCACAGGGAGATTGAGTATGCGTCGATTTTCGTGGCTTCTTCTCGCGGCTGCCGCGTTCCTCGCGCCGCTGGGCGCCAGCGCGTATCCCGGCGGTACCCCCGATTTCCAGACGGACGCCGCGCCCTATTGCGCCGGCTGCCACTCCTCGCGCAGCGTGGACGCGCTCGCTGGCTCGGGCGATCGCGCCGCCAAGGAGGTGGCGGAGAGCAAGCATCTCGCCGTGGTGCTCTCGGGTCAGAAGGGTTACGCGAGCCTGACTGAAATCGATCGCCGCGCGCTCGCCGATCAGATCCGCGCGCTCGACGCTGCGTCGACGGTGACGCTCGCTGCACCGCCCAGCCTGCAGCCCGGCCAGACATTTGATGTGCGCGTCGACGTGACGGGTGGCGCCGGGCCCGTCGTGGGCGTCGCCCTCGTCGATCGCGATCAACGTTGGTACGCACGGCCGGCGGCGTCGGCCGGCTGGCGCGTGATTGCGCCGCCCAAGATCACGGGCCCCGACGGTCAGCTCCAGACGGAATGGCTCGATCGGCGTCCCGCCGAATTCGATCGCAACATTTCGTTCGTGAACATTGCGAAGATCGCATCGGATGCGTCGACCAGGAGCTGGTCGAAGGCGAGTGTCGTGTTCACGCTGCGCGCGCCCGAGCGTCCCGGCGCGTATCCCCTGGCCGCGGTTTACTTGTACGGCACCGAGAAGTCGACGGTGCTCGGCTACACGACCAGCCCGATCGGCTACAAGGAGCCGCGCGGTGGCTTCACGGGCGGCTCGGGCCGTGTGCTCTTCACGCCGGTGCAGACCATCAAGGTCGAGTGAGGAGTGTGTGTTGGCCGCCGCCGGCACGCGAGCCCCGGCTCGATGCGAGCTCAGCTTGGCGCCGGCGAGCGCGGGTCTAGAAGTAGCGTGGGAACTCGCCGGCCCGCAGCTTTCGCCAGTAGACGTCGAGGTCGGCCTTGATCTGCCCGGAGAGCAGCATCACACCGATCAGGTTCGGGAAGGCCATTCCGAGAATCATCATGTCGCCGAAGTTGACGACGGCGTTGGCCTGGAAGATCGCACCGAGCCACGTAAACGCGAGAAAGCTCACTTTGTAGAGCAGGATCGAGCGCACGCCGAACAGGTGAGCCCAGCATTGTTCGCCGTAGTAGCTCCATGAGATCATCGTGCTGTAGGCGAACAGGAACGCGATCAGCGAGAGCAGCTTCGGAAACCAGGGGAAGACCGACGCGAACGCCCAGGAGGTCATCGCGATGCCGGTGCCCGCTTCCGGATGTGCATAGGCGCCCGTCACGACGATCACGAGGCCCGTCATGTTGCACACGATCAACGTGTCGACGAACGGTTCGAGCAGCGCCACCATGCCCTCGCGCAAGGGCTCGTCGGTGCGCGCCGCCGAATGCGCGATCGCCGCGGAGCCGGTGCCCGCCTCATTGCTGAACGCCGCGCGCCGGAAGCCCTGGATCAGCACGCCGACGAAGCCACCGAGGCCCGCCTCGAACGAGAACGCCTCGCGCACGATCGTGGCGAAGGCCCCGGGTACGGCTGCGGCGTGGGTTGCCAGGATCAAGAGGCCGCACAGGATGTAGCTGAGGCACATGAACGGAACGAGAGTGGAGGCGACCTCGCCGATGCGCCGGATCCCGCCGATGATCACGATGCCCACCAGCAGCGTGAGCGTGAGGCCGAAGAGAACCGCGCCGGTGATGCCTGCGTGGCTCGGGAAGACGCTCGATATCTGGGCGTACGACTGGTTCGCCTGGTACATGTTGCCGCCGCCGAAGCTGCCGCCGATGCACATCACGGCAAAGATCACGGAGAGCGCGGCACCGAGTCGCGGCAGCCCCAGGCTCGTGAGCCCAGCGCGCAGGTAGTGCATGCCGCCGCCCGACACGTGGCCGTCTGCGCGCACGATGCGGTATTTGAGCCCGAGCGTGCACTCAGCGAACTTCGAGGTCATCCCGAGGAAGCCCGCGATCGTCATCCAGAAGACGGCGCCCGGCCCTCCAATGCCCACCGCGAAGGCGACGCCCGCGATGTTGCCGAGCCCGACCGTCGCCGAGAGCGCGGCCGAGAGCGCCTGGAAGTGCGTGATCTCGCCGGTCTCGCCTGGCAGCGTGTAGCGCCCCCGTACGCAATCGATGGCGTGGCGAAAGCCGCGCAGATTGATGAAGCGGAAGCGCAGCGTGAAGAACGTGGCGCCGATGATCAGCCACAGCACGACGAGCGGCAGCTCCACGTTGGGCTCGCCGGGCCCGCCGTCCCAGAACCAGACGTCGCAGAAGATCACGGACTCGAGCGCCGCCACCATGCCCGAGAAGAGCGCTTCGAGCGAGTCGATGAAGCCGGCGGATGTGTCCATGCGGGGGCCCCCTGGCGTGTGGCCGCAGGGGGTGGGCCGGCCGTCTGGAGTCGGTAGCATACGGGGTATCGGCAAGACACCCGAAGGAGCTGACCATGCGTGAAGCTGTGATCGTCGCGAATGCCCGGACCGCGCTCGCCAAATCGAACCGGGGCTCGTTCAACCTGACGCGGCCCGACGATCTCGCCGCCCACGCCATCCGTTCGGCGCTCGCGCAGGTGCCGAATCTCGACCCGGCCGAGATCGAGGATGTGATCCTCGGCTGCGGGCTTCCCGAGGGCCCCTCGGGCCACAACGTCGCGCGCGTGGCGCTGCTCGCGGCAGGGCTGCCTGCCTCGGTCTCCGGCACCACGGTGAACCGCTATTGCTCGTCGGGGCTGCAGGCGATCGCGATGGCTGCGCATCGGATCCTGGTCGACGGCGCCGACGTCGCGATCGGCGGCGGCACGGAATCCATCACGCTCGTGCAGAACGACAAGATGCGCTTCCAGGACATGGTGAACCCGGAGATGAACGCGAAGCTGCCCGGGCTCTACATGGGAATGGGCTTGACCGCCGAGATCGTGGCCGAGCGCTACAAGATCTCGCGCGAGGATCAGGACGCCTACGCACTCGAGAGTCAGAAGCGCGTCGCGCTGGCCCAGGAAAAGGGCTGGTTCGACGAGTGCATCGCGCCGATCACGGTCAAGCGCGCCGTGAAGGCCAAGGACGGCACGGTCACGATCGAGGATGGCGTGGTCGTGCGCAAGGACGAGTGCAATCGCCCGGAGACGACGCTCGCAGGACTCCAGTCCCTGAAGCCGTCGTTCAAGCCCGATGGCAGCGTCACGGCGGGCAATGCCTCGCAGCTCTCCGATGGCGCTTCGGCGACGGTTCTGATGGAGGCTTCGCGCGCAAAGGCCCTCGGCATCGAGCCGCTCGGCGTCTTCCGCGGCTTCCAGGTGGCCGGTTGCAACCCCGACGAGATGGGGATCGGGCCGGTCTTCGCGGTGCCGAAGTTGCTCGCCAGGACGAACAAGAAGCTGACGGACATCGATGTGGTCGAGCTGAACGAGGCCTTCGCCTCGCAGGTGCTTTACTGCCAGCGCCGGCTCGGGATCCCCGACGCCAAGCTGAATCCGCTCGGCGGCTCGATCTCGATCGGGCATCCCTATGGCATGACGGGCTCGCGCCAGACCGGTCAGCTGCTGCGCCAGCTGCGCCGCAGCGGCCAGCGCTTCGGGATCGTCACGATGTGCGTGGGCGGCGGCATGGGCGCGGCGGGGCTGTTCGAGGCCCTCTGACGCTCATTCCTCGCGCACGCGGCCCTCGCGATCGACGCTGAAGCGGGCAGCCAGGCGGCTCGCGCCGAAAACGCGCAGCGCCGCGGCGGGTAGACGCATCAGGCTCACGACCAGCCGCTCGCGCTCGCCTTCACCGGCGAGATCGACGCGCACGTAGCCCGCAGCGGCGAAGCCCGCACGGCGACGCGGGTTCACGTCGTGCAGGCTGCGCCCACCCGAACCGCCACCCGCGATCACGTGCAGCGGCGGCGCGGGCGGCTCCATCGTCAGCGCTTGCAGGTTGTGCTCGTGGCCCGAGAGATAGAGCTGCACCGGTACGGCCGCGGCCGCGATCTCCGCCTCGACGAGCACCCGGAAGCGCGCGAATGCCTCGCGCTCGCTGGTGCCCACCGCGGCGATCGGCTGGTGTGCGACGAGGATGCGCCACGGCCCCCGCGCAGCGCGCAACGCCGCGGCGAGTTCGAGGGGAGCCTCCCCCCGGAAGACGGGGTCCGAGTCGAAGAGCACGAGGGAGACCCCGTGATCGAACTCGACGACGGCCGTCGGCGGCGCCGGCATGCGCCAGTTGGCGAGAAACAGCGGCAGCGCTTCGCGCTGGAGCACGTCACTTCCGAGTGTCATGTAATCGTGATTCCCGAGCACGGCGTAGAGCGGCACGGGGTGTCGCTCGCCGGCGGGAAGCGCACAGGCGCTCGCGACCTCCGACGAACGCGGCGCCGTGAGCGCGAGGAAGTGGCAGTAGGGGCGCACGAGATTCTCGCGTACGCGCACCACCAGCTCGTCCTCGCGCAGGCCGAAATCGTAGAAGTGATCGCCGAGCAGAAGCAACGCGTCGACGGGGCGGCGGCGGTCCTCGGCGGCGAGCGCCGCGCCGACGGCGACCTGCGTGCGCAGGCGCGGCGGATCGTTCAAGCGCGCGCCGGTATCGCCGAGCGCGAGCAGCGAGAGCGCCACCGGCTCGCGGAGGTCCGGCGCGCCGCAGGCGAGGGCGGGAGCCAGGCTGGCCAGCGCCGCGAGGGCGCGGGTGACTCGCCGCGCGCGGTTGCGTATCCTGCCTCGCCCCATGGACGCGTCCCCCTCCTCAGCAGCGGATTCCCCGGGCGCGACGCTTTCCGAGCACGCTTCGAAGCAGTTGCTCGCGGGCTACGGCCTGCTGGCGGGACGCGAGTCGCTAGTCGATTCCCCGGACGCAGCGGTTCGCGCCGCGGGCGCGCTCGGCTTTCCGGTCGTCGTGAAGCTATGCGGGGCGCGGATTGCCCACAAGACCGAGCGAGGCCTCGTGCGCCTGGGTCTCGCCGATGCGGCCGGCGTGCGGCAGGCAGCCGAGGATCTGCTCGCGCGTGTGCGGCCCGAGGACGGGGAGGTGCAGCTGCTCGTGGGCGAAATGCTGCGCGGCAACCGCGAGCTGATTGCGGGCCTCGTCCAGGATTCGCAGCTCGGCCCGTGTGTGATGCTCGGGCTCGGCGGCATTCTCGCGGAAGCGCTCGGCGACGTGGTCTTCGCGGCGGCGCCGGTTTCCGAATTCGAAGCGCGTCGGATGTTGCGCGGCCTGCGCACGAGCCGGCTGCTGCTCGAACCCTTCCGCGGGGAGCCCGCCGTCGATGAGGCGGCGCTGGTGGCGCTGCTGGTCGGATTGGGTCGCCTCGCCGTCGAACGGCCCGACGTGCGCAGCGTCGACGTGAATCCCCTGATCGTGCGCGGCGCGACGCCGATCGCCGCCGACGCGTTGGTCGAGATCGCGCCCGCGGCGCCCGACGCGCACGCGAAGCCCGCGCGTGCGGGGGCAGATCGGAAACCGGCCCGCTTGCGATCGCCCGTTGGCGAACCTGCATCGCCGGAAGCGGATGCCAGGATTCTCGCGCGCTTCGCGCCGCTCTTCCATCCGCGCGGCGTCATCGTCGCTGGCGCTTCTTCGCATCCCGGAAAATTCGGCTTCGTCGTGCTCCACAACCTGCTGCGCTTCGGCTACACGGGCGAAGTCTTCCCCGTCAATCGCGACGGCGCCGAAGTGCTCGGGCGCAAGACCTTCCGTGACATCGCGGAGATTCCGGACGGCGCGGCGGATCTCGTCTTCGTGTGCACGCCGAATTCGGCGAACATCGCGCTCTTGCGCGCGTGCGCGAGCAAGGGCGTGCGGGCGGCCTTCATCGCGAGCGCGGGCTATGGCGAGGCGGGCCCTGAGGGCCGCGCGCTCGAAAGCGAACTCGTGGCGGTGGCGGACGAGCTCGGAATGCTCGTCGCGGGGCCGAACGGGCAGGGCGTGATCTCGACGCCGCGCGCGCTGTGCGCGCAGATCGTGGCCCCCTATCCGCCGCCGGGTTCCATCTCGGTCGCGAGCCAGAGCGGGAACCTGGTGTCGTCCTTCCTGAATTACGCCGTCGAGACGGGGGTGGGCGTCAGCAAGGCGATCTCCTGCGGCAACTCGGCGCAGACCGCGCTCGCCGACTATCTCGAATACTTCGGCGCCGATCCGGAAACTTCCGTCGCGCTCGGCTATCTCGAAGGCGTCGGGGACGGCCGGCGGTTTCTCTCGGCGGTGCGCGGTCTCACGGCGCGCAAGCCGCTCGTGCTCGTGAAGGGCGGCGTCGCCGCAGAGGGCAAGCGCGCGGCGGCGAGCCACACGGGCTCGCTGGCGAGCGACGACCGCATGTTCGAGGGCGTGTGCCGCCAGCTCGGCGTGCTGCGCGCGGGGACGGTCGAAGAGGCCTTCGAGTGGGCCGCCACGTTCGCGACGCAGCCGCTTCCGCGCGGCCGACGCGTCGCCGTGTTCACCACCGCGGGTGGCTGGGGAGTGCTCGCCGCCGACGCCTGCGCCGCAGCGGGCCTCGAGCTCGTGGCGCTGCCCGAGGATCTGCGCGCCGCGATCGATGCGCGCGTGCCGGCGCGCTGGAGCCGCAACAATCCGATCGATCTCGCGGGCGGCGAAACGCGCGACACGGTTCCCGAGGTACTCGACCTGATCTGCGCCCACCCCGACGTCGACGCCGTGATCCACCTCGGCATCGGCATTCAGGCGGCGCAGGCCCAGGCCTTCCGCACGGGCACGTTCCATCCCGATTTTGGGCTCGACCGCATCGTCGCCTATCACGAGCGCCAGGATCGCCGCTACGCCGAAGTCGCGCGCGAGGTCTCCGTGCGCCACGGAAAACCCGTGCTCACCGCCAGCGAACTCGCCGTCACGGATCGCGCCTACGGCAACTCCGGCCCCCAGGGCGTCAAGGCCGAGGGGCGCCTGTGCTACGCCAGCGCACACCGGGCGGTGTCTGCCTTGCGCGCGCTGGTCGAGTACGCGGAGTTTCGACGCGAGAGAACCTGACGGGCCGGGGGCGCTGCCGATGAGGGTCTACACCACGGCGCCGATGGAAGATCCGCGCGACGCCCGCAGCGTGTTCCCGAAACTGGAAGCGATCGGCTACGACGGCGCCTTCAGCTTCGAGGCGAAGCTCGATCCATTCCTGCCGCTCGCGGTTGCCGCTGAGCATACCCGCCGTCTCGAACTCGGTACGGCCGTCGCCATCGCCTTTGCGCGCAATCCCATGAATCTCGCCCAGCTCGCCTGGGGCTTGCAGACGCTCAGCGCGGGCCGCTTCCGGCTGGGGCTCGGCACGCAGGTCCGCCCCCACATCGAGCAGCGCTTCAGCATGCCGTGGTCGCGACCCGCGGCACGCCTGCGGGAGTGTGTGCTCGCGATCCGGGCGATCTTCGCGCGCTGGCAGGGCCAGGCGGAGCTGCGCTTCGAGGGCGAGTTCTATCGACACACGCTGATGATCCCGGCGTTCGATCCGGGCCCGAACCCGTTTGGGCCGCCTCCCATTTATACGGGCGGCTTCGGACCGCGCATGACCGAGCTGGCCGGCGAGGTCGCGGACGGCTTCATCGCCCACCCCTTCCACACCCGCGCCTCCCTGTTGCGCAACGTGCTTCCCGCCCTCGAGCGCGGGCTCGTGCGGGGCGAACGCACGCGCGCGGATCTCGACGTGCTCTGCGCAACCCTGGTCGTGACGGCCGACGGCGAGGAAGCGTTCGAGCGCGTGAGGCGCGCCGCCCGGCAACAGCTCGCCTTCTACGGCTCGACGCCGGCCTATCTCCCGACACTGGATTGCCACGGCTGGGGCGATCTCCACCGCGACCTCAACCGGTTGTCGAAGCAGGGGCGTTGGGACGAGATGACCGAACTCGTGAGCGACGAAATTCTCGAGGC
Organism: Deltaproteobacteria bacterium; assembly: GCA_031405455.1. GTDB lineage: Bacteria > Myxococcota_A > UBA9160 > UBA9160 > SMWR01 > DATBRV01. The sequence goes on along the minus strand of JANNIY010000187.1, from coordinate 13,185 downwards.
GATCGCCGTGGTGGGCCCGCGCCAGGCGATCGCTGGCCTGCTGCGCGCGCGCCTCGCCGGCATCGCCGACGGTGTGAGCCTCACCCACAATCGCGCGCCGGATCCCGAGCATTGGGCTGATGTGGTGGCGGAGCTGAAGCGCGGCGTCGCCGCGCACGCCCCGGCCGATTAACATCGGCCGATGCCCGCGCCTCGTCGCCATCCCGGCATTCCCTTCATCCTGGTCGCGGTGTTCATCGACATGCTCGGCATGGGACTCGTGTTCCCCGTGCTGCCGGTGCTGGTGGGCGATCTCGCGACTTCGCGCGAAACGCAGACGTACTGGTTCGGCGCGCTGGCCGTCAGTTACGGGCTCATGCAGTTCTGTTGTGCGCCGCTTCTCGGCGCGCTCTCGGATCGCGTCGGGCGGCGGCCGGTCTTGATCGTGTCGATCGTCGGGCTGGGGCTGCACTATCTGTTGATCGCGCTGGCGCCCTCGTTGTGGGTGATGCTGCTCGCGCGCATGCTCGGTGGCATCACCGGCGCGAGCTTCTCGGTGGCGAATGCGTACGCCTCGGACGTCACGCCTCCCGAACAGCGCGCGAAGGCCTTCGGCCAGATCGGCGCCGTCTTCGGAGTCGGCTTCATCTGCGGCCCGATGCTCGGCGGTCTGCTCGGCGACATCGATCTACGCCTGCCGTTCTACGCGGCGGCGGCCTTTTCGCTGCTGAACGCTGCGTATGGCAGCTTGCTGGTGCCCGAGTCGCTCCCCCAGGATCGGCGCGCGCCGTTCTCGCTCGCGAAGGCAAACCCCTTCGCGGCGCTCGTCGCGCTCACGAAGCAGCGCGAGATCGGCAGTCTCGTCGCCGTCTATGCGCTCTTCCAGCTCGCGCACATGATGCTGGTGCAGACGTGGGTGCTCTTTACCCAGTTCCGTCTCGGCTGGGGCCCGCGCGAGAACGGAATTTCGCTCTTCTGTGTCGGAATCGTGGCGACGGCCGTCGGCGGCTTCTGCCTGCCGCGCCTGCTCGCCTATTTCGGCGTCGAGCGGCTCGCGCTCTGGAGCCTCGCCAGCGGTGTCTTCTGTTATCTCGCGTACGGATTGGTGCAGGCAGGCTGGATGATGTTCGTGATCATCTTCGCGAGCTTTCTCACCTTCGCGACGGCGCCCGCCATCAAGGGCATCGTCTCGCGCGTCACGGATCCGCGCGCGCAGGGCGTCACGCTGGGGTCGCTGGACGCGATCAGCTCGCTCGCGGCGATCGTGGCCCCCGCCATCGGGACGGCGATCCTGGCGCGCGTGAGCGAGCTGCCGCCGACGGATTGGCGCATCGGCGCGACGTTCTTCGTGTGCGCGGGCTTGCAGGCGGCTGCGTGGTGGCTGGCGCGGCGGCGGCTCGCGCAGCGTGCGATCGTTGCCGAGGCGGTGGCATTCGGCGAGTGAGGCCTGCGTTTCTCGAGCAGAGGAGTGAAGCATGAGACTGCGGGACGGACTGATCGGCGCGCTGGTGTTCGCCCTGGCCCCTGCGGCCTCGGCGGAGTCGTCCTTCGATCGCGAGATCCAACGGCTCGAAAAAGCGCTCGCGGTGCGGGAGGGATCGATCCTCGCGGACATCGGCGCGGGCGAAGGGGAGTATGCGATCGCGCTGTCGCGCGCCGTGGGCGCAACGGGCAGGATTTTCGCCAGCGAGCTGGAAGCGGATCAACGCGAGGCGATTGCGGCCGCCGCGCGCGCTGCGGGGGCGACGCAGGTGACAGTCGTGGCAGCGCAGTTTGAGGCAACGGGTTTGCCGGACGCCTGCTGCGACGGTGTTTTCCTACGCGGGGTCTATCACCACCTGACGGAACCGGGAGCTTTCGGCTCCAGTCTGTTCGCGACGCTGCGGCCTGGCGGGCGTCTGGTGATCATCGATTTTCCGCCGAGCTTCTGGCTCGCGCTCTGGACGCCCAGGGGCATCCCCGAGGACCGCGGAGGCCACGGCATCGAACCCGAACTCTTGATTCGCGAACTCACGGCGGCGGGCTTCGCGCACGTAGAGACGCTTTCCCAATGGCCGGGAAATAACTTCGTGACGCGCCAGTACGCGGTGATCTTCGAGCGGCCGGTCGCGCAGCCGTAGTGTTCCGGCGGAAGCGAGATTCTCCGCCGATCGGTTTTCGTCAGCCTGCCGCGATCACGCTGTAATCCTCGCGCGGGAAGTGAACCACGACTTCCCCCGCGCGCTCGCTTTGTCGCCGTACCGCAATTTCGTCGAGGCCGGAGGCGGCGAGCGTGCCGGCGACCGTTCCGGATCCGAATTCGTCGGCGAGGATCATCACGCGGCTGCCGATCTGCATGCCCTCCGGCAGTACGGGCTCGCCCTCGAAGGCGGCGGGCTGCGCCGCGCGGGCGATCTCGATGGCCTCGGCGGACGCCAGTGGCGTGAATTTTCCGTGGCCGATGGCGCGCACGCGTTCGGACCAGGCGGGGACGCGGCGCAGCGGCGCGAGCAACGCCGCGAGCCGCGGGTGTGCGGCGATCAACAGCAGCGGATGAAAGGCGGAAAGGTCCGCCAGGCCGGGCTCCGAGCCGAGCAGGAACGTGCGACCGTCGGAGAGCATCCGCTCGAGGCGATCGAGATTCGCGCGGATCTGGAGCAGCCGGGTCGGCAGCACGACCTTCAGCCCGTCGAGATTCACGCCCGGCGGCACCATCGTCTTGCGGCGATCTTCGACGAACTCCTCGGAAAACACGCCGCCGAGTGCGAAGAGGGCGTGGACGCCGAGCATGAAGGTGGTTTCCGCCCAGCGCGAGAACGCGTGTTCGATGCCCTCCTGGCCCGGCTGGGAGAGCGGCGGATCCGGAAACAGGCGATCGAGTGTGCGCGCGATGCAGTGCGTGTCGCAGTAGATGTCGGCGCCAATCTGGAGCACCGGCACGCGCCGATAGCCGCCGGTCAGCTCGAGGTGATCGGCCTTCGGCATCACCATCGGTGTCATCACCGAGCGCCAGGGGATCGACTTGCGCCCGAGCGCCAGGCGGATCTTCTCTGCGTAGGGGGACAAGTCGTAGTGGTGGAGGATGACTTCGTTCATGCCCGGGAGCTTGGAACACGCCGCCTCGGATTGCCAACGGGAGGCGGACGGCAGCCCGCGGGAGGTTGAAGGCTCGGGGTGCCCCTGGCCGCTACCCGCCCGACCCTCCAAGGCGCTGACGCTCCTGCATCACGAAACTGAGATAGCTGTCGGCCTCGGCCCGGGCGCGCTCGTCGGAGCGGGCAGCACGGAAGGCGCGCTCGGCGTCGTCGAACCGGTTTGCGCCCAGCTGCGCCACGCCGATCAGCAGGTAGACGCGTCCGCGCTGATCCGGCTTCGCCTTGGCGAGCCCCTGGGTCAGCGCCGCGATGGCTTCCTCGAAGCGATCGCGTTGCAGATGCACCTTTCCCAGCACCATGTGGAGCTGGGCGTCCTCCGCGATCCCCGCTCCCTTGATCAGCGGGTCGAGAGCCAGATCCCCCGCGCGGGCCTGCAGGAAGGTGTTTGCGAGCAGTTCGTAGGAATCCTTCTGGTAGGGGACCACACCGTCGGTCATGCCCTTCTCGAGCACACCCGCACCCTCGTAGGGGAGTCCGTTCGAGAGCAGCAGCCTCGCCAGCGCGCGGATCTCGCGGTCCTGGTCGAGCAGGCCCTGTCGGTAGGCGAGTTCTACGATCGCTTGCGCTTCTTCGTTGCGATCGAGTTCGAAGTACGCCGCGGACAGCAGCATCCAGTAGCTCTTCTTCGTCGGCGTGCGCGCGATGAGCGTTTCCAGTGTGCTCGCCATCTTGGTGTAGTTCTTGGAAAGGTAATAGGTGTGCGCCAGCAGCGAGAGCCACACCTCCCGCGGGTCCGACGTCAGGGCCACGGCCTGCTCGGCCGCGACGACGGCATCGTCGATTCGCAGCATCTGGATCAGGATGATGGCATTCAGGTAGTACGCCTCGGGCGTCGGCTGCTCCGCCGCCTGGAACCAGCGATCGAGGACCTGCTTTGCCTTGGGGTATTCCCCGATCTGTGCGTACAGGCTCGCGAGCTGGAAGGCGACCTGCTGGTCGGAGGCGGGATCGAGACCGCCCTGGCTCAGGGCGGCGAGCAGGTACTTCGCCGCGCCCTGAGGGTCGCTCTTGTAGACGTAGACGTTCCCCAGGAACTGCTGGATCTTGGCCCGCTCGCCGGGATTCAACCGGCTGCTGTCCGCGATTCGCTGGAGGATCTTTTCCGCCTCTTCGAGTTGATTGGCCTGCATCAGCTTCAACGACTTGGCGAGATAGCGGGAGACCCGCTGGCTGGTCGGGTATTTGATGCGCTCCTGAACCGCGGTCGCCGGCGGCACCGGCGTTTCCTCGGCGGGTTTCGCGTTCGTAGCAGCATCGGCAGCAGGCGAGCCCGCGTCCGCTGCGCCGACGGGAAACGCCGGGCCCAGCACCAGGCCCATCAGCACCAGGCTCAGGGCAGCTCGCAGAAGAACGTCGCAGCGCCGGCGGGTGAAGCGCACGCGCTAGGCCCCGAGATCGAAGCGGATGATATTCTCGGTCTCGCGCTCGACCGCCTTGCCCGCTTCCATCTGAGGCTGGTACTTCCACTGCGCCACAGCGCGCAGCGCCGAGCTCTCGAACACGCGATCGCTCGACTTCACGACCTTGGCGTTCTTCACGGTGCCGGCCGGAGTAATGGTGAAGCGGACGTGTACCCATCCCTCGAGGCGACGCCGCTCGGCCTGGGGGGGATACTGTGGATCGATCCGCACCAGGGGCACGGAGTCCCGATCCACTCCGACGCCTCCCCCGAAACCTCCGCCGACCCCGAGAACGCCTCCGATGCCGGCTCCCCCACCCACACCCAGGGGTGCGGCCAGGGCGGCCACATCGGCTCTCGCGTCCGAGCCGGCTGTCTGCTCGAGCGCCAGCGACGGAGCCGTCGGCGCCTGTTCCGGCTTTTCCACCTTGGGCTTCGCGCGCCGGATCGCTTCCACCTGACCGGAGCGGCGCAGCTGCGTGAACTCGATCTTCGCCACGGCCGACAGCGTCGGAACCTCTCCCTCGGTGTTGATCAGGGTCTGCAGCAGCAAGAAGAGCATCGCGTTCAAGCCAACGGCGAGGACGAACGCAATCGGGAAGCGAAGCACCTTCACGCGGTTACTCGCCGGAGCCGCCCGCCGCGCCGACGGCGACCTCTTCGATTCCACCGGCGCGTACGGCATCCATTACCAGAGCCAATTGGCCGGTCTTCGAAGCTTTGTCGGCGACGATCACGACGCTGTCGTCGGGACGCTCGATGTGCAGGCGTTCGATCAAAGGTCGGACCGCGCGCAGATCCACCTGCTGACGATCCATCCAGATGTCGCCATTCGGCCGGATCGCAATCAGGATGTTTCCCTTCTCGCGGTGCACTGCCGTCTCCGCGTCGGCTCGGCTGACTTCGATGCCCGCCTCCTTGACGAAGGACGTCGTGATGATGAAGAAGATCAGCAGGTTCATCACGAAATCCAACATCGGTGCGAGGTCGATGCCGGTTTCCCCGGACTCCTCGGGATGACGTTTCGACGGCATCTCAGTCGACCACCTTCATTGGCTCAAGGCGAACGAGATGTTCTCGACGCCGCCCTGCCGCACCTGATCCGCCACCATCACCAGCACGCCGTTGTGCGCGTTCTGGTTCGTGACGACCATGACTCCATAGTCCGGCTTCAGCGCGTGCAGGCGTTCGACATTGGCGCGCACCGCGCGCACATCGACTACGCGATTGTCGACCGAAACCTCTCCTTCCGAGGAGATGGCGATCATGATGCTTCCGGATTCCTTCTCCCCGCCGGCCGCGCCGGAGCGCTGCACCTCGATGGCGAGCTCCTTCGTGAACACCGCCGTGATGATGAAGAAAATCAGCAGATTGAGGACGAAGTCGAGCATCGGCGCGAGGTCGATCCCCGAGGTTTCTTCGCTGTGGAAGTGCCGGCGCAGCCGCATGTCAAACCGTCAACTTGTCGGCGACCTGTTCCGTCTCGCGCCTGGCGCGCGATCCGAAGTGGTACGCCGGGTACAACCCGGTGATGCTGACGGCGAGTCCCGTCAGCGTGCAGATCATCGCGTGTGATACGCCGGTGGCCATTGCGCGCGCGTCTGCGGAGCCGCGCAGGGCCATCGATTCGAACACCTCGAGCATGCCGGAGACCGTGCCGACCAGGCCCAGCAGCGGCGCGAGGGGTACGAGCACGCGGAGCAGCGGGAGGTTGGAGACCATGCCCGCATTGAGGCGCGAGATCATCGCGCGGCGGATCTGGCGCGCGCACCAGGAGTAGCGATCCTGGCGCGCGTCCCACGTCTCGAGAGTCTGGCTGACTTCGCGGGGCAGGAGCCGCGAGAAATACCAGTAGCGCTCGACGACGAGGGTCCACATTGCCACGCCGGACAGGAGGATCCAGCCCACGAACGGGCCGCCGCCGTCCATCAGTTCCGTGACGGCAGTCAGGGGCAGCAGCAATGTCTCCTGGAGCGTCTCAAGCACGGCGCGAGTCTTCCCCTCCCGGCGAACCACCACCGCGCATCTCGCGATCGCGGACGCGCTCGAGACTTTCGGCCAGCAAGCCCGCGCTCTGCTCGTCCAGAATCTGCACGATCGATCGCGAGAGCGAACTCAGCCCTGCGTTGGCGAAGAGCAGCGGCACGGCGATTCCCAGGCCGAGAACGGTGGCGATCATCGCCTGTCCGATGCCGTTGGCCATCAGCTTGGGATCGCTGGAGCCCGACTCCGTGATGCTCTGGAACGTGACGATCATGCCGACCACGGTGCCGATCAGGCCCAGTAGCGGACCCGCAGCGACGGCGAGGCGCAGAAAGGCCTGGAAGCGCTCGAGCACCGGCACCTCGCGAAGCACGGCTTCGGAGATACGCAGCTCGACGACTTCGGCGTCATCCTCGATCGAGCCAGGATCGCCCTTGAAGGTGGCCAGCACGCGTCCGAGTGCATTGTCGTTCACGGGGACGTCCGTGTTCTTGAGCTGACGGCTCACGGCCGTGCGTGCGATCACCAGATAGAAGAACTGGTAGACGGCGCACAGGGCGCCGATGAGGCCGACCAGGATGATGACGTAGCCGACGGCTTCGCCATGCGCGATGCGCTCCCGCACGTTCGGCCTCTGCACGAGCAGGGAGAGCAGGACTCCGCGCGAGGGGTCGATCGCGGCCCCGACGTAGCCGGTCTTCGCCTGCTCGACTTCCCGGGCCCGCTCCCGCAGGGAGGAGTCTGGTTGGCGCGCGAGCACCGAGAGCGTTCTCACGCCCGGCAGGTACGTGAGGTAGCGAGCGCCATCGGTCAACGCGGTGAAGGCGCCGATGCGCACCACATCGGCCGGTGTCGATTTGCCGTCTTCCGTCACGATCGTCGTGTGGAAGCGGGCGACGCGGCCCGTCTCCGTCATTTCCCGTTGCATCTCGAACCAGAGCTGCTCGAGATCGCGGGTCGACGGCAGCGACGTCGTCGCCGAGAGCTTGGCGAAGAACTCGTCACGGCCGGGGAATTGGGCGCTGATCATGGAGTCGTACACCACGCCCGAAACGTCTGCGGAGGCCTGGCGCACCACGCCGAAGAGTTCGCCGAGGGTTCCCACCCGAGTGTCCCGGAGTTCGCCGAGCTCCGTGAGCTTTACCTCGTTGGCGTCGAACTGGCTGGAATAACTCTGGCTGCGCGCAGCCGCCGCGTCCCTTTCGCGCTGCGCTTCCGCGAGCAGTGCGGCCTGCTGATCGCGCCGCGCGACGAACTCACGCTCGCGCCCGGCGTTCGCCTGCGCCTGCCGCGCGCGCGCATTCTGGGTTTCCTTGAGCAGCTCTTCCAGGCTCTCGGCGGCGCGGGCGGTCGTGACGACGCTACCCAGTGTTATGAACGCAATCCCCATCACGAGACCGAAGCGGCGGATCACTAGCTGTCCTCCTTCGGCGCCGGGATTGGAGCGATCAGGATGTCCGGAGCGCCGAGCTTCTTGGCCACACTCGTGCCCTCGCGGAAGGCGTGCGTGTAGTCGTTGTCCACGACCCACGACTTCTTGCCGGCGTCCCAGTAGCCGGTCTCCTTCCCGTCCATGGTCTGGTAGAGCAACGTCACGCGCCCGATGCGCAACAGCTGGACGGTCCGGTCGTCGCCGCCCCCGAGCTTGTCCTCGTAGGATTCGATCGTGCGTCCGTATTCCATCTCCACCACGTACGCCTCGACGATGCGTCGGTACTTCTCGGAAACGCTCACGTCGGCGCGCGTCATCATCTCCTTCATCGTCGCGACGCGCTTGAGGCGCTCGTCGAGCAGGAAGGGCACGTCGAGATCGACGAAGCGTGCGAGGGTGTCGAGCATGTTCTGCATCATCGGCAGCACTTCGCGAGTGGTGGTCTCGATCTCCGCCATCTCCGCGTTCGTGCGCTCGATCTCTTCGAGCTGCGACTTGATCTGCGTCGACAGCTGTGCGCTGTAGGCGTCGAAGCTCTCGGTCTCGGTCTTGAGTTGGCGGTACTGGGTGAGCAACTTCTCGGTTTCGTCGTCGACCTTGTCGATGCGCTCCTGCACGCCCTTCGCGTCGCGGTCCGCCGATTTCTGCTCTTTGACCACTGCGACGAGCATCTCGGGCTGCGCCGGCGCCGAAGGCGCCGCGAGCCAGCCCGTGGTCACGAACAACGCCAGCCAGGCGAGCAGCGGCGCCGAAGGGGCGACGCGGTGGCCCATGGCTCGGGCTGCGCAGGCGATCGATCGCGCGCGCCCCTGATCGACGTCGCCGCGGAAGCGGCGATTGCCGCCATTCCTCTTGGACACAAGACCTCTCCTCATCTGTCTAGCCGGCGATTCGCGACGGCATTGCCCCAGGGAGCCGCGTGAAGTGAACCCCCCCGCGCCGGCCGCCCACTTTACGAGGGGGAGCAGGTGAGATGCAAGCCCGGCGCACAGCGCGAGCCCCGCTGGACGCTTCGAGTGCATGCTGGCGGCGAGATAGCCGCCCCGTGCGACCTCGCCGTGGAGGTCGCCGCGCGGCCCCGTGGGGATGCACGCAACGAATAGATCGCGATGGGCGGGGGGCTCCGGTAGCCTGTCGCCCTCGCCAAAAAAGGGAAACGCATGCCGATCACTATCGCCTTCGAGCTTTCGGACTCGGACCTCGAGTACTTCCGCATCGCGATGCGCGAAGTGAAGGCGACCGCGCACGGCCGGGACGAGAAGACCATCATCAGCGCCGCGTCCCGCCTCGCGGCGGAGACGAGCGCGCGCGAGCTGCCCGAGTTCGTGAAGGAACGCCTGAAGAACCTCGAGGGGCTGATCCGCATGCTCGAGGACAGCGAGTGGCGGCTCGAGGGACATCACCGCGCGCGCGTGTTGGGAGCCCTGGCCTACTTCGCCGAGCCGGCGGACATCATTCCGGATCAGATCCCGGGGCTGGGCTTCCTCGACGACGCGATCATGGTGGAACTCGTCGTCCGGGACCTCCAGCACGAAATCGAAGCCTACGCAGACTTCTGTCGCTACCGCGATGAGCAGAAGCACCTCGAAGATCTGGATCCCGAGCTGCGCCGCGTGCGTCTCGAGAAGCGCCGCCGCGCGATGTACGGGCGCATGGAATCCCGCCGCGAGCGCCGCGAACGGCGCGGCGGTTCGTTCTTCGTCCTGTCCTGATTCGCGTCAGCGACCCGCCGCGCTCGGGCGATCCACGCGCAGCCGCGTGCGCAGATCTCGGGCCAGCTCTTCCGGCAGGGCCTTGGCGATCTCGCGTGCGGACACGACCAGCATCGCGGACGATGGATGCCCAGGCAGCACCAGGGCGATGCGGCTCAGCGAGCCCCACGCCGCCGCCGGGCGATCTGCGAGGATCGCGCCACGGGCGCGCAGCAGCTCGTCCTGAGCCAGCCATTTCCGCGCGAGCAGCGTCTCCGCGATGGCCTGGCTGCCGCGCCCGCTTCCGGATCTTGCGTGGCGAGCCGCCAGCGGATCCGCAGGCGACTCGCCTCCTCGAACAGCGCCTCGCCCGCTTCGATGCGTGCGAGCTCGGCGTCGAGCGCGGCGACGGCATCCCACTCTTCTGCCGCGGCGTGTCGCCAGCTGGCGATCAGCGCTGTGTAGCGCTCGTCGAGATCCGCCTCCGCAATTCCCACAGCCGGTCTGCCTTGCGTCAGTTCGAAGCTCTGGCTCGCCAGCAATCCCGTCATGGCATCGCTCCCGCCGGGCGCCAGCGCGAGGGAGCGTGCGAAGTGCCGAGCCGCTCGACCGGGCCGTTTGCGACCGAGTTCGATCCAGCCGAGCCCCGCCTCCTGTGGCGCTTCCTGTAACGAATGGGCCAGCGCGGTCGCGCGATCCATGAAGTTCGCGTCGATCAGCTTGCGAATCAGGGTGGCTGGATCGAGGCCATCGTTCTCGGTCAGCAGCGGATCCTGATCCCGCCACAGCCTGCGCGCGGAGGCGCCACCGAGGGCGGTCTCGCCGAGGCGTGAGGAACGGGAGGCGAGCAGGTTGTTGTCGTCCGTGTTCAGCTCGCCGCCTGCGGCCAGCACGCGTGCCCCCGCTTCATCGAGCAGTCGGAGGACGGCGAAGTCTTCGAGCCTGTGAAAGCCGCTGCGGGCGAATTCTTCCGGGGCGGCTTGCAGCGCGCGGCGCGCGCCGTCCAGGCAGGCGAGCGGCTCACCCGATGCCGCGAAGAGCACGCCCGCCCAGCCGCCCAGCTGGTAGACCTCCAAATGCCCGAAGACGTCGATCAGCGTCGCTGTCAGGGATCGCAGCAGTGCTTCGTCGACGTAGTCGAGGCCGATCCACTGCACGAACACGCCATCCGGCGTGAGGCGGGAGCGCACCTGGGCGAAGAACTCCTGCGTGTAGAGGTGGGAGGCGCCCGCGGTCCAGGGATGCGAGGGCTGGGAGAGGATGGCGTCATAGCGTTTCTGTGTCAGCTGAAGCACGCTGCGCGCGTCGCCGATGTGCACCCGCACGCGGGGGTCCGCCAGCGGATCGATGGCCCGCTCGGCGGCCAGCCGCTGGTTGGCCCGCAGCACTTCGGGCTCGAGTTCGATCACGTCGATCGACGCGACGCTCGCTGGAACGGATTCGATCGCGGTGCCGCCGCCGAGTCCGACGACGAGAATCTCGCGCGCCTCGGGACGTAGCAGCGCAGGCAGAACGCCCAGCAGGCGCGCGATGTCGATCAGCGGCTGCAAGCCGTTGCGCTCGATCACCGCCTCTGGCAGGCCGTTCGAATACAGACGCAACGAATCTCCGTGATCGAACAACAGGACCGTGCTCGACCGCCCGACGGCGGAAAACGCGATTCGGCCATCGGCCACGCCCATGTTTGCCAGCGGCGACGCCCCCAACAGAGCCCATGGCGGGCGTGCCGGCATTGCAACCAGCATTGCGCCCGCCGCGGCGGCAACCAGCAACAGCGGCATTCGGCGCGGACGCGACTGGAACGCCGTGAGCGCGGCGAGGCCGAGATTCAGCGCGACGGCGAAATTCACGGTTCCTTCGAAGCGCAGCCGGGGCAGCAGCACGAAGCCGGCGGCCAGGGCGCCGACGATGGCGCCCACGGTGTTCCAGGCGTAGACGCGGGCCGTCGCGCGGGCGGCCTCCTGCGGAGACCGCGCGAGCAGGCGCACGGCAAAGGGGAACGTGGCGCCGATACAGAGTGTGATCGGCAGCAGCGTGACGATTGCGACCGCCGCACTGGCCAGCGGAGCGGCGGGTCCGGCTCCGAGCCACAGCGAAATCCCCGGCAGCCGGTCGGCCAGCGCGAAGGCCCCGTAGGCGGTGAGGGCGGTAGCGAGCTGCGCCAGCCCGAAACCAAGCGCGGCGCGTTCGCGGCTCGTCGCCAGGCGCGCCGCGAATGCACTTCCGAGCGCGATGCCCAGCAGGAAGCTCGCGAGCATGCTGGCGAAGGCGTCGAGGCTCGCTCCGAGCACGTGCCCGAGGAGCCGCGTCCAAAGCACTTCGTAGGCGAATGAGACGGAACCGGAGAGGGCGATGACGGGGAGGATCCAGCTGGCGCTAGCGGCTGCGGCTGGCGAGCCGAGACCTTCCGGGGCCGGCGGATTCGCCGCCCCCCGCGACAGCAGGGCGGCCAGCGCGAACACGGCCCCGTTGAGCGCCGCTCCCACCCACACCGAGTGTCGCAGTCCGAGCTCGGGCATTAGCCAGAAGGCGGCACACAAGGTGCCCGCGATCGCGCCCGCCGTATTCACCGCGTAGAGCAGGCCCACCCGCGAGGCAATTTCTGCCTCGCGGCGGACGGCGTGGCGCGCCAGCAGCGGGAGCGTGGCCCCCATGAAAGCCGTCGGAGGCAGCAAGACGGCGAAGGCCGCGCCGAGCTGGAAGAAAGTTGTCGCCGCGGAGCCGCCGTCCGGCAGCTCGCTGCCGCCGCCCAGCAGGCCGACGTAGATCGCGTTGATCAGCCGGATGCCGGCGGGCACCGAAAGGGCGGAGAGCGCGATCGCCAGCTCGAGCACGCCGTAGGCGAGCACCGGCCGGCGCAGCCGCAGCGCGTAACGCGCGGCTGCCCAGGCGCCGAGCGCGAGCCCTCCCATGTAGGCCGCGAGGACTGCTGCCACGGCGAGATCGGAAGTCCCGAAAACGAAACTCAGCTCGCGCGTCCAGGCGGTCTGATACAGCAGCGCCGCGAAGCCCGACAAGAAAAAGCAGGCGAGCAACAGCGCGAAACGGAGATCCATCGCGTTCTGGGATCCGTGTGGGTTGCGTCGGCCGCGGACTGTATCCCGTAAGTGCGCATGCACCTAGCCGACGGACGCTGCGAAGCTTGAGCCATCCAAGCGCTTGGTTATGCTTCCGCACCATGAAAAACATCCTGCGATCGGCGTTTTGCGGTACGGCTGTGGGGGTGATCGGGCTCGTCGCGTGCGACGCGGCGCCGCCTCCGAACGTCGCCGACACGCAGCGGGTCACGTTGGAGGAAATCCCGCCGAGCGAAACCCTCGTCGACGTGGTCCGGGCGGCCCTGGCGGACATCGTCCGAGACAAGGATCCCTATGCGCGCGCGCGCAGGCTCGGAACCCTGCTTCCGACCCTCGGTGCCGACAGCGTTCCGGCGCTGACGCAGACGCTCGATGACCTGGTCGTCGACCTGAAGGCTACGGATATCGACTTGCTGGTGCGGCGCTGGGCGACCTTCCAACCCGAGGCTGCCGCGCACTGGGCCAAAGACGTTTCGCCCCTGAATTATCG
>JANNIY010000186.1:0-23692 GCA_031405455.1 Deltaproteobacteria bacterium | reverse complement strand
CGCCTTTGGCGCCTGGCCGCGCGGGTCGGTCCAGGGGCCGGGGGAACCGCCGCCGGCGCAGGTGCCGCCCGAGCGGCGCGTGATCATCGTCGATCAGCCGGATCTCGTGCAGGCGCGCGTCCTGATCGCGCATGAGGGCATCGCGCGCGGCGATCCGGATCGCGTCGCGGCCGGCCTGCTCAACTCGGTCGTGGGCGGCAGCGGATTTTCCTCGCGGCTGATGGCGAGCGTGCGCTCCGAGGCGGGACTCACCTACAGCGTGAGTTCCGGTTTCAGCCTGCGCCGGGCGCCGGGCCCGTTCGTGGTTTCGACCTTTACGCGCGTACCCGAGGTGCGCCGGGTGATCGATCTGCTGCTCGGCGAACTCGAGCGCGCCCGCAGCGAGCCGCCGAGCGAATCCGAGCTGGTCTCCGCGCGCTCGCTCGCCGTGGGCGAATTCGCGCTCGGGCTCGAGACCTCGGGAGCGGTGATGTCGTCGCTCGTGGATCTCGACGTCTACGCTCTGCCCGAGGATTCTCTCGACACTTATCGTGCCCGCGTGCGCGCGACCACGGCCGAGCAGACCGCCGCGCTCGCGCAGCGCCTCTTCCATCCCGAGCGCACGCTGATCGTCCTGGTCGGCCCCGCCGCCGACCTGACGCCGCAGCTCGCGGGCCTCGGCCCGGTCGCGGTGATCCAGCCCTAGCGCTTGGCGGTCGACCGATCGGTCGGCTAGGTTCTTCTCCCGACCGATCGGTCCGGAGCCCATGAACCATCCCCACCCCGTTGCGCCCAGCTCTCGCGAGAAGATCCTCGAGGTGGCGGAGGCCTCCTTCGCGCGGCGCGGCTTTTCGGGGGTCGGTCTGCGCGAGGTCGCGCGGGCCGCCGGGCTCGGCAAATCGTCCCTGTTCCACCATTTCGATGGCAAGGCGCAGCTCTACTTCGAGGTGCTCGAGCGCGTGCTGGCGCGCATCCAGGAGCGTGTCGAGCCGGCGCTGGTGCGTTCGGGTGCTCCGCTCGAAAGGCTCGAGGGTTGGATCGACGCGCTGATCGACGCGTTGGCCGAACATCCCGCGAGCGCGCGCCTGCTGCTGCGCGGGCTCGTCGAGGACGAGGACTTCCCGGACGAGCCGCTGCCCGCGGCGCAGCGCGCGGAAAAGCGGCTCGCCGACATCCTGCAGGGCATCCACGCCCTGCTGCGCGAAGGCATCGAACAGGGCGCCTTCCGCAAGGTCTCCGTGCCGCACACCGTGCAGACACTGATCGGCGCCACCGTCTACCACTTTGCGTCGGGCGAACTCGGCGAGGGCATCATGGGCCGTCCCCTGCTCTCGGCCGAGGCCGTGCGCCGGCGCAAGCAGGAGCTTCGCAATCTGTTGCATCAGGGGCTCGCGGCGCCAGCCGCCGATGCGATCCCCAGGAGGAAATGAGCATGGACAAGCTGCTTCAGGATCACCGCAAGCGTTTCGGAAGCTTCGAGGTCATCGATTTCGTCGATGTCGCCGAGGTCGAACGGCTGCGCAGCCAGATCGACGTCGAAGTGCCGATGCAGCTGCATTGGACCTGGGATTACAGCAGCCAGGTCGCCGAGCTGCGCGCGCTCTACGAGAAGGGCAAGGTGAACCAGTGGAACGCCGAACTCGATCTGGATTGGTCGCTGCCGTGCTCGCAGGACGAGTGGCTGATGAATCCGCAGGCTTCCATGCTCGCCACGCTGCTCCAGATGATGGGGCGTGACGAGGCGACGCAGAAGGCCGCGATGTTCGACGAGATCAACTATGTGCTCTCGCAGCTCCTGCACGGCGAGCAGGCGGCGCTCCAGCTCTGCGGTCAGCTCACGAACGTCTGCGACAAGATGGACGAGAAGTGGTACGCCGCGAGCCAGGTGGTCGACGAGGCGCGCCACATCGAGGCGCTCTCGAAGTTCATGCAGCGTAAGATGGGCACCATCTACCCGATCGGCTCGACGCTGAAGATCCTGCTCGAGATCCTGCTCGAGGCGCGCTCGGCGCAGCGCAAGACGCTCGGCATGCAGACGCTCTTCGAGGGCATGGCCGTGGGGATCATGGACATGATGCGCCGCGAGTGTCGGAACCCGCTGCTCACGGAGCTGATCCATCGCGTCGAGCAGGACGAGGCCCGCCACGCCGCCTTCGGCGTGCTGACGATGCGGCGCGTCGTGCGCGACGCCACGCCGGACGAGATGGCCGACATGGAAGACTGGGCCTTCGGCATCCTCGAGGCGCTCAACGCCAACCAGCAGCTGGACATGCTGCGCCTGCTCGGGCCCAAGTACGGCATCGATCCCGAGTCGGTGGTCAAGCTGGTCACGGCGCTGCCGAACTTCGCCGAGATCAACAGTCTCGCCTACATGCACACGGTGGTTCCGAATCTGCGCAACCTGGGTCTGATCACCGAGCGCACGCGCGACCGCTGGAAGCAGCTCGGCATGTTGACGGAGAGACGCGCCGGGGACGCGGTGCCTGCGTTCACGCCGGTCGGGGCGGTTGCCGACTAGCTCCGATCCGGCATTCGAGTCGCTCGCGGAGGAAGGCGGCGGGGGGTGGGCTGCGGCGAATGGCTCGCCTTCCTCTTTTCGGGATTGCGTGCTTGGGCGTGATTGGGTGGCGTCGAGTAGACGGGCCCGTGTCGGGATGGCTCCGCTCGATTTCGCCGCAGCCCACCCCCCGCCGCCTTCCTCCGAAGGTTTGCGATGTCGGATCGGGTGACTTGCTCTACTTCGCTCGTTTGCGGCTCGCCGTGCGCTTCGTCTGCGTTGGCGCGGCGAGTGACGTGAGCGTTGTTGCGCCGCGGTATCGTTCGCTGGCGCCTGCGAGTTCCTGGACGACTTCGGCGCGCAGCGACTGAGGCTCGAGCACTTCCGCGCCAGCGCCGAAGGAGAGGATCCACGCGCGCAGCTCGGCCGTGCCTCCCGCCTGCATCGTGAGCAGGACCCCGCCCTCGGACGCGGGCTCGAGCTGCTGGCTCGCGTGCCAGGTGTGCTCCGTCACGTAGGTGGCCCAGCGGCGGTCGAAGCGGATGCGCACGCGCACGGCGGGCTCGGCGATCACGCCGAACGAGCCGCCGATATAGGCGTCGAAATCGAAGCTCGCGGGCACCGTGAAGCGCCGCAGGGTCGCTTCGAGCTGGTGGATGCGATCCACCGCGAAGGTGCGCACTTCGTGCGACTTGTGATCGAGGCCGACGACGTAGAGCCCGCCGCTGCGGTACCAGACGCGGTAGGGATCGAGCTCGCGCGTGGAAACCGCGCCGGTGCTGCCGGTCGCGTAGCGCATGCGCACGCCGCGGCGCGCGACGACGGCATCGTTCAGCGCCTGGATCGTCTCCCGGTAGCGCGTGTAGTTCTTGTGCGGCCCCGGCAGTACGCGGAAGGATTCCGCGAGCCGCGCGAGATACTCGGCGAGCTCGGGCGACAGGCAGGCGCGGATCTTGCCGAGCGCCGAGCGGATCGAATCGTGGAAGACCGTGCCCTCGAGTGCGCGCAGCAGATCCGCCCCGAAGGCCAGCGCGAGAATCTCGTCGGGAGTGAACGGAACGTCGCCGAGGCGGAACGTCTCGAGAAAACGGTAGAAGACGCGGCCGGCACGCTTTTCCGTGATCACCGGAAAGCCGGCGTATTGCAAGGCATCGAGGTCGCGGTAGACCGTGCGCCGCACGCAGCCGAGCGCCTCGGCCAGCGCGTCGAGGTGTACGCCGCTGCGGCTGTGCGCGAGCCGCTGGATCAGCAGCCACTGGCGCGCGAGCTGGTCTCCCCGCATGCCGCTAGTCGCTGAAGAACCGACACAGCTCTTCCTCGCGGCTGCGCGCGTCGGCGTAGCCGAGCTCGGCGAGCGGCGCCAGGAATTCGCCGTCGAAGAGCAGGTAGGACAGCAGGTCGGATTCCGAACTGTGGCTACGCCCGCCGAGATTGCGCGCGGCGAGGCGGATCAGCGGTGAGCGGGCGCGGGTTCCCGAGATGTTGCTCAGGATCTGACCCGCGAGACGGCCGAGATCTGCCGAGGGGCGGATCACGACGTCGTCGATGTGCCGGAAACCTTGACCGCGCTCGCGCTGCGACACCTCGTTGATGCGAGCGAGGAAATCCGGTCCGTAGGCCTTCTCGCCGTCCTGCAGGATCTCGTTGAGCACGCGCATGCGCGCGAGGTCCGTGTCGATGTGATCGAGCAGCAGGGCGTTCAGCACCTTGCCGAACAAGAACAACGGACTTCCGTAATCTCCCACGCGCTGCTCTGCGAGGGCTGCCTCGCTCGCCTGGGCGGGGTTCGGACGCAGCGCGACGACGAGCACGCGATCCGCACCCAGCCGCAGCGCGGGCGCGAGCGGCGTGTTGAGCCGCAGCCCCCCATCGGCGTAATACGTGCTGGCGACGCGCACGGCGGGGAAGAGCAGGGGGATCGCCGCCGAGGCGAGCGCGTGGGTGGGGAGCAGTCGCGTCTGCCGCGGCACGATGGTCGGATCGCGAGACCAGCGCCGCACCATCGGCTCCCGCGATTCGATGAACACGGTCACGTTACCCGTCCCAATCTGCGTCGCGGCGACACAGACGGCGTCGACGAGTCCCTGGCGCACGTTCGGGCGGATCGAGCGCCAGGGGATCCCCCGCAGCACGAGTTTTTCCAGCGGCTCGGTATTGAGCAGGCCGTAGAGCCGCTCCGGCGCTTCCCCGCTGCGCATGCGCTCTGCCGTGCGGCGCAGGCCGAGCAGTCGCCCAGGCAGCGCGAGCAGATCGCGCAGCGAGAGCGGCAAGACTTCGTCGAGCTTCATCGAGGTCCAGAATTCGACGAGTTTTTGACCGCGTTCCGGACCCATGTGGGCGGTGGCGGCGATGTAGCAGGCATGGATCGCGCCGACGGAGGTGCCGCAAACGATGTCGAAGCGGGGCGGGTGGCCGATGCGCTTGGGCAGCTCTTCGACGAGGTAGCGAACGACACCGGCTTCGTAGGCGCCACGCGCGCCGCCGCCGGAAAAGACCAGCGCGCGGCGCGGGCGATGCGACGGCGGGTTCGCGCTCACGATCTCGATTCAGCTCACCCGCTCGACGTACTCTCCGGTGCGCGTGTCCACCCGGATTCGCTCGCCTTCTTTGACGAACAGCGGGACCTGCACGATGGCGCCGGTCTCGATCGTGGCGGGCTTGGTGACGTTCGACGCAGTGTCGCCCTTGAGGCCGGGATCGCACTGCGTGATCAGGGCCTCGATGAAGGGCGGCAGTTCGATGTTGATCGGCTTCGAGCGCCAGAACAACACGTCGACCTCGAGGTTCTCCTTCAGGAACTCCTTCGCGTCGCCCACCTGCGCTTCCGAGAACGGGATCTGCTCGAAGGTCTGCGAATCCATGAACACCAGGTTCTCGCCGTCGCGGTAGAGGTACGACATCCGGTTTTCCTCGATGTCCGCCTCGTCCACCTTCTCACCCGAGCGGAAGCGTCGGTCGATCGTGCGGCCGTTCTTCAGGTTACGCACCTTGGTGCGTACGAAGGCGCCGCCCTTGCCGGGCTTCACGTGCTGGAAGCTGACGATGGTGTACGGCTCGCCGTCGAGCTCGATCTTGAGTCCGTTGCGGAACTGTGCGGTATCGACGGCCATGCGGCGTTTGCTCCTGGGGTCGCGAGCGCCCGAGGATAGCCGAGGTCCGTCAGATCGCCGCGGTTTCGACGCGCAGCGCGCCATCGCCAGCGCGCGCCAGTCCGATGCGGTCGCTGGGACGGAAGCCGAGCTCGCGTTCGGCCCGGGAGGTGTCGAGCGTGAAGCCGAAACGCAGGGCGCTCGGCGTGACGCGCGCCGCCTCGGCGCCGAACAGGCGTGCACCGGCGGCGATCCAGTCCATCACCGGACCCGGCGTCGGAAGACTGGGCCGGCCCGTCCAGCGTGCCAGCATCGAGAGCGGCACGGCCTCATTGCCCGCCACGTTGTAGATTCCGGCGACGCGGGCGTGAACCGACGCCTGCACCGCCCGAGCGACGTCCTTGTCCGAAACGAGCGCGCAGATCGGGTCGAAGCCGAGAGCCCGAAGCCTCAGCCCGGGCGGACCCGCGAGCGCAGGGCTCAGGTAGACGTAGCCGCCTGCGGCGACGACCGTCGGAACGCGCAGCAGCACCACGCGCAGGCGATCGTTGTGCACCTCTCCGTGCAGGATCATGTCGCAGTCGATCCAGGAGCGGATCTCCTGCGGAACATCGGGGTCGAGGTCCAGCTCGCTGTCCTCGCCGAGTCGATTCGAGTTGCCCGGCGGCAGGCGGTAGACGAAGGCGCTGCCGATCGCGACGAGGCTGCGAACGCTCACGCTCTCGAGACAATGCTGGAGCACGAGCCGGGTTTCGGCAGTGCGCTCGGGCAGCCCCGCGACGATCGGCGCCACCTCGGCGGCCGGTGCGGCATGGCGCGGCACCAGCACGACGGTGTCGATTTCGCATTCGCGCAGCGCCGCCGAGTGGAAGAGGTCGGCCACCGGCCGGTGTTTGGCGAGGTCGACGCGCGCGTAACGCAGGCGTGGCTCGGAACCGGCGAGGAAGCGATCGAATGCGCGCGGCGCCGGTGCATCGCCCACGGCGAAGATCCGGCTGACCCGCTCGTCGTGGAACAGCAGCTTGACGATGCGCCGCCCGATCGGCTCGTCGGCGTGTGTGACGAGCGCGCTGATCATGAACGGCTTCGATCGACGAGCATTTGCACGGCGCGGCGCACCTGGTTCGCGAGGTAGCGCACGAGGCGCGTGTCGTCGGCGCCTTCGGGTCCGAAACGCTCGTGGTAGCGCAGGGGCTCGCCGTAGACGATGCGGTACGAAACCGGGTAGGGCAGCAACCCCAAGGGCCCGAGCCAGGGGAAGGTCGGCGTGATCGGCAACACGGGCAGGCCCAGCCGGCGCGCGAGCGACTTCATGTCGTAGAGGATCGGCGCCTGGTCGTCGCTGCCGATGAACGCCATCGGAATGATCGGCACCCGCGCGCGCAACGCCTGCTCGACGAAGCCCACGCGAAACGCCTGGAGTCGATAACGCTGCGTCACCGGCTTGCGGATGCCTTCGATGCCTTCCGGAAAGACCAGCACGAGCTGACCGTCGTCCAGCAAATCCGTGAAGTTCTCGCGCGTGCCAACGATCTGTCCCACGCGGGCGTAGAAGACATTGATCCACGGTAGCGACCCCGCCCAACGGTCGATCATGCTGCGCAGGAGGCGCGGCGGATCCGTGTGCAGCAGGACGTCGAGCACGCCCATCGCGCCGTCGAAGGGCAACAAGCCACCGTGATTCGCGGCGAGCACGGCCGCGCCCTCCTTGGGCAGGTGCTCGTGTCCCTGGCTGCGCACGCGGAAGTAGTTGCGGTAGAGCGCGTGGAAGAAGGGAAACGCGCGGCGCGTGGTTTCGGGCGAAAAGCCGAAGCGATCGAAGGGCATCTCACCCTCGACCAGATGGGCGAGCGTGGCCAGGCGCCGGCGTTCCTCTGGACCGGTCAGCCGATCGATCCATCCGCTCGCTTCGGGTAGCTCGACCTCGCTGAGCGCAGGCGGGCGCGCCCGCCTGCGCCGGGTCAGTGGCAGCGTCGTCCATTGGCGCGCAGATTCCGGACGAGCGGCGCTCGGATTGCGCCCCAGCGTCGGGCGAGCCGGCGCGGGGTTGGGCACCGCAGCGAGGGCGGCGCCGCGCCCGAGCGTGCGCATTCCGTCGAGCCTTTCGAGGAATGGATCGATCGCGACGATTTCCGCGAACGGATCGCGGCCGAGCGCCGGCTCTCCCGATTCGTTCAGGGGAAGCCCGGCGAGCGAGCCGTCATCCGGGACGAACGCGATCTCCTTCTTCATTCCCCCGCACCCCGCTCGGCCGGCCTGCCGCGCAGCTCGAGTTCCTCGGCGAGCTCCGCCATCACGCGCGCGCCGCGGTCCGTCGGAGCGTGCTCGAAAATCGAGATCCCGCGCGACTGCGCTTCGTCGATGCGCACGTGGTAGCCGACCACCGTGTGCGCGATCTCTTTCGGAAAGCGTTGCTTCAATTTTTCGAGAATCTCGTGCGCGAGATTGGTTCGGCGGTAGAACGTGGGCACGACCATCGTAATGCGCAGACCTGGATTGCCGTAGCGGGTGCGCACCGTCTCCACCGTTCGCAACAGTTCGGCGCAGCCGTCGAGTGCGAGGAATGTGAGCGGCACCGGCAGCACGATCTCGTGCGCCGCGCGCAGCACCGACAGCGTGAGCGGGCCGAAGGAGGGCGGCGCGTCGAAGAAGATGAAATCGTAACCGGCGAGCTCGGGAGCCGCGTCGAGGGTGCGCGCCAGACGTCCGGTCGGGTCGGTTTCTTCGCTCCCGTCCCAGTTCGGGAACAGCGCGAGCGATTTGTTCGCAACCACGACGTCGAGCTGCGGGATGCGGGTGTTCGTGATCGGAAGCAGCGAGGTGGGGTTGCGGCCCGGCTCGCGGGCGGCGCCGCGTCCGCGGTCGAGCCCCGCGTCGCCGAGCACGCTATCGAGCAGCAGGTCGATCGCCGAGCGGCGCGTGTGGTGGATGTCCAGGCCCAGCACCTTGCCGAGCTGGCCCTGGGGGTCCATGTCGATCGCGAGCACGCGGCGCCCGCGTTTCAGCGCGAGGTAGGCCGCGAGATTGGCGACGAGCGTGGTCTTGGCGCTCCCGCCCTTCTCATTGATGAACGCGACTCGACGCGGAGTGAGCACTTCACCCCCCTGGGCGCTGCGTCCAACCCGATTCACGGCCGAAGAACCGATCCAACGCTGCAAAAGGGCGCGGCCTGGCTGGCCTGCCCGCTCCGCTCAGAAACTGCACGAGCCCCCGACGTTCTGTGCGTACCCCTCGCGCGGCAAACTGTCAACGATGGATTGCACGAATCCGCTGCGCGGGAGTCATTCCGGATCGAAGGGCGCGAAGCTGGGAGAGCGCTCGACTCAGCCCTTGGCGGCGAGCACGGCCTTCGTGAGCGCGGGGACGACCTCGAACAGATCTCCGACGACGCCGAGGTTCGCGATTTCGAAGATCGGCGCATCCGGATCCTTGTTGATCGCGATGATGAAGTTCGACGTCTTCATTCCGACGAGGTGCTGGATCGCACCGGAGATACCGGCCGCGATGTAGAGCTTCGGCTGCACGACCTGGCCCGACGATCCAACCTGATAGTGATGCGGGAGCCAGCCGGCGTCGACGACGGGGCGCGATGCCCCCATCGCGCCGCCGAGCGCATCGGCGAGAGGCTGGATCACTTCCGGGAACTTTTCCGGCGCACCGACGCCGCGGCCACCGGACACGATGATGGCGGCCTTGCTCAGGTCGACACCCTTCGATTCGGCGACCTTCACGGCGACGAACCGCGCGCGCGCCCCGGCAGGAAACTCGACGCTGAGCGGCGTGACCTTGCCGGAGGTGGTGCCGGCGAACGGGGTCGTCGCGCCGGGCTGGACCGTAGCCACCAGCCGCGGGCTGCTCGTCGTGATCAGCGCATCGAGCTTGCCGTTGAAGACCCGTCGATGAAAGACGAGCTTGCCGCCTTCGAGGTCGATCTTGAAGCAATCGCTGACGAAACCCACGTCCAATGCCGCGGCGATGCGGGGCGCGACGTCCCAGCCGCTCGGGGTGTTGGAGAGCAGGACGATGTCTGCGCTGCACGCGTCCACCGCGGCGCGGATCGCCCGCGAGGCCGTTTCGACGCAGTAGTTGGCGAGCAAGTCATGCTCGGCGAGGTAGACGTCCCCGCCGCCCTTCTTGGCGAAATCCTCGGCGAGGGCCGCGGCGCCCTTGCCGGCCACGAGACTCTTGACCTGATGCCCACCTGCCGCGGCCAGCTTTTGGGCGATGCTCGCGAGCTCGTAGCTCGCTTCTCGGATCTTTGCGCCCTGGATTTCTGCGACGACGAGGATGGTGCCCATCGGGATTCCCTTCTTGCAGGCTCAGAGCAGCCCGAGTTCCTTGATCTTGCCGACGATTGCCGAGGCGATCTGGTCCGTCGATCCGGTCAGCATCTCGGCGCCCGCGCCCTTCTTGGGCGGCGCGATCTTTTCGACCTTGATCTTGGCCGCGCCCGCGCCGACTTGCCCCGTGAGGCCGAGATCGGAGACGCTCTTCACATCGAGCGGCTTCTTCTTTGCCGCCATGATGCCCTTGAGCGAGGCGTAGCGGACCTGGTTGAGGCCCGTCTGCACGGCGACGAGGCAGGGCGCCGTCAGCTCGACGACTTCCTGAGCTCCACCCTCGATCTCGCGCGAAACGGTCAGCGCGCCGTCCTTGTGCTCGATGTGGACGGCGGCCGTGGCGTGGGGAATTCCCATGAGCTCGGCCAGCATCGGCGGCACCGTCGCGAAATTTCCGTCGTCGGACATGAAGCCGGTGAAGATCAAATCCGGGGATTCGGCCTTTGCGACCGCCGCCAGGATCTTCGCCACGCCGAGCGGATCGGAGCCATCCGCCGCTGCATCCTTCACATGGATTGCGCGGTCGGCTCCCATGCCGAGCGCCGTGCGCAGCGCCTGGGTCACGCGCTCGGGCCCGATCGACACGACCACGACTTCGGCCTGTGTCGCATCCTTCACCCGTAGCGCCTCTTCCAGCGCATAGGTGTCATAACTGTTGATCTCGAACTTGATGTTGTCTTCCTGGATCCAACCGCCGTCGGAGCGCACGTCGAGGCGCGCGTCCTGGTGCGGAACCTGCTTGAGACAGACCAAGATCTTCATGGGGCTGGAGCCTCCTGGGGGCTGAGGTGCTCGGCTGACGAGCTTCCGGAAAACGAAGTCCCCGGAGCAGGTGGCCCCGGGGACCTTCGAGGCGCCGGAAACCTATCGGAGGCGCCCGCGGGTTTCAAGCCGGAACGCAGGCGAAAACTGACTCGGATTCAGGGACTTGAGTCGCTCGCATCGGTCGCCGCGCGCGGCAATCGGACGAAATGCGGAAATCCGCCCTAACACTGCGTCGGGTTTGATATAAGTGAGGCGCGAGCGGACCTGCTCGCAGGCTCGATTCCGCGCCTTCAGGGAGGTCCAGGATTTCGATGAAGCAAGCCAGTTTTTCGCGTCCGCTCGCGGCAGCGGTTGGAATCGCAGCGTTCAGCTTCTTTTTCGCCTCGCCGGCGGCAGCCGTGGACGATCGTCCGACCGAGATTCCGTATGCGACGGATGCTCCCCTGCCTTCGCTCTCGCCGGAGTACAAGCTCACGAGCCACAAGGTCGTGCTGATCACGGACAACGCGATCAACCCGCGGCTCGTCACCCTCGACGAAGGCCAACTCGTTGCGTGGATCAGCTACTCGCCGGTTCCGTCGGTGATCGTGTTCGAGCGCGAGGTCGCGCGGAACATGATCTGTCACAGTCTGGTGAACTTCTCGATCAAGGACGATGAGCTGCGCTCGGCTCCGATCAACGCCGGCGAGTTCGCGAGCTTCTGTCAGCTCAAGCCGGGCCGTTACAAGTATCGGGTGGTGCGACCGGATCGCGGCGGCTCGGGTACCGACGCCGCGCGCCGCCTCGAGGGCGAGATCATCATCGGCAATCCGACGGGCAGCGCTGCTCCGAATTGAGCTCCGCGCCTCGTCCGCAAGCGGGCGACAGCAGCGCGCGGCGATCTGGCCGGCGGCGTCCGCGGATCAGCGCCCCATGAACATCAGGAACTGCTCGAGGCTCGTGACGCGCAGATAGGGATTGCTGCGCTTCTGGTTCCCGAGGCTGTCGACGGCGTCGCTCGAGTAGAGATGCCCCGGGTAGAGCAGCGTCTGGTCGGGCAGCGCCTTCAGCGTGCCATTCAGGCTTTGGTACATCGCCTCGATATCGCTCCCGGGCAGATCGACGCGGCCGCAGCTGCCGAGAAAGAGCGTGTCACCCGACACGAGTCGCCCCGGCTGGCCCGCCTCCTCGACGAGGAAGCACTGGGAGCCGGGGGTGTGGCCGGGCGTGTGCAGCAGCCGCACCCGCAGTGGCCCGAGCTCGATCACGTCGCCTGCCTGCTTGGGAGTCACGTCCGACGCCGAGATCCCGGTGACGTGCAGCAGTCCCGCCGCCTCGTGTTCGTTGGCGTAGATCGGGACCGGCGTGCGGGCCAGCAGGCGCGTCAGGCCTTCGATGTTCATGCCGAAGATTTCGCCGCCGACGTGATCCTGGTGGTAGTGCGTGACGAGCGCGCCCGTGACGCGCATGCCGTCGGCTTCCGCGCGATCGAGCAGCGCATCGACGCTCCAGGCCGGATCGACGATCAGCGCCTCGCGGGTCGTGAGGCTTCCGATCAGGTAGGCGAGGTTCGCCATCTCCCCGACGGGAATTTGCTGGAAATAGAGGTCGCTGCTTCCGGCCATCGTGTCCTCGCGTGAGATTCCGGATTCTACCCGAGCCGCGTCGATCGCTATGCTCCCGCCTCGTGACGCTGATCCCGATTGCAGTCCGCCCGCGAGAAGCCCCCCCGGAGCCCGCGCTCCTCGATCGCGAAGCCATCGACGCCGCAACGCTGCGTTTTCTGCGACCGCGGGCGCGCAACCGGCCCGATTTGCGGTTGCTCGATTGGCGTGGCGAGCGCGTCGTCGTGAAGGACTGGAGCAACGCGTCGTTGTTTCTGCGCCCCCACGCCCGGCGTTGTCTCGATCGCGAGTGGCGTGCGCTCGAGGCGCTCGCGGGGCTGCCGGGCGTGCCCCGGCCGATCGCCCGGCTCCCGGGCGTCATCGTCGTTTCTCATCTCGACGGCGAGCCGATTGCGCATCGGCTCTTGCGGCGCGTGGGGCGCGAAGCCTTCTTCGTTGCCCTCGCCGAGTGTGTCGAGCGGATCCACGCGCGCGGCGTCGTGCATTTCGATCTGCGCCAACGGCGGAACATTCTGTGCAGCGACGAGGGTCAGCCGAGCGTGATCGATTTCGAAGCGGCGCTCGTGCTGGATCCGACGCGCGCCAGCGGCCGGTTCGTCCTGTTCTGGCTGCGCAAGATCGATCGCCTCGCAGTCCTCAAACACAAGGCGCGCTATGCGCCGAGGCTGCTCGCGGCGCACGAGCGGCGAATGGCGCGGGCGGTGCGCGTGTCGCGTTGGGCCTGGCCCTCGACCGTGTTGCACCGCTTGCGGGTAGCCCTGCGCCGGCGGCGCCAGGGCACCGGCTCATAGCACCTTCTGGATCCAGCCATCGATCGTGCCGAGGATCTCTTCGCGAACGCTCTCGGGGGTGCGATCGGCCTTCTTGGGGATCGCGAACTGGTGATCGGCCTGCTGGATCGCGTGTAGCGCCGACGGAGCGCCGACGCGGGTCAGCGTGCGGCGCAGCACATCGAGATCGCAACGCCGATCGCGTGTGCCCTGAAGAAAAAGCATCGGCGAGACGATGCGGAAGAGGGTCTCGGGTTCGACCTTCTCCGGCTTGCCCTGCGGGTGGAGAGGGAAGCCGAGGAGGATCAGCGCGTCGACGCGCGCGCGCGCACCGGCGACGTCGGCGGCGGCCTGGGCGCCGAGCCCCATGCCGCAGAGCACCAGATGGGCGGGGGCCGCCGTTGGATCGCGGGCGATGGCTCCGAGCGCGGCCCGGAAGGTGCGCCGCAGCACCGGCAACGGATCGGGCCGCGTCTTCTTCGCCTCGGCGAAGGGGAAGTTGAAGCGCAGCGTGAGGTAGCGGCGCTCGGTCAGCTCGCGCTGGAGGTATTCGATGAGCGGGTCGTTATAGTCGCTGCGCGCCCCGTGGGCGAGGACGACGCATACTCGCGACCCGGTGGGCCACCAGCGCGGGACGCCCAAAACCCCGGGGACCGAGACGAGCCCGTGGACCGGCTCGGTGAGCGGGATTTTGAACTCTTCGATACGTGAGGACGGTTCGACCACACTTGCCCTCTAGGGCCCCAGTTATACCACGGCTACCAACCAAACGGTGTAGAGCCGGGCGCCCAGGAGCCAGAATCTTGGCACCTAACTGCTTGGAGTTGCAATGGAAAAGGTGCTGATCACGGGAATCTCCGGGGGCCAGGGGCGGCTGCTCGCCCGGCGCCTGATGGAGAGCTACGAGGTCTGCGGCGTCGACCGGGAAGACTGGGAGGGTCACCCGCGGGGAATCCGCGTCCATACGGTCGATCTTCGCAAGAAGAAATTCGAAGACGTGATCCGCACCGAGCTCCCGACGGCCATCGTCCACATGGGCTTCATCCGTCACTTCCGCAGCGATTCGCGAACGCGCTTCGACGTGAACGTCCGCGGTACGAAGCAGCTGCTCGACCACTGCGTCAATCACGGCACGCAGCAGTTCGTGCTCGTCTCGAGCAGCTACGTCTACGGCGCCTTTCCGGAGAACCCGTATTACATCGACGAGGATGCGCCGCTTTCCGCGAGCCGCAGCTATCCCGAGATTCGCGATCTCGTCGAACTCGACAGTCTCGCGACGGCATTTCTCTGGCGCTACCCGCACATCCGCACCTGTGTGCTGCGGCCCGTGAACCTGCTCGGCTACTACACGCATTCGATGATCGGGCAGTACCTGCGCCAGCGCTGGGTGCCGACGGTGATGGGCTTCGATCCGATGATGCAGTTCCTGCACGAGGAGGATCTCTCCGAGGCGATCGCGCTCGCGCTTCAGCACGGGCTGCAGGGCGTCTTCAACGTCACGGGGCCGGGAGAGGTTCCGCTGCACACGGCGATCCGCGAGACCGGCGGCACGGCCGTGCCGATGCCGGAGCCGCTGATGCGGCCGCTGTTCGATCGGCTCTTCAAGATGGGGCTGATCTCTACGCCCGCGGGAGCGATCGATTATCTCAAGTTCCCCGTCACGCTCGCCGGACAGCGCTTCGTCGAGGCCACCAACTTCCGTTGTCTGTTCGGTCTCGAGGAGATCTTCCAGAGCCTGCGGCGGTAGAGGGGGTCGATGGCGGCGCGGGGATCGGGATTCGGGACGGCGCTCGGTGATCTCGCGGGCGCGCTGCTGCCGCTCTCGGCGCGGTCGCTCCAGCGCGAGCTCGAGGAACGCCTGCGCAAGGCACCTGCTCGGGTCAACGAGTTCGGGTTCGATCCCTATGGCATGAGCCCCGAATGGTGGCGTCGCGTGCTGCTGCCGATTGTGCTGCTCTACCGCTACTACTTCCGCGTCGAGACGGTGGGCATCGAGCACGTTCCACAGGGCCGCGCGCTGATCGTCGCCAATCACGCCGGCCAGCTGCCGTTCGACGGCGCGATGCTCAGCGCCGCGCTGCTTCTGGAAGCCGATCCGCCGCGGATCGCGCGCCCGATGGGCGAGTTCTGGATTCCGAATCTGCCCTGGGTGAGCATCGCGGCGGCACGCACGGGTGCGCTCGTCGGAACGCCCAGCAACTGCGCCCACATGCTCGAGAACGGCGAGTGCGTGACGGTGTTCCCGGAAGGCGTTCGCGGCATGAACAAGCTCTATTCCCAGCGCTATCGGCTTCAGCGCTTCGGCATGGGCTTCATGCGCCTCGCGCTCGGAACGAACACGCCGATCATTCCGGTCGGCATCGTCGGCTCGGAAGAGCAGCAGCCGGGATTCGCCAATCTGGGACGCCTCGGCGAGTTGCTGGGAATGCCTGCCTTTCCGATCACGGCGACCTTCCCGTGGCTCGGACCGCTGGGGCTGTTGCCGCTGCCCGTCAAATATCGGATCCATTTCGGAGAGCCGATCCTGTTTCAGGGCGATCCCACCGACGAGGACGCCGTGATCGAGGAGAAGGTCGATCGCGTGAAGGCGGCGATCTCCGCGCTGCTCGATCAGGGGCGCGCGGCGCGGCGCGGCGTGTTTCGATGAGCGCGGAAGTGCAGCGCAAACGCGTGTTCATTCTCGGCGGCGGGGCATCGCTCGGCGCCCATCAGGTGGGCGCGATCAAGCGTCTCGCAGAGGATGGCATCACACCCGATGCCATCGTCGGGTCTTCGATCGGCGTGATCAACGCCTGCATCTACGCCAGCGGCGGCGTCGAAAGCCTGGAGCGCGCCTGGCTCGATTTCCCTTCCGTCGCCCGCGTGCTGCGGCCGAGCTTCCGTCACAACCTGCTGACGGGCCTCTCGCTCTTCTCGATGGAACCCTTCGCCCGCTCGATCGAGCGCTACATCGATTTCGAGAAGCTGCTCGAGTCGCCGATCGAGCTCTCGTTCATCCTGTTGAATCTCTCGCGAGGGGAGGGCCAGTTCTTCTCGAATCGCCATGCGCGTTCGGCCGAGGAGCTGCGCAAGCTGTCGCGCGCCGGCTACGCGATCCCGGTCCTGTTTCCCCCCGTGACGTTCCGGGGCGAAGTCTACGTCGACGGCGGTTTCGCCTGGAACGTGCCACTGCTCCAGGCCGTCGAAATGGGGGCGACCGAAATCTACGTGCTCGCCGTGGTGGCGACGGCGCTGCCGTTTCGCCGCAGCTTTCGCGGATTGCCGGATTTCCTGTTCCGCCTGACGGACGTTCTATGGCGCACGCTCGGCAACGTCGGCTTCGTGACGACGCGCATCGACCCGGACGGCAGCTACCGCGGAATCCCCGTGACGGTGATCCACCCGACCGAAGAGCACTCGGGTTTCAACCTCGTCACGTTGCTTTCGACATCGCGGGGCCGCAGTCGCCGTCTGATCGATGCCGGCTATCGCGACGCGAAGCGCGAGCTCACACGATTGCGCCGTGCACGCGGCGCCGCGCGCGCCGGGCGCGAGAGCGGCATCGAAGTCGAGCCGGCCTTCCGCCACGTGGTGACATGAGCGCGAGACTCGCCAGCTTCGCCGCGCTGCTGGCGTGTGCAGCGCTCGCCTGCCTCGGGCCCACGGGCGAACTGAAGCCCGGCGTGCGCAGCGAGCTTCCGCAGCTCGCAGGGCCCGCGGCGCGGCCCACGCACCTCGTGCTCGTCTCGCTCTCGGGACTCGGCGCCTCGCACTACCGGGAGGATCGCGCCGGGGCGACGCCGATGCCGGCGCTCGCGAGTCTCGCGCGCGCAGGTGTTGCTGCCGACGCCGTCGAGGGAGTGACTCCCGCCTCGGTGTATCCCGCACACGCGACGCTCGTCACCGGCGAGCTGCCGGCCGCGCACGGAATCACGGCCGACTTCCTGCTCGGTGCGAGGGGGGTGCGCGGGACGCGTTTCTCGCACGTGACGAAGTTGCGCAAGCCCACGCTGTGGCAGCGCGCCAGCGAGGCGGGTTTGCCCGTGGCGGCGCTCGCGTGGCCGACCACCGTCGGCGCCGAGATCGCGCTGCGCCTGCCCGATCTCGAGCCGACGCGCACGGGGGAAACCTGGTTGAGCGTGCTCGCCGACGCGACGACGCCGTCGCTCCTGGTGTTGGCGCGCGCCGCCGGAGGCGGGGTGCCCGCCAGCAACGCGCCAGGGCCCGAGCGCGATGCCGTGTTGGTGGGCATTGCGTGCGCCCTGCTCGAATCGTCGCAGCCGCCGCGGTTGCTCTTGCTGCACCTCTCGCAGACACAGGCGCCGCTGCTCCAGTACGGGCCCGGCTCGCCCGAGTCCGATGCCGCCTTCGCACACGCGGATACCGAGCTCGTGCGTCTTTTCGCGTGTCTGCGCCGCGGCCCCGCGCGCGACGCGACGGCGCTGCTCGTGGTGGGGGATCACGGCGTTGCGCCGATCCACAGCCTGATCGCCCCGAACGCGGTGCTCGGCAGGGCGGGTCTGCTCACGCCCGTTCCCGGCGTCCAGACGAACGTCGCGCGCTGGTCGGCGATCGCGCGCAGCAACGGCGGCAGCGCCTTCGTCTATGCGGAACACGAGCGCGACGCGGTGCAGGCGCGCACGGCGCTCACACAGGAAGCGGCGACGCTCCGCTCCTTCCGGGTCGTGGCGGCCGACGAACTGCTTCGCACCGGCGCCGACCCCGAGGCCTGGTTCGGTCTCGAGGCCGAGCCGGGATTCGCGTTTTCCAACACCGTGCAGTTTCCCGTGCTGACGCCGGCCGCGTGGCGCGGCGTCGGTGGCTACCTGCCGACGCGCAGCGAGATGAATTCGGGCTTCGTCGCGTGGGGGCGCGGGCTGCGCGGGCGGGTGCGGATTCCGCAGATGCGGCAAGCCGATGTCGCGCCAACCGCCGCGAAGCTGCTGGGAATCGACCTGGGCGACACGCTGGGCCGCCCGCTGATCGGAGCGCTCGATCTCCCGCGCGAATGAGCGTGTCGCGCTAGGCTTCGCGTCGGAGGGCTCGCCAGGCGTGAGAGAAGACACGATCACGATCGAGCTCAACCCGCGCGAGCGCCGACTCTACGATCGCTTCCGCGCGCAGGTCGTGAATCTCGAACCCGGCGCCAGCTCGGGGATCCGCGATCTCGCGCTGCTGCTTCCCGATCTCACGGTGTTGCTGATGCGCCTGCTGCGCGATTCGCGCGTCTCGCTCGCGGACAAGGGCCTGGCGCTGCTGGGGGTCGGCTATGTGCTCTCGCCGATCGACCTGTTGCCGGAGATCCTGCTCGGCCCGATCGGATTGATCGACGATCTCGTCGTGGTGGCGGCCGTGCTGTCGCGGCTGCTCAACCACGTGCATCCGGACGTGGTGCGATCGCATTGGTCGGGCAAGGGCGATGCGCTCGACGCTGTCCAGCGCGTGACGGACTGGACGGAGACCATGGTGACGGTTCGGCTGCGTCGCTTCGTGCGCGGCCTGCTCGGGCCCGGGCGCGCTAGCTAGGCACGAGCGTGCGCAGGCGCTCGACGCGCTCGCGCGGCAGGCGCCGCAAGCGCCCCTCGAGATCGACGGCAGCGTGCTCCGTTGCGCCCGTCGCGACGTTCGCGTCGCCACAGCGAAGCACGTAGGCCATGCGCAGCGACGCGCCGCGCACCCAATCGAGCCAGGTCGTGATCTCGATCTCGTCGTCGAAGCGCGTGGATCGGTGGTAGCTGATCTCGACGCGCGTCGTTGCGTAGTGCAGCCCCTGTTCGATGATCTGGCGGTAGGGCACATCGTGTTCCTCGAGCCAGACGACCCGGGCGAGCTCGAAGTAGCGCACGTAGTTCGAATGATGGACGACGCCCATCGCGTCGGTTTCGTAGAAGGGGACGCGGTGGCGGACGCTCGAGGTCGTCGCGCCGGCGGGGGGGTCGTTCCGCGAAGCAGCCGACACCTGCGTCCTAGAACCCGTCCTTCAACGCGCGCAAACGCCCGAGCTCGGCGGCGTCACGCGCGCGCAGGAACGGATTCGTGAGACGCTCCTCGCCGATCGTCGACGGGATCGTCATCTCGTCCGGGGTGGCGGCGTGCCAATCGGCAGCCTTGCGCGCCCGGATCGCGCTCACGCGCGCTCGTTTCGCGCGCACCGCAGAGTTGTCGGGGTCGACGTGCGCCGCAAAGCGAAGGTTGTTCTCGGTGTACTCGTGGCCGCAGTAGACGCGCACGGAATCCGGCAGGGCTCCGAGCTTGCCGTTCAGCGCCGTGAACATCATCTCTGGAGTTCCCTCGAAGAGGCGTCCGCAGCCGGCCGCGAAGAGTGTATCGCCGCAGAAGACGGCGCCCGCGGCGTCGAAGACGTAGGCGATGTGGCCGCGCGTGTGCGCCGGAATGAAGAGCACGCGCGCGCTTTCCCGGCCCACCATCAGCGTGTCGCCTTCCTCGAGCCCATCGGTCTGCCCTGGCAGGCGCCCGGAATCCGAAGTGTGCCCGAAGACCGGCGCGTCGAACCTTTTTGCGAGCGCGGGGTTCGCGGCCGAATGATCCCCGTGATGATGCGTCGACAAGATCTTCGTCACGCGCGCGCCGAGCGCCTCGACGCGCCGCAGCACCGGATCGGCCTCGGGGGCATCCACGACCGCCGCTTCGCCAGTCGCCTCGCACACCAGCAGGTAGCTGTAGTTGTCGCCGAGCGTCGGTATTCGTTCGATGCGCAGGCCCATGGCGTGCCACGCTAGCGAAGGGCACGGCGAGGCAGCTAGAGCAGCGGGATCTGGCTCTGGGGCGGCGGCGCGGTGGCGCTGGGCGCCTCGGCTCGCTGGCGACCGCTCGCGGGGCAGATCGAGGCGAACTCGCACCAGCCGCATAGGGCGCTCGGGCGCGTCTCGTATTTATCCTCGACGCGGATCTGGTCGATCAGACTCATCGTCTCGCTGCGCAGTTGGGCGAGCGCTTCGGGCGTCCGCGTCGACGTGCGGATCTGATCGCGCAGCAGGTAGTGCCAGACGAGACGGATGGGCTGGTCCGCGCCGTATTTCTCGGCGATGCCGATCTGGTAGAGCGCGAGCTGGCGATCGCGATCGATTTCCTTCTGATTCGGCACCCACTTCCCGGTCTTGAAGTCGTGGATCTCGATCTGCCCATCGCGGGTGCGCGAGACACGGTCGATCACGCCCTGCATTCGATAGCGGCCGTTCGCATCGAGCAGGAACGTGACCCTCTGCTCGAGCCCGAGCGTCTCGTCCTGATCGAAGGGGTAGAACCGGCGGTAGTAGTTCGTGAGGCAACGCTCGCCATTCTGGCGGTAGAACGCGGCGTAGAGCTCGGGCCGCTGCTCCTCGGGGGGATGCGTTTCCAGCATGTCCCTGCGCGCGATGCGAACCTTCTCCGCGTCGAAGTGCTCCGTCCACAGCTCCCGGAACAAGCGCAGCACGCGCTCGAGCGAGGGGAAGCGGCCCAGTTGCGCCGCTTTGTAGAGGCGCTCGAGCACTTCGTGCACGCGCTTGCCCGCAAAGGCCTCGATCGATTCCGTCTCGGTCGGGATGCGCAGCACGTAGCGATACTGAAATTTCCGCGGGCAGCTTTCGAAACTAGACAGGCGCGAGTGGCTGTAGATCTCGGCCACGGATTCCCCTTCAGCCTGCAACGCTATCCCGCTTTCCTGCACGCGATCGTCATGCGCGCTCGCGCGGCCCGAGATGCGCGATGGCCCGCTCGAGCATCGCACGTTCCGTGTCGAACGTGAGGCTTCGGCGCGCCTGCTCGATCGGCATCCACACGATTCCTTCGAGTTCTCCGTCCGGAGTCTCCGCCAGCCCCGCTTCCCACTCCATCAGGAAGAAATGGACGGTCTTCGCAACGGCCGAGCCTGCGCTGGCGTACGTGTAGTCGACGCGGCCGAGCGAAGCCACGATCCGCCCGCGGAGTCCGGTTTCTTCGCGCACCTCGCGCAGCGCCGCCTGCGCGAGCGTCTCGTTGCCGTCGAGCTTGCCTTTGGGCAGCCGCAGCGTGCGCTCGCCGGTCAGGCGATCCCGCTGCTCGCCGACCACGACCTCGGGCCCGCGCCCTGCGTGCCGGAAGAGCACACCGCCAGCGGCGATCTCGGAGTTCTCTTGCATACGTTGGATGGGATCGCTCCGGAGGGGAAGCGCCCCCCGCGCACCCTATCACCTGCCCCCTGGGGCGGCAATCGAGCGCCGCGCTAGAATGTCGTGGCGCCCGAGGAGACCGGTTTTGACCCCGAGCGACCCCGACGACGTGATCAAGGCGACGATTGCTGCGCTCTCGACGCCCGGCGACGACGCGCTCACCAAGGCCGCCGCCGAAGGCATCCCCGACCGCAGCGAAGTGATCGAGTGGGTCGAACGCACGCGTGCGCTCGTGCTGCTCGAGCGCGATCGCTCGGTGTTGCGCTCCGAACTTCCGTACCTGGCCGAGCGCCTCGAGAAATTGCTCGCCAAGCGCACGCTTCCCGACGGTTCGACGCCGCGCGCGCTGGCCGAGCGCTTCATTCGGCGTCTGCCGGCCGTGCGGACGCTGCTGGCCGCGGATGTCGAGGCCGCCTACGAGGGCGACCCGGCGGCCAAGAGCTACGCCCTGATCGTCGTGACCTACCCGGCGCTGCACGCGATCGCGATCTACCGCATCGCGCACGAGCTGCACGGGCTCGGCGTGCCGATCCTGCCGCGCATGATGACCGAGCACGCGCACGACCGAACCGGCATCGACATCCACCCCGGCGCCAAGATCGGCCGGCGCTTCTTCATCGATCACGGCACCGGCGTCGTGATCGGCGAGACCACTGCGATCGGCGACAACGTGCGCATCTACCAGGGCGTGACGCTCGGCGCGCGCTCGCCGCGCCACGGCGAGATGCTGCGCGGCGTGAAGCGGCATCCCACGATCGAGGACGACGTCGTGATCTATGCCGGCGCCACCATCCTCGGTGGCGAGACCGTGATCGGCCGCGGCAGCGTGATCGGCGGCAACGTCTGGCTCACCGAATCCGTGCCCGAGGATTCGCGGGTGATCCTCGAGCAGCCGCGTCTGCTCGTGCGCCAGCGCGGCGGCTCGGGCGCAGACTCCGATCCCCTCAACTGGGACGTCTAGTGACGCCGGCTCTTCCCGGCGAGACTGCCGGGAATCCCCCCGCGCTCGAAGATCTCACGGCTGCGCTCGCGCGTGTCGAGCAGCGCATGGCTTCGGTCGAGCGCGTGATCGCCGTGATGAGCGGGAAGGGCGGGGTGGGCAAGAGCGCAGTCGCGGTGAACCTCGCGCTGGCGCTCGCGCGCCGCGGCCTGCAAATCGGTCTGCTCGATGCCGACCTGAACGGCCCGTCCGTCGCCAAGATGCTCGGCCTGCGCGGTCAGCCCCTGCGGCTGTCGGCGGAGAATGCGCTGCACCCGATCGCGGGACCGAATGGCCTGCGCGTCCAGAGCATGGATTTCTTCCTGCAAGGCAATCAGCCGCTCGCTTGGGACGGCGAGCAGGGTGAGGCGGCGGCTTTGCGCAGCGCGATGGAGCACGCGGCGCTGGCGGATCTGCTCGCCTGCACCGAGTGGGGGAGCCTCGACGCGCTCGTCGTCGATCTCGCGCCGGGCTCGGATCGCCTGCCCGCATTCGCGCAATGGCTGCCGGGCCGCGTCGCCGCGCTCGCCGTCACGATTCCGAGCGAAGTCGCGCTGCTCGCCGTCGAGCGTTCGCTGCGGCGCGCCTACGCGGCGCGCGTGCCGCTGATCGGTCTGGTCGAGAACTTCGCTAGCGTCGTGTGCACGGCCTGCGGCGCCGAGGGGCCGCTCTTTCGCGAGGCCACGGTCGAACGCCTCGCGCACGAGTTGGCCATCGACGTAGTGGCGCGCATCCCGTTCGATGTGAAGCTGGCACAGGCTGCCGATGCGGGCCGCGTGTTCTTTGAAGGCGAGGGCGCGAAATCCGCGGCCGGACGCGCGCTCGCGGCGCTCGCGGAACGCGTGCTGGCGTTCGAGCTGCCGGAAGCGGAGGCTGATTCGTGGTGAAACGCACGCTCGCGGTCTTTCTGCTCAGCTTTGCCCTCGCGTTCACGGCGCTGGCGGGCGACACCGCACCCACGCAGGCGCCCGCGGGCTGGGCCTACGATCTCATGAACGAACTCTTGAGCCCCTACTGCCCCGGTCGCCTGCTTTCCGATTGCCCGAGCCCGCAGGCGCAGACGCTGCGCATGTGGCTGATCGTCCAGGAAGCCGCGGGGCGCCCGCGCGCCGAGGTCGAGGCCGAAGTGGTCGCGCGCTACGGGGAATCGGTTTTGGGGGCGCCGCGTGC
Source organism: Deltaproteobacteria bacterium (assembly GCA_031405455.1). Taxonomy (GTDB): domain Bacteria; phylum Myxococcota_A; class UBA9160; order UBA9160; family SMWR01; genus DATBRV01. The sequence continues at coordinate 370 of JANNIY010000186.1, read as the reverse complement.
CGAAGGCATCGGCATCGCCGCCTACGTGATGCCCGCGGTCGCGGTTCTCGCGGGCGGCGGGCTGCTATTCTGGTTTCTGCGGCGCCAGACCCGCAGCGCGCCGACACCAAAAACAGTCACGCCGAGCGCCCCGCTCGACCCCGAACTCGAGCGGCTGCTCGACGAGAAGCTGGCCGAACGCTGATCGCATCCTGGGTCCCGCCAAGGAGAACGCCGAGATGAGCAATGACGACGACCTGCGCGCCGAAGTGGAGCGCCTGAAGCGGGAGAACGAGGCCCTGAAGGCCCGTCCCGGGACCGCCACCTCGCTGAAGGTGAGCGAAAAGGGGGGCGTGTCGGTCTACGGCCTCGGCCGCTTCCCGGTGACCCT
>JANNIY010000185.1:0-3468 GCA_031405455.1 Deltaproteobacteria bacterium | reverse complement strand
CGCACCGCCGGAGTCTAGCATTGCGCACCATCGCAGGAAGCGTGTCGATCGGCGCGCCGCTCGTGCGGCCGATCCTCACGATCGGAAACTTCGACGGTATCCATCTCGGCCACCGCGCGATCCTCGATACCGTCATCGCGCGCGCGCGGATCGCGCGAGGCGAGGCGGTCGTCTATACGTTCGACCCGCACCCGCGCAAGGTGATTTCGCCGGAGTCCGCTCCCCGGCTGCTCACGACGAGCGAGCAAAAGCTCGAGCTGCTCGCGGCGGCGGGAGTCGACGCCGTGATCATCGAGCCTTTCAACCTCGAGTTCGCGCGAACGGCTCCCGATGTTTTCATCCGTGAGTTCATCCACGCCCGGATCCGCCCGCTCGAAGTCTATGTGGGCTACGACTTCCACTTCGGCCGCGATCGGGAGGGCTCGATGCGCTTGCTCAGCGAACTGGGCCCGCGCCTGGGTTTCTCGGTGACGATCATTCCGGAGGTGATCGTGGGCGGGGGAGACGTCAATTCGAGCCGCATTCGCGAGCTGCTCGTAAAGGGCGGCGTCGAGGAGGCCGCGCTGCTGCTCGGCCGCGATTTCAGCGTACGAGGCCAGGTCGTGAAGGGTGACGCGCGGGGGCGCACGCTGGGCTTTCCGACGGCAAACCTCGCGCCCGAGAATGAGGTGTTGCCGGAAGCGGGCGTCTACGCCGGGTGGTTTCGCTGCCTGGATGCGGGCGATCCGCCGGCCGGCGCGATCTGGCCGGCCGTCACCAACGTGGGTACGCGGCCGACGTTCGGCGATTCGGATCGCGTGGTCGCCGAGGCTCATCTGCTCGATTTTTCCGGCGACCTCTATGGTCGCCGCGTCGAGCTCTCGTTCGCCTGCCGCCTGCGGGCCGAGCGTCGCTTTGCCGGGGTCGAGGCGTTGCGCGAACAGATCGAGCGCGATCGCGCCGAGGCGCGCCGACGCCTGGCGGCCGGACCCGCGTGACGGCTCCGACGCCGAAAAAGCGCCGCTCCCGGATCCGGGATTGGCGGGTCTGGTTCGGGCTGGCCGTGACGGGCGGATCGCTTTGGTACGTCATGCGCGACGTGCCCTTCGCCGACGTGGCGCGCGCGATTGCACACGCCCGCTGGGGCGTGCTGGTGGTTCTTTCCGTGCCCTCGTATCTGCTGGTGCAGTATTTGCGGGCGCTGCGCTGGCGTTACCTCACGGATCCGATCCGGCCGCTGCCGACCGGCGCGCTGTTTCGGGCCGTTTCGGTCGGTTTCATGGCGAACAACGTCTTTCCGTTGCGCATGGGTGAGGTGGTGAGAGCCTGGTATCTCGCGCGCGAAACGGGTGTCTCGGCGGCGGCGGTCTTCGGCACCGTGATCCTCGAACGCGTGATCGACACGCTGATGGTCGTGGTGCTCGCGATGGGAGTAGTCCTGGCCGGGCGTGGGGGGAACGATGGCTTCCTCGAAAGCTACGCGCTCCTGCTGCTTCCGCTCGCGGTGTTGCCGTTTCTTGGATTGGGGCTGCTGCGCTTCGCGCCAGCCTTCTTCCTGGGCGCCGCGGAGTTCGCCATGCGTCCGTTGCCGGCCGCCATCTCGGCCACGGCGATCCACTGGCTGCGGCGTTTTCAGGACGGCCTGGGCGCGCTTCGCGGAGGCATCCACCTCGTGTGGATCCTCCTCTACTCGCTGGCGATCTGGCTGGTGGCGTCGACCCTCCCCGTGATCGCGGGCTTCATCGCGCTCGACATCGACTTTCCATCCCGTTGGGAGGAGCTCGCGGCGGCCTGGGCCATGCTCGCCGCCATCGGGGTGGCCGTCGCCGTCCCCTCGACCCCCGGATTCATCGGGCCCTTCCACCTGGCCGCCAAGGTCGCTCTGCTGCGCTTCGGCGTGGCTCCGGAGACGGCGGTGGCCTGCGGCACGCTGATCCACGCCGTGATGTGGGTGACCATTACCGGTCTCGGTCTGATCGTGCTGCGCCTGCGTTCGACCAGCCTCGAAGAGGTCGACCAGGTCGCGGGCGGCTCCTAGGCCGCGATGGGGCCCCGGCCCTGGCGGGGTCCCCGCTCACGCGGCGGTAAAGCTCCCTCCCCGGAGCGCCGATAACCCACCGGGTTCACAATGGAATCCTTGCGCAGCAGGCTGCGCAAGCATCCGAACCGGTTCGGTTTCCGCAGCGCGGAGTCGAGGGAGTCACGCCTGTGAACGAGCGGATCGGGGAGCTTCTCGTCAAGGAGAACCTTCTCAGCGCGGAGCAGTTGCGCAAGGCGCGTGAAGAGACGCGAACGAAGGGCGGTCGCCTCGGCGCGCAGATCACGCAACTCGGATTTCTCGACGAGAACGAACTCACCGATTTCGTTGCGAAACAATATGGCGTGCCCTCGATCAATCTCGACGAGTTCGAGATCGAGGCGGCCGTGATCCAACTGATTCCCGAGGAGGTCGCGGTCAAACACACCGTGATCCCCGTGAACCGGGCCGGTTCGACCCTGATCCTGGCCACGGCCGATCCCTCCAACATTTTCGCGCTCGACGACATCAAGTTCCTCACCGGATACAACATCCAGCCCGTCGTCGCGGCCGAGGATGCGATCCGGCGCGCCGTCGAAAAGTACTACGACACGTCCGCCTCGCTCGAAGAGGTGATGGGGGACTTCGACGACTCCGACATCGACCTCGTCCACGATTCGGACGACGTCGACGTCAACGCCCTCGCGAAGGAGTCCGAGGACGCGCCCGTCATCAAGCTGGTGAACCTGGTGCTCACCGAAGCGGTGAAGAAGGGCGCATCCGACATCCATGTCGAGCCCTACGAGAAGTCCTTTCGCGTGCGCTACCGGATCGACGGCGTGCTCTACGAAGCCATGAAGCCGCCGATGAAGCTGAAGAACGCGATCACGTCGCGCATGAAGATCATGGCCGAACTCGACATCGCGGAGCGCAGGCTGCCGCAGGACGGGCGCATCAAGCTCAAGATGGGCCGCGGCAAGGAGATGGACTTCCGCGTCTCGGTGCTGCCGACGCTGTTCGGCGAGAAGGTCGTGATGCGCCTCCTCGACAAGTCGAACCTCCAGCTCGACATGACCAAGCTCGGCTTCGAGCAGCAGCAGCAGCTCGACGTCTTCCTCAACTGCATCCACCAGCCCTTCGGCATGGTGCTCGTGACGGGCCCGACGGGTTCGGGCAAGACCACCACGCTCTACTCCGCGCTGGCGGATCTGAACAAGACCTCGGAGAACCTCTCGACCGCGGAGGATCCCGTCGAGTTCAACCTGGCCGGCATCAACCAGGTGCAGATGCACGAGGAGATCGGGCTCAACTTCGCCGCCGCCTTGCGCTCCTTCCTGCGCCAGGACCCCGACATCATCATGGTCGGCGAGATCCGCGACTTCGAGACCGCCGAGATTGCGATCAAGGCGGCGCTCACCGGCCACCTCGTGCTGTCCACGCTCCACACCAACGACGCGCCGAGCACCGTGAAC
>JANNIY010000184.1:0-29323 GCA_031405455.1 Deltaproteobacteria bacterium | reverse complement strand
CTGGTAGACGTGCGCGTAGGGAAGCACCACGACATCGGCCATGCGCAGCAGCGCGGCCAGCTCGGGATCACTCGCGAAACGCGGACGGAAGCGGATGCGCACGTTCGCCGCGTTGCCGTCGATCGCCGTCTCGAGTTCGCGAGCCAAAGTGGGCGCCGTCGCTCCCGCGATCACGAGGTAGAGATCCTCCGCTTTCGCGAGCAGCTCGAACGCGGCGAGCAGCCGATCCACGCCCTTGTAACGGCGAATCAAGCCGAAGAGCAACACGACCCGCGCCTCCTGCGGAATCTCGAAGCTGCTGCGGCATGCAGCCCCCGCGTCGACGGGATGATCCGAGACGAAGCTCTCGTAGTTTCCGTGCGGAGTCAGCAGAAGCTTTTCCGGGGCGACGCCAAAATCTGCAATCAGACGATCGCGCGTGTAGCTGCTCAACACGTGGATCCGGTCGGCGAGCCGATACCAGCGCGAATAGAAGGCCTGATGCCAGGCCTGCGGTTCGTGGGGCAGGGCGTTGTGCGCCGTAACGACGAGACGGCGCAGCAGCGGGCGAAACAGGAAGTAGAGCGGCGCTTCGACGCGCGTCACGCGAAACGATTGCACGTGGACGGTATCGCTACGGTGGCGCCACAGTTCCCACGCGAGGCGCGCGGCACCCAGCAGCTCACGCACGAGCTTGCGAAGTCGGCCCTGACGACCACCGAAGCGGGGCAGCACGCGCAGCAGCCGCTCGCAATCGCCCGGCTCGAGGCGCGTGTCGTCGACCGTGATGACGCTGAGCCGCGTTTCGCGGGCGAGCGCGCGCACGAGTTCGACGCCGTAGGCGTTCCCGCCCGAGAGGCTTTCGACGAGCAGCACGCGCGGGCGCGGTTCCATCGCGAACCTCAGCCCGGCAGCCGACCCTGCGCGCGCAGGCGTCCTTCGATCCAGCGGTAGGTGAGTTCGAGGCCGCGTTCGAGGCTCGTCGTCGGCAGCCAGCCGAGCACCTGCCGCAAGCGCGTGTTGTCGCTGTTGCGGCCGCGCACCCCCTGCGGCTTGCTGGTGTCGTAGCGCGGCTTCACCGATTTTCCGGCGATGAAGGCCACGATGCGCACCAGCTCCTCGATCGAGACGAGGCGGTCCTGGCCGAGGTTCAGCGGCTCGCGGTGATCGGAGCGCATCAGGCGGTAGATGCCCTCGACGCAGTCGTCGATGTAGCAGTAGGAGCGCGTCTGTTGGCCATCGCCCCAGACTTCGACCTCGTCGTTCTCGTTCGCAAGCGCGAGCTTGCGGCAGAAGGCGGCGGGCGATTTCTCGCGTCCGCCCTCGAAGGTTCCGAGCGGGCCGAAGATGTTGTGAAAGCGCACGATGCGGGTTTCGAGTCCGTGATCCTCGAAGTAGTGCCGGCACTGGCGCTCGGCGAACAGCTTCTCCCAGCCGTAGCCGTCCTCGGCATCGGCCGGGTAGGCGCTCTCCTCGCGCAGTCCGGTCACGTCGGGGCGATCCTGGAGATAGCGCGGATAGACACAGGCAGAGGATGTGAAGAGATAACGGCTCACGGCATTTTCGCGCGCGGCCTCGAGCATGTGCAGGTTGATCAGCGCGCTGTCGTGCATGATCACGGCTTTGTTGCTCTCGATGAAGCCGATCCCGCCCATGTTGGCGGCGAGGCCATAGACCTCGCTGATGCCCTGCGTGGCGCGCAGGCAGTTTTCCCAGCGGCGCAGGTCGAGCTGCTCGAATTCGTGGGCAGCCGTCGGCTCGAACTCCGGCAGTTTCAGATCGACGCCGCGCACGTGGTAGCCGCGCGCGACGAGCGCCTTCGTGAGGTGATGCCCGATGAAGCCGCCGGCGCCGGTGACGAGAACGCGCTTGCCGGCCGTCATGCCGCCTCGCCGCGCGAACGCGCGAGCTCGCGCGCAAAATGGAAGAGAAAGCGCGGATTCTGGATCAGGTAGCGCCGCCAGAGCCGGCGTGGCTCGCTCGCGAGACGAAAGAGCCACTCGAGGCCCGCGCCCTGCAACCAAAGCGGCGCCTGGCGCTTCGCGCCCGCCAGGAAATCGAAGGCCGCGCCGACGCCGAGTTGGACACAGGGCAGCGCCTCGCGGTGCGCCGCCATCCAGCGTTCCTGCTTCGGACAGCCGAGGCCCACGAACAGGATGCGCACGCCCGAAGCCTCGATCGCCTGCACGGTGCTCGCGTCCTCGTCCGGCGTCGCCGCGCGGTAGGGTGGGCTGGCCGCGAAGGCGATGCGCAGCAGCGGGTGGCGCTCGAGCAGATTCTCGCGCAGGCGTGCGAGCACCTCGGGGCTGCCGCCGTAGAGTCCGATCGGGAGGCCGTGTTCTTCGGCGCGGCGGCACACCAGCCGCATCAGCGTGGGCCCATACACACGACGGGTTTCGGAGAGTCCCAGTCGGCGCAGCGCCCAGACCAGCGGTACGCCATCCGGAGTCACCAGGTCGGCGGCATTCACGCTGCGCTGAAAATCGGGGGCATCGAAGGCCTCCATCACCATGTGGACCGTCGCCACGCAGACCACGCCGCTCGCGCCGGCCTCCGCCAGCTCGACGATGCCGTCCGCAGCCACGCTCGTGCGCAGGCCGTCCACGCGCATGCCGAGAATTCGACGCGAGCGAACGTCCGCCAGCGCCCGGGCCAGCGCGTGGCGCTCGCGCTTGCGCGGCGGTGCGGAGCCTCGCTCGGCGGATTCGTGAAGCGTCAAGGGCGGATCCCAGCTGCACTGCGGGTGGTCGAACGAGCCTGCGTATCGGCACGGAAGGGCTCGCGATTGAGCCCCAGGGGCCTTTCGCCAATGCGCAGCTTCGGCCTCAAGTGTCTGGCAGGCGCTGCCGATCCAGTGTCATCCACCCAATCGGGGTTTCTTCGCCCATGGCCCGCCGCCGCGCGCTCTGCCTGGTCTCGCTTGCGCTCGCGGCCGGCCTCGCGCTCGCCGGTTGTTCGGGGCGAGAAGCGCCCGGTGCAGGCCTGCCGACCGGGGCCCTCTTCCTCGCGCGCACCGCGGCGCTCGAGCGCCTGCTGGCCACCGCGGCACGCCTCGAGGGCACACCGCTTGCGCGCCACGCCCGCACGCTCGCAGAGCGCCTGCCCCGCTGCGAATGGGTCGAAGCGCGCGCGCAGACCCACGCAGAACTCGCGAGTGCGCTCACCTGCGGCGCGCCGGACGGTCCGCTCGCCGCCCTCTACCGCGAACGCGGCGAGCGCGACATCGCTTTCGCGATTCCGCTGCGGGCGGAGGCGCGACTCGTCGGCACTGCGAACGTGGCGCCCGATGGCAGCCTCATGCTTTCGCTCGTCATGCCAGACGATGCGCTGACGGGACCCGCCGCCTTCCTGCTCCCGGGCCCGGAGCCCGCCGGGCTGCCGGTGCTCTCGACGAATGAGCCGCTCGTGCATGCGCGCGTCCGCGCGGCCGAGCGCCTCGATCTCGCGGCCTTCGTCGACGCGGGCGGACAGGCCTCACGGTTGTTCCGGCTCGAGAGCAGCCTCTTCAGCGGCCTCGTGCTCGACGGCACCTGGGAGGCCGCCGTCTATCTCCCGGAAGCCGGGCAGCGCTCGCCACGCGCCGCGCTGGCGCTCGGAATTCGCGAGCGTTCGGCGGCGGTCGCCGCGATCGAAGACTTCATCGACAACCTGCGCGAGAGCTGGCCCGTACACCGCAGTGAGTTTTCCGTGGGCCGCGCAAACGGCGCATGTCTGCTCGATCTCAACCTGCTGCCGGATCTCGCGCCCTGCTACGTGACCACGGATCGCGCGCTCGTCGTCGGCTGGAATTCCACGAGCCTGCGCAAGGCGCTGGAGGAAGCCGCCGCGGCGCCCGCCGAATTCGACGAGATGGGCGGGCCGGGCTCGCTCGTCCTCGATCTGGCACGCGTGCAGGAGGCCGATACGCGTCTGCGCGCGCTCGCGCCGGCGGGGGCCGATCTGCTGCCCCAGCAAGCGTATCCGTGGCACCGGCTGCTGCTGAAGGGCGAGCGCGTCCGCGCCGGTGTCGCGCTGCGGCTCGAGCTCTCCGCGAAAGAGCCAGCGTGACGCCGCGCGCCCTCGCCGCAGTCGCCGCCGGCCTGTGCCTGGCCGGGGTCGGTGTCGGGCTGGTGTCCGCCGAGCGCGTACGCAGCCAGCTCGCCGTGATGGAAGCCTGCGACGCGACGAACCGCGGCGATTTCGCGCGCACGCTCGCGGACACGCAGGGGCGCGTCGACGCCAGCGAGACCGGACGCGCGGCGGCCGAGTGCCGCTGCCTGGCCTTGATCGCGACCGCGCGGGGAGAGGAGTGCGCCGACCTGCTCGCCGACGTGCTCGCCGATCCTGAATCCCAGCCCTGGTCGCCGCGGCCTGACCTCGCGATCCATGCGATCCAGACCTGGCGCGACGCGGGCCGCTCGACCGAAGCGGCTGCGCTCGCACGGCGGGCAGCACAGGCATACCCGGACGACGCGCAGCTCTTCGCGCTCGAGCTGGCAACCCGCAGCAGCGTCGAGGATGAAGACGCTGTGCTCGCGGAGCTCGAGACGCGCAGCGCGCAACGCGGCGCAGCGCCGGTCGCGATGCGGATTGCGCTCGCGAATCGCTGGCTGCTGCGCGGTGAGCCCTCGCGCGCGCTGACGGCGCTCGGCGACGACGCGCACGCAGTGGCGAGCGGCGACCAGGCCGCCTGGTTCGAGACACGCGGCCGGGCGTTCGCAGCAGCGGGCAATCTGGCTGCGGTGCAGCGCAGCTATGCGAGCTGGCGCGAAGCGGGCGGCGATCCCGTCGAGCTCTTCGCGCGCTACGCGCTCACGCTCAGCATCGCCGGGTTGAAGGATCCCGAGCGGCCGCCGCTGCCGATGATCCGCGAAGCGGCGGCTGCGAGCGAGCGGATCAGCGACCCGCGCCTGCGCGAGGCGCTCGCGATCCGGCTGATTCTTTCGCTCGTGAACGCGGGGCACCGCGACGAGGCGCTCGCCGTCTACGACCGCGAGCACGCGCGCTTCGCGCTCGCGGGGCTCACGCGTGCGGAGCTCGCACGCTCGCAGGGGCAAGCGCAGTTCGCGCAGACAGGAAGCCCGGCGCAGCGCGGGGAGCTGCGCTTCGTGGTGGCCGAGCCGCGGCCCGCCAGCCGGCTGCTGGTCTCGCGAGACTCCGATGCCCCGATCGACGGTGGGTTCGAGAGCTTGCCGCTTCCGGCAGACGGCGTGATCAGGCTCGAGCGCACGCAGGGAAGCGCACCGCAGCGCTGGGTGTGGCTCGACGCCGAGGGACGGACGCTCGCGTCCGGCACCGCGAGCCCCCGCCCGGGGGAGACCCACCGCGTCGCGATCCAGGCGCGCGAGCCGCAAGCGCCGCAACACGCCGCGTTGGTTCGCCGGCCGGGTGATGGGCACCGCCTCGTCGCCGTCTTGCTGCTCGACTGCGGCGACTGGCGGATCGTGCAGTATCTGCGCGCGCGCGGCGAGCTTCCGGTGCTCGACGCGCTCGTGCGGTCCGGCACCAGCGCCGTGCTCGAGAGCGACCCCCCGCTCACCGCCGCCGCCCTCGAAGCGATCGTCTGGCCCGATCGCCGCAGCTCCGATTCCTTCGCGGGGATCGTGCACCAGCTCGGAACCGAGTTCGCCGGCCTCGCCTCGGTCGGAGAAAACCCTTTCGATGCGCTCAGCTGGCTGCTGCCCGAGGAGCGCGACTTCTTCAGCGTGGTGGGCGCCGGCGGGCTCTCGGCGGCGAACCTGCTGCTCGCGCACGGCGGCATGCACGCGGGTCGTCACAGTGAAGTGACGGGACCGAACGGCGCACGCCGACGCGTGCCGCTCACCACGAGCGCGCGCGATCTCGACGCTGGCGAGCGCGCCCGATTTCCAGGCCTCGCCGGCGTGCGCGCCGAACGCGACCGCGTGCACCTGCGCACGATCGCGGCGCAGATGGATGCGGCGCAAGCGCTCGTCGCCGCGCGCGAGCTGGATCTCTTCGCGCTGCGCATCGAGGCCCTCGACATTCTCACGCACGCCCACTTCGCGCAGGCCGTGCAGGAGGGCCAGGACGACGGCGCCGGGCTGCTCTTCGACGTGTACCGCTATCTCGATGCCCGCCTGGGCAACCTGCATGCGGAGCTCGATGCCGACGATCTGCTGGTCGTACTGTCGGACCACGGGATCCGCACGGCGATGGAGCACGACAAGCCGGCGTTCTTCGTCGCGACGGGCCCCGGGCTGCCGGTGACGCGCATCCCGGGCACGCCATCGCTGCGCGGCGTGCCGCGCGCGCTGGCGCAGCTCGTGGGCGTGGCAACCGCGTGGCCCGATGCCGGCCTGATTTCCGCGACCGCGTTCGCTCGCGCCGATCGCTAGCGCGGGCGCCCGCGCGCAGCGCGCATGCGAGGCGGCGGTGCTGCGAGGGCGTCGCCGCTCACGACGCGGATGCTCTTCCCCCACTCGTCGGCTTGTCCGCGCGCAGCAGCGCGAGCGGGATCGTCCAGTCGTGATTCGGCGCGATCTCGAACGCGGCCCTCACCTCGGCCGGCGCCGCGTCCATCAGCCGGCGCAGCTGCGCGCGCTCGGGCTCGGGGGTGTTCATGCGCGCCGTCCAGTTCTCGAAGTCGAGGTGGGTCGGGAACGTGCGCACGTGGCCGCCGTCGAGCCCGGCTTCGCGGAACCAGGCGAGCCATTCCGACACGCGATAGTTGCGAACGTGCGATGGATCGCGCAGCAACTCGACGGCGTTCAAGAAGGTGTCCTGCGCCGGATCCTCCGGGGCGATCGAGTCGATCAGCAGGAGGCTTCCGCCCGGACGCAGCACGCGGGCCATCTCGGCGAGTGCGATTCGCGCGCGACCGAAGTGGTGCGCGCAGACACGACAGCTGACGACGTCGAAACTCGCGTCGGGAAACGGCAGCGCGGAGGCGTCGCCGAGCCGGGTCTCGAAGCCAACGAGGCCGCGTGCCTCCGCTTGCATGCGCGCCGTCTCCAACATCGCGGGCGTCAGGTCGAGCGCCACGACCTGCGCGCCGCGCGCGGCGAGGGCGAGCCCGGTGGCGCCCGCCCCCGTGCCCACGTCGAGCACCCGCCGCCCGGCGACCTCGCCCGCCTGCACGAGCAGGGCGTCGAGATCGGGGCCGCCCTTGTGGACGGGGGAGACGACGTAGGCCGCCGCCGCTGCCGTGAACTGCCGCTGGATCGATTCGTTCCGCTCCATGTCCGCCCCTTTCGTTCGAAACCAGCGTTTGCGACGTTCGCCGCCGTTGCGCCCGAGGGCGGCTTTCGGCGCCAGTCGAGCTACTGTCTCCGGCACTATAGTTAACCATAGGAAACAATCAAGTGAGTGCAAGTAAAATCCCCGGCGGCGAGGTGCGGCGGGCGATCGCGGCCCTCCAGAAGCTCGCGGATCTGCTCGCGGAACGACGCGCGCAGCTGGCGCACGAGGCCGGTCTCAGCGAACCGCAATGGCGCCTGCTCGAGGAGATCGCCGCGCCGGGCTTCCTACCCTCCTTGTTTGCGCGGCGCACGGACGTGTCGGCGGCGGCGGTCTCGAAGGTGCTGCGCCAGCTGCTCGAGAAGGACCTGGTCGCCGTCTCGATCTCGGACAAGGACGCCCGCCAACGCGACTACACGCCGACAGCGCGCGGCCGCAAGGCGCTCGCGCGCATCGAGACCGCCCGGCAGGATGCCGTGCGGACGATCTGGTCGGCGCTCGCCCCGCGCGACGTGAGCCGCTTCGCCGATTTGTCCGAAGAGCTGGCCGCGCGGCTCGGGGGCTACGCCCGCAAGCGCTCTGATAGAATCCGCCGCAAGTCCTAGACGAGGAGACGCCATGGCCGACGACAAGCTCTTTCATCTGCGCGGCAACTTCGCTCCGGTGTCCGAAGAGGTCACGGCCTACGACCTGCCCGTCGCGGGAGCGCTGCCGCCGGAGCTGCACGGCCTCTACGTCCGCAATGGCGCGAACCCCGTCACCGGCACTTCCGCCCACTGGTTTCTCGGACAGGGCATGCTGCACGGCGTCCGGCTCGAGGCGGGCCGCGCGGTCTGGTACCGCAATCGCTACGTGCGCACGCCCTATCTCGCGAACCCGGCGATCCAGCGCGTTTCGAACGAAGGCATCTTCGACCGCGTCGCATCGGCCGCCAACACCCACGTGCTCGCCCATGCTGGCAAGCTGCTCGCGCTCGAAGAAGGCTCCTTCCCCTGGGTGGTGGACGGCGAGCTCGGCACCGTCGGATACGACGACTATCAGGGCAGGCTGAAAACCGCGATGACGGCGCACCCGAAGCTCTGCCCCGTCACCGGCGAGCTGCTCGCTTTCGGGTACGGACAGCTTCCGCCCTATCTCGTTTATCACCGGATCAGTCCGGACGGGCGCCTCCTCCAGAGTGAAGAGATCACGGTCGGCGGTCCGACGATGATTCACGACTTCGCCATCACCGAAAAGCACGTGCTCTTCATGGACCTGCCGGTGGTCTTCGACATGGCGTTGGCGCTCCAGGGCGGCCTGCCCTTCCACTGGAGCGACACCTATCCGGCGCGGATCGGCATCCTGCCGCGGGGCGGCAGGGACGCCGATGTGCGCTGGTTCGAAATCGCGCCTTGTTATGTCTTTCACGGCCTCAACGCCTACGACGAGGGCGAGAAGGTCGTCTTCGACGTGTGTCGCCTCCAGGATCTCTGGCGCGGCGCGAGCACGTCGCTCGACCCCAGCCGGATCACGTTGCACCGCTTCACGTTCGATCTCGCGGGTGGCGCCGTGAAGGAGGAGACGCTCGACGAGCGCGGCATGGATTTCCCCCGCGTCGCCGATGCACGCATCGGACGCAAGCATCGCTTCGGCTTCACGGTGCTCTTCGGCGGCGATCGGGATGGCGCGCCGATCCTCGGCGGCCTCATGAAGCTCGATCTCGAGCACGGCCGCTCCGAAGTGCACGAGTTTGGCGCGGGCTGCGTGGCCGGCGAGCCCGTCTTCGTGCCCGCCGCTGGCGCGGACCCGAACTCCGACGAGGGCTACATCCTGAGCTATGTGCATGACGAGGGCACACAGCGCACGCAGCTCGTCGTGCTCGACGCCGCCTCATTCGCAGCGAAGCCGCTCGCGAGGATCTCGTTGCCGCAGCGCGTTCCCTACGGCTTCCACGGCAGCTGGATCGCCGATCCGGCCTGAGGCCGAAGCGGCAGACGCGACCCGACCCTCCCCCGGCGCCAGCCGGCGCTACCGTTGTTCGTATGTCGAAACCCCGCGCCGCGTCCGCCCCTACCGCTCTCACCAGCCGCCAACGAAAACACCTGCGCGCCCTCGCGCAGCGTCGCGAACCCGCCGTCTGGGTGGGCGATGAGGGCATCAGCGAGGGCGTGCGCGCGGCGCTCGACGAGGTGCTCGGGCGGCACGAGCTGGTAAAGGTGCGCATGCGCACGCCGAGCGACAAGCACGCGATGGCGGCCGAGCTGGCCGTCTGTGGTCGCGCCGAGCTATGCGGCCTGATCGGCCATACCGCAATCCTCTATCGCGCCAATCCCGAAGCCGGGGAGCGTCGGATCAAGCTACCCGCCTGAGTGTAAGTCGTCAGCGGGTTCCGGGACGCCAGTAATCGCGCATCAACTCCGTGGACCAGGGGGGCTGTTCACCGGCTCGCGCGGCAGGAATTCCTGCATCACGGGCTTGCTGTCGAGCACGGGCGTTCCATCGATGGCGTCGAGTTCGGCCACGACGAGCTTCGGGCCTTCCACCCGCACGACGCGCACGCTGGTGCTGCCGGCCCGGCCGCCGCGTTGGCTCTGCGGTAGCGTCGGAGTCGCATGGGCCGCGATCCGATTCACGCTGCGAAAGAGCGGGTACCCTGGCACGCCCGAGCGATCCTGCTGCGCCCGCAGCAGGTGCTCGCGAACCTGCGGGCCGTGACCGAGAGCCCCCATGGCTTCCCGAAGCCGGGGCTATGGCAGATCGAGCTCGCGGTGCTGCGCATGTGGCAGCGGATTCTCTTCCGCTCCGAAACCATCGGCACCAGCGTCGGCCAGCCCGTGCGGCGCGGCTGGCGCGCGCGGCTGCTCGAGCGCCGCGGCATCCGGTTCTTCTGCCTGCTCTACGAGGGTTCCGTGCGTCCCTGGGATCTTTCCGGACTGTTGAGCACCCCACAGAGCTTGATCCGCCACCTGTTGGGCACGCATCACGACGGCGCGCAGTTCGTCTACGATCTCGAGATCCTTTCGCTGCACGAAACCCAACTCGCCGCGTTGCACGAGCAGGCGCGCGCGGTGATCGAATGCGACACGCGCCGCTCACGCTGGCTGCGCGACCTGTGCGTCTACGAGGGTTATCACGAGGCGCTGCTCGCGGCCGTCGAACGTGCGCAGGCCGGTGATTTCGGCGACGCTGAAGCCGGCGCGAACGATCCGGACATCCGCTTCCGGGCGTTGCTCGCCTGGGCCGCGCGCCAACCCGCCACACCGCGCGAAACCTGGCGCGCCTGGCGGCGCGGCGAGTTCCAACTCGCGCCCGAGAACGCGCCGCAGCGGAGCGGCGCTTGAAACGAGCCGCAGATTTTCTCGAGCTCGACCGGACGCAGCTCGCCGAAGCGCTCGCGGCGGGACACACGATCGCGCCGGAGGCGCTGGCCAACCGGGTCTATCGCGGTGTGAGCCTGGGCCTACCGGCGTTCATCGACCGGCTGGCCTGGAAGACGTTTGCCAAGGTCTTCTTCCGAGATCGCGAACGCCAGATTCTCCGCGGTTGGAATCTGCGGCTCGAGCAGACCGGACTCGAAGGTCCGCTCGTGCCGCTGCAAAAGCGCGGCGCCGATTTCGCTTTCGGCCATTTCCGGGTCGAGCCGGCGGCGGGCTACACGCTGCCGCGCGCGCTGCCCCAGGCGCTCGTTCTCGACTACGGCCGCGGCGGAAATCCCCGCTTCGATCCGACCCGCGCGGTCCGTGATCCCATCGTGGCCATCCACGAGGGCAGCGCCGATCTGCTGCTCGGGTGGACGTATCTCGATCTGGGCGCGCTGCGCATCGGGACTCCGAGTTATTTTACGCTCGCAGCCGTCGGTCCCCTTGATTCGATCGTCGAACCGCCGCGCTGACTCGCGACTGGTATCCTGCCGGCCAGCGATTACGAGCGAAGGCAATGATGCAGGCGCAGCCCCCCCTCCCGATCGGCGTGATCGGACTCGATCACGCGCACATCTTCGGCATGACGCAGACGGTCGTCTCGGCGGGCGCCGAGCTCGTCGCCTTCCACCCCGGGCCGGAAGCGCAGCCGAGCGGGCTCACGGCGATCTTCGCCAAGGCGCACCCGCGCGCATGCGCCGTGAGCGATCCACGCGAGATTCTCGAGAACGAGGCGATCCAGCTCGTGCTGTGCGCGGCCGTGAACGCCGATCGGGCTGCCATCGGCGTCGAGGTCATGCGACACGGCAAGGATTTCATGACCGACAAGCCAGGCGTCACCGATCTCGCACAGCTCGCGAACGTGCGCGCGGTGCAGGCCGAGACGCGCCGCATCTATTCGGTCTGCTTCAGCGAGCGTTTCGAGAACCGTGCGACGGTGCGCGCGAGCGAGCTCGTCGCCGCCGGCGCGATCGGCCGCGTGCTGCAAACGGTCGGGCTCGGCCCCCACCGCATCAACGCGCCCTCGCGCCCGGCCTGGTTTTTCGAGCGCGCCCGCTACGGCGGCATCCTGTGCGACATCGCCTCGCACCAGGTCGATCAGTTTCTCCACTTCACCGGCGCACGCGACGCGCGCGTGGTCGCCTCGCGCATCGCAAACCACGCGCATCCGCAGTTTCCCGAACTCGAAGACTTCGGTGAGCTGCTGCTCGAGGGCGCCGGCTGCAGCGGCTACATCCGGGTGGATTGGTTCACGCCCGACGGACTGGCCTCGTGGGGTGACGGTCGGCTCACGATCCTCGGCAGTGAGGGATTCATCGAAATCCGCAAGAACGTCGATCTCGCGGGCCGGGCGGGCGGCGATCACCTGTTTCTCGTCGACCGCAGCGGCACCCAGGCGATCGACTGCAGCGGCGTGCGCCTTCCCTACGGCCGCCAGCTGCTCGACGACGTGCGCGCGCGCAGCGAGACGGCGATGAGCCAGGAACACTGCTTCCGCGCCTGCGAGCTCGTGTTGCGCGCGCAGGCGGAAGCGCGGCGGCTGCCAGCGCCGGCAGGAGAGTCGCGATGAGCGCCAGGCTGCGCGTGGCCGTCATCGGCCTCGGCATCGGCATCCAGCACGTGGTGGCATGGAAGGCGTTGCCGGAGCTCTTCGATCTCGTCGCCGTATGCGACGTCGACGAGCGCAAGGCGAAGCTGGTGGCCGAGAAGCTCGCGATCCCGCGCGTCACGTCGAATTTCGCGAGCCTGCTCACGGGCGCCGATGCGCCCGACGTCCTCGACGTCTGCACTCCTCCGCATCTGCATTTCGAAATGTCCGCCGCGGGATTGCGTGCCGGCAAACACGTCGTCTGCGAAAAGCCGCTCGTCCCGAGCCTGGCCGTCTGCGACGAACTCGCGCGCATCGAACGCGAAGCCCGCGGACGCTTGATGCCGATCTTCCAGTATCGCTTTGGCGCCGGCTTCCTGAAGCTTCAGCACCTGATTGGCCGCGGCCTCGCCGGCCGGGCCTACCTCTCGACGGTCGAGACCGCCTGGCTGCGCGGCAGCGACTACTACGCGGTGGATTGGCGGGGCAAATGGGAGACCGAGCTCGGCGGCGTGCTGACGACCCACGCGATCCACGCTCACGATCTGCTTTGCAGCGTGATCGGCCCGGTTCGCAGCGTCTTCGCCCGCACGGCGACGCGTGTGAATCCGATCGAGACGGAGGATTGCGCCGCCATCTCCTGCGAAATGGCCGACGGCTCGCTCGCGAGTCTCTCGGCGACGCTCGGCTCGCGCCCGGAGATCTCGCGCCTGCGTTTCTGCTTCGAGTATCTCACCGCCGAGAGCAGCCTCAGCGCCTACCAGCCTTCGTTCGATCCGTGGACGTTCACGGCTGCGAACGCCGAACGGCAGGCCGAAGTCGACGCTGCGCTGCGCGGGTTCGCGGCCGGGCCCGAACTCTACGCGGGACAATTCGCGCGCTTTCACGCCGCGCTCGCGTCGAACGGCGAGCTGCCCGTCACGCTCGCCGACGCCCGCGCATCGCTCGAGCTGCTCACCGCCAGCTACCATTCGGCGCGAACCGGCGAGCCGGTGAGGCTTCCCCTCGCCCCCGATCACCCGAGCTTCGCTGGCTGGCTACCGGTGCGCGCGAAGGCGAAATGAAGGCGAACGCAGCCGCAGCGCCCGACACCGGGACCGTGAGAGATCGCATGGCCATCGAATTCGCGCCCGACGAGCCGGGCTTCTTCCTCGCCGATCCGCACGCGGCCTTCCGCCGTTTGCGCGCGCAAGATCCGCTGCACTGGTATGCCGAGGGTCCGTTCTGGTGCGCGACGCGACATGCGGAAGTGATCGAAATCTCGCGTCAGCCGCGCCTGTTTTCCTCCGCTCACGGCACGCAAATCTTCGAGATTCCGCAGCGTCTGGCGGGAGAGAATCTCGCGGCGGAGGGCGCACCGTCGATCATCCGGATGGACCCGCCCGAGCACAACCGCCACCGCAAGCTCGCGATCAGCGCGTTCACGCCGCGCATGGTGGCGACGCTCGAAGGCCGTGTGCGTGCGCTCGCGGCAGAGAGTGTCGCCTCGATCCGGCCTGGCGAGGTCTTCGATTTCGTCGATCGCATCGCCGTCCCGCTGCCGATGTTCGTGATCGCGGAACTGCTCGGCATCCCGAAATCGGACTACGCGGATTTTCGGCGCTGGTCCGACGTCATGATCGAAGCCGGCAGCACCGGTCCCACCGCTGCAACCATCGGAACGGTCGCGGAGCTCTTCTCCTACATGGTCGCGAAGGCAGCCGAATGCCGGCGCAATCCGCGCGACGACGTGCTCTCGAAGCTCGCGCTCGCCACGCTCGACGGCCAGGGCTTGAGCGATGCAGAACTCGGGGTCTTCTGCCTGACGCTCCTGGTGGCCGGCAACGAAACCACGCGCAATCTCATTTCAGGCGGCATGCGCGCGCTGCTCGAGAATCCAGAACAATGGGAGAAGCTGTGCGCGAATCCCGCCCTCGTGCCCAATGCCGTCGAAGAAATGCTGCGCTTCGTGACGCCGGTCCAGAACTTCGTGCGCCGCGTGCAGCGCGACACCGAGATCTGCGGGAAGCCGCTTGCTGCCGGCGAGTACGTTGCGCTCTTCTACGGCTCGGCGAATCGTGACGAAGCGGTCTTTGGCGCCGATGCCGACGTGTTCGACATCACGCGGCCCACAGCCCGGAAACACGTCGCATTCGGATTCGGCGAGCACCTGTGTCTGGGCGCCCCGCTCGCGCGCCTCGAGGCCCAGGTAATGTTCGAGGCGCTGATCGCCCGCGGGGCAGGCTTCTCGCTGGAAGGCCCGGTCACGCGCCTGCCCTCGATTCTCATGAATGGCATCGTCGAGATGCCGATGATCTTCAAGGAGTGACCGCACGAGCCTCCGGCGCACTCCCAGCGACGGAGAGCCCCGCGAACTGGCAGCGATGCGACGTGCGTGATACGTGTCAATGACCGCACTGGAACCGTCGCCAGGCAGAATGAGGTGGGACTGAAATGAATGCTCGAGTGCGATTGGAGAATTCCGCTGCGGTTCGAATGGCCCTCTGCCTGGCGTTTTGCGCCGCCCTTCTGCTGGCGCTGGCCCAGCCGGCGGCCGCGCAGACCGAGCTGTTCGACACCGGCTATTGGATCGTCGTGGGTGACACGGACGCGGGACCGGCTCCACGGGGCATCGCCGTGTCGATCAATGGCGCGCCCGTCGGAAGCTTTTCCGAATTGAAGCTGTACTACCCGTTCACGGGCGCGGGCACTCCGCAGATCTTCTCGATCACGGGCAGGGGCGCGCTGCGGCCTTCACTGCCGCCGCCCGGCGAGTTCGGCGGATCGTTCTGGTTGACCCGCTACTGGGATTGCTCGATCGGGTTGGTCCCCAGCCTCGTCATCACCGAGCTGAATCTCGTGGTCGATCCGAAGAGCCCGAAGCAGCTGATCTTCGAGGGTGCGGTCAGCAATTTGACCTCTTTCGAAGCCACGGACTTCCGTCTCAAGTTTCCGACGCCCGACTTTGGTGATGTGAAAGTAGAGGTCAGCTACTCGCTCGTCGCGACGCGCGATTTTTGCATCGACGCGAGCCGACAGTCGCTCAATCAGGGTTTCCAAACCGCGCGGATGGAGGCGACCTATCTTTCGAGCAGCGAAAAGGACAACGATTATCTTCGCTACCACGCCCGCTTGAATGCGTGCGACTGGTATGGCTGCTTTGGAACGACGGGCTCCGTCTGCGGAAGTCTGCACAACGACGATCCCGAGCTCGTCTGCTTCGACGACCGCCTGGCCGACGCGGGGCTGATGCTCGTCCACCAGAGCCCCTACCCGCGAAACACTCCCACCCTGAAGATCGACTTCAACAAGCCCAAGTACAAGAAGATGAATCCGCAGGGTTTCGTGGCCGACGCGAGCGACCCGGAGGTGGAGAACGTGAACCTCTGGGGCAACTGGCACGCGGCCAAGAATTCGTACTCCGCCGGAAAGAAGGTCGGAAAATTCGAGTTCACGATGAAGGCCCTCACGCCCGGATCGATCGGCTGCAACGCCGCTGCGTGTTATTGAGCCGAAAAGCGCGCTGAACGCCGTCCAGCGCGCGGGTCAGACCCGCTCCACGGCGATCGGCAGCGCGCCCATGCGCGGGATGCCCGAGACGGGGTCGAACTCATCATCGGCGCGCAGCAGGCGGCCCGTGTTGGCGCCGACCGCGCGTGGATCCGGGGACTCGCTCGGAAGCGCGCCAAAGCCATGCGTCATCGCGACGACACCGCGTCGCAGCGTGGTGTCCGCCTCGACGACTCCGAAGATCTCGTCGTGTCGCGACCGGATGCGCACGAGCTCGCCGCCCGCGAGCCCCAGCTCCGCCAGGTCGTCCGGATGGAGGAATGCCGGATTCCACGGTTTCCCGCGCGTGAGCCCCGCCCAGCTCTGCCCCGTCGAGTTCACGAACTGATTCGAGCGGCGAGATACCAGCCGCAACGGGAGATCCGGCGTCGCGTGCCGGGCCGGCCAATCGTCGACAGCCACCTGCGCGAGCTCGCTCGACATGTCGGCATTGCCCAACTCGAGGCGCACCGCGCACTCGGGATCGCGCGGATGCACGACGTCACGCACCTCATCGAAGACGCGGCCGTGGGGATGCCGCTTCACCGTGTCGAGGGGCACGCGCGAGCCCGTGGTGAGAAGCGCGTAGATCTCGTCCGTGCTCGGACGCCGCGTCATGTCGAGCGGGACGACGATCGGCGGGCTCTCGACGTGCCGCCCCCAGCCATAGAAACCGACGAGCTGGAGCGGGTATCCGAGCCGGCGCGCCAGCTCATAGAAGAACTCCCACTCCTCGATCAGATCCGAACCCGCCGGTGGCTGCAGCACGGCGGGCGCGTACTGCGCGTAGGGCGGACCGAACCCGGAGGAAGCACCGAAGTACTTGAGCAGCTCGGCCGCCTGCGTCATGCCGGGCGTTTCGAGCGTGAGACGCGGCGCGATCACGTAGTCCGCGAGCCGCGCCGTCGCGGAGAGTTCGGGATCGAACGTGACGAGCAGATCGAGCCGGCGCAGCGCGGCCTCCGTCCGACGCTGGTCCGGGAACGCCAGCATCGGATTTCCGCCGAGACAGAAGAGCGCACGCACGCGACCCTCCCCTTCGAGCAGGATCTCGTCTGGAAGGGCAGCTGTCGGCAGGCCCGCCGCCGTGTTGCGCAGGCCGCGCGCGCGGAGCTGCTCGCCGTAACCCCAGGCCTGAACCGGCGCGTAGGGCTGCGCCTTCGGCGTGTAGGCGGGCAACAACACGTTCAGCCGCGTCGCTGCGTCGCCCGCGCGCGGCCAGAAGCCACACACCGTCGTGAGACACAGCGCCAGATACTCCGTGAGCGTGCCGTGGGTCGCGAAGCTCGGGCCGGTTCCGCACACGGCGCCGCCGCGGCGTGCACCCGAAAACACGCGCGCCGCCAACACGAGATCCCGCTCCGCAACGTCCGCCCGCCGTGCGACCAAAGCGGGTGTGAACGCACGCACGGCAGCGCGCAGTGCGTCGAGCCCCTGGGCGTTCTCGGCGAGAAACACGGCGTCCTCACGCGCCTCGTCGAAGATCACGTGGAGCATGCCTGCGAGCAGGGCGGGATCTTCACCCGGGCGCGGTTGCAGGTGCACGTGCGCGCGGCGGGCCGTCTCGCTGCGGCGTGGATCGATCACGACCAGACGCAGCCCGCGCGCCACCGCCTCCGTGAGCCGACGCCCCGGATTCTGGCTCGGGACTCCGGCGCTCTTCGAGAGCAGCGGATTCTGGCCGACGATCAACCAGGTGTCGGCCGTCTCGAAATCCTGCGCGCCCGCCTGCCATCCGCCGTGAAGCGCGGTTGCGATCTGCTTGCCGGGCTGGTCGATCGTGTTCGACGTGAAGAGCATGCGCGAGCCGAGCGCGCGCAACCACGCGGTGGCGAGCGCGGGGGAAGCCGGATAGGGGAGCGAGTTCGTCCCGATGTAGAGAGCAACGGAGCGTGGTCCGCTCTCGGCCACGATCGCGCGCACGCGCTCGGCCACTTCGTCGATCGCGCGTTCGCTCGCAATCCGCTGGAAGCCGCCGTCGGCTCCGCGTCGCAGACTCGCAAGCAGGCGCCCTGCGTGCGCATGCTGCTCCGGTAACGCGCGACCCTTCGGGCAGGTGTAGCCGCCGTAGAGCGGCGCGGCCGGATCTCCGACCACCTCGACGGCGCGGCCGTCCTCGAGCGTCACGAGGATCGGACAGAACGCCGGGCAGAGTCGGCAGATCGCGGGCTGCGTCGAGCGCATGGAGCGAAAGGTTACGCCATCCGGCGGGCGGGCCGAGGGGGATCTCTCGGGGGATCTGGGATCGGCACGCAGCCCCGGCGCTCAGCCGCCCGGCCCGGCATCACCCCCGATCGCTCATCGCGCCGTTTGCGTCCCCTCGCTCGCGCCGCAGCCGGCGGCGTCGATCACCTCCGCGAACGAGCGTGCGAGCAGCCGCCGGAAGTCGTCGAGATCGGGCATCGACGTGGCGTCGGTGTCGAGACCCACGTGGAGGCGGCCGCGATAACCGTAGAAGGCGATGCTGACCGGGCAGTGCGAAGTCACTGGCGCGAACGGATACGCCGCCTGGATCTCCGCGCCCGCGATGTATCGCACGACGGGTACGCCGGGAACGTTGGTCACGATCAGGTCGATCGCCTGCGAGCTGCGGTAGGCGGCGGCGCGGTAGAGCGGCCGTGGCAACGTCGCCATCACGCTCGCGAACAACGGGAAGAACTCCACCGAGGGGTGCGACTTGCGTTCTTCCACACGCCGGTGGATCTCACGAAAACGCGCTCGGGGGTCGGCGATGCGCAGTGGCAGACGAACGAGAATGCCCGTGGCGCGGTTGCCTACGCCAGCGCCGAGCCCCTGCGCGGAGCGCGGTCTCAGGTTGATCGGCACCAGCGTCTTCAACTCGCTCACGTGCGCGAAACCGTGCGCGCGATGCCAGGCGCCGATGGCCCCGGCGACCGCCGTGAGCGTCACATCGACGATCGATCCGCCCAGCGCACGCTTGGCGTCGCCCAGGCGATCGAACTCGATCTCGAGACCTGCGAGCCGACGGGCCCGGCCGAATGCGTGCAGCGGGGATTCGCTCGCGTGTCCGAAATCCTGCGCAACTCCGCCGACGATGCGGGCCGCTCGAACGAGCGACGCGGGTTCACGCAGCGCCTGCCACAGGGCTCCGGCGACGGCGCCCGCGCGCGCACGATCCTGTGCGATGCGATCACGCACGGCGCGCGTCACTGCGGCTGCAAAGCTCGTTTCCAACCATGCGCCCGGGGCCTTCTCCAACGGCGGCGGCGGCAGATCGCTCTCACGCGTTGCATCGGTGAGCGCGGCGAGAATGGCGTTGCCCCCGACACCGTCGGCGACCGCGTGATGCAGGCGGAAGAAAATCGCAGCGTCCGCGCCATGGCAATCGATCTCGATCATCTCCCACAGCGGCCGCGTGCGATCGAAGGGGCGCTCGTAGATCGGGCCGATCGTGTGAAAGAGTTCTTCGAGATCTCCCGGTCGCGCAGAATCGTCTGCGAGCGAATAGCGGCGCACGTGAAAGTCGAGGTCGAAGGTCGGGTCTTCCTCCCAACGCGGCAACGCGAGGCCGAAGGGGGCCTCCACGACCCGCTGCCGCAGGCGCGGAACGGCTTCCAGCATGCGGGCGGCGGCGGCACGCAGGCGCTCCGGATCCGGGCGGCGATCGAGCAGCATCAGCATCGCCATCGCGGTGCGCTGGCGAGGCTGGTCCGCGTACCAGAAGCTCAGGTCATCGGGCGAAAGCGGTGTCGATGCGGGGGCTGCCAATCTGGAATCCTTTCGTCACGGCGAGCCTGCACCGCCCGGAGAACGCTCGTCGATCAGCTACTCGCTGCGACGCTGGACGCGTGCCGCGACGCCACGAATCGCTCGAAGGCTTCGCGCGTCGAGAGCCGCGGCCGGTAACCGAACACCTGCACGAGCCGGCGATTCGCGAGCACCGGACGATGGCGCAGAAAGCGAACCTGCTCGGGCCCATATCGGGAAAGCCCCAGACGCCTCAGGATCCAGAGCGCAGCGGTGACGAGAACCGGCGGCAGCGCGACGTAGGGCTTGCCGAGCATCCGGGCCATCTCGCGCAGGCTGAGCGTGCCGTCGCCGGCGAGATTGTAGGTGCCTGCCCCAGCCCCGTGGATCCCGTGCAGAATCGCGCCCACCACGTCCTCGTCCCAGACGATCACGAACGGGCTCTGCGCGCCCGCGAGACCCAGCACGCAGCGGCCCTCGAAAAGCTCCGTGATCTGGTTGTGGGCACGCTGCCCGAGGATGACACCGGGACGGAAGACGAGCTGTTGCAACTCCGGGTGCTCGACACGTGCGCGCGCCAGAATCTCCTCGACCAGCCGCTTGTGGTGCGAATAGGCGAACTCGGGATTGCCGCGCAATGCCGCGTCTTCGTCGAGGCTTGCGGGGTTGTCGGCGTGATAGCCGTAGGCCGCGCCGCTGCTCGTGTAGATGAGCTTGCGCACGCCCGTCGCCAGGCAGGCAGCGAGAACGTTGCGCGTGCCAACGACGTCGACCGCGTACTCGAGCTCGCGGGTCGAGTCGGGGCCGGGCGTTACGATCGCGGCGAGGTGCACGACGAGGTCGATCTGGTGGCGGCGACAGAGATCGAGAATCGCCTCCGACTGCCGGACGTCGGCGTGCGCGTACTCGACACCCGCCAGCTGCTCGCTCGGCGCTCGCACGTCGCTCGCAATCACGCATTCGAGATCACGGCGTTCCCGCGCGAGAGCGGCGATGAGCTGGCTTCCCACGAGGCCGCCGGCGCCCGTCACGAGCACCCGCCGATGTGCGGGCTGCGAGATCCCAGCGACGCTCATGCTCCCGCCGGCTCCTGGTGCATTTCCTTGAAGTGCCGGAGCCCCGGCGCAAGCAAATGCGCCTGGGGATCCACATCCACGTGTATGACGGCACAGCGCCCCGACGCGAGGCTGCGCCGCAAGGCGGGCTCGAGCTCCCCGGGATCGGAAACGCGCTCGCCGTGCGCGCCGATCGCCTGCGCGACGCGATCCCAGGCGATTTCGCCGAGATCGGTGTTGATCGTACCGCTGTGGTCGGGGCCGAGAGCGCGCGCGAATTGCTCGCGCACGGGCGCGAGCGCCACCATCTGGTTGATCTTGACCATGCCCCACTGGCGGTCGCAACAGACCAGGAAGACGACGCGCAGATCGTGGCGGATGGCCGTCTCGATTTCTTGCATGTTGTACGCCATGGCGCCGTCGCCGATCACGCAATAGACCTGGCGTCCGGGGTGGGCGAGAGCGGCGCCGAGGGCCTGTCCCACGCCGGCGCCGAGATGGCCGAGGTGGGGCGTCGCCAGCTGTGTATTGGGCACACGGATCTCGCTGAAACAGTTGGCCCATACGGCGGTGTTGCCGCCATCGAAAACCATGACGGCGTCGGAATCGAAAACCCTGCGGCAGGCAACCGGAACATGTGCCGTCAGCATCGGCGCGGCGCGATTCGCGAGCAGCGCGTCGAGACCCTCGCGGCTCGCGGCCCTGCCGCGCGAGAGCTCTGCCAGCTGCCGACGGCGTTCGGCGAGCACGGACGCGTTTCCGCGACCCTCGAGCCGCGCGAGGAGTGCGATCAGGAAGCACTTCGCGTCGGCCAGAATCGCGAGGTCCGCAGGTCGATTGCGGCCGAGCCGTGCGTCGTCGACGTCGACCTGCACGAACTTCTGCTTCGCGGGCGGCGCCCAATAGGGAGGCTTCCCCCAGCCATCGGTTTCGCCGATCTGCGATCCAAGACACAGGATGACGTCGGCTTCGTTGCGCAGGCGATTGCAGGCCTCGATGTGGATCATCGGCCAGGCGAGAGGCGAGGTTTCCGGCAGTACGCCGCGCGCACTCCAGGACGTAACGACCGGAGCGTGGAGCCGCTCGGCGAGCTCGGCCAGCTCGGCGAAGGCCAGCGCGTGGATCACGCCGCTGCCTGCGTGGATCACCGGCAGACGCGCGCGGCAGAGCAACTCCGCGGCGGCCTCGACATCGGCGGCGCGCGGCTCGAGCGGAGCCGTGCGCCGGTAGTTGGCGGGCAGACCGAGCGCGGGCTCGGGCCCCGAGCCGTTGATGAGATTCTCGGGCACGTCGAGATGCACGACGCCCGGCCGCCCCGTGAAGCAGGCGCGCAACGCCTGGCGCATCAGTTCGGGGATGCGCGCGAACTCGTGCACCGTCTCCGACCACTTCGACATGCCGCGGATCACGGCCACATGGTCGAAGCACTGGTAGGCGCCGCCACGGTCGGGAAAGCTGATGCCGGTGCGGCGCGAGCTCGTGAGCAAGAGCACGCGGTTGCCCTCGCCGTTCTCGACCGCCACACCGGGGAGCATGTTGGCGACGCCAGGCCCATTGCTCGCGATGCAGACGCCGAGACGGCCCGTGAGACGCGCATAGGCCCCGGCCATGTGCGCTGCCACGGCCTCGTGTCGGGGCGAGATCATCTCGATGCCGTGCTCCACGCAGTTTGCGAACAGCTGGAGGTAGGTTCCATCCACGATTCCGAAGAACTTCTCGACCCCCTCCCGCTTCAGCATCGCGGCGAGGATCGCGCCGCCGGTCGTCTCGGCCATGACTTCCTCCCTGGCTGGCGGCGTCGAGCGAGGTGCCGGGACGCTCTTCCCCAACCCCTGCTGTCGATGCAAAGGCCACGCCAACGCCCTGGCAGCCTCGCGTCGTGCGATGGTACCGGCCGCGCGCAGTCGCGCTTGTCCCGGTGCGACCGGATCTCATATCCTGCCGCTCCACCGTCGAGGTCCAGATGGGCGCGCCGCCGCTTCACCTTTCCCGTCCCGACGGGTTCGCGATCCGACCGGCCAGCGCCGAAGCGGCGATCCGCATCCATGAGCTCATTTGGATGTCGCCGGGGCTCTCGAACAGCTTCCTGATCGTCACGCCCGCGGGTCGTGTCATCGTGAACACCGGCATGGGCTTCGAGGCCCCGGTCCACAAACGCCTCTATGCCGCCATCGACAGCGGCCCAATTCGCTACATCGTGCTGACGCAGAGCCACGTCGATCACGTGGGCGGCGTCGATCATCTTCGGGAAGCCGGAACCGAGATCGTCGCGCAACGCAACAGCCGCGCCTGCCAGGACGACGACGCGCGCATCCACCGCTTTCGCGTGCGCCGGAGCGCGATCTTCTGGGCCGAGGCCGTGCGCAGCGCGAATCAGCACGCGCGCCAGCAGCCGAGCGGGCCGGCGCCCGCGCAGTCCCGCCCGACGCCCACGATCACGTTCGAGGATGCCTACGCCTTCGAACTCGGAGGCGTGCGCTTCGAACTGCTGGCGACGCCCGGTGGCGAGACGATCGACTCGCTTTGTCTCTGGCTACCGCAGCATGGCGCCGCGTTCGTCGGGAACCTCTTCGGCGCGCTCTTTGGTCACGTCCCCAACCTCGTGACCCTGCGCGGGGATCGCTACCGCTTCGTGCCGGCCTTCCTCGCGTCGCTCGAGCGCGTGCTCGCGCTCGGGCCCGAGCTGCTGCTGACGGGACACTTCGAACCGATTCGGGGCCAGGCCCTGATCCGCGCGGAACTCGAACGCTTGCGCGACGCCGTGCACTGGCTGCACGAGGCCGTGCTCACCGGCATGAACGACGGCAAGGACGTGCATACGCTGATGCGCGAGCTGCGTTGGCCTCCCGCGCTCGCCATCGGTGAGGGTTACGGAAAGCTGAGCTGGAACGTGCGCGCGATCTGGGAGGGCTATGCCGGCTGGTTTCAGCATCGCTCGACGACGGAGCTGTATCCCGTTCCCGTTTCCGACGTCTACGGCGACGTGGTCGCGCTGGCGGGGGGACCCGATCCCGTCGCGACGCGCGCGGCGGAACGCCTCGCACAGGGGGACGCGCTCGCGGCCCTGCACCTGATCGAGATGGTCCTCGCTTCGACACCGGAGCATCGCGGCGCGCTCACCACGCAGCTCGCGGCCCTCGAGCGATTGCTCGCGGATTCACGAGGCGAGAATTTCTGGGAAGTGGGCTGGCTTCGTCATCAGATCCGGCGCACGCGCGCCCTGCTCGCGGGGCAGGCGTGAGCGATCTCGTGGGCGCCGATGCGCTGATCGAAGCAGCGCGCGACGAAACCCGCCTCGACGCATTCGGCGATCCCGCCTGGCGCGAGGGGCTCGAGCGGCTGCTCGAATCGGCGGCACGCGAAGCCGACCTCAACGGAATCGGCCGCGAGGTGCTGCGCAGCTGGATCCACCGCCGGCTCGTGTGTCGGCTGCGCGTCATCGATTGGACGCAGCGTCACCCGGAGATCGCACGCGAACGAATCAAACGCCCGCTCTTCGTGACGGGCATGCTGCGCACCGGAACGACGCTGCTCTGCGAGCTGCTCGCCTGCGATCCGGAGAATCGCCCGCTCTGGAAATGGGAAGCGCTCGACTGCGTGCCGCCGCCCGAACGCGGGCATTTCGCCGACGATCCTCGCGTCGCCAAAATGGTGGCGGAGATGGAACGGACGTATGCGATGGTTCCAACGCTGAAGGCGATCCACTTCGAACCTGGCGACGGCCCGACCGAGTGCGTGGCGCTGCTCGGTCAAGCGTTTCGCAGCCAGGATTGGGTGGGCCTGTTCCGGGTGCCGGGCTATCACGCGTGGCTGCATGGCGATTGCGACATGGGCCCCGCCTATCGCCATCACCGGCTCGCGCTTCAGCTGCTGCAATCGCGCGCGCCGGGTCGCTGGTCCCTGAAGGCGCCCGGGCACATGTTCGCGCTCGCTGCCCTTCTCGCCGAGTACCCGGACGCGCGCATCATCGTCACGCACCGCGACCCGCACAAGACCGTCGCCTCGAGCGCGAGCCTCTCGCTGACGGCCCGGCCCGAGTCGCTGATGCGGTCGCGCAGCGATCTGCACCATTACTTCGGGGCACTCTGGCTCGAAATCCTGGGGACGATGGTCGATCGGCTACTCGCATTTCGGGCGCGTCACGGCGATGCCGGCTTCGCGGATCTGCACTACACCGATTTCGTGCGCGATCCGATCGCTGCGGTGCGCGGCGTCTACGCGAACTTCGGAGAGACGCTGTCGCCAGCGGCCGAAGCGGCCATGCGGAGTCATCTCGCCGCGAGCCCCCAGGGACGCCATGGCAAGCATGCGTACTCGGAGGCCGAGTTCGGCTTGCGCCCCGAGGCGATCGACGAGCGGTTCCGCGCTTATCGCGAGCGCTTCGGCGTGGAGATTGAATAGCCAGAAGGAGGCTCTCGTGTCGGGTCGCTTGAAACTCGCGCTCGTCGGATGCGGCGCAATTTCGAAGATGCACGTGATGGGGATCCGCGCGGCCGCGAAGCGCACCGAGATCACGGCGGTCGTCGACGTCGACCGCGAGCGCGCGAACGCGCTCGCGGTGGAAACCGGCGGCGCGGTCTTCGCTTCGCTCGCAGAAGCGCTGGCGCACGGCGACTTCGCTGCCGTCGATTTGATGCTGCCGCATCAGCTCCACGAAACCGCCGCGATCGCCGCGTTCGCGAGCGGCAAACACGTGCTGCTCGAGAAGCCGATGGCGCCGACGCCCGAAGCCTGCGCACGCATCCTGGCGGCGGCGCGCAAGGCCGGCACGGTCTTCATGGTGGGGGAGAACGCGCAGTACTGGCCCGAGGTCGTGCGCGCGCAGGAGCTGATTGCACGCGGTGCGATCGGCGACATCGTGACGGCGCGCGCGTGCATCTTCTTTCCGCCGCTCGCGGCCTACTATGGCGGCGAGCAGGCGTGGCGACTGAGCCGCGCTGCCGCCGGCGGCGGCGTCACGATCGATACGGGCTCGCACTGGCTGCGCCCGCTGCACATGTGGCTCGGCGAGCTGGACGAGGTGGTGGCTGCGTTCGGGCGACCGTTCGCACGCATGGAGGGCGAGTCGCTCGTGCGCGCGTTGCTGCGCTTCCGCTCCGGCCACGTCGCGAGCTTCGACGCGCTGCTGAGCGAAGCGCCGGTCGCTCCGGAGCTGCTTTTCCGCATCACCGGCTCGGCCGGTGAGATCACGATCGACGGACTCGGCCGCAGCATCGTGTACGACGCCGAGCATCGCAAAGGCATGCCGGTCGGTGAACCCGGAGGCTACATGCAATCCTACGCAGGCGAGATGGCTGATTTCGAGGCGGCCGTGCTCGACGGCAAGCCGCTCGCCGCAGGCCCCGAAGCGTCGCTCGGCGAGTTGCGCGCGGCGCTCGCGATGGCGCGCTCCGCAGAATCCCGCCGCTGGGAGAAGGTGTGGGCATGAGCGCCGTTGGCTTCGATTTCGAGGCTTGTCGCGTGCTGGTGACGGGCGGCTCGAATGGCATCGGGCTCGGGATCGCACGCGCCTTCCGGGCGGCGCACGCGACCGTCACGATCACCGGGACGCGCGCCAGCGCATCGGACTACGCGTCCGACCTGTCGGGTTTTGATTATCTCCCGCTCCAGGTGCAGAACGCGGAGTCGATCGAGGCGGCCGCAGCGGCCGCCGGTGCGGTCGACGTGCTCGTCAACAATGCGGGGGCGAGCCTGCCGGGTGGGCGCAATGAGTGGCGGCCGGAAGTGTTCGAGGAATCGCTGCGGATCAACCTGTCCGGCGCGTTTCGCATGGCGAGCGCGTGCCGCGAGCGGCTCGCGGCGAGCCCGCTCGACGGCGGCGCCGCCATCGTCAATCTCGCATCGATGGCAGCGTATTTCGGCATGCCGATCGTACCGGGCTATGGCGCGGCGAAGGCTGGCATCGTGCAGCTGACCAAGATGCTCGCGGTGGCATGGGCGAAGTCGGGCGTGCGCGTAAACGCGGTCGCACCGGGCCTCGTACACTCGAACATGACGGCGCCGCTCGCCAAGATCGAGGGTGCCGATCAGTTGCATCTCGCGCGCACACCGCTGGGGCGCTGGGGGACACCCGAGGACATCGCGCCGGTGGTGCTGTTCCTGGCGAGCCCCGCTGCCCGCTTCATCACCGGCCAGACGCTCGCCGTCGATGGGGGCTACTCGATCGCGTAGCGACGCGTCCGCCCTTGCCCGCGGGCGGATTCCCACTGGCAGAACCCGGCGCCCGCGCAGTGGTACTCTGGGATCTCCCTGTCACGCGAGAGAGCCCGATGCCGTTCGCCATCCCCCCCCTGCTCGCGCTCGCCTGCCTCGCGCTGGCCCTCTCGGTGACGCCGGCGCCGGCGCACGAGACGTTCGACGAGACCCTGGCGCAGATCGATGCAGCGCTGAACACGGCTCCGAGCGACACCGAACTCTGGCGCCGACGGGCGCGCTTGCAGCGAGATCGCGGCGATCTCGCGAGCGCGAAGGCGGATCTCGCGCGAGCCTGCACCCTCGGTCTCGCGCCCGCGCTGGCCGAGCGGGAACGCGGGTTGAATGCGCGATCCGAACACCGGCTCGACGCCGCCGAGCGGCATCTGCAGCGCGCCCGCGAACTTGCGCCTCGGGATGTCGAAACGCTGGTGGCCCACGCCGAAACGCTGGCCGAACTCGGGCGTTTCCGCGCCGCGGCCGACAGCTATGCGCGCGTGATCGAGCTGACGCCGCACCCCGGCCCCGAAGTGTTTCTCGCGCGTGTGCGCGCGCTCGCTGCCGGCGGCGGCATCTCCGAAGCGCTGCGCACGCTCGACGAGGCCCAGGCCCGCCTCGGCCCCGTGCCAGCGCTCGCGCAGGAGGGCGTCGCTCTCGAGCTCCGCGCAGGCCGTACCGATGCCGCGCTCGCGCGACTCGACCTTGTATCTGCGCCGGCGCGCCGGCGCGAGAGCTGGCGCGTGCAACGCGCGGAAATCCTCGAGCGCTCCGGTCGTTCGGAGGAGGCCGTGTTGGAGTATGCCGCTGCGCTCGCGGAGCTGTCTTCGACGCGGCGAGTCACGCCCGCGGCGACGACTCTCGCGATGCGCGCACGCGAAGGCATCGAACGGCTCACCCGGTCCCCCGAAACGAGCGCGCAATGACGGGCCGACTCGCCGGATGCGTGCTTGCGGCGTGGATCGGCGCCGCCTCGGGGATGTTCTGGCTCGTCGCCCCGCACGCCTCGGCCGAGGCAATCGGCGATGTTCTCGTGTCGACGGGCGCCAGCTGGAAGTTTCTCGACGATGGCAGCAGTCCCTCGGCCGCGTGGCGGGCCCCCGGTTTCGATGACTCGGGCTGGTCGCAGGGTCCCGCGCAACTCGGCTACGGGGATGGGGACGAGGCCACGATCGTCACCTGCGGGCCGAGCGCGCCAACCTGCACGACTGGCAATTTCATCACCAGCTACTTCCGCAAGAGCTTCCCGGTGGTCGATCTCGCGTCGATCCCGCAGCTCCAGCTTTCGCTCCTGCGGGACGACGGCGCGGTGGTGTACTTGAATGGCGTCGAGGTGGCCCGCAGCAACCTGCCGGCGGGCGCGATCGGCGCCGCAACACTGGCCTCGACAGCGGTAGGCGGCGCAGCCGAAGCCAGCTTCTTCGGATTCACGGTGCCCGCAGAGCTGCTGGTCGCCGGCGCCAACCTGCTCGCCGTCGAGATCCATCAAAGCGCGGCGAACAGCTCGGACATCAGTTTCGACGCATCCTTGCGCGTGATTGCGGAGACGCCGCTCTCGCTGGCGCGCTCGCCGTATCTCCAGAACGTGACGTCGACGTCCGCTCGCCTGCGCTGGCGGACGAACGTGGCGAGCAGCACGCGCGTGCGCTGGGGCCTCGCGCCGGGCTCCCTCTCGAACACCGTAGACGTCCCCGGCACCCGCAGCGAGCACGAGGTCGCGCTCGGCGGGCTTCCGCCCGAGACGCGGATCTACTACACGGTCGGCTCCATCACCCAGACACTCGCCGGCGGCGACGCCGCACATGCTTTTGCGACGCCGCCTGCCATCGGCGCACGCAGGCCCACGCGCATCTGGGTGATCGGCGACTCGGGGGCGTGCGCAACCTCTGCGCTCGGCTGCACGGACGCCTCGGCCGTGCGCGATGGATACCTCGCATTCGCCGGAACCCAGACCGCCAATCTGTGGCTTCTGCTCGGCGACAACGCGTACAACAATGGAACCGACGCCGAGTACACGGCGGGCTTCTTCGACGTCTACCCGACCGTGATGCGCAGCACGCCGCTGTGGCCGGTTCCCGGGAACCACGAGTTCGGCGTTTCCGATTCTCCGACGCAATCGGGCCCCTACTACGACTCGTTCACGTTGCCCACGGCCGGCGAAGCGGGCGGCGTCCCCAGCGGCAGCGAGGCCTACTACTCGTTCGACTGGAGCAACATCCACTTCATCGCGCTCGATTCCCACGACAGCGATCGCTCGGCGCCGCCCTCCCCCACGACGAACGTGTGCCCGGCGGGGTTGGGAGGCGCCATGTATCAGTGGCTGTGCGCGGACCTGGCCGCCAGCGACCAGGATTTCATCATCGCCTTCTGGCACCACCCTCCCTACACGAAGGGCTCGCACGACTCGGACAACCTGATCGATTCGACCGGCCGCATGCAGGAGATGCGCGAGCGTTTCCTGCCCGTGATGGATGCCTACGGAGTGGATCTCGTGCTGAGTGGGCACAGCCACAGCTACGAACGCTCACTCCTGCTTCACGATCACTACGGTGTGTCGAGCAGCTACAACCCCGTGCTTCACGCGATCGACGCCGGCGACGGCGATCCCGGGGGCGACGGCGCCTACCTGAAGAGTGCGCTCGGGCCGTCCCCGGATTCGGGCGGGGTCTATTCGGTGGTCGGCAGCTCGTCGATCATCTCGG
>JANNIY010000183.1:0-2465 GCA_031405455.1 Deltaproteobacteria bacterium | reverse complement strand
GCTGGATCGAGGCGCGGAGCAGCGAGCCGGGCTCGACGCGGGTGGGCCGGTCGTGGAGGATCAGCCGCAGCGGACCGAGGCGATAGCGCCAGCGGACGTGTTGTCCTGCGCGAGGGTAATCGGGCGGCGCATCGAGCGGCTCGACGATGCCCGTGTCCCACGCCACGACCTCTGCCGGACGGCTGAGCGCCCGCCAGATCCGCTCCCGATCCGCTGCAATCTCGACGCTCTCCGCGAAAGTCTGGACCAAGCGGGACGTTCCTTTGCTGAAGTTCCGAACTCGTGAACTCGAAGAAAGTTCCCGTCCCTACACGAAATGCTCCACCAGCGGGAAGGAGTCGCAGAAGTGATGGCGGAGCTGGCGCCAGCGTTCGTAGGCAGGAGATTGGCGGAATCCCCGTCGGAAAGCGCGTTGGCGCCCTTAGGGACAGGCGATCGGTTTTCGCCCGGCGTTCGTGATCCCGGACGGCCCGGCCGTCGTGCCGAACTCGATCTTGAGGAGCCCGAAGTCGGTGAGGCCTACCACACCGTTGCAGTCCATGTCTGCTGAGGCGTTGTAGAGAGGCTGCCCGGTGGAGCTCCCGAACGCACTCTTGAAGATCCCGAAATCAGTCAGGCCGCAAACTCCGTTCTGGTCGAAGTCGGCGTCACAGAGATCCCCGCAGCCGTCGTGATCGACGTCCTTTT
Organism: Deltaproteobacteria bacterium; assembly: GCA_031405455.1. Classification (GTDB taxonomy): domain Bacteria; phylum Myxococcota_A; class UBA9160; order UBA9160; family SMWR01; genus DATBRV01. The sequence continues at coordinate 1,778 of JANNIY010000183.1, read as the reverse complement.
GCGATGCGTTGCTCCTGCTGGAGCAGTTGTCGAATGCATTCTCGATGCCGTCGCCGTCCGTGTCTACGCCGCCCGGCGTCGGCCCGGCGGCCGCTGCCAGCGGCAGAACCAGGATCAGGAGGAACGCCGAGATGAACGCGATCGGTTGGATCCGCATGCTTCGATCCCTTCGTGTGCGTGTTTGCACCGCTCCATCCTGAGCCAGCGACACCAAACTGTCCATGGGTGTCTTGGCGCATCCGACGCGCACGCGTTGCAAGCGGGCTCGCGCAGGCGGAGCGACGCAACGCGGCCGGCCGCTCACCCCCAGGGAGAAAGGCTGCGTTGATCGGTGGATCGCACTCGGGGAGAGGCAGAGAACGAGCGGCGTGCCGCCAGTTTCCGGGCCAACGAGGCCAAACGCGGCCTCGCATCGGCCGCTACACGGCGATGGGAAAATGGTGGAGGCGGCGGGAATCGAACCCGCGTCCGCATGGCATCCAGCTGGCGCATCTACGTGCGTAGGTTCCGTTCGTTCTCGATGTGGCAGGTCACGAAGCCAGGAGTAGCCACATCCAGCTCGACGTTTTTCTCGTCCCCGCGTACGGCCGAGCAGCGCTCGGGGACCAGTCTCCTGATGACACCCGTGCCCCGCTAGGAGACGTCACGGACGGGCGTCACTGCTCTAGTTTTAGCTAGGCAGCGAGTGCGTAGTTAGTGTCGGCAGTTGTACTACCAACGGTGCCACCTGTTTTACGACGGATGTGACGACGTCGGCACGCAGCGCTCGCCTTCGACCACCCGTCGAAGCCGATCGCCCCCAAAACCTTACAAGAATAGGCCCCGGGGAACCGGCCGCAAGCTCGGCAGGCCTGGCGACGCTGGTCGGGGCGCGAGACGCCAGTAGAATCGTTGCCAGGCATGAGCGACGCGCAAGATCTCCCGAAACAGAGCGCGCGCGACGCGAAGCCGCCGGGCGCGCATGCCGCCTGGGTCGCCCTCGCCGCCGTGACCCTGGCCGCCGTGACCCTGGCCGCGCTTGGGCTGCGGCTCGCGCACCTGTTCGCCGACGCGCAGGGCCCTTTCGGCGCGGTGGATTACTTGCCCATCGATGCGCGCACCTACCATGCCTGGGCCCGCGATTGGCTCGCCGGCAGCTGGCCGCCCGAGCAGCCCTACTTCCGCCCTCCCCTCTACACGTGGTTCGTGGGCGCGGTGTATGCCGTCGCAGGGCCCACGCCAATCGCCGTCAAGCTCGTGCAGGCGCTGCTCGGCGCCGCGACGACGACGTTCGTCTGGGCGATCGCGCGCGAGCTCTTCGCCGGTTCGGCCGTCGCCCTGCTCGCCGCCGCGATCTGGGCGCTCTGCGGCACGTCGATCTTCTTCGATGCCCAGCTCCTGCCTGGCAGCCTCGATGCGTTCCTGCAAACCGCCCTCGTTTGGCGGCTGCTCGTCGCGGGGCGCACGGGTCGCTCCCTCGCGTGGAGCACCGCGGGCGTGCTCGTGGGCCTCTGCGCGCTCCACCGCGGCGGTGTGCTGTTGCTGCTGCCGTTGCTGCTCGTCTGGCTGCGCCTGCTGCCCGGCTGGGCGACGCAGACCGCGGGGCCCGCGACGAGACTTGCCGCGACGCGCCCCTGGCCGGCGTTCTTTCGCGCAGCGCTCGCGCTGCTCGTGCCCGCGGCGCTCGTCATTGCTCCCGTCGTGTGGCGCAACGCCGCCTGGGACATCCCGCTCGCGGGCCGCGCGAGCGTCTCCGAAACGCTGAAACGGCTGGCGACCGGACGTTTCGTCGCGCTCGC
>JANNIY010000182.1:0-3986 GCA_031405455.1 Deltaproteobacteria bacterium | reverse complement strand
GCCTCGACACCGCGCTGGCGCCGCGCCCCCTCGCCCGCGCCGCGCTGCACGGCTGGCTCGCGGCCTTCGCGGGCGTGCTCTACCTCGGCTTCGCCGGCTGAGCCGGCCTGCCGGATTGGCCCCCTCCATTCCATCCAAATTGGCTCTTTCAGCACCGAATTGGTTTCCCTAGCCTGAGCGGGTGCTCGAACTCGCCTTTCAGCCTGCTGTGGACGGCGGCCCCCTCTACCGTCAGCTCGAAGCGCACCTGCGCGGGCTGATCGAAGCCCGCCGGCTGCTGCCGGGCGAGCGCCTGCCGGCGAGCCGGGATCTCGCGGAGCGTCTCGACCTCTCGCGCAACACGGTGAACCAGGCCTACCAGGCGCTCGTCGATGCGGGTTGGCTGCGTTCGCACGTGGGCCGCGGAACCTTCGTCGCGCGCGGGGGCACGGGTGAGCCGCGCAGTGCACCGGTGCTCGATCGCGGCCTCGCCTGGAACGGGCTCTTCGCGCGGCGCGCGCGCGCGGTGGTGTTGCCGCGCGGCCTCGCGGGCGAGGCGCAGCGCTCGGCAATCCGTTTCGATTTCCGCGCCGGCCGCGTCGATACGGCTGCGCTTCCCGGCCCCGAACTGCGGCGCGCGTGGTCCCGCGCGCTCGGCCAGGGCCTGCGCGGCCTCGCCGACGAACGCGACGCGCGCGGCTACGGGCCGCTGCGTGAAGCGATCGCGCGTTCGCTCGCCGCGCGTGGCATCGCGTGCAGCGCCGACGGCGTCGTCGTGGTGAATGGCGCGCAGCAGGCGATCGATCTGGTCGCGCGCCTTCTCGTCGACCCGGGCGACACCGTCGTGATGGAGCAACCGGGGTATTTTGGCGCCGCGCTCGCGTTTGCCGCCTGCGAGGCGCACATCGTGGGGGTGCCGGTGGATGGCGAGGGCCTGCGCACCGACGAGCTCGCGAGGATTTTGCGCACGCGCCGCGTGAAGCTTCTCTTCACGACGCCCGCCGTGCAGGCGCCGACGGGCGTGTCGCTCTCCGAGACGCGCAGGCGGCATCTCCTCGAGCTCGCCGACGAATACCAGATGCCCGTGCTCGAAGACGATTACGACAGCGAGCTGCGTTGGGGCGGTCCGGTGATCCCGGCGCTCAAGACCGCCGATCGCGCGGGTCGTGTGATCTACGTCGGGACGTTCTCGAAGGCGCTGTTCGCCGGTGTCCGCGTGGGCTACGTCGTCGCGGAGCCGGAGCTGCTCGCGCGCCTCGCGCTGGCGCGTTGGGCGGCGGATTTCGGCGGCGACATCGTGACGCAGGCAGCCCTCGCGACGCTGATCAGCGACGGCGGCCTCGAGCGGCACCTGCGCCGCGTACGCAAGCAGGCGGCGTCGCGTCGCGGGGCGCTGCTCGCCGCGATCGCCGCGCACATGCCGCCGGGCACACAGGTGGTTCCGCCCGCAGGCGGCAGCATGCTGTGGCTGACGTTGCCCGAGGGCGCCGATCCCGAGCGCGTGCGCACGGACGCCCGCGCCGCGGGCATCGCCTACACGCCAGGCGGGTTGTTTACGACCGATGGCGCAGCGGCGACCAGCCTGTGCCTCGCTTTCTCCCGGCTCGCGCCGCCCGAGATCGAGCAGGGCATCGGCGAACTCGGCGCGATCGTTACCCGTGCGCACGCGGCCGGGCGCGCGCGTCGCGATCGGAGGACGGCTGCATGAAATCCCTGCTTCCCCGCGATGGGCCTGGTTGGCTCTTCTGGGGGTTCGGTCTGATCTCGCTCGGCAATGCCGCCTGGATGCTCGCGGCTCCGTTGCACTGGTATCACGAGCTGCCCGCAGCGGTGCCGGATTTCGGCCCCTTCAATCCCCACTTCGTGCGCGACATCGGCTGCGCCTTCGCGACGATCGGCGTCGCGCTGGTATGGGCCGCGCTGGCGCCGCAGCGGCGCTTCACGCTTGCCGTCGTGGGCACGTTTTTCTATGTCGCGCACGCGGCGTTGCACGTCTTCGACACGCTGCGCGAGGCTGTCGAGCTCGAACACGTGCTGCTCGATTTTCCTGGTGTCTACCTGCCGGCGCTGCTGCTGATCGCCGCAACCGTCAGCGCGCGCCGGCGCGAAGGAGTGGAACATGCGACTCGAACCGATCACTGAGCCCCGCGGATTCCTGATGCGCATCGCCTACTGGCTGAGCCGGCGCCAACTCGGCCGCGTGATGAGTTCGCTCACGGTGATCTACGCGCGCTCTCCCGCCATCGCCTGGCCGGGAGTCTGGATCGTGCGCGCCATGGAGAGCGGGCTGTCGCTCGAGCCCGAGCTGCGGCTGCTCATCACCACACAGAGCTCGCAGCTCAATGGCTGCACGTTTTGCGCCGATCTCCACATGGCCCAGGCCGTGCAAGCGCGCATCGGGCTCGCGAAGTTCAAGGCGCTCCCCGAGTTTGCGACGAGCGCGCTGTTTTCGGAGCGAGAACGCGCGGTGCTGGCCTACACCGGGGAAATCACCCGCCAGCGCAGCGCGTCCGACGCCGTCTTCGAGAGGTTGCGCAAACACGTGACCGAGAAGCAGATCGTGGAAATCACCTGGCTCAACGCGATCGGAAACTTCTTCAACCTGATGGCCGTGCCGCTGCAGCTCGAATCCGACGATTTCACGGCGCTCGCGCTCCGGCGCGTGCAGGGGGGCTCCGCTAGCGTCGGCGCGTGACCGAGGCGTCCACCCGCGAGCCCGCGATCGAGCACCTCTCGGTGCGCGCCAATGGCCTGCGCTTTCACGTCGCGCAGTGCGGTGAGGGCGATCGCCTCGCGCTGTGCCTGCACGGCTTTCCCGAAAGCTGGATCTCTTGGCGCAACCAGATCCCCCTGCTCGCGCGCCTGGGCTACCGGGTCTGGGCGCCCGATCTGCGGGGTTACGGCGAGACGGAGCGGCCGTCGGGGGCGCAGCATTATGCGATCGAGACGTTGATGGACGACGTTGCGGGCCTGATCGACGCTTCGGGCGCGCGCAGCACGCTTTTGATGGCGCACGATTGGGGCGCGATCATCGCCTGGTATTTCGCGATGCGGCGCATCCGGCCACTCGATCGGCTCGTGATCCTGAATGTTCCGCACGCGGGCGCGTCGGCGAAAGCCTTTCGTACCTGGCAGCAGCTGCGCCGCTCCTGGTACGCGCTCTTCTTCCAACTCCCGCGCCTGCCGGAGTTTCTGCTCACGCGCGGCGGCGGCCGGCCGCTCGCGCGCGTTTTTCGCACCGGGACGCAGCATCCCGAGAATTTTCCGGACGCCGTGATCGAGAGCTACCGCCGCTCGTGGCTCGAGCCCGGCGCCGCCAGCGCAATGGTGAACTACTACCGCGCGTTGGTGCGCGGCGGCGGCGCGGAGCGCCAGCGCAAGCTCGGCTTCCCGGTGATCGAGACGCCTACGCTTTTCTTGTGGGGCGAGCAGGACGTGGCCCTCACCAAGGCCACGAGCTTCGGAACCGAGCGCTTCGTGAAGGATCTCACGCTCCGCTACCTGCCCGATGCCTCGCACTTCGTGCAACAGGATGCCCCCGCCGAGGTGAACGCGATGCTCGAGGCCTGGCTCAGCGGCAAGTTCGTTCCGGGTGCGCAGAAGTAGCCGCCGCTTCTGCGCGGGCAGAAGGGGCCGCGTGAACCTGGCGGCTTCGCCGCTACTTCGTTCTCGTCGGTAGCGGGGCGCTCGAGGCGGCAGGCGTGAACCGGAACAGGTTATTGCTGCCAAGGCCCGAAACGAACACGTTATCCTGCGCGTCGACCCTGACCTCGCGCACCGCCAACAGGGGATGCCCCGCGTTGTCGCCCGCCTGATCTAGGATTCGGGTGATCACACCGTCGGATGTAACCCGATACACGCTGTAGCTGCCTGCGCGGGTGACGTAGACGTTGCCCTTGGAATCGACCGCCAGACCGGTGGGTGCACCCAGACGGATCCCCGGCTCGATGCCGTCCTGGCCCATGATCTGGGTGATCTCCCCCGTTGGTGCGATCCGCAACACGTTG